>NC_019904.1:1270000-1870000 GCF_000325705.1 Echinicola vietnamensis DSM 17526 | reverse complement strand
CAGTCGGTGTTTTTGATTCGCCCAAAACTGGACACGGCTTTTCCTGTCTCCCCATCACCTGGATTTTCTGGAGAACGCCACCTGTTGCGGTGTCTTCCCAAGGTATTTTCAACATAGCCCATGCCTGGACGGTCCATGGCACGGCCAAAAGTAGAATAAATCAAACCTCCCCATTGGCCCTGCACCAAGATGTTCAAGTCAAAGCCTTTGTAACGGAAATTATTGGTAATGCCCCAAATATAATCCGGGTTAGGATTGCCCGACAAAATTCTGTCATCAGGGTCGATCACACCATCATTATTAGCATCCAAGTACTGTGGATCACCTTCCTCTTGATTGCCATAAAGGGCCGCTCCATTGTCAATTTCCTCTTGGGTCAGGATCCCGATATTCTGCACCAAAAACAAGGTATTCATCGGCTGGCCAACCATGGTGATCCGGTGGTTAATGTCAAAACTTCCGCCCAAGATCGGCGTATTGTTCGGACCAAGCTGCCTTACCTCGTTGTTGTTATGGCTGAGATTGACATTTGTCGTCCATTCAAATTGCCCCGTGATATTCCTAGAGGTCAACTCCAACTCCCAACCTTTATTCATTACTTCACCGATATTGGTCAGGGCAGTCGTAAAGCCTGTAGCAGACGGCACCGGTATGTTCAGGAGCAGGTTGGTGTTTTTTCGGGTATAGTAATCAAAGGATACGTAAAACCTGTTTTCCAGTATTCCCAAATCAAGGCCTACGTTCATCATTTCGGATTCTTCCCAGCCCAACTCAGGATTGGGGAAATTGCCGGGGATCAAGCCATTGCTCAAAGCCCCTCCATAGGAGTAATTGGCAAAATCCAACGTCGCAATATGGGAATAATCTCCGATGCCATTGTTTCCGGAAAGTCCCCAGCTACCCCTTACCTTTAGGTCACTGATAAAGGGAACATCCTGCATGAATGCTTCGTCAGAAAGCCTCCAGCCCAAGGATACTGAAGGGAAAAAGCCCCATTTGGTCTCGTCCCCAAAGCGCGATGAACCGTCTCTTCTGGCCGAAGCCGACACCAAGTATTTGCCTTTATAGTCGTACTGTACCCGACCAAAATAAGACAGCAATGTGCTCTGTGTTTCGGTGGTATTGGTGCTGCCAGCATTGATCACGGCGGCATTGAGGGTGGTAATGCCTTCTACGTCAAAATTACCGCCCATCGTATAGGTATTTCGCTTATTGAAATTGTACGACATACCGATGACCGCATTCAGGTTGTGTTCCTCGTTAAAGGACTTGACATAGGTCAAGGTATTCTCATTCACAAAAGTCAATTTCCGATACCCGTTAAAGCCACCGGTGGTTTGATTGTTTCTGGTCACCGCAGCAGGGGTATAGTTTTTATTTTGCTGATCCACATTGTCCACGTTTAGCGTGGTCTTAAAAGCAAGGCCGTCGATAAAGTCATATTGCCCATAGGCAGTGGCCAAGTTCCGGAAAATGGTCGTTTCATTCAGCCGTGATTTCGCATAGGCAATTGGGCTTAACCGCGAACTGGCCCACGTATAAAGCGGGATCTCCCCTACACCGGTATTGAGTCCCGCATCCGCTTCTACCACTGGCGCCATCCCTACGGTAGTATGGGTAATCGCATCCTTACCTTCCACGCCTGGATCATTTAAGGTGGAGTAAGACGGATTCAGGTTCAGGCCAAATTTCAGCTTATTGCTTGCCTGCACTTCCACATTGGCACGGGCAGAATAACGCTTATAGTCCAATCCCACGGCAATGCCCTCTTGGTCGAGGTAATCCCCGGAAATAAAGTACTTCACGTTTTCATTTCCTCCCGAGGCATTGAGTTGGTAATTTTGGACCAGCCCTTTTCGGAAAAGGTGATCTTGCCAATCCACCAGCATCAAGCCCGGATAACCTTCCATCGTCCAGCGCTCATCGTACATGTAGTTTCGATCAAAACCACCAATAATCGCTTCACGCTCGGCCAAGCTTTGGGATGCACTGCGTCCTTCACCGGACTGCTCCCATTGCGTATTGATCATTTCGGTGGCACGATCGATCCACTCGGTAGGGCTCAGCACGTCCAGCTTCTTCACCGTTTCGTTAAAACCGATGTAAGAGTTCAAGCTGATTTGTGCTTTGCCAGATTTACCACTTTTGGTATTGATCATCACCACGCCATTGGCGGCACGGGAACCATAAATGGCCGCTGCTGCTGCATCTTTCAGGACTTGGATGGATTCAATGTCATTGGGACTGATATTGTCCATGGGATTGCCGCCTGCAGCCTCAAGCGGGAAACCATCGATCACATACAGTGGCTGGCTATTGGCCGTGATAGAGCCCACACCACGGATTTGAATATCAAATCCTCTCCCGGGGACGCCGGTCGTCTGCTTGACGCGGACACCTGCCATCTGCCCGACCAACGCTTGATCTACCCGCTGGATGGGCCGCTCTGTTAAATTCTCCGGTTCCATTTGGGCAATGGCTCCGGTGATATTGGCCTTTTTCTGGGTACCGTACCCGACGACCACTACTTCTCCCAACTGCTGCATGTCCACCTGTAAGGTTACGTTCAGGGTAGTCTGGCTCCCTACAGCGATCTCCTGCGTCACAAAACCAATAGAGCTGAAGGTCAATACCGCCCCTTCGTCGGGTACTTCCAAGGTGAAATTTCCATCAATGTCCGTAACGGTCCCTTTTCCGGTGCCTTTCAGCAAGATACTGACCCCCGGCAAGGGAAGGTTATCTTCACTGGAAACCACGGTACCACTGATCTGCTTTTCTAATTTGTTGATGGTAACTTCAGGAACTTCTTTCTCCAGGTAACTTGCAGGAAAGGGGATTTCCGCTGCACCAGCTACCGTGCCATAGGCCATGGACATTAACAAAAATGTACACTTCTGCCATGGATTTTTAAGGGTTAATTGTCTTTTCATGGGTTATTTTTTAGGGTTTGCTAAACCGGAAAACATCGTTTTATCCGATCATTTGATTACATCAGCTTTTACATCAAAAAGCCACCTGTTTGCATTCCAGAAAGTAAATTCAACTTTACGTTGGTAAAAACTACCTAAATTCACTTCCTCTACAAGCCTCTAATCTTGTCCTCCTAAAGTACAGTAAAAGTTCTTTTTCTTTGTGCTGTAGTATCCCGCTCCCCATTTCGCAAAATGGCTTTAATGTGTCCTTAACCTCCTATTGAGTCGGTAAACACCACTCATAGTCGCCACACACCATGTTGGATATTGCTTGACGCACCATGGCACCAAGGGAGCCTACGAAACAGTCCTCCGGCGCTCATACCTGTCAGATCATAACAGTTATTTCCGTATTATTATGTTTCTTAGGAGCTAGGACAATAATTCCCTTAAAATGACAAAACAAATTGCCTTTAAAATGAAGTTACTGCCGGGCTATGAGGCAGAATATGAGCAACGGCACCGTGAAATATGGCCTGAACTGGTGAAGCTTCTCAAAGACAGCGGTGTGCAGGATTACAGTATCTATCTGGATCGGGAAACCTCCACTCTATTTGCCGTTCAGACCGTCACCGGTGACAGCAATTCCCAGGACTTGGGTAATACCACCATTGTCCAAAAATGGTGGGCTTACATGGCAGACATTATGGAGACCAACCCGGATAATTCACCAGTAAGTCTTCCCTTAAAGGAAGTGTTTACCTTATAAAGGCTGGCCATCCCAATAATACAACGGCCACAGCAGGACCTTGCTCCAATCGTAAATGGCATCGTCCGCATTTCAAAAAGTAAAAATTAGCAATGAAACTCACCTTAAAAGCACTACTTCCAGCTGCCTGTTTGATGGTTTTTTCTTGTCAGACTCCTTCAGAAAACGCAGCCGACACACCTTCCATAACGCCCGATACCTGGCCGGAAATCACCCAGCAATCCAAGCCGTGGACCCGCTGGTGGTGGATGGGCAACGCCGTGGATAAGAAAAACCTCAGCTACCTGCTGCATGAATATGCTGATGCGGGGCTTGGTGGTGTGGAAATCGCCCCAATTTACGGAGCCAAGGGATACGAAGACCGTTACCTCGACTTCTTGTCGGACGAATGGCTGGAAATGCTAAAATATACTGTTAATGTAGCCGACAGCTTGGACATGCAAGTGGACCTGACCCAAGGAACCGGCTGGCCATTCGGGGGGCCATTTGTCGACGTTGACCATGCCGCTTCTAAACTGGTCACCAAGGAATTTGACTTCAACGGGCAGGGGGAATTCTCGCAAAACCTCACGTGGAAAGACGAAAAACATCCCGAACGCAGCCCAGAACTTCTCGCAGTGATGGCCTATGGAAATGATGGACAAGTGGAAGAGCTCACTTCCCAAGTTACCGCCGATGGCCAACTGACGTGGGAATCTTCCGGCAACTGGAAGATCATGGCCATCTACAATGGCAAAACAGGCCAAAAGGTCAAAAGGGCCGCTCCGGGTGGACAGGGATACACCTTGGATCACTTTTCGGCCGAAGCCGTAAACCGCTATTTGGATGTCTTTGGAGAAGCCTTTGGAGAGGACCTTCCCGGCATTCGGGCTTTTTACAACGACAGTTTTGAAGTATACGGGGCTAATTTCACCAAAAACTTCTTGGAAGCATTTCAGCAGCGAAGAGGCTATGACCTGAAAGCTTACCTGCCACAGCTGCTCGGCAAGGAACACTCGGAAGAAACTGCCCGCATCAAATCCGATTACCGCCAAACCCTGCATGAGCTCCTTCTGGAACACTTTACGGAGAATTGGACTGATTGGGCACACAGCAAAGGTAAAAAGACCAAAAACCAAGCTCACGGCTCTCCAGGAAACCTGATCGATTTGTATGCTACGGTAGATATTCCCGAATGCGAGACATTCGGCTCCAGCTATTTCCCAATACCGGGGCTCAGGAGAGACAGTGCCGATATCCGAAACGTGGATCCCGATCCGATCATGCTAAAATTCGCTTCTTCCGCGGGGCACTTGGCCGGAAAACCCTTGATTTCCTGCGAAACTTTTACTTGGCTCGGCGAGCACTTCAAGTCTTCCTTTTCTCAGATGAAGCCCGAAGTGGACCAAGCCTTCCTTGCAGGCATCAACCATGTATTTTACCATGGCGTCACCTATTCTCCGCAGGATATTGATTTTCCGGGATGGTTGTTTTATGCCTCCCTGAACCTTACCCAGCAAAACAGCCTTTGGCCACATTTCAGAAGCTTCAACGACTATATCGCCCGGTGCCAGTCTGTCCTTCAGGCCGGAAAGCCGGACAATGAGCTGATGGTCTATTGGCCCGTTTATGATGTCTGGGCCGAGGAAGGCAATATGTTCCAGATGATCTCGGTACACCACATTGATGACTGGCTTCACCCTACGGCCTTTTATGCCCAAACTACCAAACTAATGGGGCAAGGGTATTCGGTGGACTTTACTTCTGACAAGCTCATCCGAGAAGCTCGGGTGGCGGAAGGAAAAATCCTCACGCATGGAGAGGCCTCACCGGCCAAAGCGCTTCTGATCCCACAAATGGAATATTTCCCCCTTCAAACACTAGAGAGTGCCATTGCATTGGCCAAAGAAGGAGCGACAGTGATCTTTGAAGCGGCGCCAAAGCATGTACCGGGACACTTTGAGGTAGAAAAAAGAGAAAAGGACCTGGCGGACACCTGGGCACAATTAACGTTTGATGATCATGGAGTGGCCACAGTAGGAAAGGGAAAGGTAATCCTGAATGGAAACTTCCAACAGGCACTGGAGAATGAATCCATCGAAAGAGAGACCTTGGCAGACACCGGATTACAGTTTATCCGAAGGACAGTGGGAGATGACAAGTACTATTTCCTCGTAAATCACACTGCAGCGGCCATTGACAAAGAAATCAGCCTGAACGTGGATGCTTCCTCAGTAGTCCTGATGAATCCACTCACAGGAAAAAGCGGTCTTGCCAAAAGCCGTCGTCAAGAAGGCAAAACCTTCGTCAACGTACATTTGGAATCCGGTGAGAGCTTATTGGTGCAGGCCGCAGCAGCAGAAGCCCAGTCGGTCAGCCCATGGACTTATCGCACGGAAGCAACCAAGACCATCCCTGTAGAAGGCCCCTGGGAGCTTCATTTTGATGCGGGAGGACCTGAGCTTCCAAAAAATCAAACTACCGAGACCATCCAACCTTGGACGGGGCAAGGAGACGATATTGCGGATGCATTTTCAGGCCAAGCCACTTACCACACGACCTTTGACCTACAAAAAGAAGCGGACAAGCATTACTTGCTCAAACTGGCCAACGTCCACGAAAGTGCCAAAGTTTGGATCAATGGTCAAGAGGCCGGCTATGCCTGGAGCATTCCCTACCAACTCCGTATAGGAGAGTTTCTGAAAGACGGCAAAAATGACATCAAAATCCAAGTCGCCAACCTCATGGCCAACCGGGTCCGCTATATGGACCAACATGGAATGGAATGGCGAAACTACCACGAAATCAACTTTGTCAACATCAATTATAAGCCCTTCGATGCCTCCACATGGGATGTGATGCCATCGGGGATAGAAGGATCCGTGGAATTGGAAGTATTTTAACACACGTTGTTCATGAGAAAACTTGTGCTGCCCATAAACATGAACATTTAAAGAAATCAGCCACAGGCCAAAACAAGGGACTTTCTCATTGCCTCAAGTCGTTTTAACTTCACTACAGATTTCAACGACCTGTTATGAGAAAGTCCCTACTCCCCACCAACCCTTTTAAGCTTGCAGCCATCACTTAATGGATATGCTTCTATTTGCAAACATGCGCAATCGATTGTACAAAATAGTATTATGGTTTGGCTAATTCAGTGATTTATATTTACAGCAAACGATTTCGACAATTTGGACAGCCTTTCTTCTTTACAAGAAAATCACTAAATTTCTACATAAACGACACCAAATTAAATTTCCTTAAAAAAAGCGTTTAAACTACGAAAAGATCACATTTAAATAGCATAAATATTAAAACACCGCTAAAAACAGGCTACCATCCATATAAAATAACTTCCGGTACTTGCTTGGTATAGCAAGTTCTATTTATATTACAATCGATTGCGCAAACGACTAACCCCCAAAATGATCGAAGCTCCAACATCCATCCGTATTGATTCGGAGTCCAGGATTCCGAAATACCAGCAAATCGTCAATTCCATCATTGAGGACATTGAGAAAGGCAGCCTATCAGTGGGTGAAAAAATCCCTTCCATCAATGAAATCAGTGAAGAGTATTACCTTTCCAGAGATACCGTAGAGAAAGCCTACAACCTTTTAAAGAAAAAGAAGATCATCGTTTCGGTAAAAGGCAAGGGTTATTATGTCGCCAGAAATGTATCCCAATCTCAGGTAAAGGTACTTTTTTTACTCAACAAGCTCTCCAATTACAAGCTTCGCATTTACAATTCATTTGTCAACAGCCTGGGGGCAGACGCGCAGGTAGACCTCCACATCTATCATTGCGACCCAAAGAATTTACTCAATCTCTTAAACGAAAATACGGGGGCCTATGATTATTATGTAGTTATGCCCCATTTTAAGGACGACGACTTACATCATAACAATTACAATCAAGATGTCATTGATGCGCTTCGAAAAATATCTCCTGATAAGTTGATCATTATGGACAACTACATGCCCGACCTTGGGGATGAAGTAGCTTCTATTTATCAGGATTTTAAAATGGACATCTATAAAGCACTCAAGGAAGGCCAAGCCCGTTTGCAAAAATACGATACCTTAATTTTAGTCTATCCCGACAATGTCATCTATCCTTATCCAAAAGAAATCAAACAGGGCTTTAAGAAATTTTGTGTGGAATATGGACTAGAATTTGAAATCATCAACACCATCTATCCAGAAATGGAACTTAGCCCCAATGATGCCTATATCCTGATCGAAGAAAATGACTTGGTCAACCTCATGAGGCAAATCAGGGACGAGGAATATTTACTTGGTGAGGACGTAGGGGTCATTTCTTATAACGACACTCCTCTCAAGGAGCTTTTGGGCATCACAGTCATGTCCACGGACTTCAAAGTCATGGGAGAAACTGCCGCCTATATGATCAAAAAACGAAAAAAGGAGGTGGTCAAAAACGTCTTTAATTTCATCGATCGAGGGTCTATCTAAACCTCCCGTACTTTCGTTCGTCATAACAGTACAGGATAGCTTTCACACCGTGTTTTTTTAATTTCACAGCTACCCAAAATACGATTTAACAACATGTCCGATAAAAAGAATCTTGTACAGAAACTCGAATCTGTCAATGAATATGAAAGGGAAGCTATCCCTCAAAACAAGCTCAAAAGCTGGAAATCCTTTGTAGGAACCTATGCTGGTGAACACACCGCGGGAACGGAATTTGTCCTGGGGCCACTATTTGTGGCGCATGGTGCGAGTGCCGTTGACTTGGTCAGTGGCTTGCTCGTCGGCAATATTCTTGCCGTGCTCAGCTGGGCTTTTTTCACGGGAAAAGCCGCTACCAAAACCCGGCACACCTTGTACTTCCAGTTGGAGAAAATCGCGGGAAGTCGCTTCACCATGATCTATAACTTGGTCAATGCCGTAGCCTTTTGCTTTTTGGCAGGAGCCATGATTACCGTGGCGGCCACCGCCGTGGGCATCCCGTTTGACTTGGCCATGCCTGCGCTGGATGACACCTTGCCCACGAGCTTGGGGTTTGTCCTTACGGTATTCGTAGTGGGCGCCATCACCACGGTGATCGCCATGTTTGGGTTTAACCAAGTCGTGAAATTTGCGAATATTGCCGCCCCATGGATGATCATGATCTTTGTGGCAGCAGCCGTAGCGGTATTGCCCCGATTAGGGATCAACTCCATTGGAGATTTTTGGCCTGTGGCCAAAGAAACCATCTGGTCGGGAGTCCCCTTGGAAGGGAAAACCAAATTCACCTTCTGGCACATCATGTTCTTCGCATGGTTCTGTAACATGGCCATGCACATCGGAATGGCAGACATGTCCATCTTACGATATGCCAAAAAATGGACAGCCGGGTTTGCCACTTCCACAGGGGTGTTTTTAGGGCACTACGTGGCATGGATTGCCTCAGGGATTTTATACTCCCTTTTCCTACTGGAATCTGATGGCAGTTTGGTTTTTGCTCCTGGGCCTATTGCCTACGAGGCAGTCGGTATTGCTGGCGCGATTTGCGTGATCATCGCAGGCTGGACCACTGCAAACCCAACCCTATACCGCGCAGGACTGGCCATTCAGTCCATTAATCCCAACTGGAAAACTTGGAAGGTCACCCTCTTTGTGGGATTGATTACAACCATTGCGGCATGTTTTCCAGCTTTGATGATGCAATTACTAGACTTTGTCGCCCTTTACGGATTGGTATTGATGCCACTAGGGGCGGTTATCTTTATCGACATTTTCTTGTTCCCAAAAATGGGGATGCAGTCTAATTTTGCAGCTTTGACCCATCGTAATTTTAATCCTGCCGTGGGCATCACCTGGCTCATCACCTTGATATTCTGCTTAGGACTAAACTTGTTTGCAGGAGTAGAAATTTTCTTCCTGGGGCTACCCGGCTGGTTTGTGGCTGTCTTGGTGTACATCGCCAGCAGTAAAATCGTCCAAAAAAACACCTCGATACCCCACACCGCTAAGCCAAACGCTAAAAGTGAAGTTCCCGCATCATAACCCAAATCAACCATGAAAACGATCGTTAAAATAATATCATTCATCGCGCTGGGCTTAAACCTAATTCCTGCCTTTTTGGTATTCCAAGGGATCATTTCCTCCGACCAATGTAAGACACTGATGTTTATAGGCACGGTACTTTGGTTTATCACTGCCCCAATGTGGATGAATAAAAAATCTGAAGAGGCCTCGTCATAGGCCTCTTTTTTTTAACTTACAGACCAAAAGACCTAACCCCATTGCCATGTTTTCCTCAAAAAAAACCTTGGTAGCAGCTTTTATTTTCGTTGCACCATTGTGGACACTTGCCCAGCAAAAAACCTATTCCCTTTATTCAAAAGAAGCCCCCAACACCAGAACGTTACTCGCCAAAGACGGGATCGGTGAAGGAGGGCGCATCACAGAAGTCGCCGTCCCACAGCTGACGGTCTATCGCCCCCAGAACAAAAACTCCAACGGAAAAGCCATTCTCATCTGTCCGGGGGGAGGCTATAAGATCATCGCCATCCAGCATGAGGGACACCAAATAGCGCGATGGTACAGTGAAAGGGGCTATACGGCCGCCGTATTGAAATACCGGTTACCAGAAGAGGAATTGCTTACCGAATCCTGGGAAGTCCCGTTAATGGACGCAGAAGAAGGCATGCGCTTTTTACGAAAACATGCCTCCAAATGGGGTTATGCGGAGGACAAAATTGGTGTATTGGGATTTTCGGCAGGAGGACACCTTGCTTCATCAGTATCGGTTCACCACCACCCAACCAATGGCAAAGTCCCTAGCTCAAAGCCAAATTTCAGCATCTTGGTATATCCGGTGATCAGCATGGACACCACCATAACCCATCAAGGTTCTCGACAAAATCTTCTTGGGGAAAAACTGAACACCGAATGGGAAAACTATTTCTCCAATGAAAAACAGGTAAACGGTGATACACCTCCGGCCTTTTTGGTGCACTCTTGGGATGATGGTGGGGTACCGGCCGAAAACTCCATTCGCTATGCCAAAGCACTTCACAGATACGAAATTCCAGTAGAACTGCATCTTTTCCAAAAAGGCGGGCATGGCTATGGCCGTGGCAACTATGAACAGCATGGTAACGCAGCCGCTTGGCTGGAACTAAGTGATCGCTGGATCACCGATCTTTTTCCTACGAAAGATTAAAGCGGATCATCGCAATTTGACCTTAGAAAATTTCACCAAGTCAACTCCAACGTATGAAGTTCACCCCTCCTATTTGATCATGAAGGTGGTTTTTATAAAATAAACCGCCTATTTTTTTTGTAAAAAGTTTTTCAAAAATTGGGCACTTTACACGGCAATAGTTATATTGCACTCAAAGGCAAAGATGATTCACTCTCCATTGCTGCCTTTAATTGGTTGGCGCACACCAATCAATTTTTCCGATAGTTTCGCGGAAAGAGTTGTTAACCCTAAGCATAAGATTAATTGACCCGATTGTACCTTTGGTTTTTTCCAGTGGAAAAGCCATACGTTTACAGCAATTAAACCCTTAGTATTAACCAACTCGAAAGCGTTATGACATTAGTAGCAGAAGGACTTCTTTTACAGATCGACAGCAAGTCCAGGATTCCAAAGTACCAGCAAATCGTCGACTCCATCATTAAGAACATTGAAAACGGTTATCTAAAAGTTGGCGAAAAATTACCTTCCATCAATGATATTTCAGAAGAGTATTACTTGAGCAGGGACACCGTTGTGAGGGCTTATAATCTGCTAAGGGAAAAGAAAATCATCACCTCGGTGGTATCTAAGGGTTTCTATGTCAACAAAGCCGTAAACAGTTCCAATAGCAGAATACTTTTCATTCTCAATAAACTGAGCAATTATAAGCTGGAGATTTATAATACTTTTGTAAACAGCATGGGCTCTGACAATCAGGTAGACCTTAGGGTTTATCATTGCGATCCCCAGCTTCTGATCAATATCCTAGAGGAGAACATGGGGGCTTATGATAACTTTGTCATCATGCCTCATTTTAAGGATCAAAAATCGGGTCACACCAATTATGACAAAGAAGTCATTTCTTGCTTAAAGAAAATCCCTAAGGGGAGGCTGGTGATCATGGACAACTATTTGCCAGAAATGGGGGATAATATCGCCTGCATCTACCAAGATTTCAAAATGGACATTTACCGGGCCTTGGAAGAAGCTAAGGACCAGTTGAAAAAATACGACAAACTGATCTTAGCCTTTCCAAATAACCCCATCTATCCCTATCCCAAAGAAATCAAACAGGGCTTTTTAAACTTCTGCAACACCTATCATTTTGACGCAGAAGTCCTCGATAAGATCTACCCTGACATGGAGCTTCAAAAGAAGGATGCCTACATCGTCATCGATGAAAATGATTTGGTAAGCTTGGTGAAGCAAACGCGGGACATGAAGTATCAGATCGGAAAAGACATCGGAGTGGTCTCTTACAATGACACCCCGCTAAAAGAACTCTTTGATATTACGGTGATCAGCACGGACTTTGAACTGATGGGAGAATCCGCAGCATACATGATCAAAAAGCACAAACAAGAGGTCGTACCAAACATCTTTAGCTTTATCGACAGGGGATCGCTTTAAGGGTTCAAGCGATAGTGCTAGCAGAACAATAATACTCCACCAAGGGGCCAAGGCAATGAAACATCATACATTCCTTCAGTGCAGGCAAAGCATGCAGTTGGTGCCTTCGGGTAGTTGTGGCAAGTTTACTTAGCCGTTGTTTTGCCACTGGACAAACGGTTTCTCTTTTGGGTCAAACCTATTTTCAGAGAGATTTCCCAAATAGAGGGCATTTTAACTATTGGCTGGATGATGCAGAGATGGTGGTGACGCAGAGGGGCATCACGGAAAGGGTTCTCGCAGATGAGAGTGGATACACTGATAGCATGATTACTAAGCAGGATGCCATCATCGTTGCCAAGACAAGGCCCATGAAAAACATTTAAGTTAGCCACAGACAAAATGGACGAACACAGATGGTGTAAGAATTGCATCTGTGTTTATCTGCATTCATCTCTAACCAAATAGAGCCCAACGGTGGCAAGGAATGTGTTTAGCTTTTAAATCAATCCAATTTCCCCAAGCTTTTCCCCTTGTTTTGATCCAACGAGATGTGTTTTGGAGAGCCAATTACTTGTGAGCCATAAATCCCTGAATGCCCACTGAACAGGTAGGCCAATACACACGCCAAGCCGACATACACGCCAGATTCAGCACCAAAAAGCTCAATGCCCATCAGGGTACACGAAAGCGGGGTATTGGTAGCGCCAGAGAAAACCGCCACGAACCCCATGCCGGCCAGTAACGCCATAGGAAGCGGAATCACTCCCGAAAGCATATTTCCGAGTGTGGCACCAATATAAAAAAGCGGGGTCACCTCACCACCTTTAAATCCTGCGCCCAAGGTCAAAGAGGTAAAGCCGGTTTTGGCAAGAAAATCGTACCAAGGCAAGGGAGCATTAAACGCCTCCTCAATGGTGGGTACCCCCAAACCAATGTATTTTGTGGTACCGATCATAAACACCAAGACCGCCACCATGGCACCTCCTATTACCGGTCGAAGGGGCGGATACCGCACGGAGGTTTTAAATGCCGCTCCAAAAAACTGCGTGGCTTTTGAAAACAGCCTGGCCGCCAAGCCAAAACAAATTCCTGCCGGGATAATCCAAAGTATATTTAACAACGTCAAGGAGGGGATAAAAGGAATCTCGTACGGCGTGTGGTGCGCATGCCAAAAATCAGCACAAGCATAATCCGCCACATAAGCCCCAAGGAACGCCGGCAAAATCGCTTCATACCGGACCCTCCCGACAATCAGCCACTCCAAGGCGAAGATCGCGCCGGCCAAAGGAGTCCCAAAAACAGATGCAAAACCAGCTGCCACCCCAAGGGTAATGATGGCCTTTCTGTCAATGGCATCAAGCTTAAACCATTTGGTAAATCGGTCGGCAATGGCGCCGCCCATTTGCACGGCAGTGCCCTCCCGGCCTGCAGAACCTCCAAAAAGATGCGTAGCGATGGTCCCAAAAACGACTAATGGAGCCATCCTGAGCGGTATTGGGGTCAAGGGATTGTAAAATTCCTCCAAAAGCTGATTATTGCCCTTTACTACGGATTGCCCATATTTATGATAAACCCACCCTATAGCAAAGCCACCTACGGGTAACAACGCGATCATGTATACATGCTCTTCCCGGAACAACGTCGCCCACTCCAGCCCAAACAAAAAGAAAGCGGAGGCTGTTCCGACCAGCAGGCCAATAAAAATGGCCAGCACCAGCCACTTTATGGTATACTGTATACTGGGAACAAATTCTTTGGTAAAGAATCTTTTAACATGAATCAAATCACGCGCCTTCTCCAACATAGGTATCGCTGTTTTTTTCAATGGTAAACTAGTCGAAGCAGGAGTCATCAGCGCTGAAAAATCAGAGCGGTTATAGGTGGCACCCCATCACCTTGTACCATCACCAGCCACTTATGGGATAACATCAAAAAACTCACCAGATGCTCCTTCAGCTTGGTTTTTGCATGATACTAGGACAAATATAGGCTTTTTCTTAACTTATTCCGAAAGATTGAGTTAATGAATAAAAAGCCATGATGAACAACATTCTGATTACCGGGGGATCTGGCCTGATAGGGCAAGCACTTACCAAGGCACTGGAAGCGAAGGGTTATGCCGTCGCTTGGCTTAGCCGGAACCCAGAAAAGCAAACCCAAAAGAGTTTTGCATGGGACATCCAAAAAGGCCACTTGGATACTCAAGCATTGGAATGGGCTGACGCCATCATTCACCTGGCTGGTGCAGGGGTAGCGGAAAAAAGGTGGACCGCCTCGCGCAAAAAACTGATTCTGGAAAGTCGTACCCAGTCTACGAAGCTGCTTTTTGATCAAGTAAGGCTCTTGGAAAACAAACCCAGCACTTTTATCTCGGCCAGCGGAGCCAATTATTACGGCTTGGACAATGGGGAAACATGGCTCAATGAAGAAAGCAAAATGGGCGATGATTTCCTCTCCTTGGTAGTGGAAGCATGGGAAAAATCAGCCTTCCAATTTGAGGGACTAGGCATCAGGACCGTGGCCTTCCGTACTGGAGTAGTCCTCTCCCAAAAAGGAGGCGCCCTGCCCCAAATGCTTCAACCCCCCATTGCCGCACCACTTGGAAGCGGGGAACAATACATGAGCTGGATCCACCTTACGGACTTGGTCGAAATGTACGTGTATGCCCTAGAGGCTGATAACATATCGGGATACTACAACGCCGTCGCCCCGCAGCCCGTGACCAATCGCGAACTCACTAGAAAAGCTGCCGCTGCCAAAGGAAAGCCTTTTGTGAACATTCCTGTTCCAGGCTTTTTGCTTAAACTTGTACTGGGAGAAATGGCAGAAATGATCCTGGGAGGCAATAAAATTTCCTGCGATAAAATCATCAGTGGGGGCTATAGTTTCCGCTATTCATCCCTTGACCATGCCTTAAAAGACCTCTTCGGAAATTAAAGCACCGCCTTCCCCCTACCGATCAAAAACCATAAAATACTTCCCACTAAGGGAAGCAGTATCACGATCAGTACCCAGATCACTTTATCTGTATCAGTGTGAAATTTACTTCTGACCACATCTACGATCGTCAAAATGTAGATAATGGTACCGATGATGCCAAGCTTTCCCATGTTCCTTTCCGTTTTCGATGGATAAAAAATACTATTCGATCAGTTTATTTTACCTTCAGAATTAATTTACTTAATTTTTTTAAGAAATATTGTGCAGCTTTGGATAATGATAAAATAAAATCCTTTAAACGAAATAAGATGTTGAAAAGAATATTATCACTTATTCTCTTTCTGGCAGCATTTCACGGGCTAGCCCAAGAGAATGTATCGCTTGACTATTATCTAAAACCTGGCTATTCGTATAATCCGGACATCCCCACACCAGCATCTGTGCTGGGATATAATATTGGGGAATGGCACGTGAGCTACGACCAAGTGCATATGTACATGAAGGCCCTTGCCGAAGCTTCAGATCGTATAAAACTGGAAATCACGGGGCGTACCTACGAGCAACGGCCACTGATGATGTTAACCATCAGCCATCCGGACAACCTCAACAAGCTAAACGCCTTGAAATTTCAACGCTCCCAACTTCGGAATCCTGCTGAATCCCGAGAGGTAGACATCGAAAACATGCCTGCCGTGGTATATATGGGATATTCTGTCCATGGCAACGAAGCCAGTGGAGTGAATGCTTCCTTGTTGGCAGCATACCATTTTGCGGCAGCCAATGAAGTAGAAGAAGACCTTAAAAATATTGTCATCATCATGGAGCCGGGCATCAATCCAGACGGCATCAATCGCTTTGCAAGCTGGGTAAACAGCAATCGCAGCATCCATATGAACGGTGACCCCAACAACCGAGAGCTTAACGAAGCTTGGCCCCGCGGCCGTACCAACCACTATTGGTTTGACCTGAACAGGGACTGGCTGCCAGTACAGCATCCCGAATCCCGCAGCAGGATTACTAAAATCCAGGAGTGGAAGCCAAATATGGTCTTGGATTTCCATGAAATGGGCACCAACAGCACGTTCTTCTTCCAACCGGGCATCCCAAGCAGAAATCACCCGCTAACACCTACGAAAAATTTTGAATTGACTGAAAAAATTGCCCAGTATCATGCCAAATACTTGGATGAAATTGGTTCCTTATATTTTACCCAAGAAAGCTATGACGACTTCTATTACGGAAAAGGCTCTACCTATCCAGATGTCCAAGGACAAATCGGGATCCTTTTTGAGCAGGCATCTTCCCGTGGTCACTTGCAGGAAAGTGTAAACGGCCCACTGAGCTTTGCCTTCACCATCCGCAACCAGTTTACCGCGTCACTTTCTTCCTTTGAAGCAGCCATTGCCATGCGAAATGAGCTGAACAGCTATATGCGGGATTTTTATATCGATGCCAAGTCCGATGCTGATGCCGACACAAACAAGGCTTATATCTTCGGTGTGGACAACGATAATGGTCGAACATTTCACTTGGCCGACATGATCTTACAGCACCAGATCAAACTGTACAGCCTTAAAGAAGACATCACCGTAAATGGGGTGGATTTTAAAGCAAACAAAGCTTATATCGTCCCGCTGAACCAACCGCAATACCGTTTGGTCAAAGGGATGTTTGAAACCCGAACTACATTTCAGGACAGCTTATTTTACGATGTATCCGCTTGGACCCTGCCGATGGCTTTTGATATGGAATTCATGGCGGTCAACAGCCGAATCATGAACCTGGCCAATGTGGAAGAGGTCAAAAAGGGATTGACGATGCCCCAAGGAAACGTTGCTGGAGCTGCAGGAGCTTATGGCTATGCCTTTGAGTGGGGAGAATATTATGCCCCTAAGGCCGCTTACCGTTTAATGGACCTTGGTTATAATTTGCGCGTGACCCATGAGCCATTCGAAGTAAGCGGAGATTTGCAGTTTAGTAGAGGCACCATTTTGGTGGATAAAGGACAATCGGGAGCTTCCGACCAGGCCTTTTTCGAAGACCTCCAAGCAGTCGCCCGTGAGACAGGAATTACGGTTCATGCTATCAATACAGGCTACACTGGAGGAATCAATATGGGATCCCCCAGCATCGATGTACTGGAAAAACCTGAAATAGCCCTATTGGTGGATAGCGGTGTATCCAGCTACGAAGCAGGTGAAATATGGCACCTGATGGACCAACGATTGGAAATCCCAATCACCCTGCTGCCACTGGACATGGTTTCCCGAGCTGACCTAAACCGCTACAATGTGATCATTATGCCAAATGGCAGCTACCATCCCCTGAGCAACTCCGCTACCGAATCCCTGCAGCGATGGGTAAGTGACGGCGGGACCATCATTGCCAGAGGTCGCGCCCTCAACTGGCTGAACGACCATAAACTGGGTGAGTTTTCCTTTAAAAGTGAAACCGAGAAAGACAGTACTGTCCAAAAAAGTTATGCCAATCTCTCCAACGACTATGGCTCGAAGGTGACAGGTGGTGCCATCTTTAATGTCAAACTAGATCTCACACACCCGATTGGGTATGGATATAAAAATGAAGAACTGTATACCTTCAGAGACAGCAATCAATTCCTTTTACCTTCCGAAAACCCATATGCCAATCCGCTGATCTATACGGATGAGCCTTTGGCAAGTGGATACGTTTATCCATTCAACCTGGAGCAAATGAAAAATACCGCCATGATAAGGATAAGTGCCAAAGGGAGAGGGAAAATCATTGGCTTTGTCGACGATCCAAATTTCAGGGCCTTCTGGTTTGGAACAAACAAACTGTTCTACAATAGTATTTTCTTCGGTCAGACCATCAGTGGTAGTTCGGCCAGGTAAATGCAAGACACCAGCCCTTCTCGAAGGGAGAAGGGCTGGTCCTTTTTCGTAAAATCCCTTGACATGATTTTTTAATCCTTCAAAGAAATGGATACCTGTCTTTTCCTTCCCGCAGACCATTTAAAAACACCTACTCCACACGGCAACGTATAAACCAGCCGTTCCTAAGTGACACTCATCCCTGTATTGCAAGTGATGTTGAAGAAGTATCGGGATCAAGTAACCAAATGGCAATATTGGATTACTGGGTTTCCTCAGTGATATTTTCATAAAGGATCTTTTTTAATGCCGGCAAGGAATAAGGCTTTATGATGTACCCTTGTATTCCTGAATCTTCCATAAGCTTCCGATCCAATTCCTCCTCCATCACAGCTGTATGGGCTATGATCGGTACATCAACTACCTCTTTGATTTTTCTGGATAATGCATATCCACTGATGGAGGGCATGTTCAAGTCCATGAGGACTAAATGAATTTTTTCTTTTAATATGATGGAGACCACGTCATCGCTATCGGTAGCCTTGAAGCATTTATATCCCAACTTGGTAACCAAACGCTCTGCCACCATCAAGTTGATATCACTGTCGTCCACCACCAAAATATGAAGCCCCTCCTTTTTTGGTGATAATTCCGCGTCCCGAACAGTGACCTCATTCTTATTCGTTTCCATTAGGAGTTCAAAAGAAAACGTTGCACCTTCCCCTTCTTCACTTCGTAGATGGATCTTAGAGTCCATTTCTTGCAGCAGTTTCTCCACCACAAAAAGTCCAATCCCCACCCCATGAAGATCAAAAGGATTATGGGAGGAGTCCTGATCCCCGATCCTGTCCATAAAGTTAAACATCTTTTCCTGCTGCTCTTTTGGAATGCCTATTCCGTTATCAGAAACTTTAAAGTTAAATTTTCCGGCATTGTCCTCTGCCCCCACTTTCTCGACACTGAGAACCACCTTGCTATCTCCACTATACTTGATCCCGTTAATGATCAGGTTTAGCAATACCTGCATTAATTTTTGACGTTCGCCTTTTACCCACATTGGTCCTTCCCAAGTGGTGTTCAGTAGCAGGTCAACTTCATTTTGCTGAGCGAAATAATGGGCCGAATCAATAACATCTGCCAAAATCTCGCTCAGATCAAAATAGGATTTATTGGGTTTAGACTGGTCCTTTTGACCTTGCTCAAAATTCATCATTTGTAAGATATTATTGATCAAAAGAAGCAAGTAGTCTCCCGAATGTTTGATTGCCTTGATTTGCTGAGGGACCACCTTGTCCACATCCATAACAGAAGTAAGGCCAGTAATTGCGTAGACAGGAGTCCTCAATTCATGAGAAACCACCGAAAAAAATTTTGATTTGTCCCTGCTTACATTCTCCAACAGCTTATTTTGAGCCATCAAGCTTTCATTAAGCGCCATTTGAATCCTTCTATTTCTTAAGGCCAAATAGAAATACGTCCCCATCAACACCAAGATCAGTACAATTAATCCAATATAAAGCTGTTTCTCTAGGTTCAAACGCCTATTTTTCATCTGTGTCATCTCAAGCTCTTGCTCAAGATTAGAGAGCTCCTTGAGGTAAACCGGGATCTCATGGGTTCTTTGTACGAACTGCTGCTTACTCATCCTCAAATGAAAGTTATACTTTTCCAGACTCGCTTTTACCGCTTCCAAGTCCCCCAACTTGAGGTAATAGTTAAGGTACTCTTCATAGATCCTGGACAATTTTTCTTGATCTCCGTATGGTTCAAAAAAATATTTTGCTTCATCTAAATATGACTTTACCAAATCAAATTTTTGTTCAGTCTTAATGTAACATTTAGCCAGTTCAATTTTAATAATCACCGTTTCGGTAGCCACCCGATAATCCAGCATTGGATCTGGAGCATCCATCTTCTGGTGGTATTCTGCCCTTTCCAAAAAACGCTTTCCAAACACAATTCCTTGTTCATAATTTTGAATATCATAACTATTATACAAGGCAAGTTCCATCAAGGGAATTAACTCCTTAGACTTGACTTGGTAACGTTGGGAAATTTTCAGGCAATAGTCCATTTCAGCTTTTAGCTTGTCGTATTCTCCCAAACTTCTATATACAGTGGCCAGTTCTTTTGCCAGCTCCAGATAAAGCCCCCACTCTTCGATCGATTTTGCCAGCCTCATGCCATTTAAGATGTACTTTTCGCTGTCTTGGAAATAAAAAATGGACCTATAATAAATCCCTAAATACCGAGAAGCCTTTACTATATCCAACGGATCTTCGATCTGATGATAAAAGTTTTCCAATTCTAGGATATAATCAAAATCCATCGAATCGCGGATGTCCCGATTGATCACTCCCTTCGAAGCTTCTAGTACCCTCTCTAGGCGAGCTGTGTCCATACTGGACTGACCCGAAACGAAGGAATACCCCCCGATTAGCAGCCCAAGGACAACCAACGTATTTATGAGCAAACCTTTCCCTAACATTTTAAGCATAATTTAAAATGGTACTTATAGCTATTTATGAGCACTATTAACCTAAAGCCTAATATTTAAAACATATTGATAAAACCATCCTATAATATGCCTATTTTCATATTAAGTCCTTATGTTTTATATGAATTTTTACAATTTATCCAGCAAAAATAAACGGTATAAATGACCCTTGGTTCTTCCTTTTCACCCCTACCCGAAAATTCCTCCCTCTTTGCATTTCCATTTTGACGATAAAACCGTAATTTGCAGGATTATTGTACATAGCTCAACATGATTCAAAAACTCTTTCCATTAGACAAGAACTATATTCTCCGGCAGGCCCAATCTGTCATGGAAGAAGAGTTGGTGGAAGTGCTGGTACAGGAACTCAAAAAATCGTATACTTTACTATACAATCCCTTAGGATTGATGGACAACACGTACCAGCAAATTGTTGAAACACAGGTTTTTCCAAAAGACCGTGTCCGGGTAATTTACGAGCAACTTTGTGGAATTTATCGATTTAAGTATGGCTCCAACCAACTTGAGTTCTTATTTGATGGCCGTAGCCACCTTGATAAGTACAGGGAAGATTGGAAAGCACAGTTTACCAATTGGCTTAGAGAACTGGGCACCCATGAACCCTATGTCAAAACCATGCTTAGAATGACCGTCCTTTTCGACACTGAAAACAGGGCTGAGTTTGCAGAAAACCGCTGTAAAAGCTTTATAAATGATTTTTTTAAATTAAAAATTGTCAAAAGAAAAGGCGAACTTAAGTTAAAGATCGCCTAGTCTCCTTTCCTGTTATTGCCTATCGTTTAATCTCGAAGGTGTCATGCTTAAGATCATATCCTTCACTTAGCAACAAAAGTGCTGTTACTTCGGCTTGGGGAGGCCCATGTTTTAGCCATTTCTCCATGGCTTTCACCTGTTCCTCATTCCCTTGGATCACTGTCAGGACAGAACCATCTGGCTCATTTTTCACCCAACCTTTCACCCCGATTTCCTGGGCTTTTTCTTGAGTACTCTTTCTAAAAAATACCCCTTGGACTTTACCTAGTATTTTGTATTTCTTATTCATTTCTAGTAAAAATTAATACAATTACAAATTAAACAAAGATCAAATTCTTTAAAACCTCTTTTACATTCTCGGACAATTATTTGTAAATTAAAAGGTATAAATGCGCTTGCTTGAAGCAGCATAGATCCTCAAATCACAACCGTTTTTTTAGGATTAAAATAAAAAACAGGCATTCTCCAAACTACTCAACGCGCTATCTTGTTATCCATACAATATGAAAGGATTTAGATTCACTCAATACACCCCTCAAAAGGATCCTAACAAAAATACTTTTGAGAACCTCTTGGATGTATTTTTGCAGCTTGTCACCATGACTGGTGGCGATGTAGGCGAGGCTTTGAGCTGGTTGACGAACTTGGACAATCGCTATGGCATGACCAATCCGGGATACGGGATCGGCGATTTCATCGATGACCTCAAAGACAAAGGATACCTCACGGAAGAAAATCAAAAGGGAGAAATCAAAATCACCGGGAAATCGGAACAACAAATTCGTAAAAGTGCTTTAGAAGAGATTTTCGGCAAATTAAAAAAGGGAAAAGGCGGCCAACACCGGACCACCCTTACGGGGCAAGGTGAAGATAAAGGCAGTGAACGAAGGCCGTTTGAATTTGGAGACAACCTGGAACAAATTGCCCTGACAGACTCCCTTCGCAATGCCCAGATCAACCATGGTTTCGGTGGTGATTTCCTGCTTACCGAAGATGACCTGGAAGTCACCGAAAACGAATACCGTACCCAGACCAGCACGGTGCTGATGATCGACATTTCCCACTCCATGATCCTGTATGGCGAGGACCGGATCACCCCTGCCAAAAAGGTGGCCATGGCCCTTGCTGAACTCATCAAAACCCGATATCCAAAGGATACCCTTGATGTTATTGTCTTTGGGAATGATGCTTGGCAGATCGAGATCAAGGACCTCCCTTACTTGCAAGTAGGACCCTACCACACCAATACGGTGGCGGGACTCCAGCTGGCCATGGATTTATTAAGAAGAAGAAAAAATCCCAATAAGCAAATCTTTATGATCACCGACGGGAAACCCACCTGTCTGAAAGTAGGGATCAAATATTACAAAAACAGTTTCGGCATTGACAGCAAAATCCTAAATGAAACCCTAAAACTGGCTGCTCAATGTCGAAAAATAAAAATACCGGTCACCACCTTTATGATTGCTTCAGATCCCTATCTCAAGGAATTCGTGCAGGAATTTACCAAAGCCAACAATGGCAATGCCTATTACAGCAACCTTAAAGGGCTAGGCCACCTTATTTTTGAAGACTATCGAAGAAACAGAACAAAACGCTTTTAAGCATGACATACCAGCAATTGAAGAGCAAAGATTTATTAAAAATAAAAACACTTGGCGAATTAAAGGCCAGCGGTTATCAGCCTAAATCCATTAAGGAAGAACTCCGCCAAAATCTGATACAAAAAATAAAAGCAAAAGAAAATGTTTTTGCTGGAATTTGGGGTTATGAAGACACGGTCATCCCGGACATCGAGCGTGCCATCCTTTCCCGCCACAACATCAACTTTCTCGGCCTAAGAGGACAGGCAAAAACGAGAATTGCCCGGCAAATGACCGAGCTTTTGGATGAATACGTGCCCGTGGTGGAGGGTGCTGAGCTTAACGATGACCCCATGCAACCTTTAACCAATTTTGCCATAGAGTTGGTGGACGAAAAAGGGGACGATACGCCCATTGGATGGTGGCACAGGGATGATCGATACACCGAAAAACTGGCCACGCCCGACGTCTCCGTAGCAGACCTTATCGGGGATGTGGACCCCATCAAAGCCGCCACGCTAAAACTCTCCTATAACGATGAGCGTGTCATCCATTATGGTTTGGTGCCCCGTTCGCACCGCTCCATATTTGTGATCAACGAGCTTCCTGACTTGCAGGCGAGAATCCAAGTGGCGCTGTTTAACATCCTTCAAGAAGGTGACATTCAGATCCGGGGCTTCAAACTCAGACTTCCACTGGACATCCAATTTGTCTTTACGGCCAATCCAGAAGATTATACCAATCGTGGCAGTATCGTCACCCCGCTGAAAGACCGGATTGAATCCCAAATCATCACCCACTATCCCAAAAACATCGAAATCGGCAAAAAAATCACTGCCCAAGAATCCAAGATCAGTGGAAAGCCGATGGATAAGATCCATGTGCCAGAACTGATGAAAAACCTGATAGAACAGGTGGCGGTGGAAGCGCGCACAAGCGAATATGTAGATGAAAAAAGTGGGGTTTCGGCAAGGCTGACCATTTCAGCCTATGAAAACTTACTTTCAGCCGCCGAACGCAGGATTTATCTGAACGACGAAAACGAAACCGTCACCCGAATTGCAGACCTAATCGGGATCATTCCAGCCATTACGGGAAAAGTGGAATTGGTATATGAAGGCGAGCAGGAAGGCGCCGGACTGGTAGCCTATAACCTTATTGGCAAAGCGATTAGGACCTTGTTTGCACAACACTTCCCCACCCCAGAGCAAAAGAAAAAAGACAAAGAAGGCAATCCTTACGTCTTGCCCCTTTCATGGTTCGGAGAAGGCCACCACATCGACATCTTGGCATCACAAAGTGACAAGGAATACAAAAAATCCCTACATGAAGTCCCTGGATTGGAAAAAGTCACCACGGATTTTGTAAAGCAGCTACCTGAAAAAGAAAAGGAATTCTATATGGAATTTGCCTTGCATGGCTTGGCCGAATACAGTCAACTCAGCAAAAAACTCCTTGACACCGGTATGCAGTTTAAGGACCTTTTCAGCAGCATGTTTGACATGGAAGCCCCTGACGAAGATGATTTCGATGAGGAAAATTTAAATTGACCTGGTTGAGGCTGCCCCATTATGTGATGTCCCTTGCCCCAAATATCTATGTATGTCTTTTGGTGAGTGCATGCGTAAATAATTGGAGCAGCCTCTGATATATTTCACTAATCCAAAACATGTCCAATGGAAGATAAAATCCAACCTTTTAGACAACCCATAATCACTGGAGGAGGCATCATATTAGGTTTTATTTTGAACTTTGCTGCCGAGTTTGTCAAAACCGACACAAAGCACAACACCTTGGCCTTTATCATCGGTGGTTTCACTTTAATAGGAGTCATTTTCATTATCATCTCCATGGCCCGTATACTTAACTTTAATTACCCAAAAGATAAAGCCGACATATACTATCAGAAAACTTATCTTTTTTTTATTATGGGAATTATATTTTCTTTTATCGGGGTATTCATCAATATGACCATCACATTTTTCACCTAATCCGGTGACTCACATTCATTTATAAATATTTTTTTACTAAAATTAATTTATATTCACCTATAATATTAAGAGTAATAGGGAAGCATTTTAGCCACAAAACATAATATTCGTCCCTAGAAAACAACCCTCCTCCTCTATCCTTTGCAATGCATTTAGGTTCATGGCTAAAGATATCATTGGTCATGAAAAAAATTCTCTTAAAGGAGGTGCACCCCCTGCCGTTAGGTAAAGCCATCGACAGGGATAACTGACTATTCAGGACCTTTATTAGCAAAATAATCCTATGCAAAAATGGACATTATTCCTACTATTTTCATTTCTCCTATTTGATAGCGCTTTGGGTCAAGACCGCTTTTTGACCCTCCAATCTCCAGACAGCATCCATGGTGTCCCACGATTTAGCACCAGCTTGGGAGTAAACATGAAACTCAATGGCTATATGGACATATTTGGTGGCCTACAAGACAGCGAAACATTTAAAGTAGGCCAAATCAATGTTTTCGGTAATGACGATTCCAAAAGCTTGCACGTAGACATGTACCAAACGCAGCTAAAATTGGCTACCACGCTCATGCTACCGGATGGTCAACGAATAGATGCCTTGGTGGAATCAGATTTTTGGGGAGGCAATGGTACCATAAGGCTACGAAGGGCATTTGTAGAGATGTCCCATTGGCAGATTGGGCAAAACTGGCATAACTTTGGCGATGAAGTATTATGGCCAAACATCATGGAATGGGAAGGACCTCCATCCGGGATCTGGCTGCGAACCCCTCACATAAAGTATAAAAACCACTTCCAAAACAAGCAATTCATCTATGAAATCAGCCTTGAGGCTCCTCTTAGTGACTACAATCATTTTGGAGAATTGGAACCTTTTGTGGAGGAAGCCCAGCAATTCACCCCTGACCTGACATTTGCCCTCAAAAACAAACGCAGCTGGGGACATATACGACTTTCATCTGTTTTACGATATATACGATACCGCCTTCAAGACCACAACAGTGGCTTTATGGGATATGGATTTAGCCTTTCAGGCATTTACACCAATGCTCTACGCCGTAACAATCTTCAATTCCAACTGGTCGGAGGAAAGGGCATCACGGCATTTATGACCAGTATCGCGGGCCAAGGTTACGATGGGTTTCCTACAAATGACGGACGCTTCCAGGCTACTCCCGTGTATGGGGGCTGGATAAGCTACGAATATTTTTTTACCCCCACCTTACATGGGAACATCGTCACGGGGTACACCCACTTTTCGGCGCAGAACTTGAGCAGATACCTCCTCACCCCTGAGCCAGAGACACCAGAAATCCACTTGGACGGCCATGTGCAGCACATGCATTATTACGGGATCATTAACCTCATGTACGACCCTTACGAACGCATGACCATTGGTTTGGAATTGGATTATGGTGTAAAAGACCTGAAAGCAGATGGGTATGTAAACGGGACGCCTCTATCCAGGGGGAAAGCAAGGGATGCCATGCGGATAAGTTTTGGCTTTATGTTTTATTTCTAAAAATATTAACCCTGCTTTTATTATATTGGTTTTAAGATAATATATAAACTGACAATCTATGGTTAAGAAAATTCTGTTTACCCTATTGGTCATTTTCATCATTATTCAATTTTTTAGACCTGAAAAAAACGACTCAAATGCTCAGCCCGCTCCGCTTAGCGCGGACTATGTCCTCTCAAATGAGGTGAGTTCGATCCTAGAAAAAGCCTGCGATGACTGCCATAGCAATCACACCAATTACCCTTGGTATGCCAATGTGCAACCGGTCGCCTGGTGGCTGGACGGTCACATCAAGGACGGCAAGCGCCACCTGAATTTCGATGACTTCACCAATGCGCCCATCGCGCGTCAAAACCACAAACTAGAAGAAGTCATTGAAGTGATCGAGGAAGGAGAAATGCCCCTCAATTCATATACCGCACTGGGCATGCACAGTGAAGCTAACCTCACGGAAGAAGAAAAAGCAGTCTTGATCGACTGGGCCAAAAACCAAATATCCATGCTCAAAGACAAGTATCCGGCGGACAGTTTGGTCATGAAGAGGCGTCAAAGACCCCAAAATGCAGCTGGCAACCACTAATTCATATGGAACGATTTCTCCATCTCCTCAACCAAAACCAAAAAAACATGCCCTAAGGACAGGAGCCAGATGACCGTGATGCCATATCTCCCATGACCATTTCCATTTTGGTAGGATCGGCACCATTGTCACGGCGATGAAGGCAGTGGCAGGGGGCGACTATCGCCATAGTTGCGATAGCGGTGACCTTGATCCATTGGCCTTTATCGGTACCGGAACGGTCCTTAACAGGATCAGGATAGCATTCAGGAATTGAATTCACTTTTTCTTTTCCAGTAACTCCAAGTACAAGCCTTCCACCTTGGCCCTTGCCCACGGGGTACGGCGAAGGAATTTTAAGCTGCTTTTGATGCTTGGGTTGGAAATAAAACAATTGACGGGTACCTTTTCGGCCAGGTTATCATAGCCGTAATATTTTACCAGCACCGTCACAATTTGTTCAAGTTTTACCCCGTGCATGGGATTATTGGGTTGATCTTCCATGGAATCAAAATAATTTCTGATTTATAAAGATACTTGAATTACCTTTGAGGCATGACACTTTCTAACTTAAATCAGCAAAAAGTCCTTCAAAATTTGGGCATTTCAGCACTCAATGAGATGCAAGAAGCAACGCTTGAGGCCACAAAAAAGCATGCAAACCTTATGCTTATCGCTCCCACTGGCAGTGGCAAAACACTTGCCTATTTGCTCAGCCTGCTAACCAAACTCGAAGAAAAGGATGGAATACAAGCCCTGATTCTTGCCCCTACCAGAGAACTGGTGCTGCAAATAGAAAGTGTCCTCAAAAACATGAAACTCCCCATCAAAATAAACGCTTGTTATGGGGGGCACATGTTCAGTATTGAGCGAAAGAACTTTTCTGTACCACCAAGTATTTTAGTCGGCACACCTGGCCGGATAAAAGATCACTTGGAGCGTGGGACTTTTTCTCCTGACACCATCCGTCATCTTATTTTCGATGAATTTGACAAATCCTTGGAAATGGGATTTATCGGACAAATGAAATACATCACCGGACAGTTATTTCAGGTGACAGATAAAATCCTGGTTTCTGCCACCAAGGCAATAGAGGTGCCGTATTACCTGGACTTTGAAGATCACTTTACCCTAGAAAGTCAACAAACCGCTACAACGACCCTCAAAACCCAAAAGATCACCACCGCTAAAGAAGGCAAACTGGAAGGCCTGCTCATGCTGATCCGCAGTCTGGGAAGTGACCAAAACGCCATCGTATTTGCCAACCATCGCGATGCCTGTGACCGTATAGGAGAATTCCTCGATCAGCATGGAGTGATATTTTCACTCTTTAGAGGCGGATTGGAGCAAGACGAACGGGAATCCCAACTGACAAAATTCAGAAATGGAAGCACCCAAGTGCTCATCGCCACGGATATTGCTGCGCGGGGAATTGACATCCCAGAACTGGACTACGTGGTGCACTTCCAACTTCCCCCACAAGAGACAACTTACCTCCATCGAAATGGCCGAACAGCCCGGATGAAAGCCTCCGGAACCTGTATTCTGATGATGACGGAAGGGGATTATCTTCCCCACTTTCTAGATGAGGTTCCGACAGAATTCAGCCTTGCCCCCCAAAGCCAACCCATCACGCCCGCTTTTGTCACCTTGCACATCAACAAAGGAAAAAAAGACAAAGTCAACAAAATCGACTTGGTGGGCTTTTTCCTGCAATTTGACTTTATGGAAAAAGAAGACCTCGGGCTCATCGAGGTAAAAGACTTCTTTTCTTATGTCGCCGTGAAAAGGGAAAAATTCAAAGAAGCCATTGCCGCTTCCAAAAACCAACGCATCAAAAGAAAGGCCATCAAAGTAAGTCTGGCGAAATAACATAGCCGTCTCGTCGACTGACGAGACGGCCGGTGATTATTCTGCCTCTGAGATCAGCGCAGGCTTTTTCTTCAAGATCACTGGCTCTTGAAGTTTATTGACCATAAATTCCATAAAAGTCTTTAATCCTTGATATTCAGAAGCATACACAATTTCGCTTTTCACATCAAACAACACATTGATTCTGAGAATATTGGTAGCTTCACTCGCTTGAGGCAGGTACATGAATTTCGCCACGCCTCCGGGCATTGAAATGGCCAGCTGCTCTGGAAAATCATCCAGGACATACCCTTCTGGCACATGAATCGTAGCGATATAATTATCAGAAACAAGGTAGTTAAAATCCACTGGGAAATTTCGTTCGTCTACCTTAAAAGGATTTTCCTTATGCCTGGAAACAATGATGGGATTGACCAGCAACATCTCCGCAGAAGCATCGAAAGGCTTGGAAACCTCAAAGGTACTTTCCACTTTCAAGTACTTCTCTAGGCTCTTTTCCACGTTAAACTCCTCCACCGCTGCAGTTTCTTCCAGGGCAAACCAGGATTGAGCATCCTCCAAGTCCACCCCTTCATTTTCCTTCAAAAAGTCTACCGCATCATAATCCAAATACCTCACTGCATGATTATAATGGGCTGTATCCTGATTAAATGTAATGTCCACCATCTGCTTGATCCCTGACTGGTGTTCCAAGGTCACGTCAATCAACCCACTATTCTCTTCCATGACCAAAAAACCACCCTTCACATGATTATTTAACGGTAAATAGCCAAACGGCAAGTGCTCCTCTGAGGTATCTGCATATACAGGCTTATCATCCACCAAAACCTGTACAATTAACCTGTTAAATTGGGTCACAAAAGGAAATTGAACCAGATAGGAGCGTCCATTTCCCTTGCTGCTGATCAGCAAAGGATCTGCTTGGATACCATGGGCCCTTAGCATGGCCATAAAAAGCAAGTTTAGATCCGTCTCACTTCCTATTTTACCATCCATCAACCGCTTGGCAGTTTGGGTGGGAACAAATCCTCGCTCATCGTTCAGCTTATAATTATCCTTGATATATTGATAGATATATGCCGCTTTGGAAAAGTCGTCTTCTCCCTCCACCTTAATTTCTTGGAGGTCCTTTGCTACATTATTTCTAAAATAGGACTTGAAATCATCGATACTGAATAGTTCATCCGCCAATTTTTGCCAAGACCCCAAATAAGACTCATAAAGTCCATTATTGCTAAAGTCCTTGTATCCTGCCAGCTGAAACTCTATCCTATCCAAATAGTCTACAAAATTGCTCATATACGGCTCCGGCTTGATCGACCTGAGATTGGTCAGCACCCATTCATTCTCCCCATATTTATTTTCTTTGTTTTGATTGGCCAACACAAAATTCTCTCCCTGACCCAAAAACCGGTAATCCAAATGTTCGGGGATATCGATTTTGTATCGGGAAAAAATTGTCGGAATCTTGTTTTGGAAACTCCAACCATCCAGAAAGGTAATCGATTTTGAATACACCTTGTATTCGTACTCCAAAATTGAACCGGCTTTTACATCGGGAAAGGTAAATCGAATTTCCTTATGGCCATTTCCGAGGTCAGAGTCATAAAAATCACGCTTTGACAGCTTGGTCGTTTCTTCCTTTCCGTTTTCATAATTCATGACCTGGGCTTTGAGGCCACTGATGCTTTCCAAGTCACCATCCTCCCCTACATAGTACCGTATCGTAATATCTGCATGGTCCTTGGCTTTTTCACTATCAAACACTTTGATCCTTCTCTTAATTTCGGTGACCAAATGTGAATTTGAAAAGAAACTGATGCCTTGCTCTCCTAATACTATCGCAGAGGCTTCTGGCTCAAAACTACAAGAAGTCATATCTAATTCTTTTTGACTGTATTTTCCCAGCTTAATTTCCTGGGCATTACTGGTAGCGGTAAATAGGATCAAGATGGCCATGGTCAAAACAGCCCATCCTTGACACTTGATTGAGTAGTTCATTTTCTTAAAAATATTGGTTGATTATCGAGTTGTGCTATTTTCTTAAGGGCTTTATCCATGGTATCCCGGTCGGTGGACTCGGGAAAATGAAAATTCACCGTGCGGACTACGGTCAGGGTATTGTCTGCAAACTGAATCTCTTTGGCATAATCAAAAAAATCTTCCGACAATTGGACCGGATCTCCACCACTTTCCAACTCCACTGATTCTTCGTTTAAAATCTCCCATCTCTCTTCCCATTTCATGAAGCGGTTGCCCAGCAAATCACTGTCCACAGACTGAAACTTGGGGGTGATGATCATCCGCTTGCTCGTGGACTGATAGAATTGCTGCAAAAACGTATCATGGTTTAGCTCCGCTGTAGGCACCTTTTTACTGCCATCTACACGAAGCTCAAAATCCTCTATGTGTGCACCGCTAAGTCCCAAATCATGGTAAAGGTACTTTTGGATGTCCTTTTCATTAAGGACACTTTGGGCATATAGGTAATTTTGGGCTGCAAACCCTGTCAATTCTTTGGCTTGATGGATCCGGGCCATGCCATTCCCAAGGAGGTTTACCTTGGAGACATTTTTGATCTGATTATAATCGATGGCATCATAACAGGGCGTCTTTAACAAAACCCCTCCTTCGTCCGTAATCGCCAGCACATGGCGGTCCATCGTGAAGTCACCCAAAAATCCTGCTGGAAGGGTGTTGGAAGTACATTCCAGCCAGAGGGTATCCTGCTCAACAGGCACCTGTAAAATCACATGGTTAAACTGGTTGGAAGGAAAACCGGTATCGATATCGTCTTCATCACTTCCTGCTTGCACCAAGGTGTAATTGGCCGCAATACCAGCTTCCTGAAGCATCGACTTCATCAAAAATGTCAGGCCTTTGCAATCTCCATATTTCTTCTCGAAAACCTCATTGGCATAAACTGGCTGAAGTCCCCCGATGCCCATTTGGATACTTACGTAGCGGTAATTTCCCTGCAAATAACGGTAAAGGGCTTTGATCTTCTCCCGGTCAGTCTCCAAACTGTCAACAATTCCTCCTACGGTGCTTTTGGCTTGGGGAGAAAGCTCCGCCCTTCCCGCCAGAAGTTGGTTCACCCACATCCCAAATCCATTCCAAGTGCTCATGTCAGCAGCATAGCCTTCCATGGAAAATGCCTTCGGCGCAATCTTCACCAACGCCACACTATCCTCCTCCGGATCATCAAGGTTAAAAAGGTTCTCAAACATCCATTTCATCCGTACCTCTCCATTGTCTTTGGTGATGTTCGGAGCAGTGGCTATATTCTCCGTCTTATACCGTAATCCCAACTTCTCGGGATAGATGACTTCCAAAACATTTTGTTCAACCAGCTGCTTTGGCTTTCCCTCGGGTGTCCACGAAGGGAAATACATGTTTCCTCTGATCTTTTGGGTGTATTCATACGTGATCTCTACGGGAAATTGATAAAGGGATGGCTTGTAGTATTTTAATCGATCATCCTCAAACACCGACCCCTCACTGATGTGGGAAACATCCTTAAAGTGCTTTAGCTTTAGCTTCTCGATGGTTTTTCCGGTTTGGGGATCCGTGATTTCTCCCTCAAAATCCTCAATAGACAACAAGTCACTATACGAGAGCCAAATATTTCCATCCTTTAGCCCGTCCTCGTTAAGAATAAGAATCTTATTTTTCTCCCTGAGAAAAACCTCATAGTCTTCGGTAAGCCGAATGGTGTTGACACTGTTGATCTTGGAATTGATCAACTTTACTTCTTCCATTCCTTGGCCTGCAGCGAAATTTACCGTCCATAAAAGTAACGAAAAGGGGATTAGCCATGCCCTATCAAAAATAGCAATCATCTTAAAATCAAGCAAGTAGCGTTTCTTAAAACAAAACAGTTTGTTAAAAGAACTATTTTTTTCGCAAAAACAATAACTTTTACATAAAAACGTTCATTTTTTCCTCCAACAACTATCCAACACTTAGAAGCTAATATCATCCATAAAGTGTCATACCAAGAAAGATCACGGCCCTCAAACTAACCTATACAGCACCGGTCATCGAAACGACAAAGGCTACCTTGACGCGTGACAAGTGGCAAATGCTACTCGCTGGCCTAGCCCTCGACGACCTCTGGTTTCTAATCTATAGTCTTTTGTGTATATTCGCTTTTTGAAAATATCAACTTATTTCATGAGCCAATTAGTCATTAACAGTTTTGAGGAGTTTGAAAAATACATCGGCCAAAGCCTAGGAACCTCCGAATACCACAAAATCACCCAAGATCAGATAAATAAATTCGCGGATGCCACGCTGGACCATCAGTGGATCCATACTGATCCGGAAAAAGCCAAATCGGAGGGTGCTTTTGGAAACACCATTGCCCATGGTTACTTGACCCTCTCGTTGGTGCCCTACCTTTGGGAACAGATCGTCAAAGTCAACAACCTAAAAATGTTGGTCAATTACGGCATTGAATCATTCAAATTTGCCCAGCCCGTACTGGTGGACAGCGAAGTAAGGCTTCACGCCTCATTGGCAAACATCACGAATTTACGGGGTACCGTCAAAACTGAAATGAGCATCAAACTTGAAATCAAAGACCAGAAAAAACCTGCCTTTACCGGAAAATTGATCTTCCTATATCATTTTAAGTAATAGCTGACAGCCCTTCTCGCTATCCATTTTGAATAAAACGTAACCTGAGCCCCTGACTTTTAGCAAAGCCTGTGGGCTTTTGTTATTTTAAGCGGAATATCATCGATTATTTGCCCATGATTTTTTCCCATGGCTACTGAAATTAACCCCTTCCGGAGTTAGCTCGGAGGACACGATAGTCCCTATCAAATACCAACCTCTAAATCCACTGATTTTCTACCACTTACACATTTACATACATGCACTAAAATTGGTTATTTCGATTTCTTACCCATCAAAATTATATACCTTTTGTAATTAAAATTATAACTATTACAATATTGCGTACATGTGCGTAGCGTAATTTTTGCCATCTGAGGCTCTTATAGGTAAATTATCTTACACGGCATCTTACCATCCCCTAGTTTCGTCCATCCCATGACCTATGCAGGTGGTCGAAATCTTCTGATGCCTTTATTTAACCAAGAATTCAAAGACATGAAAAAAATAGTGATACCATTGATCATAGTGATGTTGCTGGCCGGATGTGGCCATCAGGAAAACAGGGAGACCTATGCTTTACTGGACCAGTTTGTCCATGAAACCGATACACCTGACAGTCAGGTGTACCTTGTCAGCCATACCCAACCTATCCAGTACTTCCTTAAACCACAAGGTTCCTTGACCGAGGCCTATGGTGCAGTAAAAGACCATCGCTCTCCCTTGACGGGCAAATCCTTTAAGAAGGTTGTTTCTGAACAAGCCTTTACAGAAATCTGCCAACAGCAAGGTAAAAAAATCTATTTTAACCCGCTCAAAGCCAATCAATTTGGCATTCACCTTATCGATGCCCCGCTTCCAAAGAAGGCAACTGAAGGAACCACCCCCTATCAATTGGCCTCAAATGCTGCTTCTAAGGATTACGTCATTACCACTTCCAAGCCGTTCTTTTTGAAAAACTATGCCATCGCCTGCATTTTTTATGCGGCTGAGACCCAAAAAGCAACCACTCGTTCACTCGCCCTTTACCAGAAAATCAATGGTAAATGGACGAAAACCTATGATTTCCGCTTAGAAAAATGGTAATCCCTATCCCGTCTGCTGAGGCTGTAAGCGTAAATGGCTCCCTTTAGTAAACGGTGGACATTTCTAAAACAAAAAATAGCCCCCACTCGGAGACTATCTTTTTATATTAAATCAAATCAACCTCTTTGTTTAATCCAATCGGTTTCGCTCCTCGGCACTACCACTCCTATTGGACACTTTGAATTTTTCGCCTTTGGAGAAGTTCCACCTAAACGTCACCCTGACGGCTTGCTGGCTATTGTATTGCCTGATATCGGTATTGATATCGGCAAAATTCACCCCGCCTTTGATCCCTCGCGTCCTGAAAATATCCTGGCCATTTACTGTCACACTGAACTTATCGTCTTTAAAGGACTTGGTAACCCCGGCATCCACCCAGCCAAAGCCGTTGAATTTCATTTGTCCTTCAAGAAAAGGACTGATATACATGCCCACGAGCTCTACCTTAAACCCTTTGGGAAGGGTGATGTTGTGTTGGGTCCTTGCCATGTACGAAAACTGACTTACATCAAGAAAGTCATCCCCTAATTGAGACTGGTAAGCTTTATAATACAAGTGAAGCATATTACTGGTGCTATACCATTCAGCAATCTCTACCGGTACCATCATCCTTAAGCTAAAATCCTCTGATTTATCAAAGTTTTGTACTTGAAGGGTGGTTTCTTTGGTTTCATCGTTTTGGATCATCACCTGATCGATAGAATTCGTGGTCCTGGAATAGGCCAAGGTAAATTGGTAAGCCTGCTTAAAAACATGGCTCATTTCAAAATTATTGGCATACTGGGGCTGAAGATTGGGATTACCTTTTTCGGTAGTCAATGGATCCACATAAAACACGAAGGGATTCAGCAAGCGATAATTAGGCCGGGTGATCCTTCTGTTTACATTATAGATGATGGAATAATTATCGGACACTTTGTGCTGTAAAAACATACTTGGAAACAGGTTTAGATATTCCTGTTTGTTGACTTGGTTAAGCGTCACTGAATTTCCGGTGATGTCCGAATATTCCATTCTGAGCCCAGCTTGAAAGTCCAGTTTTTTGCCTAGCGGAGATTTTACTGAAGCATAAGCTGCCAATACATTTTCATTGTAAATAAAGTGGTTGCTATTTTGGTCTGGCTCGAAAGGGCCATCTTCAGTGCTCTTGGAAATGTCCAGCATATTGTCCGATTCCACCCAGCTGCCCTTCACTCCAGTTTCAAGCTTCACCTTTTCACTTAGCGGCTTGGTAAAATCTGCTTTGGCCGTAAAAATCGTGTAGGCCATGTCATTGTCCGTTCGAATCCTATCCATGGTACCGGCCTCTGTGGCCTCATTGACCCAATAATTGTTGGTCAGCAAGCTAAGACTTCCTCCATCCACAACGGTATAGTCTACATCAGCCGATAACTTTGTGCCCAGGGTGTCCAAATTACCTACGTAATGGAAGTTGGTGAAAACCCGGGTATTCCCTGATTCGCTGTCATTCAGCGCCTGCAGGTGATTGATGTCCGGATTGTCCGGATTGGAAATATCCGTTCGGGAATCTCCATTTTCCTCGCCATCCCGATCAGAAGCCTGAAAACTAAACCCAACGGAATGCTTTGTGTTTATCTGATAATCCGCCCCGCCAGACAGGAAAAAATTCTCCTCTCCAAGCTGTAAAAGAGCGTCCTGATCAAACTCAGAAGTACCGTTTTCTTCTTTAAACCTCCTTAAGATTTGCAGGTCAATATCACGTACCCAAGTGTTATAGTTTAAGCTAAGATTGGTGGTCCACTTCCCCCGTTTAAGGTTTAAGCTTCCTCCAGCAAAGGGAGCATGTCGACCATTATAATAGTGTCCGGCCTGGATGCTTCCGTTCATGCCATTGTAATCATTCTTTTTCAATTGGATATTGAGCACACCTGCGGCTCCTTCCGCATCGTATTTGGCAGGTGGATTATTGATCACTTCTATGCTTTTGATATTGTCCGCAGGCATGGCCCTTAGAAAATTAGCCAGGTCTTTTGCGCTCATGTAGGTTTGACGATCATCTATCAAGACAATCACCCCAGACCGTCCATTAAGGTTGATATTTCCATCGGCATCTACATAGACACCCGGAGACCGCCCTACTACATCAAGCGCCGTACTACCTTCTGCCATTACGGTACCTTCGACATTTACCACGGTCCTGTCCGCCTCAATGATGACTTCTGGCCTGCTACTCCTAACTTCCACGGCATCCAGCGAGGTCGCCTCCTCTTCCACTTGAATGGTTCCAAAATCCTTTTTCATACCTGACTCAAGGGTAAATGGGGATGTTTGGTAAGTCTTGTATCCAATGGAAGAGATGCTCAGGATGACTTCTCCCGTCTTGGATGTGCTGATCAAAAAGTCGCCATTTTCATCTGAAACAGCACCTACGACCATACGCCCACCTTCTTTTTCCAAAACGGAAACATTCGCAAAGGGCAAGGCCACTCCATCGACATCCTCCACGCTACCCTTCAGCTCGGTATGCTGCCTGGCCACAGCATGGCCTGATGCCAACAGGAAGAAAAATAGGACGGTACACAATTGGTAAGATATTTTCATAGTTCTTTAATTTTCAATGCTACGACCTACCTTTAGAAAAAGCAGTGCCAGACCAAAAATAAAATTACAATCATCTGTATTACAGTGATTTACGAAAACATGAGGTGTACAAAAGTGTACACTTACGTACACTTTGATCGTTCATTTGTATACACTTTGGCCCGTCTAGAAGAGCAACTCAACGCTTAAGGCATCAAAAAACACGAAACAATTGGTACAAGGGCAATCAAGTGCTAATGGACTTTTGGTCTGCCAACTCCACGGTAAACAACATGCTTTACCGTTTCCTCTTTTGACAGACAGAAGAGCATGTCATATTTTCCTGACAGAAAATTGGACAAGCTGACGCAGGTAATGAAGAATTTCGCTGGTCTTTATTGAAGGCACCATCCTAAAAGCGGTCACCTTGGATTTTTTCAGCCCGACAGGGGGCTTCTAATGCTATTAAGTTAAGGGAAATCTAGCTCGATAGTCATCCTGATCGCTTGCCTATCCCGCAGGCGGGGAGTCGAAGTATGACGTATGGCCTCGACTCTCTGGCCTCCGTATGAGGGCGCTCGGCCTGACATCTATTAATTATGTTGACCAATAGCATTGAAGGGCATTAAGCGGATATTTATCCCCAAACCCCATGCTGTAACCGAAGGTTGAAAGGAATTTATGATTGCCAAAGTCCAGCTTTGCTTTGGCTAAAAGCCCCTATCCCTGTTTATCCGTGTCCTTCCGTGCCCCCAGGAATATTGCTTGATCCTACATGCACTATATTCCTACCACGTACTTTTTCATTTTCAGCAAAAAAAAACCCCGACCCGCACTAGCGAATCGAGGATATTTCTCAGTTAATTTTACTTCAGCAAATCCACTTATTTGGCGGCTGCATATCTTTTGCTCACTTCTTCCCAGTTCACGACGTTCCAGAAAGCTGAGATATAATCAGGTCTTCTGTTTTGGTAATTTAGGTAATAAGCATGCTCCCAAACATCAAGTCCAAGGATTGGGGTACCTGGACATTCTGCGATATCCATCAATGGGTTATCTTGGTTTGGAGAAGAGCATACACAAAGTTCTTTATTTTTGTCTACACAAAGCCAAGCCCATCCAGAGCCAAATCTTGTTGCAGCAGCTTTATTGAATTCTTCTTTGAATGCGTCAAAAGATCCAAACTTCGCATCGATAGCGGATGCCAAATCACCAGAAGGCTGACCTCCACCATTTGGCGAAAGAATAGTCCAGAAAAGAGAGTGGTTAAAGTGTCCACCACCATTATTTCTTACAGCCCCGTTAGAGCCAGCAACTTTCATTAATTCCTCAAGGCTTTTACCTTCCAAGTCAGTCCCCGCTACTGCATCGTTCAGTTTAGTTACATAACCATTGTGGTGTTTTCCATGGTGGATTTCCATTGTCTTAGCATCGATATTTGGTTCCAATGCGTTAAAGTCGTACGGTAGTTTTGGTAATTCAAAAGCCATTGTTTATAAAATTTTATGGTTAAACATTAAAATAATTCTTCTATACTAAAATCATGTAATATCCCAACCAAGATAATGCTAAAAGAGTTCTCTAAACCGCTTAAAAATGCTATTTTCTCAGTTGTTCGAAGAAGGAATCTAACAATTCTTTTGCTTCGGCCTGCATAATCCCTTTACTGACTTTGGTTTTGGGATGTAAAAGACCGCTGGAAACGTTAGAATATCCTCTTCTAGGATCTGAAGCTGCAAAATGGATGCCACCTAGCTGCGCCCAAAAACTGGCTCCTGCACACATCACACAAGGCTCCAATGTGACATACAGTTCACACTCTGTGAGGTATTTTGCACCTAGCGCATCCGATGCTGCTGTGATGGCCAAAATTTCTGCATGAGCAGTCACATCGGTAAGTTTTTCCGTTTGATTATAAGCCCTAGCTATCACCCGGTTTCTACAGACCATCACTGCGCCCACCGGAATCTCTCCCTCCTCATAAGCCATCTTGGCCTGCTTCAGGGCTTCATTCATGAAATACTCCGGTGTGTACAACTCCATATTCATTGATTTTGGAAAATGAAGTTAAGGTAAATTTGGCGGGAGACAAAGCGCTTTTTTAGACCTGCACGCAAGATTTTAAAGATGAGGCAAAAAAAAAGCGGCCAAGGCCGCTTTTTCATTCCTGAGATGATCAAAAGATCATGTCTATTATTTCATTCCGCACTCCTTCATTGATGATCAATGCCAATATCAGGGACACCAGCAAGCCGATAGCAGCTTTGACCATGTCATTCCTAGCCATCAAATAGGCACGTACCAAACGGGCTTTTCTCTTTTTAAGCTTTTTGGATTTAGCCATGGCAATGGCTATTTCGCGCCCACCTAAAAGCCCAATAAATACCCAAGTGGTACTCATAGGCATTTTGCTGTACATTTTAAAATAAAACAGCAATATACAATACACAAAATCCACTATCGTGGCCGCCCGAACATCGGTTACTTGTGTTTTTTCATTCACGATACCTTGAATCCGGTCTCCTTTAAAATAGAACAAGAAGCCCATTCCAAAGAAAATAAATCCGGCATAGGCGATGAATTCATAAATGTTAAGGACCCTTGGCAAAAACACCGCTATGTTCGCCGCGTCCTGCATCAGCCAAAGTGACCATAATGCCCCAGAGGTAATCCACTGAAGGATGTACCAGTAATTCTTTGTCTTGCCTTTTAGGTAGGAGGTGACAAACTTCTCCAGCACATACCAAACCACAATGGCAATAACAAAGGCCAGTACATACCCAATCAAACTTTTCTGCACCACGCCCCCTATGGTACCTGCTTTGTAGGTAAATACGTTGAGCAGTAAGAAGGTAGTCGACACGGGCATTCTCAGCCTGGTCATGACCATCAGCACAATAGGGGCTGCCAATTGTAAAAATACAAACTCTTCTGGTGCCTTGTCCAGCCCCTTAACATAGAGGCGCTGGTAACTCACGTCACCACCATAGGTAACCCAACTATAGATGGCAGTGGCCACAAATATACCACCCATGAACAACCACAGCCAGTACCACTTGCGGCGCTGGTTAGAGGCGATGAAGGTACCAATGGTCTGAATACTGTCATTGCCTATGGCAGAGTAAGCTGCTAGGGAAAACCCAAACCACATAGCGGCATATGTGTACTGAGTGATAAAACCGGCAATAGAAACCAGGATACATAAAACAATCAAAAAGGATTTTTCCTTCTTTGTAAAATCAAAAAGTGAATAGGCCGCCTTGGATAATGCATCCTGATTAATGTTTTGATCTTTTAATTTAGCCATAGATTTTTTTTTGGCGATTAATGGAGAGGAATTTTACTCGGCCACAAAGTTAAATAACTTTATAGGAGTTATATATTATGAAATTGTTAACATAACATCACTGATCTGCGAAAAAACTTAATCTACTACAATATGTTCTAAAAAAAATTGCCACCAAAATTTTTGAAAAAAAATCCGTCTTTTCCAAGAATAAAATATTGATCAAGTATTTCATTTTTTCAAAAGGATGAGGTATTATTAACATAAGCTTCACATTAATTACAAAATTATCTAAGGTTATTCGCCTTATTTTGTGAATTACCCTAAATTAGGCCTTAATTTAAGCAGAGCACTCATTACTAGATGACAGAATTGACCCAGAAAAAAGATTACACCAAAAGGTGGATCATGGCAGCGCAAATGTTATTTGCGCTTATTCTTTTCATGACCTCTATAGATCTTTTGACGGTCTCACTCCTGAACATGAACAATGAGGTGGCAAATGAAATTTTCTTGGCCACCAGCAATCCCTTTATTGGACTTTTTATCGGATTGCTCATGACTGGGCTTATCCAGTCCAGTAGCACGGTGACCGCCATGGTCGTAGCAGTGGTCGCCTCAGGCAATCTCAGCCTCACCCAAGCAGTACCAATTGTCATGGGCGCCAATATCGGTACCACCATCACCTCGACATTGGTTTCTTTTACGTATATCATGAAGAAAAGCGAGTTCCGAAAGGCCATTTCTGCTGGAATCCTACACGACCTCTTCAATATCATCACCGTCATCATACTGTTGCCGTTAGAGTATTATTTTAATTTTCTTAGCAAACTGGCATCATTCTTCTCTCAAAGCTTATTCTCCCTAACGAGTGGAGTAGAGGGCGACTACAGCTACAATATCATCTTCACCCGGTCATTGAGCAAGTTAATTATCGATTGGATCCAGATCCCTGTGCTGGCCCTTGCCATCAGTGTGGTCTTGCTCTTCCTGTCCATTAAGATCCTTTCCTCTACCGTTTACAAGACCTTTATTTCCTCTAGCTTCAAAGAAGTCAGTAAACATATTTTCAAATACCCTTACCGATCATTCGCATATGGCGTGTTTTTTACGGCCGCTGTCCAGTCCAGTACCGTGACCACCTCCTTATTGGTGCCGGCAGTCGCCACCAAAAAAGTATCCTTAAACAAAGTTTTTCCTTTTATCATTGGTGCCAATATCGGCACCACCATCACGGCGGCCATCGCGGCTATTTACAAGACTGAGGCTGCCATTGCCATTGCCATCGTCCATTTCCTTTTTAACTTTATAGGTGCCCTGATCTTTTTACCTTACGCTGGCCTTCGAAACATTCCGGTGAAGCTGGCGATCTATTTTGGAAAAAATGCCGCTAAAAAAAAGGTAATTGGTGTGGCCTACATCCTGCTGACATTCTTTATTATCCCGTTTATTTTGATTTATTTGAACAAGGATGGGGATACCGAAAACCTGGAGGTCGATAAGGAGAAAGTGGAAATTCAAGCAACCCAACCCTTTAAAGCTCCGTCTAATGAAAACAAGTGACTGCCGACAATCGGTATCGTCGTCTAGAAAACCAAATGGTAATTTTTAACCATACCCCCAATAACCACTTTATGACAAAAGCTATTTTCGCAGCAACAGTGCTGTTGTTCTTAGGCATTTTTCAGCTCACTTCAGCCCAACAACCGTACGCCGGCGTCGTCCAATCCATCGACATCCAAGATTATCAGGGTAAAAAATTTACATTCACTGCGCTTACCAAGTATAAATCCAGCAACCAAATGATAGGTTTTGCAGCTTATTATGATGACCAAGGCCGGTTTTTGGCAAATCACCTGGGGGATGGTCCCGCTCCAATGGAAGGCAGGGAATGGCAAATGCTCACCCTTTCTGGGAAAATCAATAAAAAGGCCGCTAAGTTATTAGTCGGAGTACTTTGTCAAGGAAAAGGAGCATTCAGCTTAGACGACATGACCCTGAGCATCAAAGGGCAACCAAACGATTCTCTGCTATTGGTAAATGGCAACCTTGAGCAACACGAAGTTGGCGTATCGGCATTTATAAGCCTTAACAAAGACGATAGCATCAGCATCACCCCATCCCCGCTAAAAAAGGACAATCACATCCTAAAGTTGATCACAAATGAAGAAAGTACTGCCATTGGAAGTAATAAAAATGCGGGGAAACGGGTAAATGCCAATGGCGTAGCGCTTTACTATGAAACATATGGAAAAGGGGATCCATTGCTGCTATTGCACGGTGCTGACATGTCCATAGCAAGCTTTAACCGCATTATTCCCATTTTGGCAAAACATTACAAGGTCATCGCGCTGGACACTAGAGGCCATGGCCAATCCAGCGAAGACGGCAAAAAACTGACCTATGAACTGTATGCTGAGGATGTCAACGCCTTTTTGGACGAACTGGGACTGGAAGCGGTGAACGTCTTAGGGTGGAGTGATGGAGGAAACACCGGCTTGATACTTGCCATGAACCATCCCGATAAAGTCAAGTCCCTGGCTGCCATGGCCGCTGTACTGTATAACGACAAGAGCTCCGTAGATCCGCAAGTCAATAAAATATTATCAAAACAAATTAAGGCTTTAGAAAACGGGGCATTAACAGACAGGGAAGCCTTTTCCCTACGTGTCAAAAAAAGCCTCCTGACAGAGCCCAATATTTCTCCTTCCTCTCTATCGAAAATTACTTGCCCCGCTTTGATCATGGCCGGAGAAAATGACTATGTCAAGGAAGCACATACCAAGCTGATTGCCGACCACATCTCCGACGCCACACTGGTGACATTTAAGGATACCGGTCACAATGCCCCTTTAGAGATTCCAAAGAAATTTAGCGAGATAGTGGTTAACTTCTTGAAAGGAAATTAAGGGGAAGCTCAGCCATTTAGGGAAAGCCATTCCTCCATGATCTGGACGCCTGCACTGGTACCGATCCTATCGGCACCTGCTGTGACAAAAGCCTTTGCCTGCTCAAGTGTTTTTATGCCTCCACTGGCCTTGATCCCCACCTGATCTGGCAAGAACTCCCGCATCAGCTTCACCTCTTCCAGCCGCGCACCAGAAGGAGCAAATCCTGTCGAGGTCTTGACAATATCCACCCCGGCATCGCTGCAGATCTTACAGGCTTGCCTGAGTTCGTCAGTCTCAAGATAGGCCGTCTCCACAATTACTTTCAGCAGCTTTCCTGCTTCATGACATACCGAAGAAAGCTTGACCAATTCGATTTTTGGCCAATTCATACCAGCCTTAAAGGCACTCAGTGACCAAACCACATCGATTTCATCGGCACCATTTTCAATGGCCTTTTGCGTTTCGAAGACTTTGGTTTCGGTCATTTGGTAGCCCAAGGGGAAGCCTACTACCGTCACCACCGTGATGCCTGTATTTTCCAATTCACGCTTGACTTTCTTTACCCAAAATGGCGGAACACAGACTCCCAAAAAGCGATATTTCATCGCCTCATGGATCACTCGGTTTACCTGTTGATCTGTAAGGACAGGGTTGAGAGCGGTATGTTCTAGATAAGTATTGATGGAATTCATGAATCATCGGAACGTTCGCGGACAAAGTCCTCCAAATAATCAAAGTAATGGGTCAATTCACCATTTTCTGCAATGGTGGCCTTTTCAATTATCCCGCTTTCATCCTCCAACAAAGCAGGGATCACCGTCTCCATCAGCTGGCTACCAAAATCCTCCGAAGCATCCCTGGGCAGTTCACACGGCAAATTATCAATGGCCATGACCGATATGCTCAATTGCTCTCCAAACGCCGGTAATACTTCAAATGACTCCCTGTCCACATCATACACCGGAGCATCAATGGTGCTGGGCTTTACCGTGGTCGGTACCGAACCATCAATATCACAAGTAATGTCCGCGATCACCGAAAGGTTAAAATCTTCACTGACGACATCCTTCCGCTCGAATAGTTTAGGAGCCTTTGGATCCCAAAAAGCCGCTGCAAATAGCACGTCACTCACTTCTGCGAATTTAAGAAAGTGGCTTTCGTACTTTTCAGGCTGACTGTAAAACTCCGCTTTATCATATCCTCCATCGGTTTTGCGGCGATTATAATCCTCCATTGCCAATTGCACAAAAACAGGCTCATCATAATAATTCTGTAGAAGTTCTTTTGGGCTTACTTCTCGGATACCGGCCACCTGCAGGATTTCCTTTACCCCGTTTCCCACACGGCCATTACCTGTGATGACCATTTTGATCGGTGGGAGCTGGATTTGTTTCACTTCTTCATGAAGCTCCATCAAGTCAAAACAGTCTTTGGCCCGTTTCATATCGAAAAGACCGGTCTTTTTACCATAGGTCCATAACCCATTGTATCCACCTACAATACCGGCCCACCTCCCAAAAGCCACCACTCGCTCGCCCGCATTGCGCAGGACTTCATAGTCAACCAGCCGAATATCCTTTTCCAACACGGCCTGCAAAAGTCCTCGGTTATAGGGCTGTGCCTTAATGGTATGAGAAAAGAAAAAATACGTTTTTCCTTCCATTAACGAAGCTATGGGCACTTCTTTGATGCCCATTAACACATCACAGTCTGACACATCATCCACCACCTCTATACCTTCCTCCTCATATTCCTCATTCTTGAAAGCACGGATATCGCTTTTCTCCACGACAAAAACAGCACGGCCTGCATAAGCCTCATTCATTGTCTTCAACTGCTGTGGACTGAATGCCACACGCCTGTCAGAAGGTACTTTACCTTCTTTGATCAAACCAATTTTCATAATAAATTATAATTACGGATATTCGCAGCTCCTATTGATAGGTAAATCCATTAAATCCATACGGGTAATCAATATAGAAAGAAAATATCATTTTCACCTGAACAGCCTGCTTCAAAAGCCCCTTTATCCCTTCCGATATGACAGAACTCATCATCTATGCCATTATTTTCCTGCTTCTCTTTGGGCACGCCACCATGGCGTCCATGATGTATTCCCAAGTGCACAAAAACACATCACTCAGCATCAAAGAAAAAAATGACTGGAAGCTCAAGGCACTGATATTCCCCATTTACTACTGGGGGCAATACAAAAACGCCACGAAAGACAACTAATAGGCCATATTCTGGGGGACGATAAGTTTCTTTTAGGGTAGGTAAAGCATCCTATCTATATTTATCAGCGCTCATCCGTGGTCAAATAATAACAAAAGGTGGCAAAGTATATGATTTGTCATCGAAATAGGCTAACCCCATCTTTTCTGCTTGGTCTCGCTTTTACTTGGTCAACGCAATCAATGAACACTAAAAAAGGATCAAGCAATATTTATGGGGGAATGATTTTCGACATGTTCTTATGAAAGAAAATATCACACCGCTAAAACGATGCTTTTCCTCCATCCGCTCGAATGGGTTTTAGCGGGAAGTTGTGGGGAATAGGGCGGTCAATGCGGCTAAAACGGAAAACATTGAATGGGGTAATTTACCATGGGCTTCACCCATGGCTATGAATGTGCGCCCATCTAGGGCTAACTTTCGAGTCTACATCATACACCATACCACGGATCAAGCAATATTCTTGAGGGCAGCTTTATTTAAAAGGATGCTATTTCATCTATAAACTGGATGAATCCATGCTTTGCCGAGAAGTCCTGTTCATAGCCAAAGGCATGGGCATCGTAAACCTTTAGGTCACGTAAGCCACGGATAAAAGGGATGCACACAGAATTGCAATGGTCTAAGCATCCTATCTGTGATTATCAGCGTTCATCCGTGACCAAATAGCAACCAAAAGCTAAGAATGTGCGCCCATCTAGGGCTAACTTTCGAGTCTACATCATACACCATACCACGGATCAAGCAATATTCCTGAGGGCAGCTTTATTTAAAAGGATGCTATTTCATCTATGAACTGGATGAATCCAAGCTTTGCCGAGAAGTCCTCTTCATAGCCAAAGGCATGGGCATCCTAAACTTTTAGGTCACGTAAGCTACTTAAAAAAGATCTGAACACGGATTTGCCATTTCTTAAGCATCCTATCTGTGAGTATCAGCGTTCATCCGTGACCAAATAGCAACCAAAGGTGGCGAAGAACATATTTACCCATCGAAATAGGCTCCCCCCCATCTTTTCAGCTTGATCCTAAAAAAGCCATGTCCGATAACAGACATGGCCTTGTAAACGAGTGTATATATTGAGTTGGACTATTCTTTAATCAGCTGAACACTGGCTAAGATTCTGATAGGATCGCCCACCACGACACTGCCAGCTTCTGTTACCGCATTCCAAGTAAGGCCAAATTCCTTTCTACTGATCTTACCTTCCAGTTCAAACCCTGCCTTGGTATTTCCGTAAGGATCCTCTGCGACTCCTCCAAAGTCCACATCAAGCACCACTGACTTGGTGGTTTCTTTGATGGTCAAGTCTCCCTTGAGCTTGTATTCGCCTCCTTCTTTAGATAAAACCCCATTGTCGAAAGAAAGTTTTGGGAACTTTTCGGCATCAAAGAAATCTTCAGATTTCAGGTGTGCATCCCGGTCACTTTGGTTGGTGTCGATGCTGTCAATGTTTGCCGAAAAAGCCACCTTAGCTCCGTCAAAGTCTTCTGAAGGAGTCGATGCCTCTCCTTCGAATTCCTTGAATTTCCCAGTCACGGTCGAAATCACCAAATGCTTGACCTTGAAGTTGATTTCAGAGTGTGTCGGGTCGATTGTCCATTTTACTGTGCTCATAACAAATTGAATTTTATAGTTTTATAATTTAAGTTTTTACATTTAATGTCTATACATTTATACAACGAAATTTTTTATCCTCTTAGTTTATCCAAGAGTGAATTTAACATATTCACCTCTTCTTCATCGAGGTTGATCACATCATGGTTAAAGGATTTGATCTCTTCATCCAGCTGCTGAAGGAGCTTGTTCCCTGCAGCTGTAATGGTAATATCTACTTGCCGCCTATCGGTGGGACACTCTTTCCTATCTGCCAATCCCTTTTGCTTTAACTTCTCGACCAACCGCGAAGCGTTGGACATTTTGTTTAGCATTCTGTCCTGAATAGAGGATACGGTGATCGGTTCAGGGTGGTGACCACGCAAAATCCGCAGGACATTATATTGTTCTGGAGAAAGACCAAAGGGTTTAAACAACTTCCCCTGACGGGTAACGATATAGCTCTGGGTATATAAAATATTTACCACCGCTTTATTATATCCGCTTTTAAAAGTCTTTTGTTTGATCTCCTCCTCTAATCTCATGATTATATGAACTGTTTTTGTATATAATGTATATACATTTAATACAGGCAAAAGGTTTCAAACTTTACGTTTTTTTTATTTTTTTCACCAACACCCTAAAAATCCAGTGTCAAAAGGTACTGCATCACCCCTGAACGGATGTCAGCAGTATGGAACACAAGGCCCCGAACCTTCGGCATACCAAATGGGGCCGTAAAAAGGTGCTTTCGGTCCCTTTGGCAGACGATTTTCACCAAACATTCCTTCCTAGTTTCCCCTTAGAATTTGCATAGGAGGTTTATTGATTATATTACGACCATTCAGCCAGCCCAGCAAAACCGTTAGCAATGTAATGACTGCATAGATGGCCAATGCACTTCCCCAAGCCAATTTTACGGGAAATTCAAACACAAATACACTCAATAAAGCGGTCGCCAAAAAGGACAGTAAGATCCCACTTAATGAAGCCAAACTGCCCAAGAAGAAATATTCCAGTGTGTTGATCTTTCGCACGATCTGGCTACTCGCCCCTAGCGTCCTGAGCAATATGCTTTCTCTCATACGTTGGTATTTACTGATGATCAAGGAGCTGATCAGCACCAAAATCCCAGTCACAATACTAAAAAGTGCCATAAACTGAATCACGAAACTGATTTTCCCTAAAATTTCCTCCAGGGTATCCACGATCATCCCCAGGTTGATCACAGAGATGTTTGGGAAAGCCCTGACAATTTCATTTTGGACCTTCGCCGCTTGCTCGTCCGTCTTGGACTTGGTGATGACCACATGGAACTTGGGCGCTTTTTCCAAGACGTTTTCTGGGAACAGCACCAGAAAATTGGTAGACACTTTCCTGAAATTAACTTCCCTGAAACTCCCCACATACGATTTGAGGGGCCTTCCCTGGACGTTAAACACAATTTCATCTCCCAGCTTTACACCAGCCCTTTCTGCATATCCTTGGTCAAAGGAAACAAAAATGCTATCTCCCGGTGAGGTCACCTGATGCAGCTTCCCTTCCACAAGGGTTTCGGAGCTGATCAACGTATCCCGATAGGTAACCCTAAATTCGCGGTTATAAAGCCTTCTGGATTTCTGTTCCTCTTCCGGCAAAGCTTCATTTTCAGATTTGTCCAGTCCGTTGATCTCGTCCATCCGCATCGTAACAATAGGCACTTCCTGCATGATGGGCAAATCCTCCTCCAGCACAGCCTGCTTTACCTCCTCCACTTGGGAAGTCTGGATATCGAAGAACAGCATGTTTGGCTGGTCCTCCTTATCGGCAAATTTAACCTGATCCAACAATTGATTCTGCACAAAAAACAGGGTTGAAATCATCGCTGTACCCAGACCAATGGTGGCGATGAGGGAAATGGTTTGATTGTTTGGCCGATATAGATTGGCCAATGACTGCCTGACCGGATAGGCCAGTGACAACGGCAAAAACCGCCTGATCAGCCACATTACACCTGTCCCTACCAGCCATAATACACCAAAAGCTAGCAGTACAAACCCTGTAAAGCCCAACGCCTCTTCCCAGCCATCCAGCAAGGTCATGCTAAACCCAAACACAAATACCGTAATGGCCAGCATCACTGCCCAGCGCCACGGATCCCTCACAAAATTCACCATGTCCGCATCAGTCCTTAACGTCATCATGGGCGGTACATTCCGGATTTTGAGCAAGGGAAGCAATGCAAACAAGATGGAAATACACAAGCCGGTCACGATCCCAAATCCCACGGCTGCCCACGAAACCTGGACCGTCACATCCACCGGAAGAAAATCACTGAAGACCTCTGGCAAAATAAATTGGATGACAGTCCCCAAAGCAGCTCCCAGGATTGATCCCATCAGTCCCATGAGCATGATCTGCACCAAATAGATCAAAAAAGTATCGATAGATGACACGCCCAAACAGCGCAAGATGGCCACAGAGGGCAGTTTTTCTTTAGAAAAAACATTGACAGCACTCGCCACCCCCACACATCCCAACAGCAAGGCGATAAATGCCACTAGGCTAAGAAAATCCGACAGGTTCTCAAATGACCTGCCCGTCCTCTCCTTCCGCTCCTGCACCGTATCCTCATCAATATGGTCGGCTTCCCATTCATCCTCGAATGGTTCGATCAATTTCTCCACATCCACCTGCTCGCCAAAGCTGTAATAACGGGAATAATTGATCCTACTGCCATACTGGATAAGTCCTGTTTCTTCTGCAAATTTCTTGGGAATATACACCACTGGAGCCACGGTGGCCGTAATGCCATTCTGACCGGGTGCTTCATGCAGTGCCCCTGCGATGACAAAGCTCACCTTGCCCACTTTCACACTATCGCCCACCTCGGCCCCAAATTGATCCATCAGTATTTTTTCCACCAATGCTTTTTTGGTCCCATCACGGAACCCTTCCGCCGCTGCGGCCGGCACAGTCTCCAATTGTCCATAAAAAGGAAAGGGACCTTCCAGCGCCCTTACTTGCACCAATCGACTTTCATCACTCTTGGGGAAGGCCACCATACTGGCAAAATTGATCTCTGAAGCCATCCCTATGGCCATGGTATCCAATACTTGGTCACCTAAAGACTGGTTATTTTCCAATACCAAATCTGCTCCCAATAGTTCTTTCGCCTGGTTATCAATATCCTTTTCAAGGTTGTCACCAAAAGAGCTGATGGCCACCAAAGCAGCAATTCCAATCACAATGGAAGAAACAAACAACAGTAATTTGGCCTTGTTTTGTCGAAAGTCCCGCAAGGCCATTTTTAGTATCCACAAAAATCTATGCATGTTGCTCCTCTTGTATTTTACCTCCTTTAATATGGATGATTCTGTTGGTCTTGGCTGCCAGGTCCGTATCATGCGTCACCAAGATCAAAGTGGTTCCAAGCGCCTTGTTCAGGTCAAATATTAAGGTTTCGATCAGCTCTCCGGTTTCTGTATCCAAGTTGCCGGTAGGCTCATCTGCAAAGAGAATCTTAGGCTCGTTTGCAAAAGCCCTGGCTATCGACACCCGCTGCTGCTCCCCTCCAGAAAGCTGTGTGGGATAATGGGTCATACGATCGCCCAAGCCTACTTGCTGAAGCAGCTCAGTGGCCTTTTGTTTGGCATCTTTCCGCTTTTTTAGCTCCAAGGGCACCATCACATTTTCCAATGCCGTCAGAGTAGGTAATAGTTGAAAATTTTGGAATATAAAACCAATTTCTTGGCTCCGGACAGCCGCTCTTTGATCCTCGGAGAGTCCTTCCAGTCGGTGCCCGTTCAGCGCTACACTACCCGAGGAGGCACTGTCAAGCCCAGCGCAAAGGCCCAATAAAGTGGTTTTCCCACTACCAGAAGGCCCGACGATTGCGATACTGTCTCCAGCCTTTACGCTTAGGTTGATGTCCTCCAAGACCGTGAGTGTCCTTGAACCGCTTTGGTATATTTTACTTACATTTTCTATAGAAAGTATGTCCATAAAGTTGTGCAGGATAATTGTCGTTGTAACTGAAACAAATCAGGTCTATTTTTTGGTTATACCAAAAGCATCCTGATTATTTCTTAAAATTGTATGGGCTTAGCGCGAAATTTAATCAATTTTAGGATCCGGATATCGCTTAAGCAATAACTATATAAATCGTAATTCCATCTCAATAAGTTTCACATAATGATTAAAATACGTGTATTTTCTGTTTTGACAGTGTTCTTTTTGGTTGCCTTGGGCACATTTTCGTGCAGTGAAAGCCAGCAAACCTCCGATAAAGAAGCGTCGTCTTCCAAAGCCGATACGGAAAAAGAAAATCAAGTCCCTAAAAAAACCATTCTCTTCTTTGGGGATAGCATGACCGCAGGTTATGGTGTAGATCAGGATGAAGCCTTCCCAGCCCTGCTCCAGCATAAAATTGACAGTCTTAACCTTCCCTATAAGGTCATCAATGGTGGCCTGAGCGGAGAAACCAGCGCCAGCGGATTAACCAGAATCGATTGGTTCTTGGAGTCAAAACCAGATATTTTCATCCTTGAGCTGGGGGGGAATGATGGGCTTAGAGGCATAGCATTGTCTTCCACCAAGGACAACCTCCAAGGCATCATTGATAAAGTCAAAGAAAAATACCCTTCCACCAAAATCATTCTGGCCGGCATGCAAATCCCGCCAAATATGGGGGAAGCATACACGACAGATTTCAAAGAAATCTTCCCTTCCCTTGCGGAACAAAACGACCTGCTACTGATCCCTTTCCTGTTAGATGGTGTAGGCGGAAACCCCGATCTCAACCAACCTGACGGCATCCATCCCACGGCCGAAGGCCATAAGATCGTCGCAAAAACCGTTTGGAAATACCTTGAGCCTGAATTGTAATCTTCCAAATTAATGTGCGCAGGGCATCAACATGGCCCACTCCAAATTCCAAGGAGGACATGCTTGCTCCCTTCATCCCATCAATAAAACCGTGAATAAACCATTTATAAAATTTTTCACTGAAGCGGCTAAACAGAAGATTATTTACACATTTTTCAATCAGAAAATGAATTAAATATTCTTTTGACAATACAGCAATAAAATTTTTAACGATCAATCAACCGCATAAAGTGATTTGCAAAATTTCATCAATTACTAAAACCATTTAGCTAATAAATTTTTATTATATTTCCAGTAGAAATAAAGTCGTCTCTGATCCTGACATTCTAATCTATTTCTCCTAAAAAAGTTTTAGAAATGCTGAATCAACGTCTTTGCTTTCGTGAAAAATTGGTTTAACTTAAGAGACAATTACAAAATAATCACACATGAGTTTTCAAATAAAATCGTCCGGTGAAGCGTATGATGTCATCATCGTCGGTTCAGGAGCCGGAGGAGGTATGGCCTCGAAAATTCTTTCAGAGGCAGGATTTTCTGTGGCCGTAGTAGAAGCAGGAGCGGATTTCGACCCGGCAAAGGAAGAAGACCGCACCCAGCTCAGGCCCCCATGGGAATCTCCCCGCAGAGGAGCGAGCACCCGTAACCGTCCATTTGGAGATTTTGATGCTGCCATTGGTGGATGGGATATCGAAGGAGAACCTTACACCTTTGAAGGTGACACCAAGTTTGATTGGTTTCGATCAAGGATGGTAGGTGGCCGTACCAACCACTGGGGAAGGATCTCCCTGCGCTTTGGTCCAAACGATTTTAAGCGAAAAGACATTGATGGTTTAGGAGACAATTGGCCGATAGGCTATGATGATCTTAAACCCTATTACGATAAAGTCGACAAATTAATTGGGGTCTTTGGCTCTAAGGAGGGCATTTACAATGAGCCTGATGGCTTTTTCCTCCCTCCCCCAAAGCCCAGACTACACGAATTATACATCAAGAAAGGCGCTGACAAAATCGGCGTCCCTGTCATTCCATCCAGGCTTTCGATCCTCACCAAGCCGATCAACAACGAGCGAGGAGCATGCTTTTTCTGTAATCAATGTAACCGGGCCTGCCAAGCATATGCGGATTTCTCGTCGGGCACTTGCCTGGTAAAACCGGCCATGAAAAAAGGGAAAGTAGATCTTTACACCTATGCCATGGTGCGCAAGGTCACCACTGATGACAAAGGCAAGGCCACGGGAGTTTCCTATATCAGTAAAGTGGACATGAAAGAATACAAGTTGCGTTCGCGTGTAGTGGTCTTGGGAGCCTCTGCCTGTGAATCTGCCCGTATCATGCTCAATTCCAAGTCCAAAAACCACCCAGATGGTTTGGCCAATGGCAGCGGAATGATCGGCCATTATTTGCATGACTCCACTGGGTCGGACAGGATGGGTTTTATCCCCGGACTCCTCGACCGGAAAAAATACAACGAAGATGGTGTGGGCGGTATGCACGTCTATACCCCTTGGTGGGAAGACAATAGTAAACTTGACTTTGCTCGGGGCTACCACATTGAATACTGGGGAGGCATGAGCATGCCGGGTTATGGCTTTGGTTTTGGCATGGAGACTATCCGCCAACACATCAAGGATGAATTTGGCAATCCTGGCACCAGCGGCGGCTATGGCGAAGGACTCAAAAAGGACATCCGAGCTTATTTCGGCACCATGGTGGGCATGTCTGGTCGTGGAGAGAGTATTCCGAGATATGAAAACTATTGCGAGATCGACAATAACACAGTGGATAAATACGGCATCCCGGTATTGAAATTTAATTACAATTGGACGGACCAAGAAGTCAACCAAGCCAAGCACATGCACGACACTTTTGAGGAAGTCCTCACCAATGCAGGTGCCGTAATTTATGGAAACAAGCCTGGTCCTGACACCCAATATGGCCTCCTGACGCCTGGCAGAATCATTCACGAGGTGGGCACCACCCGCATGGGCAATAACCCGAAAACTTCCGTGCTCAACAGCAACTGTCAAGCACATGAATGTGATAATTTATTTGTCGTGGACGGTGGGCCATTTGTTTCTCAAGCAGACAAGAACCCTACATGGACTATATTGGCTTTGGCATGGAGAACTTCGGATTATATCGTAAGTGAATTGAAAAAGAAAAACATTTAAAGGACAGGACGATGAATAGAAGAGAGAATTTAAAACTGTTATTCACAGGTTCTTTAGCAACCGGCTTTTTTATGACAGGCTGTGGTCCTGAAGCACCCAAGGAGGTCGTCCACGCGCCTAAAATAGGTGACGGCACCAAGTGGGGCCGTACTCCTGAAGAAATGGCCTTGAATGCCGCGCTCAAAAAAGAGGAGTTTTTCACAGAAGATGAAATGAAAAAGCTGCATTACCTTGTCGATGTGATCATCCCCAAGGACGATGTTTCAGGCAGTGCCACCGATGCAGGCGTTCCGGATTTCATCGAATTTATTGTCAAGGACATGCCCCACTACAAAACCCCTATGCGAGGTGGGCTGATGTGGCTGGACACCCAGTCTGAAGACCGGTATGGTAAGCCGTTTATGGAAGCCAGCGAAGACGAGCGCATCAAAATCATTGATGATATTGCCTACCCTGACAAAGCCAAACCCGAAATGGAAAGAGGGGTTACGTTTTTCAATACACTCCGTGACTTGACGGCCACAGGCTTCTTCACTTCTCCGGAAGGGTTCAAAGATTTGGATTACAAAGGCAATACCCCGAATGTATGGACAGGGGTCCCTGATGATGTCATGGCCAAGCATGGTTTTAAGTTGGAAGAAAAATATCTCACGATATACATGAATCCCGATACACGGCATACTCTTGCCCAGTGGGATGACGAAGGAAATTTAATTGGTTAATTGTTTGTTTTGGATGTGAAAAGGCCATCCGCCACGGCGGATGGTTTTTTTTATGCCTTTTTCTATTCTTGAACTTTCTTTCGTTGAAACTGGCCTTTTAGACCAAGGAAGAGTTCTCTCTTGCATTGTTCACAACGTAATATCTCCACCACTACCCCACAAGAAATCCAAATGAAATGAAAACCATGATCAATTCCTCTACTATTTTTCATCCTCCTATTCGGAGGAATTGGCCCTCTGTTTTGAAGTGTGCTCATACAATTAACATTTTTAGGTGATATAAAACTTTAACATCCACTAAGGGAAAGACATCAATAAATGTCAGGTTGGGTAATTGCACTTCAGGTCGGAATTTTGGGCATTGTCTTGCACTATGTAGCGCCAAAATAATCAGCTACATCATAGCGCATACTAACTTAAAAATATCATAGAGAAGGAGTATTCTTTACCAAACAGTCACTTACATAACCATCATAAAACCAATGTTTTACAAAATTAATCAACCCGATTAATAATAAAAATACACTAAAACATGTATTTAAAAAAGTATATACTGCATTAAAAAATCGGCCTTATTTTAATTCATCAAGTCTTATCGCTAAAATCATTCAATTCGCTTCAAAACCATCTTGCCCTTATTTTCCCCAGCCTTTCCAATTGGAGAAAGCACCAAATGATCAGGCGTTAATTCAAGCATTGTAGCCTTTTTGTCTTCCTTCTTGCCCTCTGAGTGGATCACCAGTAACTTTCCTTCCTTTACGCGATAGGTAGCCTTCCGTTGGACGACGCTGCCGTCACTTAGATCAGTGTAGTTAACGCTGTCGGTGCTGGTAAAATGATAAAAAGTATTAGCGATGAAACGATCAATTTTTCTATCCATCCCTTCACGTGCTTGAGGAGATGCTGTGCGGTAAGCCTCCGATAGCCGGATATTTTCGATGGCATCATAACTTTTGAGCTTCCACTTCCCCTGCAGCATGGATGTATCCAAGTCTTGGCTGCTGGCCGAAACCCCATATAAAACAAGCCCAAATAGCAACAATAATCTTTTCATGTGAATCATCTAATCTGTTACATTAACCAAACCACCCGAAAATAATGTGCCACAGATAGGATTACTAACGAATAGGCCGAAAAAAAACTCGTTGCCCTCCTTTCTTTTAAAAGAAGAGGCCCATTCAACAAAGCTCCTTTTTATTTTGCCTACTATGCAAGCCTCATCAAACCCTCCCCCTAAACGCTGCATAATGCCAAATATGAAGTGATTTAAAAAACTTTTTGATTATATTAATTACCGATAAAACAATAACCCATAACACCATGTCAGATCAAACTACAAATCTTCATCGAAGAAGATTCCTTTCCAAAACCGGGGCGTTGGCAGCCGGTTCATTTTTCATTCACCCCATCGCCAAGGCCTTAAATCTACGTGAAAATCCTGCGCAAAAGCTGCGAGTAGCTTTAGTAGGCACAGGCATAAGAGGCACCAGCATGTTTGGCAGAAGCATCGTCGAGGACTATCCAAATGAAGTGGAATTTGTAGGGCTCTCGGATATCAACGAGGGCCGTCTGGCGTATGGCAAAACATACATTGGAGTAGATTGCCCCACTTTTGTGGATTTTGATGAAATGATGGCCACCGTAAAACCAGACGTCCTTATCGTGACCACCATGGACAGTACCCATGACCAATTCATCATCAAAGGCCTCGAAGCCGGCGCCAATGTCATCACCGAAAAGCCCATGACTACCGATGAGGTAAAGTGCCAAAACATCCTTGACGCGGAACGTCGCACGGGAAAACAGGTCATTGTCACCTTTAATTACCGCTACAGTCCCCACCGTCAAAAAATCTATGAGCTCCTCCATGGTGGGGAAATCGGCGAGGTCACCTCTGTGGATTTCCATTGGTATTTGGACACCGATCATGGCACCTCCTACTTTCGCCGTTGGCACGGTTACCGCGAAAAGGGCGGCACGCTGCTCGTCCACAAGGCTACGCACCACTTTGACCTGCTCAACTGGTGGCTAGACTCCGATCCAGCAGAGGTTTTCGCTTTCGGAAAATTAGAATTCTATGGTAAAAACGGCCCCTATCGTTCCACTAATTGTCGGCCTTGTCCCCACAAGGATGACTGTGACTTTTACTGGGACATCACCAAAAGCAAGCGCTTAATGGACCTCTATGTGGCCAACGAGGAATATGACGGCTATTTACGGGATGGCTGTGTTTACCGGGAAGACATTGATATTTATGATAAAATGGCGGTCCAGATCCGGTACATGAACGATGTACAAGTCAGCTACTCACTCACCACCTATTCACCTTACGAAGGATACCGCATCGCCTTTAACGGCACTAAAGGCCGATTGGAAGCCTGGATAAAAGAAAGTCAACCTTGGGAAGAAAAGCCAGCAGATGAACTTCGACTGACCAAGAATTTTGGTGATACGGAAATCATCACCATTCCCCACACAGGGGGAGGACATGGAGGTGGAGATGTGCGCCTGAAAGATAAACTCTTTAAAGACCCCAACATGGCGGATCCGTATCGGCAATCTGCCGGTACCCGTGACGGTGCCATGTCTATCCTAATTGGCATCGCTGCCCGAAAAAGTATCGAAACCAATAAACCAGTTTACATTTCAGACCTGGTGGACATTAAGCTCCAAGCCAAACGCCCTAAGGGCTAAAAGTCTGAAGACTTTTACAACACGGTATAGGTCCAAGTCTGAAGACTTGGGCCATTCTATGCCCTTGGTTCAAGTCGCCCTAGGTTCAAGTCTCCAGACTTGCAACCATTACTTACAGAAGTCTTCTGACTTCTCACCCAATAAATTTCACATCCAACACTTTATCCACCATCCCTGCATAATTTGCAGCACTGCTATATACATAATCCTCGGGCTGATATACAATTCCAGCCTTTACTGGATTCTGATGAATATAATTCAAGTAGTTTATCATCTTCTTCGTCGAATTTAACTCCAGTGGATGACTATGGTGCTGCCAAAATTGATATTTGGTATTGCTGGCCTTAAAACTTCCCGCCCTTTCAAAAAAATATAACAGCCAATCCTTCCTGCTTTCCTCCGTATTTTGCTCAATAGCCTCTAAAATTTTCACGGAAGTGTATTTTTTTACATCCCGGATGATTCCTTGAAGGGAACTCTTGCCATTTCTACCAATAATCAGATGGACGTGATTGGTCATGATGACAAAAGCATACACTTCCAACCCTTTATTATCCTGGCAAAATTTTAAGGAATCGATAAAAATATCCCTATAGCGATTCCGCGTAAACACGTCTATCCATCTTACAATGGTAAAAGTCACAAAATACAACTCATCCTGATCTCTGATTTGGTACTTTCTGCTCATTTTAACCTCCTTTAAAACAAGCTAATAAAAAAATAGGAAGTCTGAAGACTTCCATAAAGTATGAGGTCCAAGTAGACTTGGACCATGCTGTCCACTGGTTCCAGTCCGGGACTGAAACCGATACTTTCCACCGGTTTCAGTCTTCGGACTGGAACCGATACTTACAGAAGTCTTCAGACTTCTACGCCATCTTCTTTTCACTGGCCTCCAAGACCAAGGCCGCTCCATAGGCGGAGCCAAGCGGAAAATCCGAAAACTCCAATTCGCTTTCCGGGAGGTAATACCTTAACAATTCCATAAAAACCTCATTGTGGACAAAACCACCATCGATAAAAACCTTTTTGATACCTGAATTTCCCCTGGCCAATTTCAAGGACTCCACCTGCAGCAAGGTCAGTCCCCATATCAAATGATGATAAGCTTCATCAAAGTTGGCAAAGGATGCTGGGTTCCATTCATTCCCCTCATACAGCGCTTTTACCAGAGGCGTCTCCGCTATATGTCTGGGGTAAAAGGTATTGCTTACCTTGCCCGTCTTGATCGCTTTGATGATGGCCGGATTGGCTGGAACGGATTTATAAAATTTATCCGGTTTGCCAAAGTGCTTGTTGATTCGGTCGATTTGGTAATTAAACTCGTACCCCATGAAAAATCGGGATGCCTTCACCGGCTTGCCCTCGATACTGAGGAAATTCAGGCAGTCGTTGTGCAATTCATCCTTCGTCAGCGGATCTGTTGTAAAAGGATTCAGGGAAATGCTCCAAGTACCTGTAGAAATCAATAGAAAGGGCTCCTTCACCCGCACCAGATAGGAGGCCAGGGCAGAGGAACTGTCATGGATCCCTACACCGATATCCACCTTGCGCCCACACAGGTCGACCTGATACAATTGTCCGGTCGGTACGATATCAGGCAGCACCCGGTCAATGCCCTCCTGCTTTACCCAATCATGATATTGGTCTTTTTGGAAGTCCCATAGCCGCGTATGACAACCAATGGAAGTCGGTTCGCTGACGGCCTTTTTGGTAAACAAGTAGCTCAAGTACTGAGGGAAGTGCAGCGAATAGGCAATCTTGGAAAACAAATCAGGCTTGGTCTTCTTCAGCCAGTACAGCTGCAATCCTGAATTGAGCATCCCAAGGGATGGAGATGCCGTTTCGAGGTTATTGGTTTCTTCCGGATATTGCCGATAAAATTCGTCGATAATTTCCTGAGGGATTTCTTTCAGGTAATTATAAAGTGGCGTAAGCGGGTTTCCGTCCGCATCAATATGTACAAATGACGCACCGTAGGTGGAAAAATTGATTCCTTTGAGCGCATAATCCGGTGATTGGCATATTTCTTCTACCGTGGATGTAATCCATTCGGAAAGGGCCACCAAATCATCACATTCAAAACCATCTTCATCCTCCGTCAAGGGGATTTTATTGTACTCCTGCTTGATTTCATTGCTATGCTCATCAAACAAAAAGAACTTCTTATTGGTCTTTCCTATATCAAATATGGCAATTACCGGTATTGGCGTCATGGGAGGTGTTTTAATGATGCTTCTCGTTCGAAGCAGGAATAATAAAACCGACAATCCAGTTCAATTTTTTTCAGAAGAAAATCTCAAACCTATTAAACCCTTGAAAAAGAGATGAACGGACTGCCGGAATATATGGTGATAATTTTATGTTCTTGTTGCGTCCATGCAAGCATGCCAGACAAGACCATAACGGTCTCAACTCCTTCATGCCGCACAGGTCCGCAATGGGGCCAAACAGCCTGTTACAGCCCGGTGGAAATCACTTTCTCACCACGCTGGGCTATCAACTCCTTGCGGACATTAAGTTTTCTGTATGCCGCTATCGGATCAAGGGCTCCATCTGCCTGCAACCTGGCCTCTGCCAGCAAGGAGCGGACATCGGTGCGATAGGCAGCTTGCAGGATCTCTTGTGCCAAGGCCGGATCATTATTTTCCCGGGCCTCTTCCAAAGCATCCCGATCCACCAAAAGCGCCTGGGCATAGGCCAGCTTGATCGCTTCCAGTGATTGCAACAGGTCCTCCAAGGGATCCTTAAGGTTATGGCTGGCATCGATCATCCAAGCTGGATATGGATTGTTTGAGGAAGGATCTTCCATTCCGTCCACCAGTTCATTGAAGATCAAAAACAGCTGATATGGTTTCAGCGAGCCTACGGTCACGTCGTCATCGCCATATTTGGAGTCATTGAAGTGGAACCCTCCGAGCTTGCCCACCATCATCAGGGTGGCGACGATTTGCTCAATATTGGTATTGGGCAGGTGATGGCCCAGGTCCACCAAGCTATAAGCACGGTCACCCAGCTTATCGGCCAGCATGTGGGAAGTGCCCCAATCCTGTATCACCGTCGAATAGAAGTTCGGCTCGTAAGGCTTGTATTCCACAAACAACTTCCAGTCTTCAGGCATCCCCGCATAGATTTCCTGCAACGATTCCAACGTCCGTTGGAATGCCTTCTTAAAATTCAGCTGTCCCGGAAAAGAAGAGCCGTCGGCCAACCAAACCGTCAATGACTTGGACCCCAAGGCATCGCCATATTTGATCACTTCAAGGTTATGCTTCACCGCTTGGTCACGGACCTTCTTGTCTGCATGGCAAAGAGATCCAAACTTATAGGACAGCTCTTGGTCGGGTTGGTCCTGAAAAGTGTTGGAGTTTACTGCATCGAAGATCAACCCATGGGAAGCTGCCAGTTCTTTGATGGCTTGCACATCATTGGGAATATCCCATGGAATGTGCAATGAAATCGCCCCCGCAGATTGGCTCAACTGATGTAGCAGCCCTACATCGGAAATCTTGTCCTCCAAGGTACCTGGCTCCCCACCCCCGGAAAACCTTCCGAAACGGGTGCCACCAGTGCCCAGCGCCCAGCTCGGCACGGCCACTTGAAATTCCTTAAGTTTCTCTACAAGGACATTGACATCAATGCCTTTCTTTCCCAACACACTGCTCAAATGACCAAAACTCTCCCGGTGTTCCGAGAGAGCTTGGTCGTTTACTTCTTTTATTTTTTGCTTGTCTATTCGCATAATTATCTAACAAAGGCAGCGGCTACTCCGCCATCTACATTCAGAATATTACCGGTACATTTGCTAAGGTGACCGCCTACAAAGGCAAATACACCATTGGCAATGTCATCAACACCGATGATTTCGTTCAGGATCGTTCTTTTGGCATAGAAGGCCGGCAGTTCTTCTACCGTAATGCCATAGGCTTTTGCACGTCCTTTGGCCCATTCGCCTTCCCAGATTTTACTTCCTTCGATTACGGCATCTGGATTCACCACGTTTACGCGGATCTTGTCCTTGCCGAGCTCGGCAGCCAATAATCTGCTCATGTGTACTTGAGCCGCTTTGGCCGTACCATAACCCACGTTGTTTGGTCCAGATACAAGGGCATTCTTACTGGCAATATTGATGATGTCTCCGCCGAGGTTTTGGGCCCTCAAAGTCTCTACACCTGCTTTGGAAACAGCAAACTGACCTTTTACCAAGATGTCCTGCAGCAAGTCCCAATCTTGTTCGGAAGTTTGCTCGATAGGCTTGGAAATCGCCAAACCGGCACAGTTGACGATAATGTCCACTCCACCAAATTTCAACGCCGCTGCTTTGTACGCCTTGATGATATCGTCACCTTTGGTCACGTCCATCACAGCTCCTCCGCCAACGTCTTTGGAATAAGTGGCAACAGCACCATCCAATCGCTCTTGGTTGATGTCCGTGATGAATACACAGGCACCTTCACTGGCCAGCTTATCGGCAATGGCTTTACCGATTCCACCGGCACCACCTGTCACCAAAGCGACCTTTCTGGAAAGTGGCTGCTCTTTGGGCATTCTTTGCAGCTTGGCTTCTTCCAACAACCAGTATTCGATATCAAAAGCCTCTTGCAGTGGCAAGGCCACATATTCGGAAACGGCTTCAGCACCGCGCATTACGTTGATGGCATTGATGTAAAATTCGCTGGCCACACGTGCGGTTTGCTTGTTTTTGGCATAAGAGAACATGCCCACTCCCGGCCAGATGATGACCACTGGGTTCGGGTCGCGCATGGCTGGACTGTTGTCACGCTTATGGTCTTCGTAATATTTTTTATAGTACGCTCTGTACTCTTCGAAATCCTTGTCAAGTTTTTCCTTGATCTCATCGGCTTTGCTCAAATCCACATCAGCAGGGAAATCCAGCACCAAAGGCCTGATTTTGGTTCTGAGGAAGTGGTCAGGACAGCTTGTACCCAATGGCGCCAGCTTTTCAAGGTCATGGCTATTGGCAAACTGCAATACGCGCTCGTCATCGGTGAAGTGTCCCACCATTCTGTTATAGCCGGAAGCCAACCCTCTCAATACCGGGGCGATGATGGATGCCTGCTCTTGACGTTGTTCAGGAGCAAGGGATTCGATCTTTTGTCCACCGAATACTGGACGGTCTTTGCCGTAATTTTGCTCCAAGTACTCGGACGCCTTGTCAATGACCTCAAGGCTGTTGATATAGCATTCGTAAGCCGTATCTCCCCAAGTGAACAGTCCGTGTCCACCCAGCATGATGCCGCGGATACCAGGGTTCTCGTTCAATGCCTTTTCCAATTGCAAGGCCAGGTCAAAGCCGGGACGTTGCCATGGCACCCATGCAATCTGGCCTTCGAAAAGCTCTTCGGTGATCTTCTCACCATCCTTGGAAGCGGCAATTGCAATGGCTGCATCAGGGTGCAGGTGGTCAATGTGCTTAAACGGCAAGAACGCGTGCAATGGCGTGTCTATGGAAGGTGCCTTGGAATCCAGGTCATAGATGCAATGGTTGAACAACCCTACCATCTCGTCCTCAAATTCCAGCCCTCTGTAAACATTCTTCAAAGAATGCAACTTCTCCACATAAAGCCCGGCAAGGCCACTTCTCTTCAACGTACCGATATCACCACCGGATCCTTTTACCCACATCACCTCTGTCTCTTCCTTGGTCAAAGGATCGACTTCCGTGGTTTTACAACTGGTATTGCCTCCACCATAGTTGGTGATGCGAAGATCGGCGCCAAGGATATTGGACCGGTAAATCAAAAGGGCCACCTCATCCCCCTCAAGTTCCTGGGCTTTTTGCTCGTCCCAGAGGTAGTTAACATGCTTAAAAGTACGTTCTGCTGTGCTCATTATGTTATGTGTTTTTTAATTGCAGATTTGAAGTTTATAATAGCGAATTTATCCTTTTTAAACTAAAATACTGTCCTGTTCTGTACTGATAATACCGCCTGCATAAGGATTTGATCGTCAACCACATTACCTGACGTGAAATTGAATTTCTTCATCGTCGGCTTTTTCTCCGGCTGCCCAAAGCACGTTGGCTTCAGCATCATAGGCCCAGCCGGCTTCTCCTGCTCTTATCGCTGTGGCGTCAAGCGGCTGGAGGGCATCCCCATTTAGCTGCACTGCTTCGGGTTGAATATCGGTATGAATTTTCAGGACATAACTTCTGGCTCCCGGACGATAGTCCCCTTCTGATTTGCCCACCGAAATTTCCATGCCTTGGTCATCTGATGTGGCCCTAAAAAGCGTCTCGGCATAGTGCCCTTCCATGTACTTTTCAGACACTCCATCATCTTCAAACAGACGATACTCAGAAGTACCACCCGGGAAAATATCCAAGGTAATCGTACCAAAGGCTTCCTTATTGTCATACGCCACCTCATCCTGCATCGGGATAATAGCACCTGCTTTCACAAAGATGGGGAGCTCTTCCAGTGGCGTGACAATATTATAGTATTGCTTACCTTCATATTGGGTGCCATCCCAGTAGTCATACCACGTACCCTCAGGCAAATAAACGGTTCTGGTTTGGGCCTCTTTGGTCAACACTGGACAAACGATCATGTGGTCACCAAAATAGTACTGATCGTCGACGGTGTACGTATTGTAATCATCCTGGTGCTCCAATACCAATGCCCGCATGATTGGCTTCCCGGATTGGTATTGCTGGAAAGCCGTCGTATAGATATAAGGAATCAAGCGGTAGCGCAATTTGTCGTATTGGGTAAAGATTTCTTCTGCTTTTGCGCCATAATTCCAAGGCTCTTTATAACCCGGATGATCCATACCAAACACATGCGCTACAGGGCTAAACATGCCAAACTGTACCCATCTGGAAAATAATTCTGGATCTGCCTGATGCTCAAAGCCTCCCATATTATGCGACCAATATCCTACGCCCGATAGGCCAATATTGATTCCTGCTTTGATCACGGGGCCATAATACTGCCATTCACTTGGCCAGTCTCCAGCCCAAATGAAGGGATACCGCTGAATCCCGGCATAACCTTCCCGGGTATGGTTCATTCCTCGCATTCCGTTGTAGGCCTTGAACTTTTCGTAAGGGGCCTTTGCATACGCTACAGGAAAGGCATTGTGCAACCTTCGGGCCTCTTCAGTCCTTGGGCCAGTCTTGTCGCTTTCATTGGCCTTCCGGCCAAAAGCACTCCCTTCATCGGTTTTCAGGAACATGGCGCCAATCTCCGCAATCCGCATCACACCATTTTCCCACCACCAGTCTACAGCTTCTTCATCAAAGAAATTGACGAACTCGCCAGGATTGTCCTCCTCTGGGTAAACAAATCCCTGTTCACGGGCTTGATTCAGTAAATCCAGCTGCTTGCCATTATCAAACCGGGGCCTTAAATGCAGTCCCACCATATTGATATCCATGGCATAAAGGCTATCAAACATACTTGCCGGATCCTTAAAAGTCTCTCTCCACTCAAAAGTCGTCGCACCACTTCCGCCGTTTTCACCAAACATTCTCCAAGTGGAATCCAAGTGCAGTACATCGAAAGGAATTCCCTTTTCCCTGTACTTCCGCGCCAATTCCACGACATAATGCGTACTGGTCATCTCCTCATGGCCCCAAGTACCGCCACTGTAGGTCCCCACTTGAAGCCCATGGGCAAAACGCGGCAACAACGGCGACCTTCCCGTCAGACCTGTGTAATGATACAGCAACTTGGAAAAATCCGGACCATACATAAAGAAGTAATCCAGCTCACCTCCCTCGGCCTCGAAACTCAGGTGCTCATTGCTCTCCGAGCCAAGGTCCCAATGGGTCGCGTAGCTATTGTGAAAAAAGATCCCGTAGCCTTTTGTACTCATAAAGAAAGGTACGGGCGCATAATTGGCCTCCAGCACATTATAAGCACCGATGATATGAGGCCTTCCCAATCCTCTTCCCACATTTAAGTCCACTTCCTTTCCCCTTCGATCGAGGAAATCCATTCGCTCTCCAAAGCCGAAAAAATGCTCATCCGGCTGAAGGGTCTTAATTGCCCCCACGACCCTATCATCTTGATAAGCACCCCCGTCGACATCTGAAACATCCTCACCCGAAAGCAAGTTTCCTTGCGTGTCATACACGGCCAGGTTCAGGCTGAATTCGTCCACCTTTACCAACAACCTGCCGGTGTCGAAGACAAAGGTGCCCTCTTTCTGGGTGGTCTGGACAGGAAGAAGATCAAAAGCTTGCTGCTTGAGCATATAAGAAAAGTGCTCTTCCGGCTCCTCTCCCCAAAAGGTCTTTACGCGAAACACCTCTGGAGAGTGAAACTGCAATTGCAGGGTTTTGTTCCCCGCAGTAATTCGATAGGTATTTTGGTCTTTTGAAAGCTTTCCTGAACTACTTTGAGCCAGTATAAGGCTGGTTTGGGTCAAGAAAATGAAAATAGCTGCAAAGAAATGTTTATGATTCATGAAGCTGTTAATTGATTTTATAGGTTTATTTAAGGTAACTTTATCCTTTATAAAGGCAAGGATAATGTGGCCATTGACGGGAAATATAATTCATTTTCCGTCCAATGGTGTACTTTACTTACCTGTCCCCCGACCAAACAGTGCCATATTCGCCGCTTGGGCTTTTGCAGTATCAGATGCTAAACAGTATGGTGCAGGATGAATGTTTTGGCGGCCAAACCTATATTGGGAATTAGAATCTAAAAACTATGCGAGTAGGACTCTTTATACCTTGTTATGTAGATCAGTTTTATCCAGGCGCAGCGCAAGCCACGTTGGAGCTGTTGGAAAAATACGGCATGGATGTCGTGTACCCCCTTTCCCAAACCTGCTGTGGCCAGCCAATGGCCAACTCCGGGTATGAAAGGTATGGGAAGGCCTCTTCGGAGCTCTTTTTGGAGAACTTCGGTGAGTTTGAGTACATCGTGGCTCCTTCTGGAAGCTGTACGCTACATGTAAAAGACCACGTACTTCCCAAAACGGCCGAGGCTCCCAAAATCTATGAACTTTGTGAATTTCTTACGGACATCCTGAAGGTGGACCACGTAGATGCCAGTTTTCCGTACAAAGTAGGCTTCCACTCCAGCTGCCACGGACTGCGCGGACTGCGTTTGGCCAAATGCTCCGAGCGGATGGATGAAGAGTTTAACAAACCCCTTTCCCTGCTGAGCAAAGTCAAAGGCATCGAAATGGTGGAGCTTGACCGCAAAGATGAGTGCTGCGGCTTTGGAGGTACTTTTGCCGTGGCAGAAGAAGCCGTTTCCGTCACCATGGGCAATGACCGGATCGCCGACCACCAGCGTAATGGGGTGGAAGTGCTCACTGGAGCAGATATGTCCTGCCTCATGCACATGCAAGGCCTTCTCAAACGCCAAAAAAGCCCCATCAAAGTCATGCACATTGCCGAAATCCTGAATGGAAATGATGTCATGGATCGCGAGGTATAAGTCCTGAGACAATAGTTAAAATTTAATGGAAACATGAAAGCAAAGACCCACGCCGAAGAGGCGGCAGCATTTATAAAAGACGATGCCAGGACCCATTGGCATGATGAGACCCTCTGGCACGTCCGCTCCAACAGGGATCGCTCGGCCCAGGGAATTCCAGAATGGGAAACCTTGAGGGATACTGCTTCAGCTACCAAAAACTATGTGCTTTCACATTTGGGGGAATTGCTGGAGCAGTTTGAAGCAAACGCAAAAGCCAATGGCGTCGAAGTCCTTTGGGCACGGGATGACAAAGAGCACAACGAGCATGTCTACCGCATCCTGCAAGAAAATAAGGTCAGCAATATCGTCAAAAGTAAATCCATTCTGACGGAAGAATGTGGCCTCAATCATTACCTGGAAAAGAAAGGCTATGACGTGGTGGACACTGATCTGGGCGAACGCATCATCCAGTTTGCAAAACAGACGCCCAGCCATATCGTCTTGCCCGCCATACACCTCAAAAAGCAGGACATTGGCGAGATTTTCCACGACCATATCGGCACCAAAAAAGGCGCTTCCGACCCCAATTACCTGACAGAGGCCGCCAGGCAGCACCTTCGTAAAAAGTTTGTTGAGGCCAATGCCGCCATCACCGGGGTCAATTTTGGCATTGCGGAGACCGGTGGTTTTGTGGTCTGCACCAATGAAGGCAATGCGGACATGGGCACCCACTTGGCCGATGTACACATCGCCTGTATGGGCATCGAAAAACTCATTCCCCGGGCTGCCGACCTTGGGGTATTCCTACGGCTATTGGCACGAAGTGCTACCGGACAGAGCATCACCAATTACAGCTCTCACTTCCACCGCCCTGCCAAAGGCAAAAAGCTTTACATCATCCTCGTGGATAATGGCAGAACAGCACAACTGGGCCGGGAAGACTTTAAAAACTCCCTGAAATGCATTCGTTGCGGCGCATGCATGAACACCTGCCCGATCTACCGTAGAAGCGGAGGCCACAGCTACAACTATACCGTCCCCGGACCAATCGGATCCATCCTTTCTCCTGGAAGGGACCTAAAGCAATACAGTACCTTGCCTTTTGCTTCCACCCTGTGCGGATCATGCTCAGATGTGTGTCCAGTAAAAATCAATATCCATGAACAGCTGTACAAATGGCGACAAGTCATCACGGAAAACACCAATGTGGATAAAAGCAAACAGCTTTCCATGAAAGTGGCCGGAATGACCTTTGGCAAGCCGGTACTTTATGACCTTGCCGGGAAAATGGCCCGAACAGCCCTGAAAATCACCCCCAAAAGCCTTGTGTACAGCAGCCTCAACGTTTGGGGAAAACACCGGGACCTCCCTGAAGTCCCCAAGGAGAGTTTTAAGGAATGGTTTAAGAAAAACAGAAAACAATGACGAGCAAGGAATCCATATTAGCAGCCATCAAGAACAACAAACCGGAAGCCAGTTCCTTACCCGACCTTTTGTCTTTCCCTGAGGAAGATCATCTCATCGAACGGTACGAAAAAGGCCTGACGGGCAATGGCGGCAAACTAAAGGTGGTGGATACTTTGGCGGAAGTGGAAGCCTTTGTGAAGGAAAATTATTCCAATGACCAGCTCATTGCATCATTGGTGGATGAAGTAAAAGGAAATGTGGACGTCCATAAAATTTCCGATCCTCACGACCTGGAGCATGTCGAATTGGCCATTTTGAAGGGAGCATTAGGGGTCTCAGAAAATGGCGCCATTTGGATGCCTGAAAAGAACATCGTCCATCGCGTGCTGCCATTTATCGCCCAGCACCTGATCATCGTCATTCATGAAGAAACCCTGCTCACCAACATGCACCAAGCGTACGAAAAAGTCCAAGTCGCGGCGGATGGTTATGGTGTATTCATCGCCGGCCCTTCCAAGACGGCGGACATCGAGCAGTCCCTGGTCATCGGAGCCCACGGCCCAAGAAGCTTGACGGTGTTTTTGCTGAAAAAACAAGGTTAATGAAAAACGATAAAGGGGGATTTCACTTCCCCCTTATCGTTACTCTTCATTTAGGTCCAGCACTTTTTGGATATCTTTGATATCCCCGAAAAGGACCAAAATATCCCCCTCCTCGATGACCGTACTGCCACTAACCACACCGAGGACTTTCTGCCGCTCTTGCATGTCACCAAAAAGGTTTGGACGATTTCTGACTTTGATAATGGTCAGGATGTTGACGTTGAAACGATTTCTCACATCCGTTTCCCCAATGGTTTTTCCGATAAACTCATTTGGCGCATTCAGCTCCACAATATTGTACCCATCTGAGATATCAAAGCTGTCGATTACGCCCTTCATCTCCAACTTCTTCGCCAATCGCTCGGCCGTCTCTTCCTCGGGATGAATGATCTCATCAATTCCAATGGCCTTAATGACCGTCTCATGGGTATTGGTGATGGCGCGGCTAATGATCCGCTTGGCTTTCAGCTCTTTAAAAACTGCCGTAGCCATAATAGATGCCCCCATATCTTCTCCTATGGCAATCAATACCACATCGGTATCCTTTATGGGCAAATTCTTGACCGCCTGCTTATCTGTGGCATTCATACAAATGGTATGGGTAACCTTGTCCTTGACCCCTTCGATCTTAGACATGTCACTGTCCACACCAATGACTTCATGCCCCTTGTCCGTCAGCCTTGCTGCCAGATAGGCTCCAAAATTTCCCATTCCCACGATGATAAACTTCATATTCTTGGTCGTTATTTTTCAATTAATGGATAGTGCATTATGCGGTTAAAATTCGGATCATGTAATAAAAACACTCTCCTCAGGATAGCGGTAACTCTGGTTCTTGACACCTTTACTCAGCGCGATCAGCAAGGTCAATATCCCGACTCTTCCAATGAACATGGTCATGATCAATACCATCTTGCTGCCAAAGCTCAAACTTCCCGTAATCCCCAAACTCAGCCCCACGGTGGAAAAAGCCGAAAATGCTTCAAACACCACGCTGATCAGCGGAAGATCGCGGTCAAATAGCGTCAAGGCAAAAACCGCCAACCCTATGATCATAAAAGACAAAAAGGTTACCGTAAAAGCTTTCCTCAAGGTACTGCTGGAAATTTCCCTCCTGAACACCTCTACCCGATCCTTGCCTTTGGCTATGCTGAAAGCACTTAAAATGGCCACCGCAAATGTACTGGTCTTCAAACCACCTCCTGTAGAACCCGGAGAAGCCCCGATCCACATCAGCAGTAAATAAATCAATACGGTCGGCACAGAAAGTGCGGTCATGTCCACGGTATTGAAGCCTGCTGTCCGAGGAGTGACTGCCCCAAAAAAAGAAGTGACGACTTTCCCATAGGTATCCAAGCCCGCCAAAGTATGGTCATACTCCAGCATCCAGTAGGAAACAAAACCAACCAGTATCAATATTCCCGTGGTCAATACAATCAACCTGGTCCCGATATTGACCACCCTTGGCAAATGCCGGTAGCTCTCACCATAAGCTATCTTTCTGTACATCCCCCGCACAAAATGCCGCAAGTATCCGTAATAGTTTAGCACCACCGGAAATCCTATTCCTCCAAAAATAATGGAAAAGGCTATCACCAACTGCATCGTGTAGTTGTCCCGAAAACCTTCTTCATAAAGCCCATTGCTCAGGACACTAAATCCTGCATTACAAAATCCTGAAATGCTGTGAAAGATGCTGAAAAATATCATTTCCCCTACTCCGCCAAACAAATCATTGTCCAATGAAACAAAGATCAGCACGGCAGCGACTCCCTCCACCAAGAAGGTAAACAGGATTATTTTCATCAGGGTACTGAATATTTGACCAAAATCATCCTCATTGATAAAATCCTTTAAAAAGAGTTGGTTTTGGATGCTGAAGCTTCCTCGAAAGAAAAACCCAAAGAAACTGGTAAAAGTCATCATCCCCAGCCCTCCCAGCTGGAACAACAGCATAATGATCAGCTGTCCAAAAAGAGTGAAATCTTTGGCGGTATCCAATACAATAAGCCCCGTAACGCAAACCGCACTGGTCGCCGTAAATAGCGCGTCCACCAAATGGATCGGTTGATGGGTGGCGTTTGGCAACATCAGCAAAACCGTCCCGATCAGGATCAACACCAAAAAGCTCAGGATAAATATCAGTGGCGGGTTTAGCTGCAATTCATTGACGCCCAAACTTACCTTGGATAATTCAATCAAAAACACCCCGGCCACCAACAGGTCCACCAAAAAGCGGTCCGTCGTCGCTTGGGTAATTACGTCCAAGCCAGGAACCGAATAGTCTGTGAAAATAAATAATAGGATCCCACTAATGAGCAAGATGGCGATCAGCTCCGAAATTCTTTTTTTGGTAAAGCCTCCCGTCTTTGATTTTACCAAAAAATATAGCGCAAGGTATCCCGCCCAAATGGATGAAAGCATCACTTTTAGCAGCAAATGGGAATCCGTCACTGTCAAAAACGGCTTTTTGAAGCCTTCCTCATAAATCACCAAAGCAAAAGCCGTAAAGCTCAGCACCAGGATTACCTTTTCGATGATTTGTTTGAGCAGCTTTTTGTTCACATTCATACCCTTTAAATAATGGCAGTAAAGTTAGTCCATCTTTGTAGAAAACAAGCGTGGACAAATGGTTTTGTCATGGGTACTAAAGCCTGGTCCCACAATATTTACAATGATAGGCATCATCGTCATGGCCCGAAGCATGACAGGTATGACATACCCGCTCATCTTGCTTTCTCCGCTTGCTGGATGCTGATATTTCAGAAGTGACGATTCCTGTGGGCACTGCTATGATCGCATACCCCAACAGCATGATCAAAGAAGCCATAAATTGCCCAAGAGGAGTGGCAGGTGAGATGTCTCCATACCCAACTGTCGTCAAGGTCACAATGGCCCAGTACATAGCGGTAGGGATGCTGGTAAAACCACTCTCCGGTCCTTCGATAAAAAACATGACCGTTCCCATGACCAACACGATGGTCACGACAGATCCCAGGAAAACCTGAATCTTCAAACGGCTATTGTACAAGGCGTCCGTCAGTACCTGCGCCTCCCTGAGGTATCGTCCAAGCTTCAGTACCCGCAGCACCCTCAAAAACCGTAAGGCCCTGACCACCGCAAGAAAATGGCTGTTGGCCACGATCAAACTAAGGTAGGTGGGCAGAATCGCCAGCAAGTCTACTAGTCCATAGAAGCTGAAAACATAACCCGCCGTACGCCTGCTTAGCCAGACCCGCAACAGGTATTCCATGGTAAATAGAATGGTAAAGCTCCACTCCAAGAGGTAAAACACTGTGCCATATTCCTTATGTAGCTCTTGGACAGAGTCTAAAATCGCTATGGTCACACTGCCTAGAATCGCCACCAATAAAACTATATCAAAACGCTTTGATGCAGTATCATCAGATTCAAAAACAATATGGGCGAGCCTTTTTCTTGTCAAGTCCATGGGGAAACCATCTTCATGGTGTTTTCAGTATTTACTACTCACTTTGCTTGGCAATGATCCATACCGCATGGACAATTCCCGGAATAAACCCGAGCAGGGTCAACAACACATTTATCCAAAAAGATTTTCCTAATCCAACGGTAAAAAAGACCCCTAATGGAGGTAAAATTACAGCTAGAATAATACGAATAAGGTTTGACATCTTAACTTAGGTTTTATATTTCTACAAAAAGACAATTATTCATCGGAAGGTTTATCAAGTTTATGCTTCTCTCGTAATCTATCAAAAGAATCTTTCTTGATATGATCAGCATCCGGCTCCCCTATCAAGAAGCTGAACGGCTGAGTGGCATCGGTCATTTCAAAAATTATTTTCATGACTGCTACCATCGGCAAGGCCAGTATCAATCCTCCCAAACCAAATAGCATCCCGCCCAATAGCAAGGAAATAATGGCCACCAATGGATTAAGGCTCACTTTTCCTCCCACAATATTGGGGGTGATAAAGTTCCCCTCCAAAAACTGCACCACCTGAAACCAACCGATAACCCCCAAGGCATACCAATAACTGTCCATAGTAGCCAAGGCAAACAATGCCGGCACCAACGAGCCGATGGCTACGCCAATATAAGGGATCAAAATCAATATGGCAGCCAAGGTTCCAAAAAACCATGCATATTCCAGCCCCATGATCAGTAAACCAACCGTATTGAGAACTGCTACGATACCCATCACCGTCACCAGCCCCAAAAGGTAACTTTGGATAACATGGTAAATCCTATTGATGGTATCCATGACTTTACTGGCCGGGGCACCTTTCACCGCTTGGATAAGGAAATCCTTAAAGAAGTCTCGATAATACAGGAAAAAGAAGGTATAAAGCGGCACCAATACGCCATTGGCAAGGGTACCACCTGCCGAGCTGAATACAGAGGTCAAGTACTTTCCTACACCGGACAGTTGCTTTTGGCCTGCCTCACGGATGCGCTGGGTCAGCTCTCCTGGCCTCAGGCCAAATGTCGATTCCAGCCATCCCTGGATACTGTCGTATATCATCCCAAAATTATGGGCAATATCCTGACCGTCTTTTCCGATGACGATCACCTGATGGACGATAAAGTACAGCAACGCCGATAACACCAATGTGGCTATAATGACCGAAATGATGGAAGCTGCCGCCCTGGGCAGTTTCATCTTTTCCAAAAAATTGCAAATTGGAAATAGCATAATGGAAATAACCAAGGCAAACATCAAAGGCACTAAAACACTCTTAAGAAAATAAGCGATGGCCACTGTCAAAAACAAGACGATGAGTTTTGCCGCTAAAATGATACTACTGGGATATTGCTTTTCCATAAAACGTAATTGAAACTGGTTCTGTTAATGTTTTCCGTTAATCGATGTTTTCGCCTGGGTTATCGAAGATAAGGCCCATTTTTTTTGCTCTTTCTGCCCATTTGTTCCGTGCCAATACTTGCATATCTCGTTCTTCATCACTTTCATCCTGAATCTCCATTCCTAATAGGGTCTCTAGAATATCCTCCATCGTGACAATCCCCGACATACCTCCATATTTGTCCACGACCAAGGCCACGTGCTCTCGCTTATTGAGCATGGTTTCCAGTACCGTAGGAATTGGATAATGCTCATAAACGATGGTGATTTCCCGCTTTAATTCCACCAATTTTTTCTCAAACTGATCTTCTGCCATTGCAGCGAGCACATCATGCTTCATGATATAACCTGAAATATTGTCAATGGTTTTATGATAAATAGGAAATCTCGAAAACCGTTTGGAATCAGATTTGGCATAAAAATCCTTAACGGTTTCACTTTCTTCCATGGCTACTGTGACCGTTCTGGGTGTCATCACGTTGGCCACTAAAATGGACCTGAACCGGATCAGGTTCTGGATGATTTTGGACTCGTCTTCCCTGAACACTCCTTCTTTCGTGGCGATGGTGGTCATCGCCGCCAGCTCCTCCCGGCTTGTGGTATGCTCCTCTGCGGATTTGAAAAACTGGGTCAGGTACTCCGAAACCTTCACCAACGGATAAAGGCCATAAATCATCACCTTGAGAATACCTCCGATAAAAGGGGCCATCTGCTTCCAATAATTGGCACCAATGGACTTGGGGATTATTTCAGAAAAAACCAAAATCGCAATGGTCAGCCCCGCTGAGATATAACCAAAATACTGCTGCCCAAATACCTCCACGGCTTGGGCTCCCACGCCTGCTGCACCTACGGTATGGGCAATGGTATTGAAGGATAATATGGCCGCCAATGGCTGGTTGATGTTTTCTTTTAGCCGCATTAACTGTTTGGCATAGGCCTTTCCCTTTTCCTGCTGAGTAGCAATGTACGAAGGGGTAATACTCAGTAATGCCGCCTCCAACATGGAACATAAAAAAGACACCCCTATCGCCAGTGTCAGGTAAAGGATCAATAAAACCATAAATGTGTATGTGGTATTGTCATTTAAATTACTAAAAATAAACAGGTTCTTCAATGAGGTATAAAAAAATCATGCCATGACTGGTGCCATGACATGATATCTTTTCCTTCAATGATAACAACTCCATCATTTCACCTCATACGCCGGAACCTTGGGCTGAACAGATGGCTGCTGCTTCAGCAGTCTCAATGTTTCCTCAATGGCCTTTTCCAACTGCGGATCTGTTCCATTGGCCAGCGCGGTAGGATCTTCGGCCACTTCAATATCAGGATCTACCCCGTGGCCTTCCTTAAACCATTCTCCACTCGGATCAAACATCCGGAAGGTGGGCACGGTCACCGAACCTCCATCGATCAAGGAAGGGGCTCCGGAAATACCGATCAAGCCTCCCCAAGTACGGGTGCCAATCAGCGGGCCGAGGCCTGCCTTGCGGAAGTAATCAGGAAAGGCATCTCCACCCGACCCACTCCAGCCATTGATCAGCATGACTTTGGGACCAAAGTTGGCCACCTGCGGCCATTGCCATGTTTCCCCATCCCGTACAGCCCAAAAGGCCAATGGCTTCCGGTTAAGTAACTCTACAAAACGGTCCGGAATCTGGCCTCCGTTATTGAAGCGCTCATCGATGATCAACCCCTCCTTATCAAACTGGGCATAAAACATCCTCGCCAATTCCTGCTGGCCGTCATAACCGGTGCTGGGAACATAGATATAACCTATTTTACCATCCGTGGCTTCTTCAACCCGCTTCCTGTTTTCCTCTATCCAAGCCAAATTCCGTAAGCGCGTTTCAGTGCCCAAGGTCTTGACCATGACTTTTTTACTTCCGTCCAAGCTGGCCTGATCATTTACCGTCAACTCCACTGTCTCTCCGGCCAAATCCTCAAAGGCCGCCCAAGGATCCTTTTCCATGTCTATAGGAACCCCATTTACGGCTAGGATAAAGTCACCTTCACTGATATCCACACCGGCCTCGTCCAGTGGTGACCTGGCTTCGCTGTCCCAAGGAGCTCCCCTGATAATTTCTTTCACGAAATAGGCGTCGTCCTTTTCACCCCAGTCAATGCCCAAATAGCCAATGGACTTGCTGGAAGTACTTTCTGTATCTCCTCCTCCCCGGTAGGTATGGGAAGCACTGATTTCCCCGATCAGCTCACCTATGATGTAATTGACATCTTCTCGGGTGATGGCATGGTCGATCAATTTGCCATAATGGTCACGCATGGCCTCCCAGTCTACCCCGTGCATGTTTGGATCATAGAAGAAATCTCGCTCCAATCGCCAGGCGTCGTTAAAAATTTGCCGCCACTCTGCCTTGGGCTCCAAGATCATCTCTATTTTGTCCGTAGGCATTTTGTCCTCCAGCTTCTTTCCTTCCCCGATACCGATGATGCCAAAAGAACCTTGTGACACTACCAATGCTTTCTCGCCATTGGCGGTCAATCTATAACCGCTGACATTGCCCATGATCGTTTTGGATTCTCGTGCCTCCACATCATAGTAAGCCAATTCGGATTGATGGGAGTCCGATCCGTTTGTGGGATGCTTCAGGTAAAGGACTTTTCCTTTTACCGCTCCTAGACTACTATAATTTCCAGCAGATGGAGGCAATACCACCATTCGACGCTCCAAACCGTCCCAATCAATTTTCACCTTGTCGCTGTCTTCTTCTGTATCCGCATCATCGCTTTTATCCTTCTTGCTTTTTTTGCTTTTGTCCTCTTCCTTGGCCGATTGCTCCTCCTCCTTTACGGAAGTGGAATCATTTTTTGGGGCCAAGGGAGAAGCCGTTTCTTTAAGCAACGGAATGGCAGCCAATTGGGTAGCATTGGCATACACCCAAGTGCCCTCAAAATCACTGTACACGGGATCAAAATCCCTGTTGGTCAAACAGTAAAGATACTTTCCCTCTGGGCCGAACACGGGATTATTATCGCTGTAAAAGCCTGAAGTGATTTGGTGAAGTGCTTCCTCTTCAATGTCGAATACCGCGATGGCATTGTGCTGGTTGGTCAGGTTCTTCTCGAATGCCAAATACCTGCTGTCCGGTGACCAAGAAACAGAAAAATTGTCCAGCCCATATTGAAAAAGAGACTTCTGCTTGTCCACATGGGTCGTTTTGTCTTTTTCCTTATCGTAGACATAAATATCCATGGCCTTGTCCACGAATGCCACTTTCTTACTGTCGGGTGACCAATAAAGCTGGTAACGATAGCCGGCCCCATAGGCACTGAGGGTCTTTTCTGCCCCACCGTTTTTCAAGTCCTTGATGGTCAATTCGTACTCTCCAGTCCGGTCACTCCAGTACGCCACATACCGCCCATCAGGAGACCAAGCAGGATATCGCTCCGCCACACCAGAAGACTGGGTCAGGTTGATCACCGGACCGTCCTTGGCAGGTACTGAAAAGAGTTCTCCCCTTGCCTCGAACACCGCACGGTTTCCATCATAACTGGGCCAAACATTCTGGATATAGCGCTTCACATTTTCCTTTCGCGGCATCAGGGCCGTTACGTCGCTGCTTACCTGGATGCTTACTGCTTCAAACTCCCCTGACGACAGGTCCAAAAGGTAAATCTCACCTCCTGCGGTAAATACAATCTCATCCTTGCCAATACTTGGGAAAAGCACATCATACGCGCTGAAATCCGTAATCTGAGCGATTTCCTTGGTGGCTAAATCATAACTGTAAATATTATTTCGCTGATGTGCTCCACGATCCGACAGGAAATAGATCTTATCCGCTGTCCACATGGGAAATTCATCGTTATAAATGCTATTGCTGATGTTTTCAGAAGCATTGCTGGCCAGATCAAAGGTGAAAATATCAGTGGCCATGCCGCCTTTATAGCGCTTCCAAGTTCGGAATGCCCGGCTCTTAGGGGTGTACGCTATCTTGTTTCCATCTGGAGAAATCATCCCAAACTCCCCATAAGGAACTGGGAGCTTTTCTGGCAAGCCTCCATCAACAGACACCTTATAGAACTGATTGTATCGTTGCTTTTCACTTTCCCGGGACGAGGCAAACAAAATATGGTTCCCATCGCCATACCAGTCCACCATGCGGTCACTCATACCATGATACGTCAATCGCTGCGGCATGCCTCCCTGGAATGGCATCACGTAGACATCCGAATTGCCATTATAAACACCGCTGAAGGCCACCTTGGATCCATCAGGTGAAAACTTCGGGAAGGACTCTGTCCCTTTTGAGGTCGTCAGGCGATTGGCCAACCCTCCAGTTTTAGGGACTATCCAAATGTCACCACCATAGCTGAAGGTGATATGTGTATCCGAGACATCTGGATATTGGGCAATTTTGGCATCCAATTGGGCCCAGCTGACAAAAGGCACCAGCAATGCCGCACCCAATAATTTGCTAAGTTTCTTAAACATAATCTCTGAAAGTTTTAGGAAAAATTATTTTGATACAAAAGCCCATATCGTTCGCCATCGTGCACAAATCCTCCCAAAAACCATTCGGGCTTTCCAAAGATAAAAAAATCCTTGAAAGTGGTGTAAAATAGATGGTATAATGGAGGAGGTAATAACGTCGCTTCCTAGCTTAAGGAACTCCATCAAGAGGTATTTACACCTCACTTACAAAAGCTCTATGTCATAGCCCATAAGAGAAAATACAAAAGGAGTAAAACGGATCAAGCTGCCCCTTCGAAGGGCAAAAAAAAACGTGGATATTACTACCCACGTTTTTATATGATAAAGGTTAATTAACTAACTATTGAAGGCTCTTCTTTAGAAAGTGTATCCTAGCTTGATGCTGATCTCCGTACCTGGAGACAGGCTAGTGAAAATTTGGTCAGCAGCATTGTAAGAACGGAACACTTCTTCTTTCTTATCATTCAGCAAGTTGGTCACTTTCAATCCGGTCTGGAATCGCTCATCAGGACCAAAAGACTTGTTGATGTTCAGGTTTAAGCTATGGAAAGGCACCGTATAAGTATCGGTTCTGTTCGCGAAGCCAATATAGGAAAGTGTACTTCCCTGCACGTTATAATATACGCCGGCTTCCCAACCAGATTCCCAGTTTTCATAGGCCAATCCAGTGTTAATGATATAAGGAGCTTGTCCTGCCATGTCCCTGGTTGAAGACACTTCTTCTCCATCTCGGGCAGAAATCTCCCTGGACCTTAACTCAGATTCAGACATCTGAATGCTGGATTTAGTAAAGGTCAAGTTGGCATTGAAGAAGAAATTTTCAGCCGCTGGAGTAATGATATCCAGTGATTTTCGCACTTCTAATTCCACTCCTGTCACTTGACCGTCGCCAACATTCCTTGGCTGGAAAGAGCCTGGATCTGAAAGGAACTGTACCATCTCGATCGGATCGGCAAATTGCTTGTAGAAAAGGCTCGCAGAAAAGATCTCACCGCGCTTAGGGAACATCTCCCACCGAGCATCCAAGTTATGGATACGGGTGGATTGAAGGTTACCATCCCAAAGTACTTCCGTACCGCCATTGGTGGTTTCTTCAAACAGACCGCCTACAAAAGTCCTACCGGTAATTGGGTCAAGGATTTCAGCGTAAGACATCTCTTTGAAAGAAGGTCTTGCAATGGTCCTGGAGTAAGAGAAACGTAGGTTCTGAATCTCTCCCAGGTCATAGATCAAGTTAAGTGTTGGGAAGAAGTCCGTATCATCGAGTACTTTTTCATTGTCATAAACGATGGTCGCCATTTGGTTTTTACCCGTATAATACTGCTGGTACATTTCCATTCTCACCCCTACGATAGCCTTAAGCTTCTCCCAAGGATTGATCTCGGTATTCACATAGACGCCCAGGTTATTGATACTGGCATTGTACTCATTCGGGTTGTTTGGCAAGAACAACGGATCATAGCGGATACCATTGACATTGTCTGAAGAAAACAACCTGTCCTCAGTAAATACCTGGTTTGGATCTCCGTCAAATGGATTTGTGGTATTGTTGTCACCCATAGGGAACTGGAAGCTCTGGATCAAGAAATCCCGTTGCTTATAGGTATAGCTGGTTCCAAAACCAAATTTGGCCGGCTTATCTCTGAAATCATAATTTTTGATCACATCCACTTTTCCGACGACATTATCTTCCTCCAAGTTACGCCAGATACGCTCAGGAAGTCCTACTTCCGTAGAGATGGAATTATTGGTGTCTCTGAAACGTAGAATCCTTACGTCGGGATCATTGATGACCGACCTTGTTGGCGACAATTTCCAGTTAAGTTCCCAATCGTTCGTTGGTCCCAACTTATGCTCACCACTCAAAAGGATATTGGTCAGTGAACGCTCACTGTATTCAATATTATACTGGTTTGCACCATAAACGGTACCCACATTGGTACTTTCAAAATCAAACTGTCCTACTTTAGACTCACCATTTTGCAGTCTTAGGAAATTCAACTTAAACTTAGAAAGTCCTGTCTTATAGGCCACTCCAGCCATACCGCCTAACAAAACATTATTCACGCCATAGTCCCCTATTTGAGTTTCGAGTGAAGTCAGTTCATAATCAGATGAGCTGCTTGGTTTACCGTACAGGTTGTATTGTGCATCTTTAAAATACGATGTCTCGTTGCTGTAGGTCAAGGCCAGGTTATAGCCCAGTTTATTTTCATTGCCTACCGTCACCTGATTACCAAAGGACAGTCCAAGGCTCATGTCCATTAAGCTGCGGTCACGGTAACCGCCCATGGTGGGGTTAAAGCCCCTAAGGATGCTTTGGTATTCTTGCCCCCTTGGGCCGTCAGGATTCCCTACCACTTGGGCATACTGGGGAATGTCTGTTTTACCGCCTGTTGGAATATCACGGTATCCATTGTCAAAGCCTAAAAAGTCAGTACCACTACCATTTACACGAAGGTAGTTGCTGTTAAAGTGCATGGAAGGATTATAACCTCCGCTAACGCTCACTTTGAATGTTTTTTCTTCTGGAAAATCTTTGGTTTCGATATCCACTACCCCACCGGTAAAATCTGCCGGAAGGTTACTGGTAAATGACTTGGATACAATAATATTATCCACCACGTTGGTGGGGAAAATGTCCATTTGGATGGAGTTTCGGTCTGGATCCAGCCCAGGAATATCCACACCGTTCAAAACGGTTTTGGTATAGCGATCACCCAGACCACGGATGTAAACATATTTTCCACCCTCGATGGAAACCCCCGTCACCCTTTTGATGGCAGAAGCAGCATCACTGTCTCCGATCTTACGGAAAGTAGAGGCCGAAATTCCATCGATGACATTGGCAGCATTACGCTTAACGGTCATCAACGCTGCCTCGGTAGTTCTAATGGCTTTGGCAGAAACTACCACCGACTCCAATTCTTCAGTGGCTTCACCCATTTTGATATCACTAAGGACAGTGACCTCTCCGGGTTTTACTTCCACTTCACTGATTTCAACTTTATTAAAAGAAATGAAAGACGCTACAAGCGAATAAGTTCCAGGCGCAAGCTTGATTTCAAAAGCTCCGTCCAGATCCGTAACAGCACCGGTTTGTGTTTCCTTTACCAAAACAGAAACCCCGATCAAAGGTTCTCCTAGACCTTCGTCAATGATGTTTCCTCGAATAGTCCCCTGTTGGGCAAAGACGAGTTGAGGGATAGCAGCAAATACCAGAAAGGTAAAGGCCACAAGTATCTTTTTCATTTTTTTAGAATTATTAAGTTACAGCTAACGATTTTAAGTTTAAAAAGTAAGAAGAAGGGATCGCAGTCGATCCCTTCTTATATGGATGATTATTATTATTTCAAGATATCAAGAGAACCAGAAGCGGCAGTCCAAGACCATCCGGCAAAGGCAGACTTGTCAGCACCTACAGTGTTTTCTCCTTCGGCTACAGCAGTAGCAAATGCAGCAGATCCACCTTTGAAGAAGTCTTCTACAGTGCTTCCTTCAGGAAGGGTGATTTCGAAATTGCTGAATTCATGGTCTACAGTTGGCAATTGGTCAAATGTCTGACCTGCCATCACGCTAGTGAAGTAGATATTGGACATGTTTACATTGGTATTGTCATCATTATCCACCAAGCCAGCTGCTCCACCAGCGATCACTGATCCGTTGGTCAAGGTATAGTTTCCATTTACATAAGAAGCTTCAGGGCCATCTAGCTCAAAGCACTTATCGCCACCGTTTACCACGATGAAGTTATCCAAGGTACCATTCCAAGCCATATCTGCATCGATGGCATCATCACCTGCATTCCAAACCACAGCATTTTTTACGCTTACTGTGCCACCAAACCATTCGATACCATCATCTTGGTTTCCGACAACTTCCACGTTTTCAATGACTGTTCCTGAACCTACACCACCAAGGGTAAGGCCATTGATTTCATTACCATCGCCAAGGTTAGCTCCACCATGACGGATAGAAACATATTTCAATACACCAGAATTGTCTTCGTCATCTTCACCGCCATAAAGGCCATTAGAATCGGATGGTGGGATACCTTCGATTTGCTTCTCAGTAGTACCGCCTTCTGGAGAAATTCTAGCTTTACCCAAAACCAAAAGACCGCCCCAAAGACCATTCTGAGTAGGCGCAAGTCCATCTGCATGGAAAACTTCACCTGGCTGGATTTCATCAGCAATAGTAGTGAAGATAATAGGTGAATCAGCGGTACCTTCTGCCATGATCTTACCACCTCTGGCGATGATCAGTGCAGTAGCATTTGCTCCAGAACCAGCTTCACCTTTGATGATCACTCCTGGCTCGATGGTCAAAGTCACACCGTCCAACACTGAAACCCTGCTGGCTAGTGTATATACATTTCCAGACTCCAATGTTCTGTCTTCTGTGATGTTGCCATCAAGTACCATTTCATCTTCTGGATCTGGATTCGGTGTCGGAGTAGGATCATCATCACTACAAGAAGTGAACATCACGGATGCTCCGATCAACATTAAAAAGAGTAGATTGAGTTTTTTCATGATATGAAATTGATTTAGTTTGTTTGCTTTTTTTGTTTTCGCTCCACAAAACTGAATCAATTTTTTCTCGTCATGGAATTTTTCCAATTATGTATTTTTTAAAAAAGATGCGGCCATTTAATATTGAATTAACAACAGGTCAAAAAAAAAGCCTTTGACGAATCAAAGGCTTTGCATATCATATTCAAGGCGGTTATTTCAATGTTACCGATTTGTTAATTGGAATCTTATCCAAGATAATCTGGATCAAGTCTCTGGTGTTGACATTGTCTGCTTCGGCTTCATAATTTAGAATTATCCGGTGATTTAGCACATCTTCCGCCACATCCTTGATGTCTTCCGGGAGCACATAATCCCGGCCATCCATAAAGGCTACTGCCCGTGAAGCAAGGTTAAGGTTGATGCTGGCACGTGGTGAAACCCCAAACTGGATGTACTTGGCCTCTTCCTTAAGGCCATACTGCTCCGGAAAGCGTGTGGCGAACACCAATTCGATGATGTAATGCTCCAGTGGCTCAGACACCTGCACTTGGTTGATCTTGTCCCTGATATCAAAAACATCTTCTTTGGAAAGAATCGGTTCCACTTCTGAGCTGAAGCTCATATTGGCCATTCGGCGCATCACTTCCAGTTCATCCTCCTTCCCAGGATAATCAATGTGAACTTTCATCATAAACCGATCCACTTGTGCTTCTGGCAGAGGATAGGTTCCTTCTTGATCTACCGGGTTTTGGGTAGCCAACACCAAAAACGGCCGATCCAGCTGAAAGGTGGTCTCGCCGATCGTCACCTGCTTTTCCTGCATGGCCTCCAGCAATGCTGATTGCACTTTGGCAGGTGAACGGTTCACCTCATCGGCCAGGATGAGATTGGAAAAGATAGGTCCTTTCTTTACCTCAAAATCACCATTCTGCTGGTTATAGATCATCGTTCCGATGAGATCGGCAGGTAATAAATCCGGCGTAAACTGAATGCGGTTAAAATCAAGGTGAAGCACTTTGGCAAGGGTGTTGACGGTCAAGGTTTTGGCCAGCCCCGGCACACCTTCCAATAAAATATGCCCGTTGGTAAAAAGGCCGATCAATAGTCGGTTGACCATTCGATCCTGGCCTACCACCACTTTTCTCACCTCCTTGATCGCGTCCTGTATCTTTTCCTGATGCATTTGATATTTAGTTACTTAGTTTTAGTTATTACTGATCAATAAAGACGTATGGCCCCGTAAATGTTCATTCTGCTAAATTGCCCTTTAGCTATCATGCTTGAGCCTAGCCTAGCTGGCCTCGCTAAATTAAGAAGCCTAAATTAGAATAAATTGCCATTTAACACAATTTAACAAGCGCCGAAATCCATAAGTTTTACCGCCCCTTGCGCCGCTTAGGTGAAAAGGGCTTCTTCCCACGGCCCTGGCCGCCGGTTGTTTTTGCCTGCAGGTTGGAAGGATTTAGTCTCAGGCATTTATAGATCTCCTCCTTTTCAAACTCACGGACTTCCCCCACTTCGAATCCAGCGATGGTCAAATCTTCCATGGACCACCGCACCAATCGAAGGGTAGGATACCCTACCGCTGCTGTCATTTTACGGACTTGGCGGTTTTTCCCTTCTATCAGTGTCAGTTCCACCCAAGCATCGGGGACCGTCTTACGATAACGAATAGGCGGGTCTCTTTCGGGTAGAAGAGGGGCATTATTTTTTAAGTTTGCCTTCGCGGGCTTTGTATGGTATACTTTCCCGTCCACTTTTATGGCCACCCCGCTTTCGAGGCTTCGCAGGGCTGCTTCATCTGGTGCTCCTTCCACCTGTGCCAAATAGGTGCGCCGGTGCCCAAACTGGGGATGGAGCAAATGATGGTTAAGGGCCTTGTCATTGGTGAGCAGCAGCAGCCCCTCACTGTCCTTATCCAGTCTCCCCACGGGATACACATCCGATGGCAAATCTCCTATGGCCTTCAAGGTATGAGCTTCTCCACTAAATTGACTCAAAATGCCAAACGGCTTATAAAGCACAAAATATCTGAACATAAACTAAATGGATAATGGACAAAGTTTGCGATAATTGGTCTCAAGACAAAAAAAGCCCTGAAATAAATCGGTTATCCCAAGGCTTCTTTGATCAAATGGACGGCATCTATTCCACTTCATTTACCAGCACGTCTCCTTCAGCAGTTTTACTTACGATGACCACTAAGGCCGGTCTGATGGTGTGGCTTTGTTCCTCGCCTTCTTCTACCTTATAGGATAAGGTCAAGGTACCAGCACCATCATCCACAAGGCTTACCGGCGTTAGCTCGGTGGCCATGTTAGTGGATGGCTTGGCCACTGCAATGACAAACTGACGCTGGAAATCGATGGCAGTGGGCTTTCCATCATCCCCCATCACCGTGGCAGATCCGAAGAACTTTTGAAATTCCTCTGCGGAATCTATCTTAGGATCGGACAAGCTCGGGGCATCATTTTTTAGGAAGTATTTCTCTGCTATGCGAAAAGACACCTCTTTTTCCATGGGGGCCTCCTGGCTTTCTTCCTTTTCGGTGGTAGCGGTCTCGGATGTTTGGTTGCCTCCGCATGCCGCCAATCCTACTACCAAGATGGTTGCAGCAAAAAATGATTTGATGCTCATAACGATATGATTTGGTTTGAAATTTCTTTGCATGTCAAATGGTGGCTAGCTGTTTTGGCCAAGACAGCCATTGCCTGACACTTAAGGTGAAGTTAACAAAAAATACGCCCAAAACGTGAAATCATGTAAAAATTATAATTATTACAAGTATTTAAATAAAATATACGTCATTTTAACATATATCAATACCTTAGGATCATATGTCATCCTTGATTTAATGGAAAGGTCATTTCTACGAAAGCCCAAGCATGGGCAAATGCTTCACCTTATGGTAAGTTAAGGCTGCTGCAATGCACTTTTTAAGTGTTTCTTTTGGGAGTGCTTCCTCCAAGCTAAAAACCATGGCCCTGGTTCCTTCAAAAGTAAAAACACCGGGGTAGGCCATCTTAAAACTGGGCACCAATTTACTGGTGCATTTAAAGTAAAGCGCGTATTGATCGGGCTGCTTTTGCTTCCAGTCCATCCGCAGGGTGCTGCCCTTTTTGGTAATGAAGCTAGGCTCTCCCCAGCGAAGGGTTTCTTCCAATGCTCCTATCTCGTCCAGCTCTTCAGCGGTCTCCCGCACCAATGCCCTTAACGCCTCCATCTTTGGCTTTACCGCTTGAGGATACTGGTCAAAAACCTGAACAACGCCCGGGTCGGTGGATATTTGAAGTGCTTGCATTGAAAATCATTTATAGGTTGTTCATTATTTATCTATCAAGGAGGCTATACGGTCAATCGGATCTTCATGGCTTTATTTTTCAAGACATAGGAAAAACTGTAATGGTCTCATCATGAAACAAAAATAATAAACCCCGTCAATTTCCAAAGATCAACGGGGTTTTTCGAATTCAACAAGGCGACTTCAGTTTCTCTCTTTGCCATAGATGATTCCTCAGCCGCTTTAGTTTATGTTTTGTCTTGTATTTTAGATTTGCTTCGTATTTGTAATCGTAAAAGAGTTTCAATTCCTTTAAGGCATCCATCCCACTGATTTCGGCATATCTTCGGACAAGGAACGTCAACATTTCAGGCTGAAATCCCAAACGGTTAAGACTCTTGGCCGCTAGCTTTTCATCGATGGAAGTAAATTTCAGCCGGTTGTTATCGATCACCGTAAAATCAAAATTCCCATCCACCTCTTGATAAAGCACATTGCTAAGGGTATAATCCTCATGAAAGATCCTGTTTTGATGAAGTTTCATCGTAAAATGTGCCAGTCCATCCAGCAAGGCCCTCGCCTTATCCGCATCTGAAGCGTCAAAAGCAGAAAGCGGCTGGTAATCGGTGTACAATGATACGAAATATCCCGCCTTCAGCATTCCATTCTCTACACAATCAATATAGGCCACAGGGTCAGGGGTATTGACCCCATGGTCCTGGAGCAAAAGGCCATACTCATAGGCTCGTTTGGCCTTAGATGGGCGAAAATACGCATAAATGATCCTATTGGCCAGGTAAATTTTGCGGAAAGACTTAATGACAATCTTCACCCCACTTACTTCATCGACCCTCACTTGGTTGCGAAGGTCATAAACCACTTCCCCACGCGCCTCAAATTCCTCCGGTATATTTTCCAGATAGGTCCTTAAATGTTCATATTTAGCATTTACGTGTATACTTTTTCGCATCATCTAGTCATTTGGGCATGGCGCCAGCAGTGGAAACCACAGCTTTCTTCCTTAAAAATCAGTTTTGGTGCTGTATCATGTGCCGGATCAGCTCCTCAGGGCTCCTGAGGGAATGGGCCATTTCTTCGGTAAGCTCTAAGTGCAAGGCATCTTCCACATCAAAGATCAAACCGTCCAAGAACACCCGATCAAAGCCCATGTCTTCCATAAAATCTGATCGCTTGACCTTGGAAATTGGTGTAATGCCATATTTCCCCATCACCTCAATGATGGTCTTTAGTTTGGTGTAATTATTCGCTTTCATGGCTTTATCTTTTCTTTTTAGACGAGACTGCTGGTATTTTTGTCTCAATATTTCTTTTATCACTTTACTAAATGACACCTCAGGCGTCATTTACCCTGACTAAGGATGTAAAAATCGGTGCAGCTTCAAGAAGATCCGCTGAGCTTTCCTTCCTTCATGTTGGCCGCAGTCCTTCCCAAAACCGCACCGACTATCATCAACTAACCATATGCATCAGGAACGGTGATGATCCCTAACACGGTATTTACCTAGTTTAGCAGAAGGTATACTTCCTACTAAACATATTCAGCCACCTCGGATTCTGATTCGGAAAGCTCAGTCTCTTCGATGATAATTTCTTCTTTCTTGTCTTTGCCAAAACGTGCGAGGATTCGGTCAAATATGTAATAGATCACCGGCACCACCACCATGGTCAAAAACATGGAGGAAATCAATCCACCAATCAATGCCCAAGCAAGGCCATTTTTCCATTCCGCTCCGGCTCCGGACGCCAATGCAATCGGCAGCATCCCAAACACCATCGCCAAGGTGGTCATCAAAATGGGACGGAAACGAATTTCCACTGCTTTTACCAGGGCTGCTTTCACTTCAAGTCCTGCCGCTTTGAGCTGATTGGTAAAGTCTACCAAAAGAATCGCATTCTTGGCCACCAGCCCCATAAGCATGATGAGCCCTAGAATACTGAAAATACTCAATGCAGAACCGGACATGGCCAATGCCAACAAAGCTCCAATAACCGCTAACGGCAACGAAAACATCACCACGAGTGGGAAGACATAGTTGTCATACAGTGCCACCATGATCAGGTAGATGAGGAGAATGGAGGCCAATAAGGCCACCCCCAAGCTCCCGAAGCCTTCTTCCTGCATTTTCATGTCACCCTCATAGGCCACCGTTACTTCTTTTGGAAGATCCAATTTTGCTATTCGCTCTTGGATTTCGGTCCCTACGGTACCGGAAGGCCTTCCGGACACTTGGGACTGAACGGTCACGGAAGTAATTCTGTCCTGACGGTTAAGCTCGCTTGGTCCTTCAGAAGGAATGGCTTTGGCAAATTGCTTAAGCAAGACCGTCTGCCCTTTGGTATTCACAAAGGCAAGATTCTCAATATCCGCCACGGATTTACGGTCAAATTCATCCATCCGGATGTTGATGTCATATTCATAATCACCATCCCTGTATTTGGTATCGGTATTGCCGTTAAAGGCTACCTGCATCGTCCCACCGACCATCGCCATGTCCAGCCCGAGGTCGGACATTTTGGCGCGGTCCACCTCTACGCGGATTTCTGGGTTTCCATCTTCTAGGGAAGTTTGTGCTTTTCGCGTGCCGGGCACTTTCTCCACTTCGGCCAATACCCGTTGGGAAAAGCTTTTCAAAGTGTCCAAATCAGGCCCAGACAGCACTATCTGAATGGGAGCATCGTTCGCTGTACCTGTAATTCCTATCGGCACGGCGGTAAATTCTGCCCCGACGATATTTTCCTCAAGGGCAATTTCCATTTCCCGGGCAAACTCTGGTGCGGTTAGGTTTCTTTTCTTTCCATCTACCATTTTCACCGTAATCTCCGATGCATATGGCGTGGATTGGCTGCCGGACATACTCCCCGTCGTCTGCCCCACGGTGGTAAAGACACTGGTCACCATCGGGTTTTTGGTCAAGAAGTTCTCTGCCTCCCTAGTGGTGAAATTGGTCTCCTCTAAAGTGGCTGACTTAGGCAGCTCCAAGCGCATGATAAATTCCCCTTTGTCACCCTGACTGACAAATTCACTTCCTATAAAACCATACCCAACCAGCATGAATGAAGAGACAAATAGCACAAAGGTCGCCACAAGGGTAATGATCTTATGGTTAAAGGACCATTTAAGAATCCCGGTTAACCACGCTACGAAAGCATCCAGGAATCCTTCAAAACCGTTTACGATTTTTCCGAAAATACTTTTTGGATCGAGGTGCTCCAGTTTGGAAAACCGAGAGGTCAGTAATGGAATCAAGGTAAAGGCTACCAGCAAACTCATCATCGTGGCCACTGCCACTGTGATACTGAACTGGGTCAAAATCCCTGAAATCAATCCTCCCGTCATGGACAGCGGGACAAACACCACGACAATTACCAAGGTGATCGAAGTCACCGTCCCGCCAATCTCACGGATCCCATCGTACGATGCCTGAATGGCAGATTTGCCTTTCTCCATGTGACGGTAAATATTCTCGATCACCACAATGGCATCATCCACCAAGATCCCCACCACCAACGAAAGTGCCAGCAAACTCATCAAGTTTAAGGTAAAGCCTGCCAGATACATCACCGTAAAGGTCGCTATGATGGACATCGGTACGGCAATCATCACTATGACTGCATTTCTGAAACTGTGCAAGAACAATAACATGATCACGGCCACCAACACGACGGCAATAATCAAATCGTGGATCACGGCATTAGCTGCCTCCAAGGTAAATTCAGAACTGTCCTGTGAAATCTCAAACCGCAAGTCATCCCCGGCATAGGTCGTCTCCAACTGAGCCAATGCCTTGTTTACACGCTCAGCGACATCCACCGCATTGGCATCGGATTGCTTCTGGATACTGATACCGATGGCACTGTTTCCATTCAATCTACTGAGAATTTCCTCATCTTTATTGGAGTCCACTACCTCCGCTACATCCTTGATCTTTATAGGGGAACCATCCGCATAAGAAACGATCAGCTCACCGATTTCATCCACCTGCGTAAATTTCCCTGCCAGACGGATCAGGATTTGCTCCTTATCACTTTTCAATTTCCCCGTAGGAAAATCCAAATTGGCCTGGGCGATGGCTTGGTTTACCTGCAATGGTGAAATGCCATAAGTGTTCAGCTTATTTTGGTCCAAGTTCACCTTGATTTCCCGCTCGGCACCACCAAGAAGGTTTACCTGCGCCACCCCATCGATCTGTGAGATCATCGGCTGGATCCGCTGGTCCATCAGGTCGTAAAAATCCGTTGCAGTCAAGTTAGAATAGGCTCCCATTTGCATAATGGGCATATCGTCAAGGCTGAACTTCCCTAAAGAAGGTGGATCCACGTCCTCCGGCAAATCCCCCAATACCGCATCGATATCCCGCTGGGCGTCCTGAAGGATCAAGTCTACGTCCACATCATCATCCAACTCAATGGTAATGATGGAAAAGCTCTCCAAAGAGGTGGATTTCATCACGTCTATTCCCTCCAAGGAAGCCAAGGCATCCTCCAATTTTCTGGTAACGGAATTTTCTACTTCCGAAGGTGCCGCTCCCGGATAAACCGTGGATACTGTCACTACATTCGGACTGAATTTTGGCAGCAGCTCGTAAGACATTTGCGTATAGGAAAAAATCCCCAGCAATGTCAAGATCGTAAACAGTACCACCACAATGGTGGACCGTTTGATGGATATTTTCGTAATCTGCATGTTTCTTGATTTTTCGGATTAAAGTTCTGAGACAGCGGTACCGTCCTTCAAGTTTATCAAACCGGAAGTCACCAGCTTATCTCCTTCTTTCAGGCCATCCAGCAACACAAGCTTATTATCTCCCACCTGCGCCAACTTTACTTTTTTAAGCACCGCTTTGCCATTTTCCACCACAAAAACTTCTGGATTCTTAACCCCATTGGCCAAGGCTTTTCGATCGATCAAAATGGCTTCCTCTGCAGGGTATTCAAATGAGGCATAGGCAAACATCCCTGGCTTGATCTGTGCTGTTTCCTCTTGCAGAGCGATCTCTACCTCGTATCGCAAGGAGGCATCGCCTTTATTGCTGGTAAAGCTCACCTTACCGGTAAAATCCTTTTCCGGCAATACGCCCACTTTAACTGCTACCGAATCCCCCACGCTGATCCGGGCAATCTCCAATTCGGAAACATTTACCACTAGCTTCAGGGGTTTCACATTGACGATATCCACCACATTCATCCCCGGACTCATCAAGGTTCCGATCTCGATATAATCTTCATTGATGTAACCAGAAATCGGCGCGGTAATGGCCGTATTGGCCAATCGCTTTTTGTTCATTTTGACTTGGGATGCTGCCATCTTCGTGGCATTGCGGATTTCTTCCAGTTGCTTTTCCGTAATGGCCTCTGTGCCAGCGAGATTTTCATAACGGCCCAGATCTTTCTCGTTTTGGCGGAGTTTTACCTCGGAGATGGACAGCTCAGACTGGATCAATTCATCATCCAACTTCGCTATCACGTCCCCTTTGCGAACATAATCGCCTTTTTTCTTATATATCTTCAGCACCTTTCCACTGGCTTCTGCCTTGAGTGTCAATTCTTGGCTTGGCTCAAACGTGCCGTTAGAAGTAAACGAAATTTTGTGAGCGGTCTTTTTAATGGTTTCGGTTCGCACGGGAATCGATTCACTGGTCTTCATGGCCTGCTCAGCTTTGACCTCCATTTCCTGCTTGTTTTTGAAAAGCGTAAAACCAATTGCAGCGGCTATGGCTACTATTATCAAAGGTGTAATTAACTTTTTCATAGCTGTTGATGATATTAAATTAAGGAAGTAGCTCCCTGATTAATGCTTGTTTTAGTTGATGATTTTTTCAATTTGACCTGTGGATTTGTACAAGTCAGCTTCGGCCGTTTTGACATTGATGATCTGTCGATAATAACTTGATCGGGCCTGACGCAGCGATGTCTCTGCATCCAGCAAATCTGTCAATGGCGAAAGCCCTTCGCGGTAAAGCTGTCCTGTCTGTCTGAACACATCCTCTGACAGTTCCAAGTTGGATTCCTGTGCTTTAAGGCTTTTGATGCTATTGTTCAGTTTTTTTACGGCATTCAGGTATTCGGCTTCTGCATTTTGCTCCGCCATATACTGATCATATTTGATCTTCTGACCTTCCACCCTTGCTTGGGCGATTTTGTGCTTCTTCTGAAAACCATCGAAAATCGGCAAGGACAACTTCAACCCTACCAACGCCCCACGGTACCAAACATGTCCAGTGGACAGAAAATCAAATTCACTCGAAAAGGCATTATAGTTTACATCTGCAAAAGCAGACAACGTGGGATAATATCCTGATTTGATGTTATCGACATTCAGGTCATTTAGCTCCTGCTGTTTGCTCAGCACTTTCAGGTCATACCGCTGACTCAAATCAGGATCCATCTGCAGGGCTTGCAATGGCAAGGATTTGTCATCAAAATCATACTGAGCCAATTCAATTTGGGTATTTACAGGAATCCCCATCACCAACTTCAAGTAATTTTTACGTTGCTCGATCGCAATCTCCAAATTGTCCATTTCGGTCTCCAGTGTGGTCAGGTTTACCTTCACCCGGTTATAATCTACTTTTCGGGCCAAGTCATTCTCATACTGCGACCGAATGATCTCTTCTAGCCGCTTCAGCTGGTCGTGGTTGGCCCGAAGGTTATCCATCTGCAGTTCGGTAGAAATCACCGAATAATAGTTTAAGGCCACATCATAGATAATATCCTCTTCGGTCATTTGTGTCATCAGCCGGTAAAACTCTTCAGAGGTTTTAGCGGCCTTCAACCCCACCAAATACGATTGACTGAAGATCAATTGACTCACTTGCACCCCTGCTTTCATACTTTGAGGGACGCCGAAAGCGATCACGTTAATATCACTCGGATCTGAATTGGGATCCAAGACCCCTCCTGGAATGGCTTGGGGATAAACATCTAGGAAATTGTTGTAATCACCGTAAGCATCCACTTGTGGAAGGCCGGTACCCGTGATTTCCTTTTGCTGATGGTCTGCAGCATCTTCGTCCAATTGGGCTTTTTTGATGTCGGTGTTATGCTTTAAGCCCAGCTTAATGGCTTCCTGAAGGGTGAGCACTTCACCATCCGCCACCGGCTCCTGGGCCATGAGGGAATTCCCCACAAAACACACCGCCATAAGTCCGATCCAAAATTGTTTTTTCATTTTAATAAATTATAGTTAATTTCTTAATCATTACTTTGTTCTGTAAAAAAAGAACTAAACAAACAAAAAATATATCAGCTGTTGTGTAGCCGATCATATTTTTCGATCAATTTGGGCATTTCTTCCTGCATGAATTCGATAAACTTTTGAAAGTCTTCAATGCAGTTATTGAATTCCATATTTTTGGCAGAGCGCATGGCCATCACATCCTTCAAGAGCATGTTGATCCTGAAAATTCCCTGCATATCTTCTTGCATATCTTTTCTCCAATTCCGTACTTTCAGCCTGAAATACCGCTTCCGCTCGCCCGGTTTAGTGGTATATTCTACCTTATTTTGGGTTTGGAGCAGGGTAAGGGCGTTGCTTACCGCACTCTTGCTGACCGATAGATACTCTTGGATCTCATCAAAGGTGGCTTCCGCTTCATCCAGCACCAACAGTAAGCCCATGATCCTCCCCAAAATCGGCTGATGTCCTTTTCGTTCGAAAAAAACCCCGATTCGCTCTATAATTTCTTGTTGCTCAGATGTTAACTTCATAATTCCTCCTCTTGTCTGTGAAGACTTAACGGGACAAAGATACAAAAGGTTTTGTTAGTTCATAAAAAAGAGAACCAAATTTTTACTTTTTTGCATTGCTCATCCTTTTTATCTACAGCGTAAAATAGTTTAAAGCACTGGATGAAAAAATGGATCAAGCGGAAAAGCTGGGGACTGCCAGTTTTACTTAAAGGCAAAACCGCGGGTAAAAAAAGCCACAAAGAGGCTGTCTCATAAATAAATAATCCGTCATTACGAACGGAGTGAAGTGATCTCGATGTGCTTTCATTGCACGTATGACGAGATTGCTTCTTCCGATATCCATCGGAATCGCAATGACGAGGACTTTTGACACAGCCTCGACACTTTCTAGCCATGGGTGAAGTCCATGGTAAATTTGCCCATTCATCGTTTCCCGTTTTAGCGGCATGGACCTAACTATTCCCCACAAATTCCCGCTAAACCCCATTCGTGCGGATAGCGGAAAACCATCGTTTTAACGGTGCTAAATTTTCTTTCATAAGAACATGTCGACATTCATTCCCCCAGAAATATGGCTTGATCTGTAAAAATTCATCCTTGAACTAAGTATGCCACAGCACAATAGCTTTACCCTTAATTCGGGGCGATGGTGCCCACAAAAAAACCGGAAAGCCATGCCTTCCGGTTTTCATAAAAATACATGTGATACAACAATGGATCAGCTCCCACAGCCAATACAGTCAAAATGACTGTCCATGGGCTTGGTGCCGTTTAGCTGCATTTCCAAATTGTGTATCTTATCGCGGATTTCCATATCTTGGAACATATCTCCTGTCAAGGATCCTTGTAGTTTTTCGATTTCAGCAGCAAGGGCTTGTTTTTGTTCTGCAGTCATAGGTTTTTCGTTTAGGATAAAACAATCAAGCAAAATTATCGGTAAATAAGTTCGCCCAAAAAAATCAATTTTCAAATAATTCCAGTAACTAATTGAATACGAGTCAAAAAAAATCGGAAAGATATTTGCTGCTTTTTTCCATGGTCAATTCCATGGGGAAGGGGATCGTAAAATGGTAACCCTACTCAAAAGATGGCCCCATTGGCACTAATCCGGTATCTAAACTGTCTGATTACTTGAACTATCCATCAGAAAGCTTTAATTTAAAACAACCAGTAATTTTTCTTATGATGAACAAAGATGACATTAACCGATTGATAAAACTTCGAAAAGAACTCCACCAATATCCGGACATCAGCCATGATGAAGGTGCCACGGCTGCGAAGATCCAGGCATTTTTTGAGCCGCTGGAGCCTACCAAAGTGCTGGATAAGTTAGGCGGAAATGGATTGGCCTTTATCTTCGATAGTAAGCAAAAAGGGCCGACTACGATGATCCGATGCGAACTTGACGGACTACCCATCACGGAGGAATCCAACGCCAAGCATAAAAGCACAATTGACGGGAGATCCCACGCCTGTGGTCATGATGGACACATGGCCATTGTAGCTGGAGTGGGAATGGACCTCGCGAAAAACCCCATCTCCAAAGGCCGCGTGGTATTGCTCTATCAACCTGCCGAAGAAACGGGCGAAGGGGCAAAGAAAGTGCTAAAGGACAAGCGGTTTCCTACTATCAAACCTGATTATGCTTTTGCGCTGCACAACCTACCCGGCTATCCTAAAAATGAAATTGTCCTTAAAAAAGGGCCGTTTGCAGCAGCATCCAAGGGAATGGTCATCCACCTCAAGGGAAAAACCTCCCATGCAGCACACCCCGAAAACGGCAATAGCCCCGCACTCGCAATGGCCAAAATCATTGCAGGGTTGGAGGCACTCCCTGAAAGCATGAACGGCTTCTGCCTGATCACCGTGGTCAATGCCGTTTTAGGCGAAATTGCCTTTGGCACCACTCCTGGAAAGGCCACCATCCGTGCCACTTTGCGAACTTACGACAATGACGCCATGGAGCGGCTCACCAAGTTTGCCGCTGAACTGGTAACGGTAATTGCAAAATCCCATCATCTGGGAATCGACATTTCTTACACGGAGCATTTTGCCAGCACCGTCAACCATGAAGCCGCCTGGGAACAGGTCAATCACGCAGCAAAAAAACTTAAACTCAAGACCAAGCATATCCGAAACCCATTCCGTTGGTCTGAAGATTTCGGCCAATTTTCCTTAAACACCCCGACCATGTTCTTTGGATTGGGAAGTGGCAAAACACAGCCCCAGCTGCACAACAGTAATTTTGATTTTCCGGATACCATTATTCCATCAGGCGTCGGTATGTTCAACCAAATCATTCATCAACTCAATCGTTAATTCGAGCATTTAAGCTTAATCACTCCGTTAATGAGGCATACTTCACGTATCGAGATCAGCAAATCTGCCTATCGCAGGAACATGAAATTCATCAGAAGTCAAGTAGGAGATGACACCATCGTTTCTGCGGTGATCAAGGGCAATGCCTATGGCCATGGAATCGAAAACATCATCAAGATCGCCGAAAACGTAGGCATCCGCCACTTCAGTGCTTTCAGTACCGATGAGGCCAAACGTGTGCTCCAAGCAAGTGAAAAAAACAGTGACATCATGATCATGGGCATGGTGGACAATCAGGACCTGGAATGGATCATCAAACACCGCATCAGCTTTTTTGTGTTTGAATTTGACCGGCTGATGGCGGCCATTAAAATGGCCAAAAAACTGCATATCCCTGCTAAAATCCACGTAGAAGTAGAAACGGGATTTCACAGAACTGGATTTGAATGGAATGAAAAAGAGTTCTTGGCAGATGTGATCTACGAACATGGAATTCACTTGGAGCTTACAGGCCTCTGTACGCACTTTGCCGGAGCAGAAAGCATTGCCAATTACCTGCGAGTACAAAACCAAATCAAGCAGTACCGTAATTTCAAAAATTGGTTTGACCGCCATGGAATCAAATTCGGGACCTACCACACCGCCTGCTCAGCAGCATCGTTAAGCTATCCCGAAACCATCATGGACATGGTGAGGATCGGCATTTTACAGTATGGATTCTGGCCCAGCCAAGAAACATACATGAGCAAATTCAAGGAGCTGGCTGCCCATCGAAAAAACCCACTCAAAAGGCTCATCAGCTGGAAGAGCTCCATCATGAGCATCAAGGAAGTGGGTATGGGAGATTTTGTGGGGTATGGCACCACCTTTATGGCACACCGCCCCATGCGCATTGCTCTGGTCCCTGTAGGCTATTGCCATGGGTTTAGCAGGATGCTCAGCAACCTCGGCAAAGTACTCATCCAAGGCAAAATGGTCTCTGTGGTCGGCACAGTGACCATGAATTCGATCTCAGTGGACATTACAGACCTGAAAGATGTCAAAAAAGGCGATGAAGTGGTCATCATCGGCAAACAAAAAAACAACGAGATCACCGTGGCCTCTTTTAGTGAAACCACCCAACAAGTCAATTACGAACTCTTGACGCGGCTTCCTCATGACATCCCCAGAAAAATCGTTTACTGAAGCTCACGTGTATCCATCGCTGGAGCGCAGGCCATCTTCATCAGAATAATCCCCAAAGAACGAAAAGAAAGGAAACATACCGCGTGAAGCACCCGCTATGTATGGATCATGAATTAAGGCTTTAACCCGGTTTATGCATTCGGAATCGTAGTGAGAGTTGAAAATGCAAGAAAATCAGTTAGTTTGGAGGTGTAAGCATTACATCGCTACGGTTACACCGAAAACTAAAGCGAAGCGGCTGATTTTAAAGCAATTTCAGTTCGTTATACTTGTGCACCGTGGTGTAGATAAGCTAATGCATATTCCAGGTAAAATCACATTTACCATTTTTTAACATGAATAATTGTCATCACGACACATTTAAGTATGGTATTTGCGGGATTTCACCCAGTAAAACTGTTGTTTTTTTAAACATTTCACATTGAACGATTCAGTTTATTGATGATTTCATAAACAGCAGGATCATAAATCTTTTTCCTAATTAAAAAATTTACTAAAAATGAAGTTATTCAAAACGCTCATTTGCGCTGGTTTACTTTCATTAACCTTATTTTCATGTGGTGGTTCTGATGATATTGGCCAATTTACATGGAAAGTCCGGTCCATCAATGGTGCCCCTGCCACAAAAGAACAGTTGGCTGAGCTTACCCTGAAATTTGGTAAAGAACAGAAAGTAAACGGTCAAGCACCGTGTGATGAATTTCGAGGAAAGGCCGTCTATAATGCCGAAAAGATTAAATTCTCCACGCTCTACACCGACTCCCAAAACTGTGACGAAAAAACCATTCAAACAGCCTACCTTAGCTCTTTGGAAATGAGCAAAACGTACACAACCACCGCAAACAGAATGGTGTTTTATGACGGAGATGGAAATATCACGGTGGAATTTGAGCAGGTAAATTAAAAAAGCCTATTTACAGGGACCTTAAAGGCCCAATCGAATCATCATGGCCTGACATCCCACCTGTAGGGAAAATAATAAAAAGAGGCTGTCTCTTAAAGGAACCATCCGTCATCACGAGCCTCCGCCTCTTGGAAGACAAAGCGCGAAGCCTGCCGGACAGCTGGCTGGTGAGCTCGATGTGCTTTCATGGCATGTATGAGCGAAATTCCTTCTCCGCCACGGCGGATCTTGATGAGGAAGACTTTTGAGACAGCCTCTTTCATCGGCAAGAGGGATCCGATGAATATTTAGTTGAAAATAATGGTCTTATTTCCCATCACCATGACCTTCTTGGTCAAGTGATACTTGATGGCTTTTGAAAGCACGACTTTTTCGACATCCTGACCGATTTGCACCAGCTCTTCCACGGTATTGTGATGCCTTACCCTGGCAATATCCTGCTCGATAATCGGACCGGCATCCAGCTCCTCTGTCACATAATGCCCTGTGGCCCCAATGATCTTCACCCCTCTTTTATGCGCTGCATGGTAAGGCTTGGCCCCCACAAATGCCGGCAAAAACGAATGGTGAATATTAATGATATTGTGCGGATAGGCTGCAATAAACGTTGGACTCAATATCTGCATATACCTCGCCAAGACGATAAAATCCACCTTGTGCTCCTTCAATAACTGCAATTGTTTCTCTTCTTGCTCTTGCTTATTCTCTTTGGTGATGGGTAGATGATAAAATGGAATGTCAAACGCCTCCACCACAGGTTTCAAGGTCTCGTGATTCGAAATGACCAAGGGGATTTCCACATCAAACTGACCAGAGTAATAACGGGACACAATATCAAACAAACAGTGGGAAAGCTTGGATACAAAAATGGCCATTCTGGGCTTGGGTTCATTAAAGTGCAAGGTGAAGTTCATATCAAACTTGCTCCCAACCGTCTCTGAAAACACTCGCTGAATATGATCCTTCTGGATGGCAAAGCTCTTTAATTCCCATTTTGCCCGCATGAAAAAATCACCTGTTTCATTATCAATGTATTGGTCTACCTCTTGGACATTCCCATTATGAAAATATAAAAACTGCGTCACGGCAGCTACGATTCCCTTCTGATCCTTACACTGGATGATTAGTATGGCACATTCCATTTTTTGATAAAAATTTCTGGTTGATATTAAGTGGGTTATTAAATTTCTGCCCCTAAGATATTGAGTTAGGTGAAAATTACCCCTTTAGCCACGTGAAAATATCTTTAATTTCCCTGTGCAGCACTATTCCTTAAACCCGCTTTATGCATTTGGAATCGTTATGAGAGCTGAAACTACAATAAAATCAGGCTGTTTGGAGATGGAATCATCCGCCGCGGCGGATGGTGAACCTGTCTGCCGCTAGGTAGAATCGAAAACAGCAGCGAAGCGATTGATTTTGAAATGGTTTCAGGTCGCAATAGATAGGCTAATGCACAATGCGGGTTAAAAGCATAAACATAAGGTGATTTTTTGAAAAACAACTCATCACGGTGTAGGACAGGGAATTGACCGGCAGCTTCGTTCCCCTTACATTCATCAGCTCCCCATGCCAGCTTCCCAAACATCCTAAGCCAGTAAAGCCTCGATATCCTCTTTTTCCAAACTCTTCATAAAGCTCTCCTCTGTGCTGATCAACTCATCTGCCAAGGCCATTTTACGCTCCTGGAGGGCCATGATTTTTTCTTCCACGGTATTGTGTGTGATAAATTTATAAATGATGACCTTATTCTCTTGCCCTATTCGGTGGGCCCGGTCAATGGCTTGCGCCTCCACAGCAGGGTTCCACCAAGGATCCAGCAAGAACACATATTCTGCCTTGGTCAAGTTAAGGCCTACGCCCCCTGCTTTGAGGGAGATCAAGAAAATTTTCACTTGATCATTCTCTTGGAAATCCTTCACCTGTGCTTGACGGTCCTTAGTCGTCCCGTCCAAATAAGAATAAGCAATGCCGCTTTCATCCAAATATTCTTTCACGATGGCCAAATGCTTCACAAACTGACTAAATACCAAGACCTTGTGCCCTTCTCTGGCGGTAGAATCCAGCATGTGGACAATGTCTTCCAGCTTTCCAGAATCACCTGTATAAGCCGTATCGGTCAACCTCGGGTGATTTGCAATTTGCCGAAGCTGTGTCAAGCCTCTCAGCAATGTAAATGCCTGCCTGTTCATGCCAGGAATGCTCATTTCCTTTACGATCTTCTCGCGATAATAACCCTTCACTTCCTCATAGGCTTTTTCCTGCTCTGGGGTCATGTTGGAGTATTTTACATTGACCACCTTCTCGGGAAGATCGGTCGCCACTTGGGTTTTTAACCTCCGCAGGATAAACGGCTTGATCATGGCATGCAGCTTGGCAGCCTTGTCCATGTCATTTTTCTTCTCGATCGGCTGCAAGAACTGTTTTTTGAAAATGGATTGCGTGCCCAAGAGCCCCTGGTTAACGAAGTTCATCTGCGACCAAAGGTCCATGGTACCATTTTCCACCGGCGTACCCGTCAGGATCAATCGGTGCTTGCACACCAGCTGATTGACCGCTTTCGAAATGATGCTGTTGGGATTTTTGATCGCTTGGGATTCATCCAATATGATATAATTGAAGAAAAAGTCCTTTAATATATCCACATCCAACCGGGTAATGCCGTAAGATGTCAACACCAAATCGTACTTGGAAAACATACTGCTGTCTTTGATCCGCTGTGATCCCGTGTAGACCAATACCTTTAGATCCGGTGTGAACTTGCGAGCTTCCACCTCCCAGTTGTAAATCAAGGAAGTAGGCATTACCAAGAGGGAAGTGGCTCCTTCCGTCCTCTTTTTTTCGTGGGCCAGCATGGCCAGGGTCTGCACCGTCTTCCCCAAGCCCATATCATCGGCCAAACACCCGCCAAAATGGTATTCATTAAGAAACCTCAGCCAATCGTAGCCGGCTTTTTGGTACGGGCGAAGGGTGCCGTTAAAATTATCTGGCAAGTCATAGGATTCCATTTCCGAAAAGTCCTTCAATTTCTCCAACTTCCGGCTTAAGGTAAGGTTAATGAGGTTTCCTTTCTGAAGCTCTTGCGCTAAGGCAATATGGTGCTTCTTCAGCATCATCTTCTCATCCTGCTTTTCACCGGTTTCCAAGAAAGAAAAGATCTCAGAGTAATTGACAAACCAACTGTCAGGAATAACGGCAATCTCCCCATTGGGGAGTTCAAATTCTGACTTTCCTTTTACGAGCAGCCTCCTGATCTGAGCAAAAGGCACCTCGAAGGACCCAAAGCTGATAATCGCATCCACATCGAACCAGTCGATGTTTTCCTTGATATCGACCTTGATGGAAGCATTTCCTATAAAGTACTTTTTCCCCTTAGCGCTTTGGTTTTGGAGAATTTTCACGCCCATATCTTCCAAGGCCTCTCTATTGGAGTTTAGCCAATCGAACGCCTTCGATTTCCCCAGGGAAAACCGTGAAGTCCGCACCGGCAGTCCCAGGTCCTTTAAGTAATCGCCATATGATTTCTCCTTTTCCAGGTCTCGGATGACTTTATGGAAAATATAATTGTCTCCTTGCTGCTCCAGTTGTACATTATTGGATTTTTTTTCCTCGGAGCGAAAAGAGTAATCTCCATACTGAAACCGCAAGTCAAATACGATTTTGTCCTCTTCCTCTGCTGCTTGGACATTGCCAAAGAGGTCAGTTCCCCCTCCCCCTCCGGGCAAATCACTTAAGCTCAATAACGCCTCGGGATTGCTTCGCTGCACTTTGATGTCAAAACCTTTGGCATACACATCAAAGGAGGCCACCAGCTGGGTGATGAACTTTTCATAATAGGACTGCTCCACATTTTTGGGAATGACAATAAATTTTTTGTTGAGAAATGGCTTGAGCTTTTTACCGTCCACGCCTTTTTCAAAATTATACAAACAGCCATTCACCACCAGCCAAGCCGGCTCTTCGCAAAGCAAATACCCCCCTTTATATTGCCAATCCAACTTTTCTCCGCCGTGCTTGAGCGTCGGAAAATAATGGGTATTGTCCTCGTTTCTTCTGAAATGAAAAAGCACTGACGCCTTTTCCTCCATTACATTGATCTCCTTCCAGATGGGATTTCCATCATTGCCCATCTCAAAAAGTCGCTTCCCTATAATACGTTCCAAAATCTTGGCCCGAATTCCCTCCAACCGAACCTCGATCATGCGGCGGATTTCCTTATTCGCCGTCGTTTCACTATTGGTGTCAAACACCTTCCGCAAAAACTCCTTGGGCTTTAGTTTCTTGGTGTTGAAAGTCTTCACGATCGCATCATGCTGCATGCTGTCCATCAGCTCGATCAGCTCATAATCCGTGCTGTCCAGGCCAGAAGCAAACTCCTTGGCATTTTGGGTGGCAATATTTTGATAGGCAAAAGAGAGCCTGCCCTTATCATCATGCTGAATCACAAAGGACTCAAATAGAATCCCTAAATATTCATGACTAAAAAGAGAATATATTATTTCAAAAGACTTATCCGGAGATACTTTCATAATCTTTTCTGCTAAATCAATCGAGCCAAAACCATTCGAAGCGGTATGATTTTCAAAATATACTAGCTTGCAAAGTAAATAATTATTTCAACTTTTAATAGAAAAAAGAGATGAATTAAGGCAAGATTCACCAGAAGTCAGCCTCCCTGCAGGCTGTTTGAGCCAAAAACACTTCCTTTAGGCCGAAAGACCTTTTATTGATCCAAGCATAGATATCCACTCTTTCACTGCCCCCTTCTCCCAATTTTTCCCAAAAGGGGCAATCCCGATGAATGCCTATATCCGTATGTCAGAGAGCACAAAACCAGATATCATCCACTTATATAAAAATCACCTATTGTGCGTATATTTGCGTACACAAAAATCCAATTTTTGTAAACAAAACGTATATTTTTGTCACATAAATCAAAATCACCCAATACATTTTGATTTTCACCTTCCCAATAACCTGTAAAAGCTGTGTATCGCGTTATGCCAGCGATAAGAAAACTATTTTCAAAATTTACTAATTGCTTTTCGAATATATTTTTTTGTATTTCATAAAATATATTCAGATATTCGATTCAAAATCAACCCCTTATGAAAAAGAAACTAATTGTATTCCTCATTGCCTTACTGATCACCGCTCCGCTAAGCATGCTGAGTGCCCAAGTAAATTCAAACTTCCAACTCCACTTGGGCAGCCAACATTTCACCAAAAACAACATGATGCCGCATCAGATTGTGGCCAATGACCCAAACGGCATTTATGTGACCAAGATAAAGCTCAGTGACGAGCTAAGGGGAAGAGAAACATTTCCAGTACTGGAGTTTTATAACAATCAGATGGAACTTAGAAGCTTTCGTCAGTTGCAGGTCATCGACACCAAAAGACCTGTTACATTCGAACAGATCATGCAGATTGGTGGCAGGCTCTATTGTTTTTATAGCACGGAAACAGAAAATTCCCATGTGCTAATGGCTGATGAAATCAACAAATCCACTCTGACGCTCCAACAATCCCCCGTGACTTTACAGGAAATTCCTGCCAGAAAAAACACCTCTTTTAACCAGCCTGGATTCCATCTCAAACTGTCCGAAGAAGGTAATTTCCTTCTGGCCACCTTTAGCCAAGCTGGAGCTAAAAACAACCCAGACGAGTTAAACTTTACCGTTTTCGATCAAGGTCTACAGGCACAATGGACCCACCAATTGGCCGCCACAACGAAAAAAGAGCACTATCAGGTCATCAATTACCACCTCTCCAATACAGGAGACCTTTATGTCCTTAAAAAGGAGGCTGACAGCCAAAAGGCCCTTGAAAAATTTTGGCAACCCCTTTACCAATTTGGCATTACGGCCATAACGGGTGGTGGGAAACATATCACAGAACTGCATCCATCCATACCCGGAAAACACCTGACCAAAATGCAAATCGGCACCAATAAAGCCGCTCAATTGGTATGTGCTGGATTCTACACGGACACAGAAGGCCATGATGCCGCGGGCAGCTATTTCCTGACCTTCCAAGACCAGCAAATCGCACAAAAAAGCTTCAAACCATTTGCCCCTATCTTGATGATGGAGTCCGAAAAAGCCACCAAGGAAGAAAAAGAAGAGGGGCTCTATGCCTACCGACTAAATGACCTTACCTTCCGCAGCGATGGAAGCGTCGTCCTCATTGCGGAGCAAGCCACCCAAACCGCTGGTTTTAATCCCCGCACCAACTTCCGCACAGCCAGGACAGCCTTTAACACCATTGCCGTGGTGAGCGTTGACCCCGATGGAGAAGTGATGTGGACCGAACAAATCCGCAAAAACCAAGTATCGCCTGAAGGGTATAGCTTTTTCTCCTCATACGCCACCGCTGTCCTAAACGACAAAGTCTATTTGGTGTTCAATGACCACCCCGAAAACCTATGTGAGGGCATTTGTGAACCGGTTCATTTCAACCCCAAAGCCACCCAAAAGGACGTGCTGATCGCGATGGTCGAATTAGACTGGCATGGAAACATCAAAAAGGAGGCGCTGCCTTTTAGCCGCGACCTGCACATTCTTACCAAGCCAATGGCCTGCAAGCAAGTGTCCAACCATCAGATGGTGGTATTGGGACAGTATAACAAAGCCTACCGCATGGCAAGGTTAGATTTCGAAAAAACATTTAGCTACCAATAACCGGTAAGTTACGACTGTGCCCGTCCCATCATGATCGCATCAAAACCTCGGAATAAGCCACTGCTTTTCCGGGGTTTTTCTGTTTTAGAAACAATCTCCTTTTCCTAACGTTTCACCCCATTAGCCTTAGCTGGCCTTGGCCAGAAACCAGAAATTTTACGGGAAGGCGGAAAAATTCTCACAAATGCTCCACTGTATTCACCTTTGCTGCAATGGTAGCGGGGCGATAGGCCGCAAAGAAGGTAATGACGATCAGGCTAAGGCTGGTCCATAAAAAATCGGTCCATATCATTTTTACAGGATAGCTGTCTACCACCGAACTCGCCACGCCCAAGGACACCAACCCATAACGATCCTGTAACCAACAAATCGCAAATCCGAGCACCAGCCCTACAATGGCTCCAGAAAAAGCAATAATCGCTCCCTGCTTGATATAAATGGAACGTATGAGTTTTTGAGTGGCCCCCATGGCGATCATCACTGCAATATCCTTTTTCTTTTCGATGGCCAGCATGCTTAAGGAAAAGAAAATATTAAACGAGGCCACGGCCAAGATAAAGGTCAAGGTGATAAACACAAAGAGCTTTTCAATTCGAATGGCCCTGAGGAGTCCAGCGTGCTGCTCGTCGGTGTCCTTTACGGAAAACCCTTCTCCCAATAGGTCCCGCATGGCTGCCTTTACACTGGAAAGGGAGGCGCTGGGGGCTACCTTAATCTCCAAAGCCGTCCGTTTATCCCCGTAATCCATGAGATCCCGCGCAAAGGTCAGCGGTACCACCACAAAACTATCATCAAACTTTTTTTCTACACTGAAGGTCCCTGCGAGTCCCAACCTGCCGGAGTTGTACATCTGCCGCGGATCGATGGTTCCGGCCCTAGGAGCTTTGGGGTAAAACATCCGTAGCTGCTCAAACTCATTCTTTGGATCCACCCCAAGCATAAAACTTACGCCTCTCCCCATGATGGCTTTGGGCTGGTCCGGGCTGCCCAAGGTCATGTCCCCTGCAAAATACCCTTGCTCAAACCGCTCCTTATCCAAAAACTCCTCACTGACCCCTTTCATGGTCACCACCATTTGGTCTTCACCGTACTTTAGAAGTGCATTATCCTCAATAACTTCCGTGATGGACACCACCCCCTCTACAGCCTTCAAACTATCCAAAAAATCGTCCCCAACTTCAAAAGACTTCCCCTTCACCAACTCCACCTTAAGCGGTGCATCAAAAGACGCATAAAGCCCCCTGATCAAATCCTCCAGCCCATTAAATACCGATAACACAATCACCAAGGCCATTGTGCCCACCGCCACACCGATCATCGCTATCCTGGACAGGATATTGATAAAATTCCGCTTCTTTTTACTTTTAAAATACCGGGATGCAATAAAAAAGGAAAGGTTCACAGGACAGTAAAATCAAGATTTAACAGGTGAATTAATTATTTATCATTGAAAAAACGTGGCCATTCGAATGCCACTTTTCAATCTTCCTCCTCCTCATCATCGGGAGCTTCTGGAATATCCAAGCCGCCAATGATTTTGTCCATGTGTTGGGCATATGCAGAGGAATCATCCGGGTAAAAAACCAATTCGGGAATGCTCCTTACCGACTTGCCAATGCGCTTACCCAAGTGTTTTCTGATCTCTTTTTTGTGTGCATCAATTTTTTCCAACAGCTCCTGATTATTGGCCAATAAAAAACTCAAGTAAATTTTGGCCACGCCCAGATCGGGACTCATCAGCACCCTGGTCACGGTGACCATGGCATTGCCCACCAAGGGCTTGGACTCGCGCTGAAAGATATCTCCCAGTTCCTTTTGGATTAACTTTGAATACTTTTGTTGTCTCTTGCTTTCCATAATGAATAATTATCTATACAAATTTAGTGATTTAATCGACTAACCTTTAATTTCGTACGTTCAGAATACATAACTATCAACAGATATTACCCTTGCTGAGTTTTTTCAAAATCAACGATCCGTTTAGAATTTTAGGCATCGCGCTGCTATTCATGGCACTGAGCCTTCCTTATGTGCTCATGGACATCCCGCTCCTGAGTCCAGAACTTTCTTGGATGTTGGTGGGTGAACGGCTCGCAAACGGGCATTTCCTGTACGTTGATATCGTGGACGACATCGGGCCATTGTCGGCTTACGTGTATTGGTTGATCGATTATGTGGCCGGCAGGTCGTGGTGGATGTACAAGCTCCTGGCAGCTTCCATCATCCTCTTTCAGATTTATTATGTTAACCGACTTTTCATTCGATACAAAGCTTTTGATAACACCTCTTATATTCCAGCCTTGGTCATGCTGGTGCTTTTCCACTTTTCATTTGACCTGCTGACACTTTCTCCAGCACTGATGGGGACCACTTTTATCATTTTGGCCTTGGGCCAATTATTTTCCCAAACCTTGCTGAATGAACAAAATACAGAATCCATCCTTCTGGTAGGGCTTTATGGGGGAATTGCGGTCTGCTTCCATTTTCCGATGATCGTATTCCTGCCATTTCTACTGGTAGCAGGCGTTACCGTAAGCGGCTTCAGCTTCAACCAGCTCGTCCTATCGTTGGCCGGGTATTTTCAGCCCTTTGTGCTGTGTTGTATTTACTTCTTTTGGATAGGAGGGCTGCCGGAATTTATCACCGAATTTGTCCTGGCGACGCGGATTACCAGTAGCTACCCGCATGTAACCTATATTGACCTGCTCACTTTGTTGGCTGCACCGCTGCTGTTTGCCGTCATCGGCTATTTTGTCGGCACCGTCACCACCAGCATTACGGTCAATCAGCAAAAACAAAAACAGCTTATGCTGCTCTATACCATTTTTGCGATTTTTTCCATCTTCATTGCCAATAGAAGGACTCCCTACCAGATGGTAATCATGTTGCCGGGATTGACTTACTTTATCGCACAGATATTCCTTTACCTGACCAACCGCAAGCAGCTAAATGTGCTTTTTTACACCTTCATATTGATCATTCCTACGGCTGGTTATGCCTGGACCATCTATAAAATACAATCCAACAAAACCTGGAACTACACCTTGGACGACACCGTCCAGCCCCAGGCCGAAAAAATCGTCATACTTGGGGATGAAATCAGCGCTTATCAGCATGCCACCTTGGCCAGCCCCTACCTCAATTACCGTCTGTCCAAGCGGGTCTTGACCGATTACAGCAATCAAGAAAACATGATGGAAGTGTATTTGAATTTTGTGGAGGAAAAACCTACCCTTATTTACGACCAAGAAGGCCTTTTTGAAAAAATCACCGAGCGTATCCCTGCCCTTGCCAAGCGCTACCAAAAAGAGCAGCAAGGCGTGTACCGTTTGTCAGAATAATACTTGGCTAATTTTTATAATCAGCGATATTTGAAGCTATATTTCTAATTTTAACCATAATCTAAAATGACGTATTTAAAAAGCATCTTTTTTTTGCTACTTTTTCAAGCATTCATCACATCATTTGCCCATGCTCAAGTCACTGTTGGGGCTTATTCCAATGGCATCCTTACCCAACTGGCAGTCGGAACTGATCCCGAGGAAAAGTTTTTCGGCGAAGGGCGCTTGTTTGCAGGAGATTTCCTTAACCGCTATTTCGGAGCGGAAGCGATCGGGCAATACAACTTCCATCAAAGTGAGTGGTATAATGCCTCAGCCGGTTTGATGGTGGGGTATTATGACTTTGACAATGGAGCACGAGTAGGGATCCCTGTCCTATTGGCCTTTAAGCCCATATCCAACCATCGGGCTTTTGCCATCATGATGGAAGCCACTCCAATGTTCAATGGATCACTCGGCTTACGCGGTAATTTCGGACTTCGATATACCATTGGAAAAAATTAGTCCCCAGTAATCCTTTGACACGACACAAAAAAATAACCACAGATGAACAGCTGTTCATCTGTGGTTAACGATTTCCTTCTTGCTCTCGGAGGTCTTTCCTATTTCAAACGGGCCAAAGGGGTAATGCCGCCCTTCGTCTTATCATCAATATTGACTAGGATCTCTGCATCCAACGGCACAAACACATCCACTCTGGAACCAAACTTAATAAAGCCAAACTCCCCTCCTTGGATCACGGGATCACCTTCTTTTACATAGTATTTGATTCTTCTGGCCACGGCGCCGGCAATTTGCCTTACCAATAATTTCACTCCTGTCTTGGTATGCCTGATGACCATGGTGGACCGTTCATTTTCATAGCTTGCCTTCGGGTGCCAAGCCACCATGTATTTTCCGGGGTGGTACTTAAAATACTCCACGATTCCACTTACCGGTGAGCGGTTCACATGAACATTTACAGGTGACATAAAAATGGAAATCTGCTTTCTCCTTTCCTTCAGGAATTCATCTTCCTGCGCTTCCTCTATGACCACCACTTTCCCGTCAGCGGGCGCATATACCATTTGCTCATCTACTGGCATGGGGATAGTGGGACTCCTGAAAAACTGCAGCACCAACAAATAAATGATGATACTGGCCAGCAAAATCAAATTTAATACCGTATCCTGTCCTGGCAACCACTGATGGGTGGCAAAATTGATCCCAGCAAGCACTACCAGCATCCAGAATAATAATGTTCTTCCTTCTTTATGTATCGTCATCAGAATGGGGTTAATTCAATATAAATCAATGTTTTGAAATCAATTTTAGTTCCTTTATTATAAACAACTCTATTGATCCAAATTTAATTCGGCTGCAATTTGCCAATATTTCTCGGTATGTTAAAGAAAAAAATGAATATACCTTCACCATTTGCCGCGGTCAGCAGCTTTACGGGATGTTAAATGTAAATGGCACTGACGGTGAACCTACACCAGCAGTGCCATTTATGCAATTATGTGGTACACCCACGTGAAGGATGCGCTTAGAATCCTCCCCTAAACTGATAGGTTTGGGCTACTTTATCGATGGCCACGATGTATGCAGCTATTCGCATGGGGACCCCATGCTTTACGGAAACCTTATAAACTTGGTCAAAGGCTTCTTTCATGATCCGGTCGGATCTTCTGTTCACCCTTTCTGCAGTCCATTTATATCCGAGACGATTTTGCACCCATTCGAAATAGGACACGGTCACCCCACCGGCATTGGCCAAGATATCCGGCACGACCATGATGCCTTTATCGTTGATGATTTTATCCGCATTAAAAGAAGTAGGTCCATTGGCACCTTCGACGATGAGGCGTGCATTGATTTTATCCACATTGGCCTTGGTGATCACATCTTCCACGGCCGCCGGCACCAGCACATCCACCTTCAATTCGAGCAGTTCCATTGGATCTGATAGCTTCTCTGCACCGTCAAAGCCTTCCAGCGTCCCCTTATTTCCATCACGGTAAGCAATGGCTTTTTGGATGTTGATGCCATTGGCATTGTAATAAGCACCGGAAATATCCGAAACCGCCACCACTTTCAATCCCCGCTCTTCCAGCAATGCCGAAGCCCAGGAGCCTACGTTGCCAAAACCTTGGACCGCGCAGGTGGCCTGAAAAGGGTTGATTTTAAGTTTCTCCATGGCAGCCAGTGCCGAAACCATCACCCCACGGCCTGTCGCCTCTGTCCTCCCCAGAGAACCTCCCAATACGAGCGGTTTGCCCGTCACCACAGCATTTACCGTTGTTCCTTTTGCTTTGGAATACTCATCCATTAACCAGGCCATTTCCTTAGGCCCGGTCCCCATGTCTGGTGCAGGAATGTCCTTGTCCGGACCAAACACATCAATCATGGCAAGGGTATAGGCCCGCACCAAACGCTCGATTTCACCCGGTGACATTTCTCTAGGATTGCAGCGGACGCCACCTTTTCCTCCACCATAGGGAATGTCCACGACGGCACATTTCCACGTCATCCAAGCAGCCAGCGCCCGTACTTCGTCGATGTGCACATCCGGTGCAAAGCGAATGCCTCCTTTTGCAGGGCCCAAGATGTTGGAATGAACGACACGAATCCCTTCAAAAACCTTTATTTTACCATTGTCCATGGTAATCGGAAGGGATACGATCACTTGTTTTGCGGGGTTTTTCAGCACATTGTAGACCTCCTCGGAAAGGCCCAGTTTTTCTGCTGCTATATTAAACCTCTCCATCATTGACTCCAATGGATTTTCTTTATCCTTAATTGGAGCCGGTTCGATATAAGCCATAATTGGGTTTTAGTTTATGTAGAGACTAAATTTGATGCAATATTAGACACATTTTCAAAATAGAACTATGTATTTTAAAATATTTTCAAAAATGCCGCGATAAAAGGCGCTGAAACTAACAATCCGTCAAAACGATCCATAAACCCTCCATGACCAGGAAGGCCTTTCCCTGAGTCCTTGATCGCAATACTTCGTTTAAACAAGGACTCGATCAAGTCACCGTAGGTTCCAGCGATAATGATGATTCCGCTTATGCTCAACCACTTCCACTGAGGAATCACCATGAAATTCAAACTAAGCAGGTAAGCGGTCACGATGGCAGCCGCTGCTCCTCCCAAACTGCCTTCCCAAGACTTCTTGGGAGACACCCGTTCAAACAACTTCGTTTTACCGAATTTTGTTCCAGCAAAATACGCACCACTATCACTTGCCCAAAGGATAAAAAGTGACCCCACAATGACTTCATAATGGAAGGTTTGATCCACTGAAAAGGCCGCTAAATTTAGCAGTGAAAAAGGCACGGCCACATAAAATATCCCCAAAAATGTGTAAGCTATACCTGTAAATGGTTTTTTATCCGATTTTCTGTACAATTTGATAAAGAATATCAGGGATATCATAGGAAAGATAAGAAAATAATATTTATCATCCATATGCTGCATCTCCACAAAAAAGGTCATCACGAAAATCATTAACCCCAAAAAAGTACCGAATGTCTTGAGCGGAAGCATCCCATCTAGCCCACATAATTTGTAAAATTCCAGCTGGGACAGCACCAATATGGTTCCGAAGATGGAAAAATAAGCCCATTCACTATACATGCTCCCAAAGACGATCACCGCCGCTCCCAAAAGAGCCGTGATGATGCGCTGCCCTAACTCACTATAATTGGAAATATTAAAACGATATTTCATTCTTAATTAAATTTGCAGCCTCAAAGGCCTTTTCGGACACCACCATCACATGGTAGCTTCCAATAATTTGGTATACAGACTCTTTTTTATTGAGGACAATGGCGGTAATATCATGCTCGCTCAACACTCCTTTGACAATCTCTGCCCGGACGAGGGATGCTGATTCAAATACCTTCTGCCACTTCTCCATGGGACGATTTTTGCTTGTTTTGTTGAACAAAGAGCCGCATGCATACCACAAAAACAATCAGCCCCAATACCACCGTATACCAGCTAACGCCTTCCGGATCTTCAATATCAAACTCCACCACCCCTAACTTGTTCAAATAAACCATGACTATGGTAAAGGAATTGTTCAATACATGCCCCACTATGGGATACACCAAACTTCCTGAATACAGGTACAAGTAACCAAAGAGTGCTCCCAGCAATAAACGTGGGAAAAACCCAAAAAATTGGAAATGGATGGCAGAAAACACAAAAGCCGCCAACCATACTCCTGCATGTGCATTGCCCAGGTACCGGTGCAGCTTTGGCTGCAGAACACCCCTAAAGAAATATTCCTCTCCAATCCCCGCCAACACACCAATTACCAGCACGCCAGCCAAAAACTCGCCGAAGTCCTGAAAATCCGTCAAAAACTTGGTCATCTTCATGGCTTGGTCCTCCATCTCACGGGCAAAGGTCTCAAACCCTTCCAAAAATGCCGGAAAATTTATGTTCATATTCCACTCGATCACCTTGGCATCAAATAACATAAAACCAAACAGTAACGGCAGCAAGAGCAAGAGGTAATTGAACTTTACACGGGCAAATTGTTGTTGCCAACCAAGACTGGCCTTTTCCACCACCTTAGAGAATAACCAGCCGGCAATAAAAAAAGCCAGGCCTCCACCGATCCCCTGCAGAAATAGCATGGCCATTCGGCCGTTGGGATAGGATAGCTCTCCTGTAAACAGGGGCAGGATGTCTTCATAACTGATATTAAACAAAAAAGGGATCATGACCAATGCAATCCCTTGAGTCAATGCAAGTACGCCAAAAGTAATCAAAACCAAGACAACCAGGGACAATAACCAGTTGTGTTTTGCAGCAATTTGGCTTTGGGTTTTATAAATCTCCATAATTGGGGTAAATTTACAGGAAAATTATAAATCAATCGTGGTAAAAATAGGAAACTTAGCCTTGGGGGAATTTCCCTTACTGCTGGCACCAATGGAAGATGTCAGCGATCCGCCTTTTAGAGCGGTGTGTAAGGAAAATGGTGCAGATTTGATGTATACGGAGTTTATCAGCTCAGAAGGGCTGATCCGGGACGCCGCCAAAAGTGTCCAGAAACTGGATATTTTTGAATACGAACGTCCCATTGGAATCCAGATTTTCGGAAACGAAATCGACTCCATGCGGGAGGCTGCTGCCATTGCCGAACAAGCGGGGCCGGACATTTTGGACATCAATTACGGCTGTCCCGTGAATAAAGTAGCTTGCAAAGGTGCTGGAGCCGGAATATTATTGGATATCGACAAGATGGTCTCCATGACAGCTGAAATCGTCAAGGCGGTAAACATTCCGGTGACCGTCAAGACCCGACTTGGCTGGGACAATAACACCATTCGTATCGTGGAAGTCGTAGAAAGGCTGCAGGACGTCGGCATCCAGGCCATCAGCGTACATGCGCGTACCCGAAAACAAATGTATAAAGGAGAAGCGGACTGGACCTACTTGGCCAAAATCAAGGAAAACCAACGCATCCACATCCCGCTTTTTGGGAACGGGGACATCGACAGCCCCGAAAGGGCCCGGGAATACCGGGACCGTTTTGGAGTGGACGGCATGATGATCGGCCGTGCAGCCATTGGCTATCCTTGGATATTCAATGAAATCAAGCATTATTTCGAAACCGGCCAAAAGCTGGCCGCTCCAGGGCTGGATGAACGCATCAATGTCGCCAAGAAGCATCTTGACTTCTCCGTAAAATGGAAAGGTGAAAAACTGGGTATCCTGGAAATGAGAAGGCACTACACCAACTACTTCCGGGGAATGCCAAATTTCAAACCCTACCGCACCAAAATGGTCACGGCAGACACGTATGCTGAAGTTTCTTCACTACTGGATCAGGTAGCGGTAGATTTTGCCGATTACCAGTTTGTGAGCCAAGGGTAGGGATATTAACTGTTAGTCGCTAGATAGCACGATGTATAAGGCACGAAGGAGGCTGTCTCAAAAGTCCTCGTCATTGCGATTATGGATATCGGAAGAAGCAATCTCATCATACGTGCAATGAAAGCACATCGAGATCACTTCACTCCGCTCGTGATGACGGATTATTTATTTATGAGACAACCTCTTTCTGTATCACGCTTCATGGCACTTCATTGTTATGATAAACAATGAAGACATCGCTCCCAGCAATATTACTTAATCCACTTTTTGAAAAAAGTAAAAGCAATGCTAACATAAGAGGGCTGCCTTCCCACTGGAAAGCAGCCCTCTGGTTTTCTTTGCTCCAAAACACCTCTCCTAGTATTTCCTTCAAGGTGAGGTAATCTAGATACTTGCTACTTGATACTTGCAACTCCTATCTCTTGCTTCTACCCTAGTCTCTACCACCAAAGAAAATCATCGCATAATAGGCCAATGTCGCCAAGGAAGCCAATGCCGCTACCACATAGGTCATGGCAGCCCATTTCAAGGAGTCTTTGGCCATCCCGTACTCGGAAGTGGTCACTATATTTCTTTCTTTCACCCAAGCAAGTGCTCTTCTACTGGCGTCAAATTCCACCGGAAGGGTCACAAAGGTGAACAAGGTAATCACCCCATAAGATCCCACGACAATGACACCTACCGCTTCGATAGGAAGGTTAAATAGCGCCAATCCCCCAAATAAGGAAGCAATCAAGACAAAATTCAGAATTTTGCCGCTGACATTCTGGATAGGGACCATGGCAGAGCGTAAGCCCAACCACGAATAAGCCTGAGCATGCTGCACGGCGTGCCCACACTCGTGAGCGGACACTGCGGTGGCAGCAGCATTTCTGCCATAATACACATCAGGGCTAAGATTGACGGTTTTATTTTGCGGATTATAGTGGTCAGTCAACTTTCCTTCCACACAATTCACCGTTACATTATGGATCCCGTGGTCAGCCAACATTAATTCTGCAATTTCCTTTCCGGACAAGTTGGCCTGTAAGGCCGTTTGTGAATACTTTTTGAATTTCTTCTTGAGCTTTTGACTTACCACAAAGCCCATAATTCCAAATACAACTACAATTAGAATCAGTAACATACTTTTGTTGTTTTAAACGCTTAATTATTACGCAAATGTCCCGCTTGTGGTTTTGTTGTAACAGAAATTTTTGCCACCACCAATAAGCTTATGACACCTGCTACCAGTACAATCAGTACTTGGGAACTGTGGACAATAATAGCAAAAATTTTGCCCTCTTCTTCCGTAAGACCATATGTCATTAAAATAAAGGCTACCAAGGCATGAAATGTACCGATTCCACCTTGAACGGGCGCCACCATGCCAATACTGCCCATTACCATTACCATAAGGACTGACGACGGGGACAAATTGGCAGTGCTGGGCATCGCCATGGCGATAAAATACATCATCAAAAAATAAATCACCCAGATCCCTACCGAAGCACTCCAGAATCCTAGGCGGTTTTTCATTCGCTGGACGCTTTTCAGGCCACCGATAAGTTCACGCATAAAATGATGAAACTTCTTCACCAATCCATGATCGCGGTATCGACTGGTCACCCAGTAAAACACGATCACCAACAAAGCCACACCACCAACCAACAAGGGCATGTATTCCTTAAAGCCTGTCTTGATGGCATCAAGTGAGATCAAGTCTTCAGCCAGCCCTACAAAAACCTCCCGCTCGAGCACAAAGGCCAAAAAAATCACCCCGATCATGAACAGCAGGTCTACCGATCGCTCCAAAATCACCGTCCCCAGTAATTTACTGACCGGCAGCTTATCCGTCTTTTTGAGTACGCCACAACGGGCCACTTCTCCGGCACGCGGCACGAGCATATTGACCAAATATCCGATCATCAAGCCCCAAAAGGCCCTGGAGGTGGGCAACTTTTCAGCCAAGTCCGCATCAATGAGCAGCTTCCACCGCCAAGACCTCAACCCAAAGCCGAGTACCGAGATCCAAATGGACATGCAGATCCAAAACAGTGAAGCCTGCTGAAGTGCTTCCAACAGGCTTTCCATCTTGACATCCTTGTATAAGAACCAAAAAATCCAAATGGCCACCGCTAGGGAAACGACCACTTGGATCCATTGCTTTATGCTTAGTCTCAACTTAAATTAATTTATTGGAGTCATCTGGAAATATGACCACAGGTTTATACTTTTTGGCCTCTTCAAATGCCATCGAAGCATAAGAAATAATGATCACCACATCGCCCACTTGCGCTTTCCTGGCCGCGGGCCCATTTAGGCAGACCATACCGCTGCCGCGCTCACCTTTAATCACATAAGTTTCCAAGCGCTCGCCATTATTGACGTTGACGATCTGCACCTTTTCATTTTCAATGATGTTCGCTGCATCCATCAAATCTTCATCAATGGTAATACTTCCCACATAATGAAGTTCTGCCTGCGTAATCTTAACCCTGTGAATCTTTGATTTCAATAACTGAATTTGCATTGCTTTCTAAATTTGCCACAAATTTAAGGATTAAATCGGTAAGTTGTCGATCAACCTCACATCTCCGACATAAGCGGCGGTACAAAGAGAGTACTCCTTGCCTGTCGTTTGTTCGGAAATATCGATTGTTGACACCACTTCAAGGCTATTTGTCCTCACTAACTCAAAATACTCCAACTCCACGCCAGGCACCAAATTAAATTTGTGTGATATTTTGTCCTGTACCTCAAACCATGGCTTGCCGGCTAAAAGTTCCTTTCTTGCCAACGTCAGGGATTCAAACAGGACCAAGGCATGCTTGCGATCCTCAGCTGTCAACCTTCCATTGCGGGAAGACATGGCCAGTCCGTCCTTTTCTCTCGAAGTAGGCACTACTACCATTTCCACGTCAAACGCCAAGTCATCAACCATTCTCCTGATGATGGCCACTTGCTGCAGGTCTTTCTGGCCAAAAAAGGCTTTGTCAGGATGAATGATATGCAACAACTTGGCCACCACCACCCCAACTCCGTTGAAATGTCCTGGCCGAAAAGCTCCTTCCAGGATCCGTTCCAAATCCCCAAAATCAAAGGTCAATCCTGTGGGTTTCGGATACATTTCTGCTACTTCTGGAAGGAAAACATAATCCACTCCTTCCGCTTCCAGCTTGGCCAAATCCGTTTCGACGGTCCTGGGATACTTGGCCAAGTCCTCAGGATTATTGAATTGTGTAGGGTTCACAAAGATGGAAACCACCACGACATCCGTCATCCTTTTGGCATTTTTTACCAGATTTAGGTGGCCATCATGAAGCGCTCCCATGGTGGGCACCAAGCCAATCGTCCGGGCGTCCTTCCGATAAGTAAATAACTGCTGCTTAACCTCTTTCTTGGTCTTTAGAATTTTCACGGTATTACATTTACACTTCGCAAAATAGGAGCAAAAGTAAATTATTCTAGACAATATCAACGGGTTTTTGTATTTTTTTTTGTATCTTTGTAGTCCCGTATTATCCCTCAACAAAAAAAACAAGATATGTCCAAACTTCGTATTCTCTACGTAGCAAGTGAAATCAATCCATTTCTTCAAACATCCGAGGTAGCTAACTTCGTCAGAGCGTTACCACAGGCAATGCAGGAAAAAGGAATGGAAATCCGTATTCTTGTTCCGAGATTTGGTTTGATCAACGAAAGAAAGAACAGGTTGCATGAAGTAGTAAGGCTTTCAGGAATCAACATTTCTGTAGGGGAGGAGGAAAAGCCATTGATCATCAAGGTAGCTTCCATTCCTAATGCAAAGCTTCAGGTATATTTTATCGATAATGAAGACTATTTCCAGCGAAAGAGCGTTTTCCATGACAAGCAGGAAAAATTCTATGAAGACAATGACGAAAGGGCCATTTTCTTCTGCAAAGGCGTCATCGAAACCGTTAAAAAACTGGGATGGGCACCGGACATTGTACATTGCAATGACTGGATGACCAGCTTGATTCCTTTGTACCTGAAAACCACTTATAAAAACGAACCGTTATTTAAAAACACAAAATCAGTGTTCACTATTTATAATAACGGATTTAATCATAAATTTGACGATGATTTGCTGGAGAAGGTCAAAATGGTCGACATTGATGACAGTATCCTGACACCCTTGAAGTCCAAAGATTATGAAGGCTTCTTGAAAATCGGAATGGAATATGCCGATGTGGTGATCAAAGGGGACGAAATCTCCGAAAATCTGAATCAAATAATTGAAGAGTGCTCTAAAGACAAAAAGTGTGATATTAACAACGAAGACGAAGAAGAACAACTTTTTGAAAGTTATTACAACATCTACACAGACTTGGCAGGCTAAGCTGGCCGGACTGTTATTGTTATGTACACCATTGATCAATGCCTGCACCGATCCATCTGATATCGGCTTGAAGCTTGATCCAGAAGCAAACAGAATAGGGGTTTTCTATGCGGAAATACCCCTTTCTGCTTATTTGGTAGCTACAGATTCACTTAACACCACAAACGCCGGCGTATTGGTAGCGGGTGGTGATATCAGTGATTATTTTGGAGAAACAGAGGCTACAGCCTACAGTAGAATGGCTTTCAGCACCTCTGCTACCAAGCCGGAAAATGAGGCCATCTTGGATTCAGCAAAATTCAGCCTGGAAATTGGGTCCTTGACCGCCGAAGACCTGGATGAAACCAAGACCTTCGCTGCTCATAAACTAACCGAGCCGATCTTGGATACCGCCTATTACAATTTTGATCAACTTGGCTTTGAGGAAACGCCCTTTGCATCAGGGTCTTTTATGCTGGAAGAGAATTCCGACACCGTCGTTTTCATGAACATTGATGAGGCATTGGCCACCGACTTGTTCACGAAGATCAAGGATGAAGACCCAGTCTTTGATGACATCTTTTCCTTCAGGGATTATTTCCCCGGGTTTGCCCTTAAGGGATCTCCCTCACAACAAACGACCCTACATGTTAATCCTGGGACAAACACCGGTTTCAAACTATATTACCGAAACAGTGAAGAAGATACCATATCCAGTGTCTATACGATCTACACCAGCTCCTCACGGCACTTTAATGGTGTCACCAATAATCCCACTGGCACACCAACAGAAATCGTCACTGAGAAAAACAAAGCTTATGACGTTGGCGCCTTAGTCGGTAGTAAAGCCTTGTTGGGCCATTTGGTAAAACTGGATATGGAACCCTTGTCGAATTTCTTGGATACCCTGGACAATGTCATCTTTAACCGTGCCACGCTTTCCATGGGGCCGACGGAAAATTTCCCTGACAGCAAAATGCCCATACAAGGTTTGATCCAGTATTTTACCGATGACAGTAACAAGATCCTGAGAAGGGAAGAAGATAATGCTCCATACAGTGTGCAATTGGGGACAGTCCTCCAAACCATGACCGATGAGGATGGCAATGTGGTCCCTGCGGTCACTTCCGGTGGCACTAACCCACTGGTTTTTAATACCAGTGAATATATATACGGCCCTGCCAATACACGCGAGGGAATTACCTCTTATGTGGATGCCTTATATCGAACGGATGTTATGCGGACAGATCTATTGCTCTACCCGGCCGTCGTTTCTACCTCAGGAACTAGTATAATCACCTCCAGCAGCATCACTAGGTCACTGAGGGAATATGTAGTCAACCAAAATTCGATAACACTCAAAATCTATTATTCTAAACTTAGATAATCGATCATGATATAATTAGAAATTAAATTCGGACCCTAATAAGTAATTTTTATGTGTGGAATTGTTGCCTATGTTGGCAAGCAGGAAGCCCTGCCTGTCATCATAAAAGGCCTAAAACGTCTCGAATATCGAGGCTATGATAGTGCCGGTGTGGCCTTACTAAATGACGCCGGACTCAATGTTTACAAGAAGAAAGGGAAGGTTTCGGAATTGGAAAACTTCATCGAAAGCAACCCGAACCTTCATTCTCATATCGGTATTGGACATACCCGGTGGGCTACCCATGGAGAACCCAATGATGCCAATGCACATCCGCATTACTCGGCATCGGAAAATTTCGCCATGATCCATAACGGCATCATCGAAAACTACGAAGTCCTCAAAACCGACCTGATCAATAAAGGGTATACCTTCCATAGTGATACCGATTCGGAAGTGTTTATCAACTTTATCGAGGATATCTACCAAAACAATAACTGCAGCTTGGAAGAGGCGGTTCGCTTGGCCCTTCACAAAATCGTCGGAGCCTATGCGATTGTTTTGATGAACAAGGAAGAACCAGACACCTTAATCGCCGCGCGTAAAGGCTCGCCTTTGGTGATCGGCGTGGGAGAAGATGAATTTTTCTTGGCGTCTGATGCCACTCCTATTGTGGAATACACCAATCAGGTGGTATACTTGGACGATTACGAAATCGCTGTTATCCGGGATGCCAAGCTCCAGATCAAGACCATCGAAAACGTCGAAACCCACCCTTACATCAATAAGCTGGACATGGAGTTGGAAGCCATTGAAAAAGGTGGCTATGAGCATTTCATGCTAAAGGAGATCAATGAACAGCCCCGGTCGATTGCAGATTGTATGCGAGGAAGACTGGATTCTAGGGCTGGCCGACTGATCCTCGGCGGACTGCGGGACTATATGAACAAGTTCCAAAATGCTGACCGGATCATCATTACCGCCTGTGGTACCAGTTGGCATGCCGGACTCGTGGCTGAATACTTGTTTGAGGAATTTGCCCGTGTTCCTGTGGAGGTCGAATATGCGTCTGAATTCCGATACAGAAATCCAGTAATTAACAGCCGGGACTTTGTCATCGCCATCTCCCAGTCAGGAGAGACAGCGGATACCTTGGCTGCGATCGAATTGGCCAAGCAGAAGGGAGCCACTATCTTTGGCGTCTGCAATGTCGTAGGCTCTTCCATCGCCCGGGCCACCCATGCTGGTTCGTATACACACGCAGGACCTGAAATAGGTGTCGCTTCTACTAAAGCTTTCACCGCCCAAATCTCGGTTCTCTCCATGATGGCGCTCATGCTGGGCTATCAACGCGGCACCTTGCCGGAAAGCAAATACATGGAACTACTCAGTGAGTTGGAAGCCATTCCTGCCAAAGTAGAAAAGGCCTTAAAACTCAACGAGCAAATCGAACGGATCGCGGCTCAGTACAAAGATGCCAGAAACTTCCTATACCTCGGAAGAGGGTATAACTTCCCTGTAGCCTTGGAAGGAGCGCTCAAACTGAAGGAAATCTCGTATATCCATGCAGAAGGATACCCTGCCGCAGAAATGAAACATGGCCCGATTGCGCTGATTGATGAAGAAATGCCCGTGGTATTCATCGCCACTCAGGACAGTTCTTACGAAAAAGTGGTCAGCAATATCCAAGAGGTAAAAGCACGAAAAGGCAAGATCATAGCCGTGGTCACCGAAGGAGACCAAACGGTAAGGAAAATGGCCGATCACGTGATCGAAATCCCAAGAGCCCATGAGGCCTTTGTCCCGTTGATTTCTGTCCTGCCGTTGCAGCAACTCTCTTATCATATCGCTGTCATGCGCGGCTGTAATGTAGATCAGCCAAGAAACTTGGCTAAATCCGTTACCGTGGAATAATCTTATACATCATATTACTCCGAAAGAAGGCTGTGAATTTTAGTTCACAGCCTTTTTTTTGCTGCAAGTCGTCCGTTCAATGGATCAAGTAAAAAAGCCGGAGATGAGCTGTCGATTCCTAAATATCCCAATCATAAAAACTTTTGCCTCGTGCAACTATCCATTTCAATGGATTGTTATGGATAAACTTTGCTTATAGTGGATCATTAATTTATAAAATCAGGCCCGATATGACGACTAACACTGCTGAAAGCCAACCGCTGAGAAGTTGGCTGCTTTTAGGTTTTCTATCACTGGTATGGGGAAGTTCATTTATTTTGATCAAGAAAGGGCTGGTGGTCTTTTCACCTGGGGAAGTGGGGGCGTACCGTATCGTCTCTGCCGCCGCAGTATTGCTACCGCTTTCACTCCCAAGGATCGCAAGGTTAAACAGAAAACAAATCGGAAACCTCATGGCCGTGGGACTGGTCGGCAGCTTTTTACCGGCATTTCTCTTTGCCAAAGCCCAAACCCAACTGAGCAGTTCCATCACTGGTGTACTCAATGCGCTAACACCACTCTTTGTAGTCCTTATAGGAGCCTTATTCTTTAAGGCCAAAATCACTTTAAGAAATGGCCTCGGGCTCCTCATTGCCTTCGTGGGAGTGATCATCCTTATAAGCGTCAAAGAGGGCAGCAGCCTTTCCAGTCTTTCTTCCATCAACAGCTATGCATTTCTGGTGATTTTGGCCACCATTTGCTATGGCATCAACCTGAACATCATAAAACATTGGTTTGAGGCCCTAAAGCCAGTAGAAATCACGGCCATTTCCCTCCTTTTAGCCCTTCCTGTGGCCTTGGGCTATTTGATTTCCCAGACAGACTTTATCCCTAAACTGCTTTATCAAGAAGGCGCACCATTGGCAGCAGGTTACTTGACCATTCTGGGTGTGCTGGGCACCGCCGTCTCCCTCATTGTGTTCAATGGTCTGGTCAAAATTGCCAGTCCCGTATTTGCCAGCACGGTCACCTATCTTATCCCTATTGTAGCCATAGCATGGGGCGTATTAGATGGAGAAGTACTCCTTTCCGGTCATTTCATCGGAATGATTGCCGTGATTACCGGCGTGTGGATCGGAAATAGAAAAAAGCGAAAAAAAGTCATTCCTGCGACTTCCTCCAACGTTTAACTTCCTTCTTGCTCATCTCCTTCGTTATCAATGATTCAGGAAAAACTGGGTGATAAACTTCATTGGATTTTAAGGAAACCACTCCTTTTTCAGCATCTAAGAATTTAATGTAAAGGCTTTTATAAGCCAGTTCTTCTCGAGACTTTTTATAGAGTTGACTTGTATAAAGCCTAATCTGGTATCCTGAATTGTAATTTTCACCACCACATAAGGCTATCTCATCTCCTACATTCACTTCCTGTCCGGGACGGACCTTGACAGATCCGGACTTAAGTACAGAAATCACCGTGAAGGTTCCATCGTCATGCAAAATTTCTACACTATTTGCTGTTCGACTATAAATCAAATTACCGAGTATCGACGTTTCATCCCCTACCACATCCATTACGATACCCCTCCTTGGTGCTAACACCGGCGTCTCTTCATCAAAATGAAACCCCACCACATAAAAATCATCCGGACGTTCCTTATCTTTTAATAATTCGTCAAAATGCCCCGCCATAAATGCCCTGCCCTTTACTCCCTCAGGAAACGGCAATCCATATGGCACTTCATTTAATTTCCGCTTGATCTCTCCTTTAAAATACCGATAACTATACTGATAACCGTCACTGGAATTTTCCCTGACCCGACTCAGGGAAAGCAATTTGCTTTTTCCTCTTCGCACCGTAACTATTGCCGGAAGAGATGTACTGGGTTTTAGATTGGAATAATCCTCCAGGTCCAGCACTACTGTATAGACGCTTGAAGTAGGATTTTCCCCATAAATAATCACATTATTTTCGCTATCCCTCTCAGAACTTAGCCTAAGTTCTTGGCCATTTACGCCATAACAAAAAGAAAGTAAAACAACTAAAATGGCAACTCTGATCATCGTAAAAATAGTTAAACTGAAAAGGTTAAATATGTGAAATTTAAATCAAATAATCAACAGGGAGGGTCCGCACGTCTGCAGAAGTACCTCTCCCCTTACCTGCTTATTTTCCCTTCAATTTATTTCTCCAAGCATACGCAAGCATGGGCATTTGGGCATAACTTTTCACACCTGCTTTTACCCCTTGGGCCTTTAGAAAAAGGTCATTTGACCGCCTGCTGAGTTCCAAGGAAAAAGCCTTGATCTGCCGGTGATTTTCTGAAATATCGATCAAGTCATTTCGAAGTCCTTTATCCAAGGTGGTCAAAAACTGTCGGTATCCAGTGGGATCCAGTCGGTACATATCATTCAACTGATAACTTAACAACCTCAAATGCCCTGAATATTGTAAAAGGGGATTGTCACTGTGGCTGCAGATCACCCAACCGATAAAGTTGGCTTCGCCCTCATCGGTAACTCCATAACTATGAGCCATCTCATGTGCGATCGTAAAGGGCTTTTCCAAGGGGTGCAAAGTGGGGTCAATATAACTCTCCCCTACAAAGGGAAAGTAAATTCCCAAAATACCAAGTTTCCTCAACAAGCCGCCAGGATACAATTCCTTGGTTCGGGGATGGCCTGTAAAATTAAGCCCCATCATATATAGATTTTCACGGATATTGGAACGGACGACATCCTCAAGTTCTCCATAAGGAAGCGTGCTGCCGATCGCTACCGTATCATCTGAAATTTGGGGACGAATCTGATGTAATAAATCCCGAGTAAGCACCATTTCATTCACCAGAACATCCTTTTCCAAGGCCAATGGTTTAAGCCCCAACTGCTGAAAAATAGGCACCCGCTGGTAATTAAATCCCCAAAGGACCAAAAAGAAAAACACCAACAATCCTGCGAAGTTTAATAGGCACCGGCCACTAAAAAATACTTTCCCCTTCCACCCGACACGCCTTCTTACACGCCAGACATAAAGCCCAAAAGCCAATATTACTCCCAAGAAGAAAAGGTAAACTGTCGGAAAAGGCAAACGGGCAATGGAAATATCAATGACATTACGGATTGCTGGAAAAAATTCTCGTGAATAAACACGCTCAGTCGTCTCAGGAAAACGGACTGCAAAATAGCGAATGATCAGGCATATTATCCCCAAAATCATCCACGTCCAGTTTTTCTTAAGCATAGGTCACCAGCAATTTATAATGAGTTGCATCAGCAAAAAAAAGGCCATCCACGAATGTGGATGACCTAAACTATATAATTTCTTTTTCCTAAACCCCTTCGGCCTCTACCGTTTTGACATCATCAGGAAGCATTCGCGTAAGCAGGTTCTCGATACCCGCTTTAAGTGTTACGGTACTGGAAGGACAGCCCGAGCAGGCTCCTTGTAGCAATACCTTCACCACACCATCTTGGAAACTATGGAAAATAATGGCTCCCCCATCCTGCTCTACTGCTGGACGAATATATTCATCGAGGATTCCCTTTATTTTTTTGACTACTTCACTGTCATTCTCATCAAATAAGGGATCCTTATCCAACACCACATCAATGGCCGGCTTTCCTGACTCCAGGTATTGCCGGATATGATCGCGGATAAAATCCTGTACTTCCGGCCATTCTACACCATCATTTTTGGTCACCGTCACAAAATTGGAGGCGATAAAGACCCGTTCCACAGCCGCAAAATTAAACAGCTCTTTGGCCAACTGTGAATTTTCGGTACTTTTCTCATCCGGATAATCGAAACTCACCCCCTCGTCTGTCAACATAAAGTTCACGACAAACTTCAGCGAATTCGGATTGGGATTCGCTTCCATATAGATATGTACTGGCTTTTTCTGCGCTTGTAACATGATTGTTATTTTTCTTTCTTCGAAAATCTATTCTTATAAAATCGCTTTTCCGACCCACTACCGAGCCCAAAGCAGTAATGAACGGCGGTTTGTTTCCATGACGTCCTAGCAATTCAAACAGCAAAACCGCTTATAAGTTCCCTTACTGGCTCATTTTATGCATCACTCGTAGTGGTCAGCGGATTGGATTCCCGGATCAGGCCATCGGGAAGCTCCCCTTCCGTGCTGGCCACCACGGTACAAACCGTCGCATCTCCCGTCACATTGACCACCGTCCTGAACATATCCAAGATCCTGTCCGGAGCCAAAATCAACGCCAGACCAGCAGAAGGCACGCCTATGGATTCCAGTACGATGAGCAACATGATCAAGCCCGCCCCCGGAACACCGGCGGTGCCGATAGAAGCTAGCGTAGCTGTCAACACGATCATCAATTGCTGTGTTAGGCTCAGGTCAAGACCGAGTGCTTGGGCAATAAACACCGCCGCAACTCCCTGATAGAGGCATGTCCCGTCCATGTTGATGGTGGCACCAAGGGGAAGCACAAAACTGCTGACCTCCTCGGAAACCCCAATTTCTTCTTCTACCTGCTTCATGGTCACCGGCAAGGTGGCAGAACTGGAACTGGTAGAGAAAGCCAACAATTGTGCTGGCCTAAGGGCTGCGAAGAAGTCTTTGTATTTCACTTTGGTGAACAGCTTCAAAATGGTCGGATACACCAGCACGATCATCAATAACAATCCCGCCACTACCAATAAGCTATATTTTAGCAAAGCAAACAGCAATTCTATGGCCGAATCAGGATTATCCCCTGCTATCTCCACGATCAGCGAAGCCATTAGGGCAAAGACGCCATAAGGCGCTATCAACATGATATAGCCGACGATCTTGATGATGACATCATTTAGCCCATCAAAAAAGGCTATGACAGGACTGGCCTTGGACTTTGGAATTTCCAAGAGGGCTATTCCCACGATGATGGCAAAGAACACCACCTGCAGCATGCTGCCATTGTCCGCGGCAGCCAGGAAGACATTCTCCGGCACCATGTCCACTAAGGGTTTGAGGGGTGTTTGCTCTTTCAGCTCGGCTGCTTGGGAGGATTTATCACCTACCACGTCATCAAACTGCTCCATCAGCCTTTCCCGCGTTTCTATGGGCAGGCTTTTGCCCGGGGCAAAAACATTCACCAACAACAGCCCCACGGTCACCGCGATCACAGTGGTCATCATATAGGCCCCAATGGTCTTACCACCAATCCTTCCCAGTTTCGTTATATCGCCCAAATTGGATACCCCCACGATCAGTGAGGCCAGCACCAAGGGTACTGCGATCATTTTCAGCCCATTGATGAAAATGGTACCAATGGGCTTAATATAATCCATGGTAAAATCTGGAGACATCTGTGTCTTGATCACAATCAAACCGAACACCAAGCCCAGCACCAGGCCAATGATAATTTGAGTGTGAAGGGGTATCTTTTTTAACATACTATTTGGGTTAAATTCTTAAACGTCCAATTTATTCAATCGCTTTAACAAAACGAAGTCCGCTAATACCAATGCGGCCATGGCTTCCACGATCGGTACCGCACGTGGAACTACACAAGGGTCATGACGGCCTTTTCCAGAAACCGTCACTTGGTCTCCAGCTTGGTTTACACTGTCTTGATCCTTCATGATGGTCGCCACTGGCTTAAAAGCCACGCGGAAATATATATCTTCTCCATTGGAAATACCTCCTTGGATTCCTCCGGAATGATTGGTTTTTGTCCTCACGGTGTCCCCATCCATATAGAAAGCGTCGTTATGCTCAGAACCGAGCATGGTCACTCCTTCAAACCCGCTTCCATATTCGAACCCTTTCACCGCATTGATGCTGAGCATGGATTTTCCAAGATCGGCGTGCAGACGATCAAACACAGGCTCTCCTAGGCCCACCGGAACGTTCTTTGCCACACAACTGACCACACCCCCTACGGTGTCCCGGTTTTTTCTGATCTCATCTATATAGTCAATCATGTCCTGTGCGACCTCCGGGTCTGGGCAGCGGACGATGTTTTTTTCTATCTCTGCGAAGTCCAGTTCTTGGTATGGCTTATCCAGTTTGATATGACCTGCTTGGGAAACATAGGCATTGATTTCGACGCCTATATGCTTCAGAAAAAGTTTGGCTACGGCTCCGGCAGCCACCCGGGCGGCCGTTTCACGTGCACTGCTTCTTCCTCCTCCACGGTAATCGCGGACACCAAATTTTTCCTGATACGTATAATCCGCATGGGATGGACGATATTTATCAGCGATATGGGAATAATCCTTGCTTTTTTGATCCGTGTTCATGATCACAATCGCAATAGGCGTCCCTGTACTTTTCCCTTCAAATACCCCAGATAAAATCTGGCACTCATCCTCTTCCTTTCGCTGGGTGGTAATTTTGGATTGCCCCGGCTTTCTGCGCTGCAGCTCTTGCCGGATGAACGCTTCATCAATCGGCAAACCTGCCGGACAGCCGTCAATGATCACTCCTAGCCCCTTTCCATGCGATTCACCGAAGGTGCTTATCTTAAATACTTTTCCAAATGAATTACCCATTACCTCTTTTTAATAATCAATACGACCAGCAAAACCACTGCTCCGGCCAATAGTATGTTGATAAAAGCCGAAAAATAATACTTATATCGTTCGTTTAAAAGCTTATTGTCTTCAAGTTCTATTAAATCATAAATCCCCCCTAGCCTGGTACTTGAAATGGCCTGGTTGATTTTGCTCTCTCCGACCACGTTTAACACGGCATTGGGCCTCAAGGTGTCATAAGCGGCCTTGTCGGTATTAAAATAAATCCATTCAAAATGATCTGCCAATTTCACCTCACCAGGCTCATTGATGGTAATGTAATATTCAAACTGCTTGATCCCGGTCACACGACCGCGGCCACGGTTGATCTGCTGGCGCTCGTTGGGGTCATAGGTGTTCAGCTTTTGGATGTTCTTCTTTCTCGGTGCCTTGATGGTGCTGACATTTCCTTCACCCGTGATGCCAAAATCGTAGGTTACCCCTTCACCTGTTTCCACCTTTTTGGTATCAAAGTTTTCTCGCAATCGGTAAACGCCTACACTCACCTGATTTTTCAGCGGATGGGGAGGCAGTGGCTTGACAAAAACTGTCTTGCCCGGTGCATGGAAAGTCTTGAAATCCTGCTGGCGATTATTACCAAAGAAAGTAGGGTTCTTGGCGACCTTATATTTGATCATTTCCCAGTCAATCCCGGGCAGTGTTACCTCGCCTTCATTGAAAGGATAATAGGTGGATTCATATACCTTAAAACGCGTCCAATTTTTTCCATCAATGGTAACGCGCTCCGGCTGAATATTGGTGATGTTGAAGTTTTCTTCCCAAGCATTGGTAGGCTTGATTTTTTTAACAATTTCCTCCAACTGCTTGCCCGGCTCATGAAAATCAAATGGCGCTTGATTGGATTCTGACATGTAAAATGCCAAGCTCACATTAAAGCCCTCTCCAACGTAAATACTGTCCTTATTGACGCTCATCGCAAAAAAAGCCTCATCATCAAGCTCGATAAATTCCTGTTCCTGCTGATCTCCTCCACCGAAAAAATCATCAAATGGATCCGTCCGCTGGCGCTGGCTCCGCCTTGACTGCTGTGCATCGGTTACCTTGATGGTCTTTCCCGCTGAAGATACTTTTTCTCCATTGATCTGAACACTAAAATCAGGGAGTGTATAGGACCCTTTTTTGAGCGGTCTATAATACTGTACGATGCTGTTGGTACTGCTCACTTGTCCGTTGATCACATTCATGGATGAGGACTGGGACACTCCTTGCTTCTGGAATCCAGGGATCTCCGGAAACTGGTCGTAAGACTTTATTTTTTCATTAGAAATGGTTATTTTTACACTGAACGTTTCATTCAACCCTATTTCATCAGGACCCAGTTCAACTTTTATTTCCTGCGCATATCCATAGGAAAAAACCATTGTCCAAATGAATACTAGAGTAAAGTATAATTTCGTTCTTTTCATAGATACCGAGATGCTTTAGGTTGCAAATTAACGAGTATATTTTAAACGCAACAAATTCAAAGTATTGTCGTATCAATTTTAGTATTGTTTAACCAACTTAAATATAAATGAGCCATGATAGAATATGTTAAAACCATTTTACTTAAGGTGAGTTTTGACAAGAGACTTTTCGAGAAAGAGTTAAGAAAGGGCCTCAACATGTTGACGCCCCATGAGGTTCAGGAGTTTAAAACCTGGTGTTACAAGACGTTTTCAAAAATTTATTTGGGAGTACTCAATAAATATTTTGTAAAACTCGCCTAATCATAACAGCCCCGCCAAGCGGGGCTTTTTGTTTTTGCTTACTATTTTATCCTGATTTAGAATCATGACAAAATTCTGGGAGCATTTTTTTATTTATCGGAAAAATCATACGCCACGAAGTCACTAAGACACAAAGTAATTTTAAATTCCTTTCAGTGCAGATTACAGCTTTCACTTGATGCCTTTGGGACCTTTTCCTGCTTTTTTATCCGTAGCTATGGTGTTTTTAGGGATCATGCAGAAAAGATAGAGGATCGCCTATTTCGATGGGTAAATATATTCTTTACCACCTTTGGTTTCTATTTGACCACGGATGAACGCTGATAAATACGGATAGGATCCTTAGGGCATTGCAAATCCGTGTACATCCCATTTATCCGTGGCTTAAAATAACTTTGATGCCATGCTTTGGCCATGAAGAGGACTTCCCGGCAACGCTTGAATTAATCAAATCCATAGCAGAAAAGCCCTCTTTTTATGGAAACTACCCCCAGAAAAATTCCTTGATCCGTTTTTATCTCAACACCTCATGGCAGGTTTTTGGCACATGACATATCGTCAACCGCACAGAAAACAATACGGGTAAATGCAACTTATCACCATATCGATGTCATCACTATTTTAATGGGGGATACATCACAAATCCTCCAGGACTTACATGACCTTACGTCCTTTATTTCTCCCCCATGAAATCTCTGCAAATAAGGAAAATAGTATTACCCCAACCTTTCCTACGTGAACAATCACAATCAAAGATCTCTCTAGAACAATTATTCAATTCTAAAAACATCAACTGAAGAATGGGTATTATTCGAAGCATATAAGACACCCTTTCTTACAAAAATTGAATTGTACCAATTGGATCCATTGTCGCCTTTCCGTTTCAATATGTAATTGGCCAATACAGACTTATTTTTCAGATCACAAGCGATCACTGTATTTAATCCCGTTCCCTTTTCCCTGCTGTAACATAGAAGATAAACAATCTCCTCTTCACCTACATAAAAATCTTCCACTATCATAATAGTTGTATTCGCATCCCCATCCTTTCTATATTCTTCAGTGATCGATTCGGACTCCTTCATATAGAAACCTATTTGAGACAAGTCATATACAGTACTGTCCATAGATAATATATTTATCAATTCGATTTCAGGACGAGAAGTTGACACTAGATACAACCAATCACCTACTTTGTGCAACAATTTATCATCATATTTTTCGGCTATTCCAGTATAATAGTTCTTTTGATTTTTAAACCCATATCCTTTTTCCGAATATAATTCAAACACAGGCTGAGCCACCTCTTCGTTCATGGTAGCTATAAAAAAACCATCCTGATCTACATTCATGATCCTTCCATTAAAAACAAAATAGCTTACTTTATGGGACTCCAAAAAAGCTCCATCAGTTGCCGAAAATTTAGAAAGCCTCATCATTTCCCAATCCCAGACATACACCGTATCTCTATACACATCTAGACTTGAAATTGAGCTGATCTCGCCAGGACCAGTACCAAAATCACCAAAGGACATAACCACTTTGTTACTCCCTATACCTATTTTCCCTATCTTATGCTGCTTTCCATCGTAAAAATATACAAAAGGGGACTTTTCTCCTGGACTTACCAGTAACTCTGGATCACTGATCAATGCTCCATCCTCATAAGTATCTATGGAAACAAAATTTTCCAAAATCACTGGACTAATCCCCATATCTGTTAATGAAACGTATGAGTCCTCTCCATGATGTCCACTTACCTTTCCTTTACACCCTAAAAAAAAATGTGCAACTATGAGGATCACCATTAAAACAACTAATTCTCTTTTATGCTCATTCATACCCCTTATGTCATAACACTTTTTTAACAAAAAAGACCTCTACTCCTATATGTCGTAAGAGGAGTAGAGATCAATTTAAATCACCTAGCAACTTGTCCTTTTACCGTCACATTCAACATATCCAGTCCCTCTTTCACATTTTTTGGTACCTGTACATCCTACTGTCCCTGAAACTTTACCACCAATGTTGAAACAATTTGTAGTAACGGTACAGCTATACCCGCCATCCCCTGGTTCTTCTACTTGTTTAAATTCATGATTTTGGGAGTGAAGACTACCTGAAACAGCCATAAACATCACTGCTGCTGCAAAAACTTTCAAACTTGCTTTCATAATAAATTAGGTTAAAACAATTAATAATTTCACCTAGTTTACTCCCGAGTTTATTCTAATCAAAAAAAACACCTACGCACATATACTCAAAAAAATTATCTTCATATATTCTTTAACTCAACATCCCGAAATAGTTTTTTTGACACGACTTGGTGTTAACCGCACAGAAAACAATACGGGTAAATGCATCTTATCACCATATCGATGTCTTCACTATTTTAATGGCAGATTAATTACCTTACCCCAGCTCCTCCATGGTCACCACGGGAATATCCTTCTCTGCCACGGCATTCAGCTCCTTAAACTTGTCGGAAGGATACTGGTAGCCATTTTCCGTAAGTGGCCATAGCAGTGGACTGAGGTTTAGCACCGTGGCCTTATACCCCTGCATGATGGCAGCCATATTTCCGGTACCTTTGGAGAGCCCCGCTTCATTTTCAATTTCAAAGGGCCCAGAAAAGCCTTTTTCTTGCAGCACCTTGATAAAGCGTCTCCAGTCCATGCTGTCCCCGACCCCGAACCCCGGCAAGGTCGCCTCATAATGGTGCCGGTCCCACTCATGCTCCGCTGTCGGTACTCCTGCTCGATCTGCCAGGCCTTTATCTACCAACTGGGTAGGGTACATATTTCCCCAGTAAGGATCGGCATTATTTCGGGTGGACTTCACATGGATCCGCTTCAGGCGATCCATATCGGTATGCTGGATTACCTCCACAGGGTCAGTATGCTGCCATACGTCGTGCGAAGGATCATAGATCTCCCCATGGGCTTTACTGGGGATCATGGTGTACATCAGCTTTCTTGCGGCCAATACACCAGGGAGGTTATTAAAGGTTCCCGTATATCCAGCGGACCGCCAGCCTTCCATCGGGCAATTTTCGTACAGCACTGTTACGCCTAAATCCTCGGCATACTTGATGATGGGACCAAATACCTTCGCGTATTCCTCCAAGTTCTTTTCAAATCCATTTTCTTGGTTGCCCAGTTCATGATTATACCCCACAAACGTCCCCACTTTCACATCATTGGCATCCCCGCCCAGCAGGTGGGCCATTCGGATCAACTTCAGCAAATGGTTTTGGTTCTTAATCCGCTGCGCGGGATCACCTCCGATCAGGTTGTCGAAAGCACCGATGGAAAGCTGCAGTTGGGCACGGTTAAATTTATCCAGCACTTCCTTGGCCATATCAAGGGTGAAATGATCATAATCTAAATGGGTCGCCACAAAATCATCTCGGGTACCATCTTTCCGAAATACACACACATCAAGGCCTTGAACACCCGTCTCTTGGGCTTTTTTGATCACTTCATCCAAGTTCAGCTGGTCAAATGCCGAAGTCATTATCCAAATGGGATTGGTCATGGCTTTTAAGGTTTAAAGGTTGATAACGTTGTAATGCTGTAAAGTTATGAGGTTCTAAGGTTGAAAGGTCAATTGGTTTAATGGTGATAAACCTTTAGTAACGGTAGAATTGTCGAACCGAAACAGCCCTGGACTGTCCAAGGAATAAAGATGTTTACACAACATCCTTCGATTCGACAATTCAACAAGCCCCCGGTTCAAGAACCAGGACCACGAAACGTTAAGCACTAGGCCTTATGTCTCTCGCCACCATTGATAACCGTAACCTTCATCAATGGAACGTAAAGCGGATGGACAGGGCAATCTCATCGCCCCACCAGCCTACATCATCGGTAATGTTAAAGGCGGGCTTATAATCTAACGACAGGTTTATCGGCGCATCGACAAACTTGTAATCCAATCCGATGATGCCATCAATACCGAACACGGTATAGCTGTCATCATAATCATGAAAAGGAGGGTCACTGCGATCACCCCAGGTTCCGAGGTGGGCACCTCCACCATAAAACCACTTAAGCCCTCTGACTTCTCTGATGTCTTTATGCTTTTCATAAAGTCCCGTGATCACCAAGCCCTTCCATCGGGTGTGCAGTATTCCCTCAATCGCCTCGTCGAGGGAAATAAAATGCTTTACCGTAAGGCCATTAGAAACACCAGCTCTCAGGCCGACGCCAGTGGAATAGGTCTGGGCTTCAGCCCGGTGGCTGACGACCATAACCGCTACGACAAAAGCTGTAATAATTGCTTTTTTAATCATAATAATAATCGTTAATAATAGATGGTTTAATTGAATTCGATAATTCCGCTTGGCAAAATACAAATATCCAATGAAATGTCATGCGGTTCTGCAGGAATGGAAATTTCCGGGACAAAGTACGATAGTCCCACCTTAAATACCTCGGGTGATAAACGAGATAGAAACTGGTCATAAAATCCCTTTCCATATCCAATACGGTTTCCTTTCAAATCGCATACCAAAAGTGGGATAAAAACGATTTCTATGCACTTTTCGTCGACTTCCTCCGCCTCAATGGGCACAGGAATCCCCCATTGATCATTGACGTACTGGGTATTACTAAAAATCTCTACGGTCTTCATGCCGCCATTGACATGGTCGGTGATGGAGGTGTACACATGATTACCTGCTGCCAGTAATTCGCGGACGATGGGAAAAGTATCAATTTCCGAAAGTTTGGCAATGGGCAAGAAAAAGTGAATATGCTGAAACCGCTGATGGGCACGGCAATATGCCAAGACCTTTGCCGCCACCTGCGCATCCAGCTTAGCCTTGTGGGAGGTGTCAAATGCCCGCCGCTTTTGTTTATAATGTGCTCTTAGCCGATCCTTTTCATGCATCCTGTACCAGTATAATGTAACGGTAATCCAACGGATCAAAATGACCATACAGCTCCTCAATGAAATGCCCATTGGCCAAGTAAAATTCCAGAAAATTACATGTTCGCTCTTGTGGGGCTCCTCCGGGAAACAACATTTCCTTTACTTCCCTAAGCCTTCTGAGCGCCACTTCCATGTTGCGCTCTTCTCCTTGCCGAAGTTTTTTGCCAAAGTGAGCCAAAACCTTTAGCGCCCTTACTTTTGCAGCTTCTGCTGCAGGCTTCAGCGTCGGATCAATCGCCGCAGCGTCCACTCCCAATTGCTCAAAAACGGCTGCCAATGCTTTCTTTTCCTCCGCCAAATCCAAATCAGACTGGGCATGAGATTGGACATAATCCTTCTTGAGCTCTTCAAAATCCACAAACAGCTGCTCATCGGACAAGGCCAAAGCTGACGCCTTTCGCTGTGCCTTTACTGATTTGATCATCGCAAAGTTACGCGGCATGATCATCGGGTAAGCGATGTCATAATGATCAAACACACCTTTAAGCTGTAGCCAATAGGCTACTTCCGCAGGCCCACCCAGATAGGCTACATTCGGTAAAATACATTCTTGATACAATGGACGCAGTACGACATTCGGGCTGAATCTTGTCGGTTCCTCTGCCACCAGCTTCGTCAGCTCCTCAGGGGTAAAAGTCTTTTCGGTGTCCAGCACCTCATACACTCCAGCATTTTTTACAATTCGGCTTCGCACTCCCTTATCAAGGTAAAAGAAATTGATTTCACGCGGAAATATCTGGCTCTTATACCCCAGCTCTTCCAATTTTTGGGTCTGGGCATTTACCAGATCGTTGGCCTTTCCTTCAAGCAGCTCTGCCTTCATAATGGGCACAAATAGCTCCTTTAGCTGCTGATCATGGCCGTCCACAATCACCAATCCCTTTTCTCCAAACAAATGATTCACATATTCCCGTACAGCCCCTGCCAAGGTAGTATTCTTCCGATAGGCTTCCTTAAAAAAATCAGGCACAAAACTTACCTCCTTTAACAACTCCTCCATGGATGCATCCAGTGCAAAATCCCCCACTGCACCCTTTTGATGCGTATTCCAGCGATACTTATTTCCTTCGTAACGGAAGTAATTGATTTCCTCAAAATCGTGATCCTCGGAAGCCATCCAATACACCGGCACAAACCGATATTGGGGATATGCTTCCCCTAACTGTTTGGCCAGGTTAATCGTCGAGACAATCTTATAGATAAAGTACAGTGGACCGGTAAACAGGTTGAGTTGATGGCCTGTGGTCACGGTAAACGTCTTTTCACTCTCCAGCGCAGCGATGTTCTCCGCAACTGATTCACTTATGTCAACTCCCTCATATTGTGCTTTCAAAGCCTGTGAAAGCACCTTGCGTTTGGAAACCTCAAGATGCCTGTTTTCGATCACAGCCTTAAAGTTCTCCAACGTCGGGTATGCATGGTAAAAAGGCACCAGCTTTTCCTGCTGCCGAATATAATCGATAAACAATGGTGAAAACTGCCCGGTACACTCGGGCTCTACGGTAGATTTCAACATAAAATTTGAAGGTTTTTATTGGGCCGAAAAAGGGCTTTAGGTGATTAAACTGATTAGCGCCCTTTAAAGTTCGGGATTTTTTCATGAAAACAGGCAACGTTTACTCCCCTGTTTAATTTGATCAAAAATTATGTAAGCCATCCTTCTTCTGCTCTTGTAACTTTGTACCAGTAGCTATTGATCTGACTAACCCACTTAGAAATGAATGAGCATGAGCAATAAAATAGAATGGCCCGTGACCGGCATGACCTGTGCGGGCTGCGCCAATACCGTCGAAAAAACGCTGAACAAGCAGCAAGGCGTAAAAAAAGCCACGGTAAACTTCGCCAGCCATACCGCCCTTTTAGAACTAGATGAAAAAGCCAAACCCGGTCTCCTGCAGCAAGCCGTACAGGAAGTCGGCTATGACCTTATCATCCAACAGGACGGTGACGAGGATCCTGAAGCGCTCCAACGAAAAGCCTACCAGGACATGCGAAAAAACACCTATGCCGCCGGCATCTTAGTGGTACCGGTATTCATCATCGGGATGTTTCTCCCGACCATCCCTTACGCGAATGAGATCATGTGGCTGTTGACCACTCCGGTGCTGTTTATTTTTGGCAGACAGTTCTTTTCCAATGCCCTTCGTCAAGCCAAACACGGCACTGCCAATATGGATACCTTGGTAGCCATCAGTACAGGTGTAGCCTACCTTTATAGCACCTTCAACACGTTTTTTCCTGCTTGGCTGTCCCAAAGGGGCATCACTCCACACGTCTATTTCGAAGCTGCAGGAGTCATCATATTTCTGATTCTTTTGGGCAGAATGCTGGAATCAGGCGCAAAGGCCGGAACGAGCGAAGCCCTTAAAAAACTGATCGGGCTACAGCCCAATGAAGTAACGGTCATCGACCAAGGCCAAGAGCTCATCAAAAAAACAGGGGACGTCCTGCCCGGCGATATTATACGGGTAAAACCAGGCCAAAAAATTCCATTAGATGGAAAAATCACCGATGGCCATAGCTTTGTGGACGAAAGCATGCTCACAGGAGAACCGATTCCTGCCGAGAAACAGCCTGGTGACAGCGTTTTTGCCGGGACGATAAACCAGCAGGGGAGTTTTGAGATGGCCGTCGAACAAGCCGGCCACGAAACCGTCTTGGCTCAGATCATCCAAAAGATCAAGGAAGCCCAAGGCTCCAAGGCTCCCGTCCAAGGGCTAGTGGACAAGATCACTTCCGTGTTTGTCCCAGTGGTCATCGGCATTGCACTGCTGTCCCTGGTGGTTTGGGGACTAAGTGGAGCTGAAGACGCTTGGCTCCATGGAATGCTGGCCTTCATTACGGTGTTGGTGATCGCCTGCCCCTGTGCTTTGGGACTCGCCACGCCCACCGCCATCATGGCAGGAATCGGAAAGGGAGCTTCCATGGGCATGCTCATCAAGGATGCCGAAAGCCTACAAACGGGCCAATCCGTAGACACCGTTATCCTGGATAAAACCGGCACCCTTACCGCAGGAAAACCTACCGTAAAGGCCATCCATTTCAGCCCGGATATCAAAAATGAAAAAACAGCTCTGGAAGTCATGCTCAGCATGGAAACCAAAAGTGAACATCCTTTGGGAATGGCCATCGTCAACCACCTAAAAGACCAGCAAAAAGCCCCCATCGAACAATTTCAGTCCCACACGGGAAATGGGATTACGGCCGTTTATGAGGGCATTACCTATGCCATTGGAAAGAAAAGCTGGTTACTGGAAAATAAATTCAAGCCCAATCCCCTCTTGACGGAAGTTGAAGAAAGAAGCCTGGACAAGGGTGAAATCGTCATCCACTTGGCCAAAAAAGACCAAATTATAGCGGTCATCTGCATAACAGACCCCCTAAAAGAAGGAAGCAAAATAGCCATTGACCGACTCCATGAAATGGGCATGAAGGTGCACATGCTTACCGGAGACCAGGAAAAAACGGCGGCGGTCATTGCTCGGGAACTAGGAATTACCACCTTCAAAGCAGGCATGCTTCCCGCTGATAAGGCCCACTATATCCGTGCCCTTCAGTCCGACGGCAATAAAATCGCCATGGTCGGAGATGGGATCAACGACAGCGAGGCCCTTGCCGTAGCTGACCTCAGCATTGCCATGGGCAAAGGAACGGATATTGCCATGGACGTGGCCAAGGTAACGCTGCTTCATGGAGACTTGAGACAAGTCCCCGAGATGCTTCTCCTAACTCAAAAAACGGTTAAAACCATTCGTCAAAACCTATTTTGGGCCTTTATCTATAATGCCATCGGGATTCCTATTGCCGCTGGGGTCCTTTACCCCGCCTTTGGTTTCCTGCTAAATCCCATGATCGCCGGTGCAGCCATGGCCCTGAGTTCCGTTTCAGTGGTGACCAACAGCCTCCGATTGAAAAATGGATAAGAGGAACTCCCCTTTAGGACAAATCGCTTGTGCCTAACGGGTAGCGTTCATGTGGCAAAACCGTTCAACCGTTAACTTGTAAACCTGTAAACATACAAATTCATGATTCAGTTAAAAACCAATATCAAATGTGGCGGATGCATCGAAACCGTCACACCAAAACTAGATGCCCTCCCAAACAGTAAATGGCAGGTCGATCTGAATGACCCGAAAAAAACACTCACCGTGACGGGTGACGCTACAGAAACTGAGGTAAAAACTGCCTTGGAGGCTGCTGGCTACCACGGCGAGCCGATTTAGGGCATTTGGGCGTTAATGTTCAAGGAATTTCTTAGATTTGTTAAGGTCAACGGCTAATTGATCTATATTAGCCGTTGTTTTACAATTTGTTCAAACTCATTTACTAGCATTTTCAAAGCCCCGTCTACCAGACCATTATTGTCGTAGATATTATTTGAAAATTCGCCAAACAAATCGATGATCAACTACGAGCATTACGTATTGGACAACGGCCTTCAGGTACTGATCCACCCCGATCACAGTACCAAGATGGCCGTTACTAATATTATTTATAAGGTGGGTTCTCGCAACGAAGTCCCCGGAAAAACAGGGCTTGCCCATTATTTCGAGCACTTGATGTTTGGAGGCTCCAAGAACGTCCCCCAGTTTGACAGTGCCCTGGAGCGAGTTGGTGGGGAATGCAATGCCTTCACCAATACTGACATCACCAATTATTACATCACGCTGCCAGCCACCAATATCGAAACTGCTTTCTGGCTGGAGTCGGACCGGATGTTACAGCTAAACCTCGGCAAAAAGACCGTCGAAACCCAGCGAAAGGTCGTCATTGAGGAGTTTAAGCAGCGTTACCTGAACCAGCCTTATGGTGATGCCATGCATTTACTGAGGGGCTTGTGCTATGACGTACATCCTTATCAATGGCCGACCATTGGCAAGGAAATCAAGGACATCGAAGGGTTTGATGAAGAAGACATCAGGGCTTTTTACCAGTATCACTATGCCCCAAACAACGCGATTTTGGTGATCGCTGGTGACGTAAAGGAAGCTGAAGTCCTGGAAATGGCCAAAAAGTGGTTTGGCCCCATTCCTGCAGCCAAAACTTCTCCTGCAGACATTCCTGAAGAGCCCAAGCAAACCCATAAACGAACCCTTTACCATTCCGCAGATGTCCCTACTGACGCCCTGTACAAAGCCTATCATATGCCGGGGAGAATGCAAAAGGGCTACTTGGAATGTGACTTGATTACGGATATTCTGGGGTTTGGCAGATCTTCACTTTTGGAACAAAGGCTGGTCAAAAACACCGATATCTTTGCTTCCTGTCATGGTTATATTTTGGGTGCCTTGGATCCAGGGCTGATGGTTTTTTCCGGCAACATGGAAAAAGGCAAAACCGCGGAAGAGGCCGAAAAGTTACTGGATGAAGTAGTGCAGGAGTTTATCGAAAACACCATTTCACAGGAGACGTTGGACAAGGTCAAAAACCAAGCGGAGGCCATGAAAACCTACGAATCCATCCAGCTCATCAACAGGGCCATGACCCTTGCCTATTACACCCAGCTGGGATCTCCAGACATTTACCAAATAGAATACGACCGTAAGACGGCCATCTGTGCAGACCAAATCTCAGATGTGGCCCGCGAAGTCATTCAGGAGCCCAATGCATCCGTGCTGTACTACAAAAGCGACAAGCATTAACGGCTCGACTGAGCGGCTACCATTGTTTTTTTAAACAATTTGGGCAAAATCCATTATCTTCACTGCATGAATAAATTTAGAATTGGATTTGGTTATGATGTGCACCAGCTGAAAGAAGGCTATGATTTTTGGCTGGGGGGGATTAAACTTGAGCATAGTAAAGGGGCTGTAGGCCACTCTGATGCCGATGTACTGATTCATGTGATCTGCGATGCCCTGCTGGGTGCGGCTAACCTGAGGGACATTGGTTACCATTACTCTGACCAAGACCCGGAATACAAAGGCATCGACAGTAAGCTACTTTTGGCCGATGTCCTCAAAATGATCCGTGAAAATGGCTATGAAATTGGTAATTTGGACACCACCATTTGCCTTCAATTGCCCAAAGTAAATCCACATATTGATACCATGAAAACCTGCTTGGCAGAAGTGATGGCCATTGCAGAAGAAGATATTTCCATTAAGGCCACCACCACCGAGAAGTTAGGATTTGTGGGAAGACAAGAAGGTGTTTCGGCGTATTGTGTCGCGCTGATATATAAAAACGATTGATATGGAAAGAGCGATAAAACTTATTGAAACAGAAGACGGTTCCCATTCCCTTTACGTGCCTGAGCTTGATGAGACGTACCATTCTTTTCACGGGGCTTACCGGGAGTCCATTCACGTATTTTTTCTTTATGGCCTGGATCATTGGTTCACGCACCATCCCCACCAAAAGCCCATTCGCATATTTGAAGTCGGTTTCGGAACGGGACTGAATGCTTGGCTGGCGTTGGTATGGGCAGAGCAAAACAAAGTGCCCCTGCTCTATCATACCATTGAGCCGTTTCCTATTGAAAAGGAAGTCTACACCCAGCTTAACTATAAAAATATCAATACGGATATTAGCCACTACCAAGGTGCCTTCGATAAGCTGCACGAGGCAGCATGGGATCAAGGTGGCCCAATCACTCCGTATTTTAACATGAAAAAGGACAAAACCACCTTGGAGGAAGTTCAGCTATATCCTACCGATGTGGTGTTCTTCGATGCCTTTGCGCCGAGCAAACAGCCAGAATTATGGTCCAAAAACCTGCTGCAAAAGGTGGTGGACGCCATAAATCCAGGAGGGATATTGGTCACCTATTGTGCCAAAGGCCAAGTAAAAAGGGACCTTGCCGAAGTGGGACTAAAAGTGGAAACCCTACCAGGCCCTCCGGGCAAAAAGGAGATGATCAGAGGCGTAAAACCCTTGGACTAGCCTTCTTGCCAAACGGTTACTTACGGACCTGATCCACGCTGTACAGGTAGTTATCGGCTGTTTCCAAAAGGCTTTTTCTTCGCCCGGCATCCATTTTATCAAACGTGGCCAGTAACATTTTCATGCGAGGGTTGTTCTCGAAGTAATTCCTGTGGACATGCATAAAGCGCCAAAAGAGTGCATCCCAGGTCTTCTGCCAATCGCCCTTGGGGAAATCGCCCATCTTTAGAAGGTAATTGCTGCCACTGATATAGGGCTTGGTTGCCATCAAGCCCCCGTCTGCAAATTGGCTCATGCCATAGACATTTGGCACCATCACCCAATCGTATGCGTCCACATACATTTCCATAAACCAGCGATAAACCTCGTCCGGGTCAAATTCACATAACAGCATAAAGTTTCCCAGCACCATCAACCGCTCAATATGATGATTGTAGGCGTATTTTAAGGTCTTTTGGATGGTCAAGTCCACGGGGACAACTCCCGTTTCCCCATGCCAAAAGGACGGGGGAATCTGACGTTTGAATCCCCAAAAGTTTTGTGTGCGCTGCTGCCTTCCTTTCCAGATGTAAACTCCCCTGATAAACTCCCTCCAGCCCATTACCTGTCGGACAAACCCCTCCAGTGAATTTAAGGGAACTTTGTGGTTTTCGGCATACCCCATGGCTCGGTCGAGCACCTCCTTGGGCGTGAGCAATCCCACATTCAGCATTGGCGTCAACACACTGTGATGTAAAATCGATTCATCCGCCACGATCGCATCTTCATACGTTCCAAACTCCCTGAAACGCTCCACTAAAAACGCCTCAAGCCAGTTGGCTGCCTCCTCAAACGTCACCGGATAAGGAAACGGCTCCGCCAAATCCCCTGGGTGGTCTGCAAAATGTTCCTCCACGTATTCCTTGGCCTCTTTGACAAAACTGTTTTGGGCGGGGCATTCCACTCGAGGTGGCCGCTTTTTCTTGGGATATTTTTTGCGGTTTTCGGCATCAAAGCTCCACTTGCCTCCCTTTGGCCCTCCTTTATCCATCAGGATATTCCGCTTTTTTCGCGCTTCGATGTAAAAATCAGCTTGATGATATGCCGCATTGGCGCCAAAATATTCCGACAATTCATCCAAATTATTCAAAAAGCCTGGGTTGGCCTCGAGGTCAAGGGAAAGCCCCGCTTGTTGGCAAGCTTTGGTCAACCTGCTTTCCAACCAGTCATCGGTCGGATCCAAGCAGGCCACATTCTCCACTCCCAGTTGTTTCAAATCGGGAATCAGCTTCCGAATGTCAGCAGCATCTCCCTCCACATAGCGTACCTCAAAACCGCGCTGCAGCAGGTGCGCCTCATATGCCTTCATAGAAGCACGATGGAAAGCTAATTTCACCCGGTGGAATTTATACTGCCTGAAAAACAAGGCCTCTTCTATGAACCAGACCGGTATGTCCTTTTGCAGCAAAGCATGGTCCCTGAACAGCTGATGGGGAAAAACCAAGGTGACCGTTTTGCCCATCTTACGCTGAAGTATGGGAAGGAAATTTGCCAAACTTCTCCTCCACGGCCTTGAACCTGTACGCAAAGATGGTGTCCAGCTGCTTTCGGATAAAAAGGGCATTGGCAATGTCGCCCAAAGGCCCCATGGGAGGTTGATAAGTCACGATATCCTTCATCAAGACGCCACCGGCTATCGGTTCCAAATGATGCTGATGGTGCCACATCGCATACGGACCAATGCGCTGCTCGTCCACAAAAAAAGCCTTTTCCTTCACCTGTGTAATTTCCGTCACCCAGGTCATTTTGATTCCCAGCATGGGACTCACCTTGTAGCTGATGATCATGCCGGGGTGCATCTTTTCAGGCATAGCCTTGGAGGTAATGTCAAACCCCATGTGGTCTGGAGTAATCTCTTTTAGGTTTTGGGGAGTAGAAATAAAATCCCATACCTCGTCCAAGCTCGCAGGAATCTTTTGTTCTGAAAACAACTGGTAATGCCCCATGGATATGTCTTATTGCGTTTGTTCCCATTCAACTTCACCGATGGCCAAAATGTTTGTGGGCATGGCTACTTTTGATCACCTATTGAGCCACCAAATGCTGACATTGAGCAAGGTCGCAAAGCTGACCCAGAGGAGATATGGCAATTGTAAATAGGCCGCTAGCTTGTCAACCCGTCTAAAAATCAGGATCATCCAAATGATCATGCCCAGCAGCAAGACAATCTCAATGGCCGCCCAGCCGATCAAATGAAAGTAAAAGAAGATAAAGCTCCAACAAAAGTTCAGCACCAATTGGACGATAAAAACCTGGATGGCCTTTTTTCGCTGTGGTGAATCAGGAGATTTCCAGACGAGGTAAATCCCCACCCCCATCAAAGCATACAACACCGTCCAAACAGGACCAAAGAGACTGTTGGGTGGATTAAAAGGAGGCTTTTCCAAGGTGGCGTACCACGTGGTGATGTTTCCCGCATTGGCAATCCCAGCTAGACTGCCAATGACCATCACCCCAAACATAAAGCCCAGCAGATGGAGCCAATTGATCTTTTTTCCAGAAGCTTTTCCTTTTGTGTCCATCATCATAACTTTTACTTGTAACCAACATCCTGGCAAAATGTTTCAGCCCTTTTTTCTTTTGGATGAAGACATCCTCAGGTAGATCGCACAAATTTGACTGAAGGAAAATACCTTGGCCCTTTGCCTTCATGTATCTTAAAAGTATTGACCACTATTATCGCTGCATTATAAACGTATAAGAAAAACCATATTACCCGCTCTTCAATATAACCGATAGAAAACAAATCACTAGGCATCCCTGTCATGCCCAATGAGATCGCCAGTAACCCGAAAAGCAAGGGAAAGATCAAGAAAGGAAGCAATATCAGCAAAATGGTCCAAGAAATCTGGAAATTTATTAGCGGTCTGGCTACTTCATCGATTCCCTTGACTTTATCCTTATAAAGTACCCATAACACTGAAGGCACTAAAATACCCAGTAAAGGAAAAAGAATAAACGACATCGCTGACAAACTTAATTTTTTCAGAAAATCGGTATTTTCGATAAGGTGAGGGTCGATAAAAGCATCGGGGCTGATCCCTAGTGCCTCCGCTAGTCGCTGACACGTAGAGCCATTGGGTTTTGAACGACCGCTTTCTATCCGCTGGACTGTTCTCAGACTGATGCCGGCCTCTTATGCAAGCAATTCCTGGGAAATTCCTTTGCTGGACCTTAATTCTTTTAACTTTGATGAAATACTGTTTTCTTCCATAGCTTTAGCTTTTTGTTTAACCCAAAACTAGTGGCTATGCCCTGACGTTGATAGTGTCGTAAAGACGCCTAATTTATGACATCACTACGTCTAAATGGGCAAAATGCTAATTTTAAAGCGTTTTCCCCGATGACCTGAGAATTCATTTACGAAATCGATCCCTCCACGTAATATTACATTTCACCAACACCCGCTCTCCTAAATCTTCTTCACCCAAGCATTGGCCAAGCCTTTTGACTTATAGGCTTCTAAGCCTTTGGAAGCGGCATGATAGCTTTCAAAAGTCGTCACATAACAGTAATACAGCTGATCTTCGGCATTTAAAAAATATGCTCCATCGACGAATCCTTGTTTTTCAAGCTCCTTAAGGTGATCCTCGGCATTTTTTTCAGTGCTAAACACGCCTGAAATAAGGTAAATCCCTTCTGAAGCGCTTGGCAAGGAGGACATTTCCCCGCTGGAGGAAGGCTTGCTGGAAGCATCATTAATATTGACCCCATCCAGCATCAGCATGATTTCTGTTCGACGGTTGAGCTGGTGCTCTGCCTCGGTACAGGGCTGCTCAGCACAGTCGTGCACTGGACGGGTTTTACCATACCACTTATAGCTAATGCGGTCTTCCTCGATCCCCAAGCTGATCAAATAGTCTCGGACTACCGCTGCTCGATGTTCCGAAAGACCTTCATTATATTGCTCAGAACCCCGAATATCGGTATGTCCCGCCAAGGCCAATTCCACCGTTGGACGCTCCCGCATCAGCAAGGCCACACGGTCCAACTGTGAAATGCTTTCCGGCCGCAGGGTATGTTTATCGAAATCAAAATAAATGATCGGCACGTCCATCATCACCCCTAAATTGGGCGTTTCGCATAGGTCTTTAAGATCAGCAGGCAATTCATATGCCTTTCCCTCTTCAGAGAATGCCATCAGCACCAATTCACTTCGCCGGTTCAGCTGATGCTTCCACTCTGGGCATGGCTTACCATCTCCACAATCATTGATCAGCTCTTCTTCCCCGTACCAAGCTTCATGGACCCGCTCGGAGGAAATCCCCTTCCCTTCCAAATAGGCCGCTACAGCATCTGCCCGCGAACTGCTCAACTCTTCATTGTATTGATTGGAAGCCCTGGAGTCTGTATGGGAACGGACTTGTAGGTCTAAATAGGACTGGGAAGCCATCAGCTCAGCCACCTTGTCCAGCACGGGCATGGCATCACCCCGAATGACAGCCTTGTCCAAGTCGTAATACACCAAGTCCACAAAAACGGTCCTTCTGTAGGGAATGGGAACCAAGGTATACGATCGCTCGACAAGACCATTTTCGGCCTCAGCCTTGATCAAATCATCGTGCACAGGGAAATAGCCACGCTTGCTGATCTTTAAGGAATAATCAGCACCAGGCGTCAGGTCCCCGTGGAGCTCACCTGCTGACTTCTGATCAAGCTCCAAGGCCGATTGCTCATCCTTCTTGATCATCTCCGCCATAAAGCCATCACTGATCAATGCGCCATCGCAATCCACCACCTTGGCCAAGAAGCGCATTAACCTTGCCTGCATGGTATAAATATCGTCCAATCCGGCACCACCACTGCGGTTGCTGGACAGGTAGGTTTGCCCATCTTCAGCCAATAAAAAGCTAAAATCATCCCGAGGTGAATTATAGGGAACACCAAGGTTTTTCAACCCGGAAAATGCACCACCCCGATACCCTGCACTGAACAGGTCAAATCCTCCCAATCCGAAATGACCATTGGAAGAAAAATAAAAGGTATCGTCCATCAAGAAAGGATCACGCTCATCCTCAGGACTATTGATTGGTTCGCCCAGGTTCTCTGGTGTACCAAAGTTAAAATCATCATCAAAAGACACTCGATAAATATCATAGCCGCCAAGACCTCCTGGCATGTCCGATGCAAAATATAGCATCCCCGCTTCTTCGTCTACAAAAGGAGTAATGATAGAATACCCTGTAGCATCATTCCAAGGGACAGCCTGATAATCGGTGAATTTTCCTTCATCGTCCACATGGCTAAAGTATAATTCCGAATAAAAATCAATATACGAATCCGAGGGCTGGCCATAATCCATCTCTGGATTTACGCGTTTATCCGGCCTGATTTTCTTGCCATTCTGCCGCTTTATCTTTCTCGTAACGGTATAAAAGACCGTATTTCCTCCATCCAAAAAGAAGGGATCTGCAAAATGGTAGCTGTCAGGAACAGGAACTTCCATGCTGCTGATGCCTCCAGTGCTGTCTGCCTTGTAAACCTTTAGGAAATCTCGTCCTGTCCACTCATAAAAGTCTTCATTCATCTTTCCCGATAAGTCAAAACGGATCGCAGACTTTTTCGAATTGCCGGAACCACCCCTGTCAGAGGTGAAATACCGATTGCCCTTTCCATCTTCGACCAAGCCAAAATCTGCGGTAGGACTGTTTACCCCCTCCATGGGCTCCAATGCCAAATCAGTCTTGGATTGGTACCAATACTGGAGGGAATCTAAGTTCAAGGGATCCAAGCCCTCTCGATCGGGCAAAGTGTCCAAGGCTACCAAAACCTCCTCAAGCTTGCCTTCATAATTGGCCGCTGCGGCAAAATGGACATAATCTTCCGTTACGGACTCCTCAAAACCAATCACCTTCTCCCACCACTCAAAAGCGGACTGGTAATCGTTCATTTTTTCATGGCTTAAGGCCGCTCCTTTCGCCGCCCGGTATTTACCCCGTTTTTCAAATGCCCGCTCATAGGCCTCTGCAGATTCTTGGTAATGTAATAGCCCATATTCTTTGTCCGCATATCGCAAAAGTGCTTGCTGGCCATAACTCTTTTCGTACACCAGCAACGCAAAAATGATAACAAATGCTGCTTTAAAAATCTTGTTCATACTTAAAACCATCTTGGGTTATGTACTCTAACATCTCTAGGAATAATATAATACCCCACCGAAATTTCATGGGAATTGTTCCTTAAGTTACTCAAAATATTTACATTATGATCATAGGAATAGCCTATTCTAAGCTGTTTAGTTGCAAAGATTTCTACAATTGCCGCTATTGAATTACGATTATTGAGGTTTTCTTGCAAAGATTCACTTCCATTGCCCAAATTGGACCGGTAAGACGCCCCAAGCCACAAGCGCTCCATCAACAGTAACATCCCGTTGATATCATAATTTGTTGGGCTTCCTTTTGCCTCCTTGATAAGCACCGATGGTTTGAACTGCACATCATCCGAAATAAAAATCATTGCGCCCGCCGTGAAGTAATAGTGCATATCATGGTAGGCCAGTGAAATGGACTCCTTTTCGAGGGCTTTTTTACCAATCAAGTTAAACATGCTAAGCCCTGCATAGAACCTTGAGGTGTGAAAAAACACCCCCGTGTTCAAGTTTGGGGTAAAGGTATTTACCTTCCCTTCTGGAATATCAGGATCATTATACTCATCGGGACTGAACATCGTCCCATCAATGGCGTATTCGGACACTCCTCCACTTACCCCAACACTCAAAAACGAATCGTATCCCATCTGCAACCGGTAGGCATACGTGAGCAATGCAGAAAAGGTAGAGGCAGGCCCCAGCTTGTCGGACAGCAAGGACGCACCAAAACCCATCGTCCCCTCATTGGCACTCAAGTCGGCAGATAGGGAAAAGGTCTTGGGAGCGCCCGGAAAGCCCGACCATTGGCTCCGGTAGGACGATTGGAGGTAGGGGGCGCCTTTGTAGCCGGCATAGGCAGGGTTGATATTCAAGCCATTGAAAATGTACTGGCTAAACTGCGGAAGCTGCTGGGCATGCCCCTCACTTCCCGAAAAGAATATCCCGGCAAATATGCAGAAACAACTTAGTATAAAAATCTTCTTCATGATGGATTTCGTTTTATCGTTCTGTTTGGTTGGAAGTTGTGCCTTTAATCACCTGAACCCAGCCCTTAAATACATGATGAGCCCCCTGAGTGTCGGTCACGGACAAGACATAAAAATAAGCTCCGCCATTTAGCCCTTTGGCGTCCCAATCATTTTGATAGTTTTCCTTTTCAAAAACATGATCGCCCAAACGGTTCATGATCACGATATTGTTTTGGCGAAACTGCTGCAATCCCCTGATCACAAAGGAATCGTTGATATTGTCCTTGGTGCCTGGCGTAAATACATTGGGGATAAAAAATTCGACAATGGTGTTCCAATCTTTATCGGCATTGTCATCTGGGTTTTCCTCTTCATGGGGACTCTCCACCAGCGCCTCGTTCAGCAATTCCCCCAATCCATTTGCCTTAACGGTAAGGGCAATTTCTACACTTTCCCCCGGGGGAAAGTGAGCAATTTCCCATCGCAATGTACTACCCTCTTGCTGGAGCTGAGGCACGATATCCTCTGACGAGGGCACATACGCACTGCTAACGTAGCTAACCAAATCAGGTAGGACATCCGTGATCACCACATCAGTGGCAGTATCTTCACCGTTATTTTGGACGGTAAGGGTGTAGGAGAATTCATCCCCTTGGTAGATCTTTGCGCCATGTGAGGTTTTGCTGATGGCCAAGTCCACGTTGCACTCCCTGATCACCACCGCCTCAGCTTCCGCCTGGGTCTGGTAATCATCCGCGGTAAGCTCCACGATATTGACCACTTCGCCCACTTGGGTCGCCATCACTGACAATTCCACAACCAACTGCTCACCGGGAGCCATGGCCGCAATCTCCCAGCCACCATCTGCCCCTCGCGGCAACGTGGACGATACATACGTCAACTCTTCTGGCAACGGATCCAAAAGTCGGATATCCTTCACCTCCACCGGACTGGTATTGGTAAGAGAAATGGTGTAAGTCAACTGCTGGCCTAACACCGCCCGGGTGATGTCCACCTCTTTGGTCAAATCAAACCCAATGGGCTGGCCAAGACCTTGAAGGATGACCGTGTGGGTGTCACAGTCGGTAATGGGTTCTCCTTTAGGATTTTCCCCTACTGCCGTGGCTTTGTTGGTTACTTTCCCTTGATCAATATCCGCTTGGGTAAGGGTATAGGTGGCTTTAAATGTAGTTTTATCCTTTTGGCCGGGAGCCAAGGTGATGGGGCCTCCGGTAACCTCCACCAGCGTATCCAAAATATGGACATTTCTCAGCGTTACATGACAACTGTTTTTGACCTCGAAGGTATAGCGAATTTCGTCCCCCGGACTGGCAAATCCATCGCCATTGGTATCGTGATATTCTCCGGTCTTCTTTAGCTTGATCGCTCCACTGACCTCAAAAACCTGTTTGTCATCATCTTTATCGACAATAGCTTCTCCGTGCGGATTAATCCCTTTGGCCACCGCTTCATTTATAAGCATTCCCGCATCGATATCCCCTTGCGTCAAGGCATAAACTGCCGAAAAGGTCGTCTTGTCTTTTTCGCCTGGTACCAAGGTAATCGGCCCACCTGTCACCTCCACCAGTGGATCCGTCACGACAACATCGGTCAGGGTCACGTGACAGCTGTTCTTTACGACAAAGGTATACCGGACATGGTCGCCGACATTGGGCAAACCATCTTCATTGGTGTCCACGTAAGTGCCTGTTTTTTCCAGTTTGATGGAGCCCTTTACATAAATGTCCTGAACATCCTCATCTGAATCTTTGACGGACTCCCCATGCGCGTTCCTGCCAATGGCCGTGGCCGTATTCACCAAGGTCCCCGCATCGATATCCGCTTGGGTAAGGGCATAACTCCCCGAAAAGGTAGTTTTGTCTTTTTCACCAGGCGCTAACGTAATGGGGCCTCCACTGATCTCCACCAACGCATCCAGCACCACCACTTCATAAAGGGTGGCATGGCAACTGTTTTTGACTGTAAAATGATAATGGACATGATCGCCTACACTGGGTTGTCCATCACCATTCGTATCTTCATAAGTGCCTGTTTTTTCCAGTTTGATGGAGCCCTTTACGTAAATGTCCTGAATATCCTCATCCTCGGCCGATACCACCTCCCCAGAAGGCAGCTGACCGGAAACGGTGGCCGTGTTTTTAAACACTCCAGCATCTACATCTTGCTGCGTAAGTACATAAAAAGCTGAAAAGGTGGAATGGTCTTCTTCTCCAGGAGCCAATGTAATGGGAGTTCCTTGAAGGGTCGCTGCCGGATCTTTCACCATAATATCCGATATCGTACCCGAACATACATTTTTGACCACAAAGGAATAAAAAACCGTATCTCCGGCACTAAATTCCCCATCTTCGTTGCTGTCCATATACTGTCCTGTCTTTTCCAACAGCAGGTGAACATCATCTACAGTGGGCTTTCCGGATAATGCATTAAATTCATGGTCAAATCCATGGGCAGCATGGACAAAACAACATGCAGCCCAAAACAAAAAGCTGTATAAAAGTGCTTTCATAGTAAGTAGAGTTTAGCGTAGTTCTTTTAATTGTCAGGTTCAAAAATGTAGTAAAAGAGGACCCTCCAATCATACATGCTTCAAAACACACGTAAGCAAATTATTGCGTTTCAAATACATATATTTAATGTAAATATGCACTTTATTGTATCTTTCACCAAAACAAACTGCGTTTATTTTTAATTGAATTACATTTTTGTATACACAAAAATCGTTTAATAATATTTTAAAATGTTACTAAAAAATCAAATAGTTGCACTATTCAATAATGATCCTTGAGGATATTATCTGTTTAGACTTTATTTTATATCTTGTATTGAAGTGCTTATAGTTCTGATATTCAACCCATAAATTCACCCCATGATTCAAGAGACCGTTCAAGCCCAAAAGCAAAAGGCACTAAAAAACCAACAGTCAACACTGTCCAGTAGGATCAAAAAACTGGAGCAGTTAAAAGAGTGGATCAAATCCAATCAAAAGGAAATCGAAAAAGCGCTTTACGCAGACCTTCGTAAACCGGCTGCCGAAGTAGCGGTCACGGAGACCAGCTTTGTAGTGATGGAAATCAATGCAGCCTTGAAGCAATTGCCCAAATGGACCGCCCCCACCAAGGTAGGCCAACCCATTCATATGCTGGGCACCCAGGCATATCTTCAAGCAGAACCCAAAGGGGCCGTATTGATCATTTCTCCATGGAATTATCCATTCAACCTTTCAGTAGCCCCCTTGGTATCCGCTATTGCCGCAGGGTGTAGCGCATGCTTAAAGCCCTCCGAGCACAGCCCACACACTTCAGCATTGCTCAGGAGGATGGTCACTGAATTGTTTGCTGTGGAAGATGTAACCATTTTTGAAGGAGGAGTACCAGTTACCAGCGAACTCCTCGAGCAGCCATTTGACCATATCTTCTTTACAGGAAGTACTGAGGTGGGGAAAATCGTCATGAAAGCTGCCGCTAAAAATCTTACCAGTGTCACCTTGGAGCTAGGCGGAAAGTCTCCAGCCATCATTGACCAGGGCTTTGACCTGGAAGATGCCGCTAAAAAAATCGCCATTGGCAAATTCATCAATAGTGGACAGACCTGTATCGCCCCAGACTACCTTTTCGTCCATGAATCCCAAAAGCAAGACTTTATTGAAACTTTAAAAGCCCAGGTAAACCGGATGTACAATGCCAATGGCAAAGGCTTTGACCGTAATCCCGATTACGGAAGAATCATCCATGCACCACACATCGTACGCCTTCAAAACATGCTCAAAGACGCCCAAACCAAAGGGGCGCATGTGGAGTTTGGCGGTAAAAACTCCCTGGATCAGCAGTTCATGGAGCCTACCGTGGTCAGTAACGTCTCGGAAGCCATGGATCTAATGAAGGAAGAAATTTTTGGCCCCATTCTTCCGATCATCACGTACCATCAACTTGACGATGTCATTCAGCTAATTCAGCTGAAGCCCAAACCACTTGCCGTTTATGCCTTCACCACTGATGACCGGATCATCGAGCAGCTCAGCAAAAACACCAGCAGTGGAGCGCTCGTGATCAATGACTGTGCGATCCAGTTTCTCCATTCCGAGTTGCCTTTTGGCGGCATTGGCGCCAGCGGCATGGGCCGATCACATGGCCACGCTGGGTTTTTGGCGTTCAGCAATGAAAAGGCCATCCTAAAGCAGCGTACGGGAAAGACCTTGCCAAAATTGCTTTATCCACCCTATGGACTGAAGACCTCTGGAATCATCAAGGCCTTTATGAAATGGGTAATGAAGGGATAAGGACACGCTAAAATTTAAGCTGCCCTTTTTCGTGATCCTTGTATAGAATCAACGTTTTTGGCTCATCATCCACATAAAAGTTCACCATATTGCGCTGATCAGGGAAATCACTGACCAATATTTTATTGGATACCTCAACCTTCCCGGGCTTGCTGACTCCTTTGGCTTCCATGTAAAACCAAGCGGCATCTTCCTCCACTTCGAATCCCAGGTATTCCAATGCGGTATTCTTGCCATTAACGACAAGCGCATTATGCTTGAGCAAATAGGATTTGATCATGGAAGACAATTCCTCCGGGTCTTCGGGATGCATAAAGTCCACTGAGGCACCCGCCTCTTTCCCCAAGGCTACCTCCAGGTCATCCCAAAAAATCTTTTGGGCGATTTCCAGGCTTTTGGCCTCTTCATTATAGTTGATGTCCGTGACACTGATATAAAAGGGATGGAAATTTGCCATCCATCCTATCATTATTAAGCATATATAATTATAAAACATTTACCCTTTGATTGTTATTTTTTATGCGAATTTAACATTAATATTACAACCAGTTTTTCCAAACCCAAATTAAATATTAAGCCCAAGCCCTTCTTGCAGACCCTACACGGCTTCCCAGCAGTATGGAAAAGTCGTTTAGCGATTAAATTTTCGACATGCAAAAGGACAAATAAAGTATTACATGAGTCAGTTTCGAGCGTATTTCAATCTTGGTTTAGAACACATCCTTGACCTTAATGGTTTTGATCACATCTTATTCGTCATCGCATTATGTGCCATTTATCTTTTGCGTGATTGGAAAAAAATACTTGTTCTGGTCACCGCATTTACCATTGGCCATTCCATCACCTTGGCCTTGGCGACCCTGAAAATCTTCAGTGTCAATGCCAATTTGATTGAATTTCTGATTCCGGTGACCATTGCCGTTACGGCTTTCTTCAACATTCTGAAGCCTCGCCCATCCAGCGGAAGTGGCATTCAGGCAAATTATGCCTTTGCGCTTTTCTTTGGGCTTATCCATGGACTAGGCTTCTCCAATTACCTACGGTCATTATTGGGCCGTGAAAGCTCTATCTGGGAGCCGTTATTGGCTTTCAACCTCGGCCTAGAGGCGGGGCAACTTATCATTGTAGGTATTTTCATCGTGATTTCTTCGATTACGATCGGTATATTTGGTACAAATAGGAAAGAATGGGCATTAGTCATCAGCGCCATTGTGCTGGGCATGTCCATCATGATGATTTTGGACAAAGTATATTGGTAAAATCAATATCTAAATAATCGATCAACCCAAATAGTCTATACAGACCAGTTTTCTAACTTTAAACAAGAGATATGAAAAGATTTATTCACATCCTTGCTGCTATCCTGACCGTCTCCTCCCAGGCAGTGGCACAGCACAGTGAGCAAAACCACGCCGAACGTTTTGAGCAGTTGGGCAATATGCTCCGCTCTCCCAATGTCTATAGGACAGCCTCTGGAGCTCCAGGCCATCTGTACTGGCAGCAGCAAGCAAACTACGACATCAACGTAACGCTGGATGACGAGAACCAGACCATCAAAGGTACAGAAACGGTCACTTATATTAACAACTCTCCGGATGCCCTCAGCTACCTATGGATACAGCTGGACCAAAACCAACGGGCAAAAGATGCAGACAGCCACAAAGCATCTACCAGCAAAATATATGATAAAATGTCCATGCGTCAATTGGAATCCATCCTTTGGCACGACTTGGACTTAGGCTATAAGATTCACAGTGTAAAAGACGCCCAGGGCAATGACATCCCCGTGGCCATCAATAAAACCATGATGCGGGTGGACCTGCCCGAGCCCCTTACTGCCGGAGAGCAAGTAGAATTTACGGTGGAATGGAGCTTTAACATTCATGACCGGACCAGCTTCATCGGCGGCAGGCCAGGATATGAGTATTTTGAAGAAGACGGCAATTACCTGTACACCATGGCTGAGTGGTTTCCTCGAATGGCCGTGTATTCTGACTTTCAGGGATGGCAAAACAAGCAATTTTATGGCAGCGGTGAATTTGCCCTTACTTTTGGAAACTACAAGGTAAGCATCACGGCACCGGCTGACCACATGGTAGGCGCTACTGGCGTGCTCCAAAATCCGGAAGAAGTGTTGAGCGACAAAGAGCTGGACCGGTGGAACCAAGCAAAGGAGACCTTTGACGACCCTGTCATCATCCGTACACAAGATGAAGCAGAAAAGCTGGAAAAGGGAAAAGCCTCAGGAACGAAAACATGGGTATTTGAAGCAGAAAATGTCAGAGACTTCGCTTGGACGTCTTCTCGTAAGTTTATCTGGGACGCCATGGCCGTGGACGTAGGCAATAAAAACGTAATGGCCATGTCTTACTACGCCAAAGAAGCTAATCCCCTTTACGAACAATATTCTACAAGGGTGGTCGCCCACACCTTGAAATCCTATTCGGCCAGAACATTCGATTACCCTTACCCTACGGCCATTTCCGTAGAGGCATCGAACGGCATGGAATACCCAATGATCTGCTTTAACTACGGTCGTCCTGACAAAGACGGCACCTATTCGGAGGCCATCAAAAATGGAATGATCTCTGTCATCATCCACGAAGTGGGACACAACTTCTTCCCGATGATCGTTAATTCCGACGAGCGCCAGTGGACCTGGATGGACGAGGGCTTGAACACCTTCATGCAGTTCCTTGCGGAGCAGGAATGGGACAGAGACTACCCTTCCAGAAGAGGTCCCGCACACAAGATCGTCGATTATATGAAGGGTGAAAAGCAATACTTGGAGCCCATTATGACCAATTCTGAAAACATCATTCAGTTTGGTGCAAACGCCTACGCCAAACCTGCCACCGCGCTCAATATCCTAAGAGAAACGGTCATGGGGCGTGAATTATTTGATTTTGCCTTCAAGCAATATGCACAGCGATGGAAATTTAAGCACCCGACTCCTGCCGACTTCTTCCGCACCATGGAAGATGCCTCTGCCGTGGACTTGGACTGGTTCTGGAGAGGTTGGTTCTTTGGCACTGAGCCCGTGGACATTTCCCTTGCCGATGTAAAATGGTACAAACTGGACAACAGGACGCCTGCCGAAAAGAAAAAAGCGGAAGCGGAGGAATATGAGAAATATGAAAGCTACCTGACCAAGACCAGAAACGAAGAGGACATTCCTGAAACAGTACTGGAAAAAGATCCTGCCACAAGAGACTTCTACAGCACCTATGACAGGTTTGCGGTCACGCCTAGTGATGAAGAAGCTTACAATCAATTTGTATCAAGTCTTACGGACAAAGAAAAAGAGCTCTTTAACAGTGGCCTGAACTACTATGAACTGACGTTCAAAAACATTGGCGGTTTGGTCATGCCATTGATCATCCAGTTTAACTATACTGATGGTTCTTCCGAAGTACAGCGCATACCAGCCTACATTTGGAGAAAGAATGAGTCGGAAGTGACCAAGGTATTCCCCACCAAAAAAGAGGTTGAAAGCATCGTATTGGATCCGTATAGAGAAACGGCCGATATCGATGAAGAAAATAACTATTTCCCAAGAAGAGACATCCCTTCTCGTTTCGAGCTCTTCAAGCGTGAGAACGGGCCTCGTGGCGCCGCTAGTGGCACCAACCCTATGAAAGAAGCGAAAAAGAAAAAATAATAACAGCAGGAATTTTTCCGTAAATTGAAAAGGCCACAGCACCCCAACATTTTAACGGGTTGCTGTGGCTTTTTTTGTCATTAGATGGATCAGAGGCTTAAACTCGATCAAGCGAAAAAGTTGGGGGCCAGCCTATTTTGATGACTAACCATATTCCATTTGGCCACAGATGAATACTGACAAACACAGGTTGGATGCATAAGCTATGGCATCTGTGTTCACGCTTTTTATCCATGGCTTAAAATGACGTTAAATAAAAAGGGCACAATTTCGGATTAAACCATATTTCTGAGGAGATACATGCTTACATGTTCTTATAATAGAAAATTCTACACCGTTAAAACAATGGTTTTCCTCCATCCGCTCGAATGGGTTTTAGCGGAAAGTTGTGGGGAATAGGGAGGGAAATGCGGCTAAAACTGAAAACGTTGGTTGGGCTAATTTACCATGGGCTTCCCCCATGGCTATGGATGTATCGCCCCTCCGGGGCTAGGCAAATAGCAATTATACAGGATCAAGCAATATTTATGGGGGACAAATTTTGACATGGTCTTATAAAAGAAAAATTCATACCGTTAAAACGATGGACTTCTGTCACAGGGCAAACACCTTTAAAAAAATGTTCCTATTTGCATTTATATCTGCCGTTCCTACGGAACTTAACCTTTTGTGTGTAATCATTTTTGGTGCAGGTTGTCACCTGCACCTTCTATATGACCCTCCGCCAAGGGCGGATTAGGTAGGATGCTCAGTTGCTAGCGCATATTCAGCGTTTAACCTCTACCAAGCCAACCGTTATGCATGAGCAGATAGCTGCGACGGCTTGTACGATCCAAATCAACAAATCATTCTTTCAGCCTATCCCTCCATTCGGCACCACAGGCTACTGCTGCGGTTTCCCATGTACAAATCGGACCAAAGTGCCTGCGGCACGATAAATTTTGTAACCTGCGGATTCATCCGCAGGAACTTAAGCGCTCCTCAACCTCCCGAAGGAGTGCCAGCCGCACGGATGATAGCTCCTCTACACGAAATTAGTACTAAATGTTGTAAAATGCCCCTAACTATTCTGCTTGATCCATCATTTTACGATAAATATAGAAGCTTGCGCCCCAAGAATAATGCTATACCCCTATAAAAAAAGTAAGGAGGCCAAATAAAGCCTCCTCACCTTGGGTTATTGTTAATTGTAAAATGGGTACATTTTTTTAATCTTCTTTGAAACGATCCACGATGTACAGAAAAAGATTGAATGACAAAGTGGACATTTCTTCTTTCTTGGTCTCCTGCTCCCCGCCAGACTTGTAGATTGGATTTTCTTTCCGCTCTTTTACGGAAGATTTGGCGGGTTTAGAGGAGGTGACTTTTTCAGGTTTATACTCTTCAAAAGGAACTTCTGCATACTCATGTTCCTGTGATCTGGCCTCTTCCTCATAGTGTCGGTCACGATCACAGTCCCTTACTTCCTGTGCGCTAACCTCTGCGGAATAAAACACCACAAAACCGATTCCCAAGAGGAAAATCTTGCCGTAATTAGACAGAATTTGGTTAGCTTTGAACATCGTAAAATATAATTTTAACAATAATAAATTATTCTTAGATAATTCGAGGTTTCCAAATATACAAATTATTGAATAATATGCAAACAATTCAGTTCTCTGATTTTCAAAAGGTTGATATCCGTATTGGAACCATCCTTCATGCTGAAATTTTTGAGGAAGCACAAAAACCAGCTTATAAGCTACAAGTAGATTTGGGTGAAATGGGGATAAAAAAATCTTCAGCGCAAATAACAAAGTATTATGAACCGAGTGATTTGCGCGGAAAACGGGTGATTTGTATTTGCAACTTTCCCCCCAAACAAATCGCCAACATGATGTCAGAGGTATTGGTAACGGGCTTTCATGACGAAAGCGGACATGTGGTGCTCGCCACGGTCGACATGCCCGTCCCGAATGGAGCAAAACTGTCCTAATCCGAAACTTGATTCTCGTGGCCTTCACGTTTTTTGAACAATGGTAAATGCGCTAACCCTTCAAGAACTCCTTCTCATCACCAATGGACAGCTCCTTCATCAGGGGCATCATCCTTCGGTAACCGCTATCAGTACCGATTCCAGAAAAATATACCATGGGAAGCAAACCCTTTTTGTTGCTTTAAAAGGCTTTAAAGTAAACGGGCACGATTACCTCATGGATGCCTTTTCCAAAGGAGTAAGAACCTTCATTGTAGAAAATGACAAGCACATTTCTCCATTAACAGACTGCACGATCATTGTGGTCAAAAGTGCATTGGAAGCGTTACAAGCATTGGCCAAGTGGAACAGAAACCAATTTTCAGGCGTCGTCATTGGCATTACGGGCAGCAACGGCAAAACCATCATTAAGGAGTGGCTGGGGCAAATCTTGGCTAGCCGTTTCGACATCGCCAAAAGCCCCAAAAGCTACAACAGCCAAACAGGCGTGCCCCTTTCCATTTTCGGGATCGAAAACCACCACAAAGCGGCCATCATAGAGGCTGGCATATCCTTGCCGGGCGAAATGGCCAAACTCCAGACCATCATCCAACCGAATATCGGCATCATGACCAACATCGGCACGGCACATGCCGAGGGCTTTTCCAGTCAAGCAGAAAAACTCCACGAAAAGCTGCTGCTTTTTAAGGACGCCCAACTGATTGTCTACCGAAAAGACCATGCTGCCATTCACCGGGCCTTGACCGATCAATTCCCTTCCGATCGGCTCGTCTCCTGGTCCGACCAACCGGGAGGAGACTATACCTTATCAACGAAAAAGGAAAAAGAGGGCAGTAAGCTTACGCTGATCAAACCAGACCTGGGATTGTTCACTTTCCATAGCCACTTTACGGATGAAGCCTCCCTGGAAAACCTCCGTCATACCATTGTGGCCGCCTTGGTACTGGGACTGTCGGAAACCCAGATCCAACAATCCATCCCGGTGCTGGACACGGTGGAGATGCGATTGACCTTAAAAGCAGGCATCCACCAGTGCTTGCTCATTGACGACACGTACAACAACGATTTGGCAGGTTTGGACATTGCATTGGAATTTTTGAACAGCCAGCGTCCCAAAAAGCGCAAAATCCTCATCCTTTCGGACTTGCTCCAAGCTGGGGACAAGTCTTCCGTTTATGACAGCGTCAGTAACTTGATTAGCCATTACCAACTGGACATGGTATTTGCGGTGGGATCCGATATTGGTCAGCTGAAAGCTCCCCCTTCATGCACCGTAAATTTCTTTCGAGACACCGCTCATTTACTGGAAAAACTACCAACATATGCCCTTCAAGATGATCTAATCCTCATCAAGGGCGCTCGCATTTTTCAGTTTGAACGCGTGGTAGACGCCCTTCAAGAACGCATTCACGGCACCGTTCTGGAAATCAACCTCAATGCTTTGAGGAAGAATTTCACCTTTTACAAAAGCCTTCTTAAGCCTTCCACCAAGACCATGATAATGGTAAAAGCCTTTGCTTATGGGGGAGGGGCCACTGAAATAGCACATCACCTGGAACAGCTCAAGGCCGACTATCTGGCGGTAGCCTATACAGATGAAGGGGTAAGCTTACGGCAAGAAAAAATCAAACTCCCCATCATGGTGCTCAATCCGGTACAGGAATCATTCGGCAATTTAATTAAGTACGACCTTGAACCGGTGGTCTATAGCCTGTCCTTTTTCCGCCAACTCGGCGAATACTGCCAGTCAAATGCCACCACCATTAAGGTACATCTGGACCTTGACACGGGGATGCACCGGTTGGGATTTGGGGAAGAAGACCTGGAAGCACTCGGCACCTTGTTGCATCAGTTTCCAGCGCTACAAATAGCCAGTTTATACACCCACTTGGCAGGAGCGGATGAAGCCCTGCACGAGGGTTACTCCAAGCGTCAATTGGCCCAGTTCCAATCAATGTGCTCCACCATAAAAGGATTTCTGGGATACGCTCCCCTAATGCATGCCCTAAACTCCGCCGGAATCGTCCGATATCCTGCACATCAACTGGACATGGTTCGACTGGGAATTGGCCTCTATGGAATCGAGGTAAACGGCCTTCACGAAAATGCGCTTCAGCCCGTCAGTGTCCTTAAAACAACCATTTCCCAAATCAAACACCTTAAAAAAGGAGATACAGTCGGCTATAGCCGAAAAGGAACCATGGACCACGACGGCAAAATCGCCACCATCGCCATCGGCTATGCGGATGGCTACGACAGAAGGTTCAGCAATGGCACTGGCCAAGTGCTTATAAATGGCCAAAAAGCTCCTGTAATCGGCAACATTTGTATGGACATGACCATGATTGATGTCACGGGAATGAATGTGCACGAAGGTGATGAGGTCATCATTTATGGTCATGGGCTGTCCCTAAAGGAACAAGCCAAGGCCATTGGGACGATTCCTTACGAACTCCTGACCAATATCAGCAGCCGTGTAAAACGGGTTTATTACCTGGATTAAGAATGCTTTCAGGAGCAATGCAGGGCAATCTTGACAGCACAGCCCTTCTTTGCTGGTCTCTAGAGGTGATATAGGGCGAAAATGGTCTTACGCGGACACATGAATCATCGAGAAACTTTTCCATAGATTTCATAGAGCACTTTAATGATCCTCTCCGCGGCATGACCGTCCCAAAGGGAAATCCCTTGGTATTGTTTCCAATTGCCTGCCAAAATTCTCTCGAGAAAAGGCTTAAGCCGCTCAGGAGACGTCCCCACCAATTCATTAGTGCCTTGATGAATGGTTTCAGGTCGCTCGGTATTATCGCGAAGGGTCAGGCAAGGCACATTCATGACGGAGGCTTCCTCTGTAATTCCCCCCGAATCGGTGATCACGCCTTTTGCATGCTGCACCAAAAAATTAAATGACAGATACGATAAAGGCTCCAAATAGTGTAGCCGGGGATGTTTGATGCCCAAGTTTTTTAGGATTTTCGCTGTCCGAGGATGGACAGGGAACAACACCGGACATTCTCCTGTTCCAGCCAAAATCGCTTCCATGGTAGCTTTCAGCTTAACTTCCTCATCCACATTGGCCGGCCGATGAAGTGTAAGGACAAAGTAACCATTCTTCTCCAAGGCATCGAACAGCTCGCCCTGAGGTTTTTGAAACCGCGGCTGTTGTTTCAGCAAAGTATCAATCATCGTGTTTCCCACGAAATGTATCCGCTGGGCGTCCACACCGACCTTTCTCAAGTTTTCATTGGCCAATTCAGAAGTGGTAAAAAAATGATCGGTAATGCTATCGGTTACGATTCTATTGATCTCTTCCGGCATGCTCATATCACCAGACCGGATCCCGCCTTCCACATGCACCACGGGGACCTGCAGCTTTTTGGCCGTAATGCTGCAGGCCAAGGTAGAGGTCACGTCCCCTACCACCAATACAACATCCGGCCGGTTCGCGATAAGTTCCTTTTCGAAACCAATCATGATGGCAGCGGTTTGTTCTGCCTGAGTGCCACCGCCAGCACCCAGGTTAACATCAGGGTCTGGAATTTCCAATTGCTCAAAAAAGTCTCCGGACATTTTGTGGTCATAATGCTGCCCGGTATGGACCAATCGATATTTCAGTGCATGGCCTGCATGTTGTAAATCATGAATAGCATGGATAAGTGGCGCTATTTTCATGAAGTTTGGGCGAGCCCCGGCGATCAGCGTAATTTGAAGCATATTTAAGGCATTTGGTGGTTTGAGCAAACCAATAATACATGACTGCGAATATACACAATCTGTCTTTCGTGGCCCCCATTCTAGGGTCAAATTCCTGGTTTTGCCGGGCACAAAAGCAATTACAAAGGTGGGATCGAAAACTTTCTTTGAAATTCCCTTATATTTGTGTGCTCGAAAAAAATGAGCAACGAACTGTCCTTCAATGGATAAAATCGGTAAATGAACAATTAATTCCAGCTATATTACCTCATGCAGTTTATTTCATCCAAGATTATAGTATTTTTCGCCTGTGTTTTCCTGCTTTCATTGACCAGCTCCTGCCATGAAGATCAGCTAATGGATGAGGTACTGGTTTATGAAAATGACTTTTCGGCACCGGCTAGTCTTTCTGGCATCGAAAATGGAAAATTGATGGTATTCGAAGAGGACACGGTATTGGGAAATTATAACAATGAAGAAGTATCCGTAGCCGTAAACGGTATGCCGGGACACAACACTGTCCGGGTGGTGATCGAACTACTCGTCCATGACAGTTGGGATGGAAACAACACAGGAGTAAGTGGACCGGATTATTGGTTTATGGAGGTAAGCGGCGTGCAAATCCTCAACACCACCTTTTCCAATTCACCCTGTGTCTCCAGCTATTGTCTGTTCCAGTCCTATCCTGACCCATATGGACGCCACAATGACCCCAAAACGGGAGCCTTGGAAACCGATCTTCCCGGGCTTTGCCAATACGCCGATACTCCGAATTGGACCACCAAGTACAGGATTTCCAAGCTGGTCTCCCACAATGGCCCAACGCTCACCATTACATGTGGAGACCAATTGCTGCAAGAAAATGCTCCTGACCCTATCTGTGATGAAAGCTGGTCCATCTCTAAAATCGAAGTCAGTGCCCTTACTGTGAAGTAAATGAAGTTATTAAAACACATCATAATGCCATTCCGTTTCAAAGCGATATTTTTGTTCTCCATGGTATGGATGCCTTTGGCTGCCATGGCCCAGACCGCTAACCTCAATGCGCCATTTCTGGAAGATTACCTGAGAAGACAGCAGCTAATTGGGAAATTTGACAAGCACTTTTCGTTTAACCTACGTCCACTAAACCCCAACATGGAGGATTTAGAAGGAGCCTTTGCGAACAGTACTTACGCCAAACTCTATGGCTATAATGACGATCAGGTTTTTGAAGATGGTAAGTTAGTGGTCAAGCCCTTGCCCATATTCATAAAGTCCCAGTTCAACTCGAAGTATGCATTTGGGGTGAACGATGGTGCCATGATCCCTAACCGTGGACTTCAAGTATTGCTGAGCGGTGGGGTGTACTTGGAATATGGTGGCCTTACAGTCCAATTCCAACCAGAATTGATGAGTGCCCAAAATAGAGATTACATTGGGTTTCCGGACAAGACCAATGGCTATCACTACATGGATTATTATGAATGGCTGAACACCAGTGATATCCCAGAGCGTTTTGGCACAGGATCCTACACCAAGTTTCTTCCCGGCCAATCCAGCATCAAATATTCCTATCGTGATTTTTCTGTGGGAATTTCCACGGAAATGCTTTGGTGGGGGCCTGGCAAGCGCAACTCCCTCTTGATGAGCAATAATGCTCCGGGCTTTTTACACGCCACGATAGAAACCAAAAGACCTGTGAAAACCAATATCGGTTACTTCGAGGGGCAGCTTATCGCTGGCCAATTGCAAAGTTCAGGATTCCTCCCTCCAAATTCCGGTTTGGTCTATAAAAACACTCCAGCCTACATCCCCAAAAGAGATGAAGACTGGCGGTACCTCTCAGGCATCACCATAAGTTATCAGCCCAAATGGGTCCCCGGCCTAAGTGTCGGCTACAGCAGTGTTTCCCAAATGTACCATAATGACATGGACAGCTTTGGGGACTATCTGCCCCTTTTCAACGGTGAAAAAGGGCCAAAAAACATCGAAAACCCTGATCGTGATCAGCGAAACCAATTAAGCTCCGGATACTTCCGATGGATGAGCCATGGCGGGCTATTTGAGTTTTATGGTGAATACGGCTCTAACGGCAACAGCAGGCAATTAAGGGACTTTCTGGTGAACCCTGATCTGAACAGGGCCTTTACGTTTGGTTTTAGCAACCTTATTCCCCTTAAAAAAGAAGATGCCTATATCCAGATCAGCTCAGAGATGACCCAAACGGGACAGACTGTTCGTGATGCCATCATCTCCTATAATTCTTGGTACACCCACCCTCATGTCAGGCATGGCTACACCCATTTGGGACAAGTTTTGGGTGCAGGGAATGGTCCGGGGAGCAATGTGATTTTTGCCGGCGCCAGCTATGTCCAAAATTACAACAGAATAGGGTTTCAAGTAGAGCGCATTGTTTACAACCTCGATTATTACTACAACACCTACGAGATTATTAAGGACTGGAGGCGTAAATATATTGACCTGACACCTGCTTTGGTAGCGGATTGGAAATTGGATAATTTTCTACTTTCCGGAAAGCTCCAATACATTTATTCGCTCAACTACAAATGGTACTTGGAAAACAGTCCAGACCAATATTTCGTGGCCGGATGGGACCGTAATAATTTTGTAGGACAGGTAAGTTTGATGTATTTATTTGAATAAACGAGAACCAAATTTGGTGGACGTCTTAACAAAGTATGAACTGGGAAAAATACTTTGTCCATGTCGAAAATAAACTTACATCAAAACCGAAACCGTAGTAGCTATTTGATATTCTCAAAAATTTAGTTTTATATTTGACCAGACAGGAATATCATCTTGTTCTTTTTTCGAATTTCAGGATTATCTCGCTCTTATTACATAGCAAATCATAAGCTGTATGGGGATTTTGTTGTGTACCAGATTAATACTTTAAGGGAATACTGTAGCGAAACTGCTTAGATGATCGTCTTAATCATTATAAGGTCCTGATATTAACCAACAAATACGGGCTCTTTATGGAAAATATTTACGAACCACTGTTGTTTACTAAAATGCACAAATTTTTATTTTTTTGTACACTATTATTCTTTATCAATTTTGGAGTAAAGTCTCAGCAAATCACGATTAATGAAGTAATGTCTTCAAATGATGGATCTTTTTATGATGATGATAATGATGATGAAGATTGGATAGAACTATACAACTATGGGGAATCCGCTATAAACTTAGGAGGTTTTTCATTAACAGATGATAAGGATGAAACAGATAAATGGGAGTTTCCAGATTTCACGTTACAGCCAGGTGCTTACCTATTGATTTGGGCATCCGGCAAGAACAAAAAAGACTCCATGTCTCCACTGCATACTAATTTCAGCATCAGTGCTGATGGGGAGGCTCTGTATTTATTCACACCTGACAATGAGGAAATCAGTAAAATAGACGTTCCTCCCGTACCCACTAATTATTCCTATGGCAGATTTCCAAATGGGACTGGTGATTGGTATTTTTATAACTCTCCAAGCCCCAAAAAAAGCAATGGAGAAAATGGACAGTCAAATCTTTTATCACCTCCAACATTTTCAACACCTCCAGGATGGTATTCACAGCCCACAACCATCGAATTAACGTCCTCCGTCCCAGAAGCAATGATCCTTTATACACTTGATGGATCTATTCCGGATATAAACAATCTCGATGGAGAGGGGATTCCGTTTCTCATTAATTATTTTCATTTTGGAGAATGGAACGAAAGCAAAAATATCTCAAGAAGGAATACCACATACGTATACACAACGCCGCTTCAACTTTCCGATAAAACATCCAAAGACAATGATTTATCAGATATCATCACTACATATCGTACTGATTTTGGCCATGGCTGGAAGCGCCCTCAAGAAAACGTATTCAAAGGTCAAGTCATCAGAACGGCCACCTACAAAGACGGAAATATCAGCCCTGTAAATACTGGCAGTTTCCTTTTCCATCCAGATAAAAATAACCGGTATGAATTACCTATAATCTCCTTGGTTTCTTCCCAGGAAAACTTATTTGGTCATGAAGAAGGAATCTACGTACAAGGAAAAGAATATTTTGATGCAGGCGGCACTGAGCACAGCTATGTTTCCGTTGCGAATTATTACCATAGGGGCAAAGATTGGGAAAAACAGGTTCATTTAGAATTTTTTTTAAAAAACGGGAAGCTCGATTTTTCTCAAAATCTCGGCACCCGTATACATGGCGGGGGGTCAAGGTCCAAACCTATGAAAAGCCTTAGGTTATACGGAAGAAATGAATATGATAGTGACAATGAAATGGCTTATACTTTTCTGCCAGAGGCATCAGATGCATTTGGCAATACGATGGAAAGCTATAAGCATCTTTTGTTACGAGCTGGAGGGGATTACATGGATATTTATACAGATGCGGTATCTCAAAAAATCATGTCTCCAGCAAAAGTAGATCTTCAGGACAGTCGCCCCTCTATCCTGCTATTAAATGGAGAATTTTGGGGGATTATCAATCTACGAGAAAGACTAAATGACCACCATATTTCCAGAAAATATCACGTAAAAGATGACAATCTAATAATTCTTAATGCCCCATGGGGAAATGGAAGTGAAAGCCAAGTAGAAACGGGCGAGCCATCAGATATTAGTTATTATCGTAATCTATATCAATTTGCGATTGACAAAGATCTCAGTCAGGAAACAAATTATAGTTATATAGAAGAGCATTTAGACGTTCTTAGTTATGTAGATTATAATATCATGTTTATCTACATGAACAATACGGACTGGGACGGAGAAAAACATTTTAGGTATTGGAGAACAAAGGAAACGAGTAGTAAGCCATATGAAGATGGTAAATGGCGTTTGATGATATGGGATTTTGACGCAAGTGCCCGCTACCAAGCTCCAGCCTCATATGATTTTTTAGACAACTTTATTCACCCCGAGGGCGGAGGTGAATTCCGCCCCACTGGTGATCCGGAGAAAACTGCCCTGTTGCGAAGCCTACTTACCAATGCTTCTTTCAGAAACCTCTTTATAAACAGGTTTGCTGATCACATTAACACTACTTTTCATCCCGATAGGACAGCAAGGATAATCCAAGAAAGATACCAAGAACTTCAACCACATCTGGAAGAGCACTTTAAAAGATGGAACCATCATGGAACAAACGAAGATCGAAAAAATGAGTTGATCACCTATTTCAAAGAACGGCCCAACTATCAAAGAAAACATATCGAGGACCACTTTAATATCGAAGAAGACCTGAAACTGACACTCGATGTATCGAATCCAAATCATGGATTTATCAAATGCAACACCATCGATATTAAGCCGAGCACCCCTGGAATACCGGATCAATCTTACCCATGGAATGGCACCTATTTTAAAAACATCCCGGTCACTTTAGAAGCAAAACCAATGGAGGGTTTTGAATTCCACCACTGGGCAGTAGGTGAGGAAAGGTATAATGATCCAACAATTACATTAAGCTTAGAGGAAAACACAAAGGCCTTAGCTGTATTTACTCCGACTGAAGAGCAATCACAGCGTCTCATTCATTTTTGGCATTTTGATAAAGATAATGTAGAAAATGATGTCGCATTAACACAAATAGAAGCTTCCTACAGTCTTACCGGTTCAAATGCTGTCTTACATTTCCAACCAGTCATTCCATATTATCCTCCTCCTTCTGGCACAGCAGGAATAATGGACCGAGTCAACGATCCGACACCAATAAACTACCGAGAAAAAGGCAACCGTGGCAAGCCTTATCTATCAAACCAAATGCGAGGCATCCGAACGCGTAACCCACTTGTAATGAGCGGAAAAGAAGCCTTCTTGGTATTTGAAATCCCTACAAATAATTTTAAAGACATCATATTATCGATGGCTATCTCTAGGACAGGAAGTGGGCCTGAAAAAGCTTTGATAGAGTACACCATGGATGGAGAAGAGTGGATTAGTGACCAATTAGAAACCAAAGAAATTTTACTGGAAGAAGATTTTAAGTTAGTTTCTATGGACTTCACGTCAATCCTTGGAGCTAACAACAACAAGGACTTCAAGGTGAGACTAAAGTTTAGCGGCCCCACTGTATTCGGTGATGCTGGCAATGCACGTTTCAACAATGTCAGTGTAGATGGATATCTAATTGAAGATGTCATTACGGATCTCCCCTCCAATCCCGAAGAAACACCAGGAAATTATCTTGAAAAGATATATCCCAATCCAACAAACGACAAACTGAACCTGAAGTTCAAGGGTGATAGCCACTCAAATATCAGGTATATGGAAATCATAAATTCAAATGGCAATATTATAAATAAGATCGATAACATCCCATCAAATCAAATTACTATATCGACCTCAGCGTTTCCTACGGGGCTTTACACCCTGAAGATAGTGACAAATCAAAAAATAGAAATTTCCAAATTCATCAAATTATAACACTGACAAGTTGCTTAAAACGCATTAATTTTCAATAAACTATGGATTATTTTAGTCTTCAAACTACCGCTGAATATCCCGCTTTTTTCACAGTGCTCTATTCTGTCATGTTTGCATTTAGCCTAGCGGTATTAGTTGCATTTACCTATTACAAGACGTCAGAAATCGCAGGGTACAGTGCAACATTTATTCAAGCTTTGGTGCTAAGCCCGATAGTTGCTATTATGGTTATTCAAGCTATTGGAGACAGTGTAGCCATAGGCTTGGGCATGTTAGGAGCATTGGCAATCATCAGGTTTCGGACTAATTTCAGAAACCCGAGGAATATTATTTTCCTATTTGCCAGCTTGGCCATTGGGATTTCCTGCGGAGTATATGGATATGCAATCGCTATCGTGGGTACGCTTTTCTTCTGCCTTACTGCCTTCATCCTAAATTTAACCTCCTTTGGAAAGAATCATTTACCAACTGGAATGCTAAGGATAAATTATGAAGGAACTGAAGACTTAAAGGATTCGATCGAAAAAGAGCTTAGCAATTGGTGTAAATCTTTTAACCTTCAAGTATTAAGGTCAAATACCTCCGTAGAAGACTTTAGAAAGTACCAGTTTTCATATCAAGTACGCATGAAAAATCAACAAATAGAAACACAATTATTAGCATCACTTCAAAAAATCAATCCAAGTTTTTCTCTACGGATGGAGTATGATATTGTTAACGAAACTTTTAATTAGTAATGAGCAAGTTTACATATATTCTCACTTTTTGGATCATCATTATTGGATGTTTGATTTATGTCAATTTCAACCTTAGTAATTTTAACAACTCATTTTATGGTATTGCCGAAAACAATGATTTTGTTGTTAGTTATGGAGGTTTAGTGGAAATTAAAGAAATCCATGTAGTATCAGGCCAAAATGTGACAAAAGGGGATACGTTGATTGAAGTAATAAGACCTGAACTGGATCAACGAATCCGCGAAATCTCTGACCAACTGGTTACGCTGAGGAGTCAAAAAATTGCCAATGAAATGAACAATCAGTCCATGATTTCGCAATTGGAAGCTGAAATAAAAGCCAAGCGTGCTGAAATAGAGTCTCAAATCCGGCAAATTGAAATGCAATATGACATCAACAAATCGTTGACCAATGAACTGAAAAGTTTAAAGTTTGAAGCTGACAGTTCTTCCACATTGAATCCAACTGAAGCAAGAATCAATTCGCTAAATAAGGATTTAGAATTGTTAACCAGCCCCCTTAAGCTTCGAATAGAACAGCTCAAAGCACAGTCAAACCCACAAAAAAATCCTCATAACATTCAGATACAAAATTTGGAGAATGAACTAAATAAGCTAAAACAAGAAAAGAAAAAACTTATTGTTTATGCTCAAGCCGATGGTGTAATTGGTACTGTGGGTTTTAAATCAGGAGAAATTGTTTCCCCTTACACCCCGATTTTAATTCTTAATTCGCAAACCCCTTCCTATATCACCGGATTCATTCATGAAAACAGCTACCAAAACATACAAATCGCCGATCAGGTCCAAGTACAGTCCTTGGCGGATAATTCAAAAAAACTTATGGGGGAAGTAGTGGGCGTGGGCTCGAATATCGCCGAATATCCTGAACGGCTTAGGAAAAACATGGAAGTACGATTATGGGGAAGGGAAATCCAAGTAAAAATCCCCAAACAAAACCAATTGTTACTAGGCGAAAAAGTTATCCTCAAAAAGACGCATTAATGCTATGTTACTAGTTTTTTTAATTTCACTTTTAAGTCTTTCCCAACAAGACACGATAAAAATCTCCTCTTCTGCGATATTGGCTACAGCATCGGAAGATCCAATTTATATTCATCACACTGAGCAACTTGACTATATCGATAAAAACACCTACAAACTCTCTTATGTAGATCATCTTGAATTAAGGACCAGAACACGCAATTTTAATTTGAACGAACAAATGCTTCGGTTTAGGGCATATACTAATTTCCCCAAAGAGAGAAAGCTAAATACAACTTACAAAGAAGAGAGTCTCAACGAAGGTAGACTCCAAGGAAAAGAAAAGCTTAACAACGCCCTAAAAAACCGCTATAAATTAATCATATCCTTAATAAAAAACCAACGAGTTTTGCGAGGGAAGCTGGAATTAAAGGATTTATTGGAAGACCGCATCAGCACCTTAAGGAAACTAGCAAATAATCTTGACTTTGATTATCAAGAACTCTTAGAAGCAGAAAATGATTTGCACAAACTCCGGATTGATCAAGTAGACCTTGAAAACAACGTTTTGCAATCATCCAAAGAGATCGGGAGGCTGTTAAATATCCAAGGGCCAATTGAGTTAGAAGAAAAAGACCTGATATCAGTAAATGACATTATGTTGTTTGTGAAATCCTATAGCGGAGAGATTGATAACAATAATTTTTACTATAAACAACAAAGCCTAAATGTAACCTTAGCTGAACTGGAATACAAACAAAAAAAAGCTTCCGCCAAAAATCCTATAAAATTTTTCGAGGCTTCCTACAGGGATGACCTGAATGACACGTTCAGAAAAGACTTTAGTGTGGGCATGGGAATAAAAATCCCTATCGGGTCAGCGGTAAAAGGAAGCCTTAATGAACGGGTTATCAAGATCGTCAAAGAAAAAAATGAACTGGATGAACTCAAATTTGAATTAAATGAAAGCATAAGAGAAATTGTTTTACGGTTAGATGTATTATTTGATAAACACAGGTTATTATCAACCATCCTTAAAGAAAGCAATGAACAAGAGTCATTGAAAAAATATAGATCTATAGAAGGAATTTCCCCTTTGGTCTTATTGAAGGTAAAAGAGAATATTATCAAAAAACAACAAATACGATTGGACCTTGAAAAGGAAATCTTCTCTCTCTATTTGGAATTTCTTGATTTAAATGGACTGCTGATCAAAAGCCCATTGGTGAATTACCTCAACAGTCAACAGATATACATGAATCCATGATAAAGGATAAGCAAAAGTTCCTAAAAAACCTCATTCAACCCAAAATAGAAAGCTGTCTGGTCACCAAAGCCAAAATCAATGCGGATATTGATTCCTTCGTCCATTAACTGGTAACGGAACCCAAACCCTGCACCGTAATGGAACCGGTCGAAGCTATATTGTGAGGCCTGTGCTGCCACTTGGCCTGTGCTGCCAAAAAAGACCATGCCCAAGCTCCGGTAGATAGGCATCCGAAGCTCTGCCTGGTAAATCATGGCTAGTTGGTCGCGGTACCTCCCCTCAAAATATCCCCTCATCCGTTTACTGCCGCCCAAAAGGGACGTTTGCTGAAAAGGAGCCAGCCCGTCCACAAAACTCCAATACCCTTGGACTGCCAAGACCTTATTCTTCCAAACCGGGAAGTACTTCCTCATATCGACCTCATAACGGTCAAATGTGTACTCACTTCCCAAAAATGATTGGTTGGTAATCCAGGAAAGTTGGTGGAATGAGCCTTTGCCCGGTTGGAATATGTCATTTCTGGAATCATAATTCAGTTTTAGGCCCACGCCGGCTACTTGTGGACCATCACTACCGGCAATGGTACCGCTATCCAACAACCCACCAGGCAGGGTTTTATAGACATCCTCCGTCCTGAATTCTATCCATGGCCCCAAGTATACATTTGACCACACTCTTCGCATATAATTCATGCGCAAATAAAGGTAACGACTGGCGTATGACTCTTGGTTTTCAGCAGGCATATCGTTTCCTATGCCATAGAAATCAAAGGGATAATTGGCCAGCTCTAAGCTTGCATTGAAGAAATCCCGGTTTTCATGCTTCCACAGGTCCAAATCCACTTCCAGTATCGCTTGCTTCTTTAGCGTATAAATAAAGGTAATGGGCATGGAGGAAGGGCGAAGGGATGGAGAGGCTCCTTCTCGAGGCTGAAACAGCTTGATGGCCCCAAGCCCCAAGCCCAAACTGGTTTCGGGAGAATACGTCACCACCGGGATAAAGGACCACGTATCCGTACTCATCCAGTCCAATACCTCATCTGCGGTATTGAGCAGCTTATCATGGAGTGCCGCATCACCGGTATCGGCGACCGCTGAACTATCGGATTGTGCCAACACCGAACCAGCCAACTGAACAAACAGGGTGCTCAACACAAACGTGTACAAAGGCAAAGGAATGCGTACGCTCATCAACCAAGAGAATTTAAAACCAAGGCGTAAAAGTACGGCAAAAGCCCGAAACATTTAAAACCCGTTGCCAGGTTTCTTCCCTGGCTTATTTCATTCGCCACAGTTGCCACCAAGGAGTACCCGGAGCATCATGGTGCTCAAAATGATACCCAAAAAAGTAACAGCTCAAAAATGCCCAGAAATGGTTTTTGGACTGTGTGGACGATTTATGCTTATTATGATGCTCTCCCCGGTGAGGCAGATACGTTCCAAAATAAAACAACTGGAAGGTGGACAGGATAGCAGGAAGAATCCAAAATAAAATCAAATTCTCCATGGGTAAGAAAAGCTGCAAGATCCAATACGTAAGGCCCATTAACACCAGCTGCAAAGGATTCAAGTAAGTGGTCATAAAACGCCAATACCATCTCCAAAAATCATCGGATGCATGATAGTCTGGATCCTCATCAGTAGCTACAAATCGGTGGTGAAGGTAGTGCTTGGGCAATAGTCGATGGTAAAAATTATAAGAAAACAAAATCGCCGCCGTCCAACCAATCGCCCTGTTCAAGTCTGCATTTTTCGACACGCTTCCGTGCATGGCATCATGGGCGGTAATAAACAGCCCAGTATACAAATGCATTTGTATCAATATGGCCAAATAAACCAGCGGATTGGATAATTCCATTTCCCATTGAAGTAAAAACACCAATGACACTCCCCAAAGGCCAATTATCAGCAAGGCGATAAGGGGTCCCGTGGGATCTATCGGACGATATGGTGCTTTGGGACGAGCCATGAACATTGAATTTCACACAAGGTACTCAAAAAGTCAAAAGGTCAGTAATCTTTCCTTTACTTCCTCCATCAACCACATGGGAGTGGATGTGGCTCCGCAGATTCCTACTGTATTTCCATGCTGAAACCAGCTCGGATCAAGTTGATCTGGGCGGGATACAAAAATGGTCTGCGGGTTCTGCTGCTTGCACACTTCAAACAGGGCCTTCCCGTTACTGGATTTGCTACCGCTCACAAACACTATGGCATCGTATAAGGAAGTAAATTTCCTGAGCTCCTTGTCCCGGTTAGAAACTTGGCGGCAGATGGTATCATTGGATTGGACTTCTATTCCTTTTTCACGGAGCAGTTTGTTGATGGCATAGAACTTATCGGTACTTTTGGTCGTTTGGCTGAACAGCGTAATCTTGGAAGGCATGGCATCAAAATCCAACTCTTCTACCTCCTGAAAAACCACTGCCTCATTGCTGGTTTGCCCCAAAAGTCCTGCTACTTCGGCATGGCCATGCTTTCCGTAAATGTAGATGGGCTCGTTTTTATCGTAGGCATTTTTGATCCGATGTTGGAGCTTCAGTACCACCGGGCAGCTAGCGTCGATCAGGGTAAGGTCATTTTTTATGGCCAATTCATAGGTGGATGGCGGCTCTCCGTGTGCCCTGATCAATATCTTTTCTCCTTGGAGGGATTTAAGACCATCATGATCAATGATTTTAAGGCCCTTACGGACCAATCGTTTTACCTCCTCGTCGTTATGGACAATGTCCCCAAGGCAGTAGAGATGTCCCTCCTGATCCAAGATATCTTCAGCCATTTCAATGGCATATACTACCCCAAAGCAAAAACCTGAATTTTGGTCGATATGAACGGTCAGCTGCTTCATAACTTATGAACCATTTGCAAGGGCTATTGTTTTGCGCCGGCGAAAAAATTCATATAAGGAAACGTTCATCAACATCAAACCCATGGAATAAACAAAATCTTCGATGGGGATAGTGAAAACGCGAATGCCCAAATTTTCGGTATCATCATAAAACACCACCGGCTCTGGAGTAAAAGCTCCTGTCAATGCGCCGTTTACGATCAGGAAAGGAATAAGGTGAATCAAATAGAACACATAAAACCGTCCCAATAATGCAGTCCGAAACATGAAATAGTGAATCGCCAAAAGCATGGCCACCACGGAAAAGTTCACAGCGGTATACCACTTGTCCGTATGGAGACCTGCCAATACCAACAGCAGCACGATCAATCCAAAAGTAATGGGCTTGACCTGCTTGAACTGCAACCCCTCAGGTTTATAATACAGCAAAACTTCATAAATGAAAATACAGGAAAAGGGTACGGTTACGAAAAACAAATATTCCCCCAAAGGCAAATTGCCCAAGGTAATTCCTGACAGGTACCGGTCGTTAAAGCCCCACACTCCCATATCGGTAAACCAATGGTCCCAAACCAAAAAAAAGACCGCCGTAATGATCATCGCTGGAAAGAGATTGCCCCATTTTTTATAATAAGTGACTTTTGGCTCAAATGACCATAACAACGGAAAAAGAATGGTACCGATATTTAAGGCCAGGTACAGATAATGCTCCATGTTTCGTATTATTCAATTCCCAATTTGGCACCAAAATACATCCCCATCAGCAGCGAAAGCTTTTTGATATTGGGAATCCGTACGCGTTTGGCCGTGATGGTCTGGGGAGGCAATCGCTTGATTTTCGAAAAGAGGCTCAAGTAGTACAGGTACGCAATCTTCACCCCCATTTTGGCTCCGGCCGGCAACTGTTTGATGCCCTTGTAAGCCTCATCAAAATCCTGCTGAATATCACGTTCTATGGCCCTTTTGGCTTGCTGATCAAACTTCAAATAATCCACACCGGGAAAATATACCCTCCCCCGTTCTTCGTAGTCGCTTTTGATATCCCGAAGGAAATTTACTTTCTGGAATGCCGAGCCCAATTTGCAAGCGGGCGCTTTGAGTTTTTCATAGATGGCATCGTTTCCCTCACAGAACACTTTCAAGCACATCAGCCCCACTACTTCCGCTGATCCATAAATATAGGCTTTGTACTTGCTGTCATTATATGTGCTAAAATCCAGATCCATGGCCATGCTGTCCAAAAACGCATCGATCATATCCAAGGTGATGCCGTACTTGTGCACGACCATCTGAAAGGCATGCAGCACGGGATTTAAGGAAAATTCCAGCTTGATGGCCTCATACGTATCTTCCCGAAATTTGCAAAGAAGAAGCTCCTTGTCCTGATGATGGAAGGTATCCACGATCTCATCCGCAAAACGCACAAAACCATATATCCCATAGATCGGTTGGTGAAACTTCACGTCCATGGTCCTAATGCCCAAACTAAAAGAAGTGCTGTAGCGCTGTGTGATCAGCTTACTGCATTCCATGGTGGTCTGATGATAGATTTCTAATGCATTCATAACTTAGTGTTGAAGTGAAGTGGATAGATACGCTTTTACAATTTCATCGGCCACCACCTGCCCTGAAATCAGGGATGGGGGGACGCCTGGACCGGGAACGGTAAGCTGTCCTGTATAGAAAAGATTACTGATCTTTTTATTTCTGATTTTGGGTTTAAGCATGGCCGTTTGTCCAAGGGTATTCGCCAAACCATACGCATTGCCTTTAAAGGCATTGTAATCCTCTATAAAATCCCGATGGGCGTAGGACCGCTTGAAGCAAACTTTTTCACGAACAGCCTGCCCAGTATGCTTTTCAAGCCGCTTCATGACCAAATCATATATCGCCTCGCGCTTTTCTTCTGTGTCCTCCAAATCAGGCGCCAGCGGCACCAAAATAAAGAGGTTTTCCTTTCCCTTTGGAGCCACAGAAGGATCGGTTTTGGAAGGGCAGCACACATAGAACAAGGGTTTCTCGGGCCACTCTGGCTGGTCATAAATGGCCTTGGCATGTGGCCCCAACGGTTCATCAAAAAAGAGATTATGGTGTTGTAAATGGTCGACGCGCTCCTCCACTCCCAAATAAAATATCAGGCTGGAAGGAGCTAAAGTACGCTTGTCCCAGTAGCGATCAGAATAATTGGCAGCACCAGGTGGCAGCAGCTTGGTCTCCACATGATGATAATCGGCCCCTGCGATCACCACATCAGCCGAGAATTTCCGACCGTCTTCCAGCGCCACTGAGGTCGCTTTTCCATTTAAGGTATTGATATGGGAAACGGTTGCTTGGTATTCAAAATGAACTCCCTTTTCCTCTGCAAGGCTGACCATTGCCCTGATGATTTCATGCATGCCTCCCATGGGATACCACGTCCCCAAGACCAGATCGGCATAATTCATCATGCTGTAAAGGGCGGGTATTTTTGCGGCAGTTTGCCCTAAAAACAGCACAGGAAACTCCATGATTTGCACCAGTTTTTCATGTTTGAAATAACTGCGGACGTGCTTTTGCATGGTCTGAAACAAATCCAGTCGGATCAAGTCATTAAAAATTCCGGGTTGGGCAAACTCCCAAACGCTCTGGCAAGGTTTGTATACCCAATCCTGAATCCCCACCTTATATTTTCTGGCGGCTTGATCCAAAAATTGCTGTAAACGCAGTCCTGCTCCCGGCTCCACGGACTCAAACAAAGCCTGAAGTGCTTCGAAATCAGCAGGCATCAGCCAGTTGTCCTGTTCCCCAAAAATAACTTTGTAAGAAGGGTCCAAACGCACCAAGTCGTAGTAATCCCGAGGATGCTTGCCAAAGCGCGCAAAATATTGCTCAAAAATATCCGGCATCCAATACCAGCTTGGCCCCATATCAAACGTAAAGCCCTCGGCAGAAAATTTACGTGCTCTTCCCCCTGCACTGTCGTTCTTTTCTAAAACAGTGACCTGAAACCCTTGGGCTGCCAAGGTGGTGGCTGCTGCTATTCCCGCAAACCCAGCCCCAATTACAATCGCCTCATCATTCCCCATTTAATTGGTCTTGTAGATTTTTAAATTATCCTTTAAGATCTTTCGGGCCAGGTGGATCCGGTTCTTTACAGTTCCGATGGGCAAATTAAGGTCATCGGCAATCTCCTGATACTTAAACCCTTTAAAATACATCATAAAGGGTGTCCTGTAATCTGCATTCAGATGATTGATACAATAATTAATATCATCCATCGCGAATTTGCTGTGCGCGCGATTTTCTATCGAAACATCTCCTGAGTTAATATAGTGAAGATTATCGGTACTATCTACAAAAGTCGCTCTCCTCACCATACGCTGGTAACGCGTAAAAAAGGTGTTCTTCATAATCGTATATAACCATGCCCGTAAGTTGGTGCCATCCGAAAACTTGTCCCGGTTCGTATAAGCTTTTAGCATCGTCTCTTGCAGCAAATCATTGGCATCATCTACGTCTTTGGTCAGTCGAAGCGCAAATGGTTTTAATGACTTAGAATGCTCATTTATCGAATAACTGAATTCTAAAGTTGTCATAATCTACCTTTTTGTTTAATCAAATGTAATTTTAATTAAACAATAATCAAACTTTTGTCTAATATTTTTTAATTTATATTAAACAAAAAATACTGCAAAGATCTCACCAGCTGGCTTCAATCCACCCATAAAGGCCCATAGGAAGTGATCATCCCCGTAAATAATGCTGTAAGTGCTTTAGCGGTAATTTAATAGAAACCTGAAAAAAAAGCGGTGGCGAAAACCAATGGTACCCCTACCGCATGCTTTGGTCATGATGACATCCGCTGGGAATTGGCCTCTTCTCCTCCTAATAATATTAAAAGAGTACCAGCAACAAGGTGAGAAGTGATTGAGATATGATGAATCCCTGAAATAGGTAAAGGACGACGCCCGGGGGACAAGATTTTTGTCCTTTTTATTCCCCCAAGGATTAGACGATCAAATCAAGTATTCCGAGGCAATCGCCAAGAAAGCAGCCAATAAACTCACCAAAAGGCGGGTAAGGTGAAACTTATGGTGCGGACTACTTTCAAAAAATATGGTGGTGGAAATATGCAAAAATCCTCCTGCAACCAATCCAAAAAGCACATCCATCGCCTCTGCAGCCAAGATCTGCTGCGAAAAAGCAATATCGGACACCAGCATCCCCATCGGGGAAGCCAAGGCAAAAACCACCAACAACGCCAAGACCGTATTTCGCTTCAAACTCGCAGACAACACGGCCACCAAAGCAAATGCTGCCGGGGCTTTGTGCATCACAATTCCAAAAAGCAACGTCTCTGTTCCGTGATGATGGCCACTGAGCGAGGGCTGCTGGCTGAGCAAGGTCCCTTCCAAAAAAGCATGCAATGAGAGGCCTATCATGACCATCCACACGGTGTTTTTCCCATGGTCATGATGATGGATGTGTCCATGCTCGATCCCAGAGGACAGGAATTCCAACACCTGCTGTAACAAAAAACCAATTAACACATAAAGCCCCATATAATAGGCTGAGGCTGGATTGGCAAAAAGCTCCGGAAGAATATGCAATACCGTAATGGAAAAGAGATAAGAGCCCGCAAAAACCAAAATCATCTTAAAGTTTTTCTCCTTCCAGCTGGGCATCGCCATAGCCAACAGGCCCGACAACAATGCCGATAAAAAAAGTACTAGGATTTTAACGACCATTTCTATTCTTTTTCTCCCTTGATATACGAAACAAAAGGCTTGAGTTTTTCACTGATATACGTCTGCATCCCCAAACTATCGCTATAAATTAAAAAGACATCGATGTCCTCTTGGCCTTTTTGAAGTGCGATCGCCTTTTCCGTCCCCATTACCATCATGGCCGTGGCAAAGGCATCTGCGGTCATGCAGTCTTCTGCCACCACCGTGGCACTGAGCAGCCGGTGGTTTACGGGCTGGCCAGTCTTGGGGTCGATGGTATGGGAATAACGTACGCTGTCTTTGTAATAAAAATTGCGATAGTTCCCTGACGTGGCCATTCCCTTATTGTCCAATCCGATGATGCTGAAAATATCATTGGCCGTGACATCCTCACTGGGCTGGTTTACGCCCACCTTCCAAAGCTCCCCATTTTCATTGGTTCCGCGTGCCACCAGCTCTCCACCGATTTCCACCAGCATATCGTCAATTCCTTCATCTTGCAAATATCCAGCGACCACATCGACCCCGTAACCTTTGGCAATGGCACTGAAATCCAGATACGTGTCGGGCTGGGTTTTCCAAACTTTCTCCGTATCAAACTGAATATGCTCAAAACCTATCAAGCGCAATAGCTGGAAAATATTGACACTGTCCTTTAATTGTGCTCCTTCTGGCCCAAAACCCCAAGCGTTTACCAGTGGGCCCACCGTAGGATCAAATGCTCCATCTGTACGTCGAAAGATATCTTTGCTGGTTTTCAGCACCGTAGGAAGGTATACCGACTCAAAAGCCAATGTATCTCCGTCATTAAACCGGCTCAATTCTGAATCGGGGATATAAGTGGATAAGGACTGATTAAACACCTCTAATAAGGAATCTACTGCAGGCTTAAAATCCCTCCCCTGCTCATCCAGGTAAACGATGCGGTAACTTGTCCCCATGGTCTTACCGGTGATCGTCTTTTTCCCATCCTTTTCGGGCGTCGGAAGTTGAGGGCTTTGTTGATTTTGTCTGTAAAGGTAAACCAGAAATACCACCAAAAGTAGAATGATGGAGTAGATGATGTTCTTACGAGCGTTCTTTTGCATGAAAAGGCGGAATATTTTCGGCAAAGTTACGCTATATTTTAATAAGGAAAAATAGCAGCACCCTGTTCAAAAAAAGGCCTTTTCCAACATCGCTTCATCCGTTCCCAAAACTGCCCTCCTTTAGTTGGACAAACAAGTTACCGGAGCACCTTGTTTGTCCACGTCTGGAAGTAAACACAGGACTACTTCAGTAGCTCTCTTGAAATCACTATTTTTTGTATTTCGGAAGTTCCCTCTCCGATGGTGCAGAGCTTGACGTCCCGGTAATATTTTTCCACGGGATAATCCTTCGTAAAACCGTAGCCTCCATATACCTGAACGGCCTCGTTGGCCAATTCCACAGCTATTTCAGAAGCATAATATTTTGCTTGGGCACTGGCCAAGGTTACGTACTCTCCTCGGTTTTTTAAATCTGCCGCTTTAAACGTCAGCAACTTGGCCGCCTCGAGTTTGGTGGCCATGTCTGCCAGCTTAAAAGAAATCCCCTGGTAAGCGCTGATGGGCTTCTGGAACTGCTGACGCTCCTTCGAGTAACTAAGGGCTGCCTCAAATGCTCCTTCCGCAATCCCCAGCGAAAGTGCCGCAATAGAAATTCTCCCCCCATCCAATACCTTCATGGATTGGATAAATCCTTCCCCTACTTCACCCAATATCTGAGACTTATGCACCCGGCAGTCCTCAAAAATCAATTCTGCCGTCTCGGAAGTCCTCATGCCCAGCTTATCTTCCTTTCGCCCTCCACGGAATCCTTCAGTACCTTTTTCGACCACAAAAGCGGTCATGCCATGCTTATCTCCTACCTCGCCAGTCCTGGCGATGACCACCGCCACATCCCCGGAAACACCATGGGTGATAAAGTTCTTTGCCCCGTTCAGCACAAAATAATCACCCTCTGCCGTCGCTGTCGTCTTCATATTAGCGGCATCAGATCCGGTATTGGGCTCAGTGAGGCCCCAAGCTCCCAAAAATTCGCAAGAAGCCAGCTTTGGCAGGTATTTTTGCTTTTGCTCTTCCGACCCGAAGAGCATGATATGCCCAGAACAAAGGGAGTTGTGCGCGGCCATGGACAGTCCTATCCCAGGGTCCAGCTTGGCCAGCTCCAAGATCGCGGTTACATATTCCAAATAACCAAACCCACTCCCCCCATACTCACTTGGAATAAGGACTCCCATCAAGCCCAGTTCTCCTAACTTTTTAAAAAGTGGCAGTGGAAAAGTTTGGTGATCATCCCATTCCTTCCGAAATGGAGTGATTTCCTTGGCTCCAAAATCCCTGATCATTTGTGCAATCATGGACTGGTTTTCTGTCAATTGAAAATTCATCATACTAGTGTTATTATTATTTGGGTTTTATTCTTCAGGCGCAATGATCAAAAAAACTCTATATTCTTTTGACCAATATCACCCAGTGTAAGATATTAACTTCCAACTAAAAAAATTAGTTTTCACCCATTTAAAACCAAGAAAAATTTCATGCCTGACAGGTTTAAATTATATTTGTTGTTACGTCATTTGTCGACCCATAACCCCCGTAAAAACAACTACATTTCATGCAACAGATTTTAATCACAGGCGGAGCAGGCTACATCGGATCCCACACGGCTGTAGCGCTCGTCAATGCGGGCTATGAGCCCATCATCGTGGACAATTTTTCCAATTCCAACAAAGAAGTACTCAACGGCCTGGAAAAGATCCTGGGAGCTCCCGTAAAATACCACGAAGGCGACTGCAATGACCGGAAATTTATGCAGGCTGTTTTCGAAGAAAACGACCTACAAGGCGTCATTCACTTTGCCGCTTCCAAAGCAGTGGGAGAAAGCACCAAAATCCCACTTACCTACTACAGCAACAACATCAATTCGCTTATTATCCTGCTGGAAACCATGAAACAATTTGGTGTTAAGGACATTGTATTCTCTTCCTCCTGTACCGTGTACGGCCAGCCTGACAAACTTCCCGTCAAGGAAACTACTCCGAGAAAAGATGCCGAAAGTCCTTATGGAAACACCAAAAAAATATGTGAAGACATCCTGACCGATCATGTCAAAAGTGGTGCTCCCGCAAGAGTCGTGGCCTTGCGCTATTTTAACCCCATCGGCGCCCATCCATCCTCCCTTATTGGAGAGCTGCCATTGGGAGTACCGGCCAATTTGATCCCCTTCGTAACCCAAACCGGCGCGGGTATCAGAGAAAAGATCACCGTTTTCGGGGACGATTACAATACGCCCGACGGCACCTGCATCAGGGACTATATCCATGTGATGGACTTGGCTGATGCACACGTAAAATCCATTCAGTACCTCGCGGACCAGCCGGAAAATTTCATCGACCTCTTCAACGTGGGCACCGGAAATGGGAATACCGTCATGGAGGTGATCAAGGCCTTCGAAAAGGTCAGTGAAAAACCGCTGAATTATGAAATCGGTCCAAGAAGATCAGGCGATATTGAAAAAGTATGGGCCAATACCGATAAAGTCTCCAAGGTCTTGGGATGGACACCGCAATTTGGACTCGAAGAAGCCCTTCGCGATGCTTGGAATTGGCAATTAAGTTTGAAAAAATAACCTTTTTTTCAAAGATCATGGCATACAAGACAGTACAGGACGGTAAAATCAAGTATTTTACCTAATTTTATCGTACAATTATAATTTTAATTAGGGGTTTATTAATCAAAAAACCATTCGCTAAATAGCGAATGGTTTTTTCTTTTTGATGAAAAGCAGCTCGACCTGGAACATATACGAGACTTTCGCGTATTTTTGAAGTATGAATCACTCGCCATCAGCTGAAAAAGCTTTTTCATTTACTGCTTTTTTAAGGATCATCAGAACAGATAACCTGCTGATGATGGCTTTTGCCCAGCTGATGACAGCGTATTTTCTGGTAGAAGAAACCCAAACGGGCACTCCTGCACTTTTGGATCCCAAAATTTACCTATTGATCACCTCCACCATCCTGATCGCGGCATCCGGTTACTTGATAAACGACTATTACGATGTCAAGATCGATTATATCAACAAACCTGACGAGGTCGTCATTGGTAAGGGAATGCGCCGCAGAGTGGTGATGTTTCTCCACACTTTCTTCAACCTGGTAGGCATTGGTTTGGCATGTTTGGTCAGCCTGAAAGTGGGAGCCATTCATTTTATTGCAGCCATCTTGCTTTGGATGTATTCCAATTCCCTCAAACGCCTCCCTTTTGTCGGCAACCTGGCCGTGGCTTTACTGACCGCATTGGCTATATGGATCGTGGGGTTTTACTATCAACAGTCCGCTTTAGTGGTGCTCGCTTATGCTATTTTCGCCTTTTTCATCAACCTCATCCGCGAAATCATCAAAGACATCGAAGATCGGGAAGGAGACAGAAAACATGGCTGCAAAACCTTACCGGTGGTGCTGGGCTTTCGGGCGACCAAGAACATCATCTTTATCATCGCCACGGTATTTGTAACGTCCATCATCGTGGTCGCCTATAAGATAGACCAACCCTTACTCTACTTATATTTTGGCTTGATCGGCTTGCTGTTCCTTTATTTTATGTACCTCATTTACCAGGCCGACCGAAAATCACACTTTACCAGGCTCAGCAAACTCTCTAAAATCCTCATGCTCACAGGGGTGATGAGCATGGCTTTTCTATAATGCATTAAAATTTGGCGTATGTTTTGAAGAATGCTGACAGGCGGAGAACATGGTCGAGGCAAAGTACTTAAGGCTGCCCATGAGATGGAAGCGTTACCTTTGTTCTTTGGATGGAACGGATTATATTGGTCGATCAATCAACAAGGGGGAATACCTCCGATTGGGCACCCGATGCCATCACACTAAACCCCGCTACACCTCCCTTTTCGGGTAAACGATAAATTATGATTATTTTTGCTTACTAAACGTTGTTAAACGCATCCAAACCTGTTTTCAATTGAAAAAAATCGCCATACTCGCTTCTGGAAACGGCAGCAATGCCGAAGAAATCATCAAACACTTCAATGGCTCCACCAAAGGGAAAGTCGCCATCATTGCATCCAATAAAAAGGACGCTTATGTGCTGGAAAGAGCCAAAAACCATGACATCCCCTTCATTTCCTTTTCCAAAAAAGAAATGGACGAAGGCCTCCTCGAAAAAACCTTCGAAGCATTAGAAATTGACCTGGTGGTACTGGCCGGCTTCCTGCTAAAAGTGCCAGATGGGCTGATTCAGATGTTTCCCGAAAAGATCATCAACATCCACCCGGCACTGCTTCCCAAATTTGGCGGCAAAGGCATGTACGGCATGCGTGTCCACGAAGCGGTAAAGGAAAAAGGCGAAAAAGAAACAGGCATTACCATTCACTATGTGAATGAAAAATATGACGATGGCCGGGTGATCTTTCAGGAAAGCGTGAAAGTGGAGGAGACAGACAGTCCTGACGAAATTGCCCATAAGGTGCATGCTTTGGAACACAAATATTTTCCAAAAGTCATCGAAAGCCTGCTTTAATCGGCTGATTTTCCTACCTTTGCAGTTTAAAACAAAATTAAGCAAACCTATTTCATTCAATACTTCAAAAAATGGCTGTTAAGAAAATAGAATCTGCCCTTATCTCGGTCTTTTACAAAGACAATCTTGAACCGATCATTGCCCAGCTGAAAGCCCAAGGCGTGAAAATCTACTCCACCGGAGGAACACAAAAGTTCATCGAAGATCAAGGTGCAGAAGTAACTGCTGTAGAAGACCTGACAGGTTATCCTTCCATCTTTGGAGGAAGAGTAAAAACACTCCACCCTAAAGTCTTTGGAGGCATCCTCCACAGAAGAGAAGACCAAGGAGACCTTTCCCAAGCCCAGGAATTTGACATCCCTGCCATAGACTTAGTGATTGTAGACCTTTATCCGTTTGAAGAAACCGTTGCTTCCGGTGCTTCTGAGCAGGACATCATTGAGAAAATCGACATTGGTGGAATTTCCCTGATCAGGGCAGCGGCCAAAAACTTCAAGGATGTCACCATCATTGCTTCCCGCGACCAATACGGAGAACTGGAAGAGCGATTGAAAAACAACCAAGGAGGCACTACCTTGGAAGACCGAAAATATTTTGCGGCCAAGGCTTTCCAAGTGTCTTCCCACTACGACACACATATCTTCAACTACTTCAACCAAACGGAAGAAATTCCAGCCCTGAAAGTAAGTGAGCACCACTCCAAGGCGCTTCGTTACGGAGAAAACCCACATCAAAAAGCCCACTTCTACGGCAAACTGGACGACCTTTTTGACCAGCTAAACGGGAAAGAGCTATCCTATAATAATTTGGTAGATGTGGATGCTGCAGTGGCGCTCATGGCTGAATTTGACGGAGAAACGGCCTTTGCCATCCTTAAGCACAACAATGCATGCGGCGTCGCAAAAGGTGCCACCGTAAAAGAAGCTTACCAAAAAGCATTTGAGGCAGATACCCTATCGGCCTTTGGAGGTGTCCTGATCACCAACCAGCCGGTGGACAAAGCAGCCGCTGAAGAAATGCACAGCCTTTTCTTTGAGGTCTTGATCGCCCCTGCTTTTGACGAGGATGCCCTGGAAGTGCTGAAAGGCAAGAAAAACAGGATTTTGCTGGTACAAAAAACCAGTGTCGGCGGCACCAAGCAGATCAAAACATTGCTTAACGGTATCATCGAGCAGGACAAAGACTTGGCCACCGAAACCAAAGACGATTTCAAGGTCGCGACCAAAGTCGTCCCTACTGACGAGCAAAAAGACGCACTGGTATTTGCGGCGAAGGTCTGCAAGCATACCAAATCCAACACCATCGTGCTGAGCAATAAAGATCAATTGTTTGCCAGTGGTGTAGGCCAGACCTCCCGAGTGGACGCACTAAAGCAGGCCATCGAGAAGGCCAAATCATTTGGTTTCGACCTGAAAGGATCCGTAATGGCATCCGATGCGTTCTTCCCGTTCCCAGACTGTGTGGAAATCGCCTCCAAAGAAGGCGTCGCCGCCGTGGTACAACCCGGTGGATCCATCAAAGACCAAGACAGCATCGACTACTGCGACAAGGTGGGCATGAGCATGGTGATGACGGGTGTAAGGCACTTCAAACATTAAACTATCCCGCTACAATAGTTTTCCAATCCCCAGCAGAATTGCTGGGGATTTTTTTTGTGCCATTGACGGGTAGAGATTTGTAACGACCTTCCTACAGTAAGGCCACTCACCATCTAATCCGCATTTGAAATGTGGATTGATGAGATGCACATTTTGAATGCCCCTCATGCCGTTAGGCAACCGGGCTTGACTCTAGGAAAATAACAGGCCAAACACACAATTGGACTGTTTTTTGCTTGTTGTGGCCAAAGCTTGGTTCGACAATCTGGCATCACCCAAAAATCAATTATTATCCTGCTTCAAGTGGGCTTTGGTATCAAGGCTGTTTGTATCTCTGTGCAAGTGACTTAAAAAAAGTCAGTGGTCACTATTAGAAATCCAAATTAAGGTAATAATTTTGTCGTCCCTCGTTTTATTTAAGCATTGTTAATGCTAACTTTAAACGATCAACTCAAACGTAAATTCTAAGTAAAACTACCAGGATGGGATTATTTGACTTTTTCTCAAGTGATATAGCAATAGATTTAGGTACTGCAAATACCCTTATAATTCATAAAGAAAAAATTGTAGTGGATGAGCCTTCCATTATAGCCATTGACAAGTCCAGCAACAGGATATTGGCTGTGGGAAGGGAAGCCATGAACATGCATGAAAAAACGCATGAAAACATTAAAACTGTCCGCCCGCTTAAAGACGGTGTGATCGCTGACTTTTACGCGGCGGAACAAATGATCCGTGGCCTGATCAAAATGATCCCCGGGCATAAAAAGGGAATGTTTCCCCAATCTCATCGGATGGTCATTTGTATTCCCTCGGGGATTACAGAAGTAGAGAAAAGAGCGGTACGGGACTCGGCCGAACATGCCGGTGCCAAGGAAGTGTACATGGTATACGAACCTATTGCCGCGGCCATTGGTATCGGTATCGATATAGAAAAGCCCATGGGATCAATGATCGTGGATATCGGTGGGGGTACCACTGAAATTGCCTTGATAGCCCTTTCCGGCATCGTCGCCGACCAATCCATCAGGGTAGCGGGCGATACCTTCACCAAGGACATCTTGGATTATATGAGGAGGCAGCACAACTTGCTGATCGGCGAGCGCTCTGCCGAAAAGGTAAAGATTGCCATTGGGTCTGCCCTTACAGAGCTTGACGACGCACCGGAGGATTATGAAATCCGTGGTCGTGACCTGATGACCGGCATTCCAAAAGTGATCAAAGTTTCCTATTCTGAAATAGCCTTTGCACTCGATAAGTCCGTCTCTAAGATCGAAGAAGCTGTCCTAAAGGCCTTGGAAATTGCTCCCCCGGAGCTATCTGCCGATATTTATGACAATGGCATTCACTTGACCGGCGGGGGTGCGCTTCTTAAAGGTTTGGACAGAAGGCTTCATCAAAAGACCAAGCTGCCCATTCATATCGCCGAGGACCCGCTAAGAGCGGTAGTGCGAGGAACAGGCACTGCCCTGAAAAACATAAATAGTTTCCGAACCGTGCTGATGACCTGATGACTGAATGCAACGCATTTTATTATTTCTATATAGTATAAGGGCCTTCTTGCTGTTTGTCACCTTGGAAACTGTCGCCATTTGGTTGATCGTTTCTTATAATTCACCGCAAGGGGCCGTCTTCTTCAATAGTTCGAATAGCTTTACCGGAGCATTTCTCAGTACCAAAGATAATTTTACGGAGTACTTCACCTTGGGCAGATCCAATGAGGAACTGGCGAAAAAGAATGCCTTGCTGATGAAGCAGCTGGCAAACCTCAGCCCTGTCAAAGACAGTGTCAACATCCCGCTGGACAGCCTGATGGAGAGCACCTATGATTTTAGGTCCGCCAAAGTCATCAACAACTCCATCAACCTGAGGAATAACCACATCACGCTAAACCGAGGTGCTGAAGATGGCATCAAGGAAGGCATGGGCGTCTTTAACGGAGATGGTATCGTCGGGCGTGTAAAAGGAGTCAGCCGGCATTATGCTTCGGTCATCTCCTTACTCCATACAGACCTCCTGGTCTCCTCCAAAATAAGAGCAACAGATGTATTCGGGTCTACCCAATGGGATGGTAAAAACCCACAAAAAGCCAAGCTAAAATATGTCCCCAGACACGTTCAGGTAGCCCATGGCGATACCGTGGTCACTTCTGGATACAATGCGGTATTCCCTGAAGGAATCCTCGTGGGAACGGTGGATTCGGTCAGCAATGGCACAGACACCAATTACCTGGATATCACCATTGATTTGGCGGCAAATTTCAGCACCCTCACGTATGTATATTTAGTAGAAAACAATCGGGAAGCAGAACTAGATTCGCTTCAGGAAATCACCGAAATCGTCAATGAATAGTAGAACAGTCATCGCTTCTATCGGAGGTATTTTTCTCTATTTTATCGTTCAAGTTTTGATCCTAAAAAACTTGGTACTATTTGGCATGGCCTTTTGTTTTCTGTATGTCATTTACTTGCTATTGCTTCCCATCGAAATCAAAACCATCCCCTTGATGGTCATTGCTTTTGTATTGGGCTTTTCAATCGACATTTTTTACGACAGCCTGGGCATCCATACGGCCAGTGCCGTCATGTTGGCTTTTTTCAGAAAACCATGGATTACGGTCATCACACCCACGGGAGGCTATGACTCCAACACCCCTCCCACACTCCTCAACATGGGTATGGGCTGGTTTTTGATGTACAGCGTTCCGCTAATACTTTTGCATCACCTGACTTTCTTCTTAATTGATAATCTGGGGACTTCCTTGTATATTCCAATGGTTTACAAAACCCTTAGCAGCACGGTTTTTACGTTTATCATCGGAATGATCGTTCAGGTATTGTTCTATAAGAAAAGGAGAGGCATTTAAATGAACGAAAATAGACACAGTGTCATCGTCATCGTGATCATTATCGTCGGGGTAATTCTCCTGACCAAACTCTTTATGATCCAAGTGGTCGATGATAGTTTCCTCAGGCGTGCCGAACGAAATGCAGTCCAACGAATCGTGGATTATCCTTACAGGGGATTGATATCAGATCGCCATAATGAGCTTCTGGTCCATAACAACCCGGTGTTTGACCTTATGGTCATACCGCAGGAGTTCAGTATTGAGGATACCGCAAAGTTTTGCGATATCTTTCAGATCGAAAAAGAAAAGCTGATCGAGCGGTACACTGCTGCCAAAAAATACTCTTGGGTAAAACCCTCCCCACTGATCAAGCAGATTTCCACCACGGACTTTGCCAAAATCCAGGATTACTTGATTGATTACCCTGGCCTTTTCGTCATGACCAGGTCCGTCAGGGCCTACCCCGACTCCATTGCCGGCAGTGCCCTAGGGTACATCGCAGAGATCGTCCCCCGCCAACTCGAACGGGACACCATGCACTACTACAGCCAAGGGGACTACATCGGTCATTCCGGCCTGGAATCCTATTATGAAAAAATCCTTCGGGGAAAGAAAGGAGCCAAGTACAAAATGGTCAATGTACGCGGCGTAGACAAAGGATCCTTTAAAAACGGAGCATTGGACACTGCCTCCGTGGCAGGGCTGAACCTCCAGTCCACCATCGACCTGCAATTACAGAAGTACGGGGAAAAGTTGATGAAGGGAAAAAGGGGCTCGGTCGTGGCCATCGAGCCAAAGACCGGTGAAATCCTCTCCATGATTTCTGCACCAGTGTATGACCCAAACCTCTTGGCAGGGGCAGCCTACAGCAAAAACTATAATGTGCTGCTTTCAGACACGACCAAACCACTCTTCATCAGGCCTATTCAAGCCAAATATCCTCCAGGTTCTATCTTTAAGGTCGTCCAGTCGCTTATTGGCCTGCAATGGGGCATTTTGACACCAAACACTACCTTTGCCTGTAACAAAGCACTGGTCGCTTGCCACAATCACCCGAGTCCGGTAAACCTCTTCGGGGCTATACGTAACTCCTGCAATCCATACTATTATCAAGCTTTCCGGCAGATGATCAACCAAGATGTCTCCACCAACACCTATACCGATACACAAATCGGTTTGGACAAGTGGCATGAGGCCGTAGAGAAATTTGGCCTAGGCCATAAGCTTGGTGTGGATTTGCCATATGAGAATAGTGGCAGTGTTCCTTCCAGTCAGCTGTACAATAGAATTTACGGAGAAGGACGCTGGAAATACAGTACGATTTATTCCCTCTCCATTGGGCAGGGAGAGATGTTGGTAACGCCACTTCAGATGGCCAATTTAGCGGCTATTTTTGCGAACAAAGGTTATTATTACACGCCACATCTGATCAAGGCCATTAACGGTGACCCGAACAATATTCCAGAAGAATATACCACAAAACACGATGTAGGCGTATCAGCCCATCATTTCGACATGGTGCACGACGCCATGGCCGAAGCATTGTATGGCACGGCCATGAGGGCAATCATCAAGGACATCACCATTGCAGGGAAAACCGGAACAGCGCAAAATCCTCATGGGGAAGACCACTCTGTTTTCGTGGCATTTGCCCCCAAGGAGGATCCCAAAATTGCCATTGCCGTTTACGTAGAAAACGCAGGCTGGGGAGGACGAGCAGCTGCCAGCACAGCCAGCTTGATGATCGAGAAATATTTGAGAGGACATACAGAAAGACCAGCACTGGAAGAATATGTACTGGCTGGAGAATTCGGAGACTGACGTGAGACAAAACGACTTATATATCAATAAAATCGACTGGCTGAGCATTTTGCTTTACGGCGCTTTGGTCATGATCGGGTGGTTCAATATTTATGCGGCAGTCTACGATGAACAAGCTGCCAAAAGTATCTTTGACTTCAGCATCAACAGTGGAAAGCAGCTGGTATGGATTGGCACCGCGGTGCTGCTGATCACGGTCATCATGGTCGCTGATTATCGGCTCTTTGATAACCTCAGCCTGATCTTATACGGCATTTTCCTGCTAATCCTCTTACTGACGCCCTTCATTGGCAAGGAAATCAACGGCCAGCGTGCATGGTTTGAAATCGGTCCGTTCCGCCTCCAGCCTGGAGAGTTTGCTAAATTTGCCACGGCACTTGCCTTGGCCAAATTCATCGAAAAACCTTCCTTTGACCTTAGCCGGCCCAAATTCCAGTTTCAGGCCATCCTCATCATCATGTTGCCGGTGTCACTCATCATGCTGCAGCCAGATACAGGTACGGCGATGGTCTACATGGCATTTTTTATTATGCTTTACCGGGAAGGGATGCCACAAAAATATTATGTCTTTGCCTTGGTATTTATCGCCATATCATTGCTTTCCCTTGCCGTAGACAACAACCTCTACATCGCTCTTCCCGTGGCTGGACTGACCCTAGTCCTGATCTTAATGGGCAAAAAGAACTGGCAGCGCATTGTGACATTGTGCATGATCGGCATCGCCATCATCGCTTATTCCTACAGTTTGGATCTCGTGGTCTCCAAACTGCCCCAGCACCAGCAAAACAGGATCATGGTTCTCTTCAACCCAGATATAGACCCGCTAGGAGTAGGCTGGAACGTTACCCAGTCCAAGATCGCCATCGGATCCGGCGGCTTTTGGGGAAAAGGCTATCTTGAAGGTACCCAGACCAAGTTTGACTTTGTGCCAGAACAGCATACCGACTTTATCTTTTGTACCCTTGGAGAAGAATTTGGTTGGATAGGCAGCTTGATAGTGGTGTTGTTATTTGTAGCCCTACTGATCAGATTGGTTTTTCTTGCCGAACGACAGAAGACCCGTTTTTCCAGGGTGTATGGCTACTGTGTCATATCCATCTTGCTCTTTCACTTTATGATCAATATCTCCATGACCATTGGCCTGTTTCCAGTGGTGGGAATTCCGCTGCCCTTCTTTAGCTATGGCGGATCTTCCTTATGGTCTTTTACCATTTTGCTGTTTATCTTCATCAAGCTGGACAGCCACCGCATTCAACTGCTTGGAAGGATGAACTGAGCTTTAGCGAGGTTGGACAATGGGATATTTTTTGTCGTATTGGCCTACTTGTACTTTACGCCATTCAGCACCCTCCAAGAACAACGGGTGTGGTAACCTAACATCCCAATCCCCAAGTTTCTTGAGAAGGTTTTTGGTAATTGCTAAATTTTCCAAGGCTACATCATATTGCTCTGAAAAATCCGTTTGGAGGTTAAATAACATCGGCAACCTGTCTGGGAGCCTTACCAATTTCCATTTTCCTTCTCGGATCGCTGCACTAACGGTAAATTTCCACTTCATCTCATCATGTGGCGCACCTTCCTTCTCCCCTTGCAGGTAAGGCATTAAGTTGAGACCATCGAATTGATCTTCCTCTTTGGACTCCCCACCCGCAAGTGCAACAAAGGTAGGCGTGAGATCCAATGAACTTACCGGATGCTCAAAGACTTTTCCAGGTTCAAGATGCCCAGGCCAACTTATGAAAAAGGGTACTCTGATGCCTCCTTCCAGCAGCGTGCCTTTCTTACCATTATATGGTGCATTGATGGAACCATTGGTCATCACAGGCCCACCATTATCACTGATAAAAACGAAAATAGTATTTTCAAGTAAGTCAGCCTCCTCCACAGCTTCGACAATCCTCCCCACATTTATATCCAATCGATGCACCATGGCGGCATAGGTCCTCCTTTTTCTATCCTCGATATGTTGATAGATGGCCAAATCTTCAGCCGTAGCTTGCATGGGCGTATGCGGTGCATTGAATGAAGCATATAGGAAAAATGGCTCATCCTTATGACGCTGAATAAAGTTGATACATTCGTCTCCTTTGTCATCTGTAATATAAGTGATTTCCTGAGGAGTTTTATAATTGCATTTAATCTTGGCCTTATACCCACGCTTAGCTTCCGATGCTTCAAAATAATCATGGCCTCCTCCCAGGTATCCCCAAAATTCATCAAAACCACGATTTAAAGGAGAAAATTGATCTTCATATCCTAAATGCCATTTTCCTACCAAGCCGGTAACATATCCCAGTTTCTTTAGGTGGTCACCCACCGTCTTAACATTTACCGGCAATCCCAAAAAAGCAGGATCAAATCCAGGTTGACTATTTGCCAGATTATTGTCATAGCCAAAACTCACTTGATTACGACCGGTAAGTAGGCCCGCTCGAGATGGACTACACACTGCAGAGGAAACATAGCCCTCTGGAAAAAAAACACCAGATGCTGCAAGCTCGTCAATATGAGGGGTTTTGACTTGGGTGCTGCCAGTAAAACTTAAATCGCCATACCCTAGGTCATCAGCTACAATAAGCACGAAGTTGGGATGGGAATTTCTTCCTGAAGTGGAAGGAGTGGAAATTATTTGAGCCGACAAGGAGAATATCAATAGGCTTTGGAGAAATAGGAAACAACCGATTTTATACATTTTCACTTTTTATAGTAAGCAATAAAGTCCCATCATTCCCATTGTGAACAGGATGGCAAGACTATGAAATCTGAATAATGAATATCGGGTGAGTTAGGGTCAGTAAGATACTATTTTTCGTCAAACTTCCGATAGATCAACTGCAAAAATTCTGCGACCTCATCGGAATCTTTATCCCAGTCCAGCTTTGTGACATAGCGATCATTGACAAGTTCTATGGCTTCCACAAAGCTATCGCATTCATCAATCGATTTCAGTGCATGTCCCATCAGGTCTGGATTGCTGTCAAAAAGCTTTTTGGTAAACATAAATCGTTGGTTAATGGCCAGTCCCTCATCCATGGAGGTGATAGGGCCTTTCAGCACACCACTCTGCTCGGCTTCAAATCTCGCCCAAGCCAATGCGGGGTCAATACCGTCCCCGTGGGAAGTAAAGGAACCACTTTCTTGTGAAATAGCGGCAGGCTCTTCCGGGGCACTCTCCGAATCGGATGGGATGGCTGTAGCTTCCTCTTGGCTATCCGCTGAGGCATCAGCCGGTTCAGGGGATTCCACTTCAGGAATAAGCTCTCCCCAGTCAATGGACACCACTTGTTCCAAGCTTTCCAGCAATGCTTTTGGAGATTCGAGCTGCTCTTGAAATTGCTGGTAAGTATCGCTTAAGGATTTTTGGTACACTTCGGCATCCCCTTGTCCCCCTTTTTCCATCAGCGCATTCAAGAATTTCTCATGCCACTTGATGTACTTTTTGGAAGCCTTCAGGCGAGCATGTGGACTTGCCCCATTACTTTTTTCAATTTCCCCCCAAAAATAAACCATCGGATCTATGGCCAAGAGCACGGTATCCATCACGGCGATCTCCAGCAGTGGCAAAAAATGCTGATGTTCGATTTTGATCGCACGGGAAAGGACATTCATAAACTCCTTCAAGGCTTCGGACACGGCTATATCCCTGTAGTCAAAGAAAGGGTTGGCCTTCATCTTCTCCACCTCTTCATTCCACTTTTCAAACAAGGTTTTGATCACCATAAAATTAACCTGCGAGCTGGGGGTCAATTGGATGATTTCTTGCCCTGACATGTACTTTTTGGTACCGAAATATTCAGCACATATCTTTGCTGATACATCATGAGCATAGTTTTCTAAATAATTGAGGTTAATTTTATCGTTCATTAGTTGTTGTATTTGCTGTAGTCGTTAGAGATTGATGCCTAAAATAATAATTGAAAACCTATACCACAAGGAGATTTCTTCAAAAGGAACCGATCGTAAAGTTATCGAAATTATCCATGATAATAATGTAGATTGGATGCATGCTTGTGGAAAAAAAGGACGGTGTACCACCTGCATGATGATCGTGACAGCGGGAATGGAAAACCTCTCCGAACCGACCGATCGGGAATTGTATTTTCGAAACCTGGGAAAGCTCAAGCCCCATCAACGGCTGACCTGTCAAACCCAGTTAAAAGAAGGGGAAATCCATATTCGGGTTAACGACGCGTATAAGCTACCTCATATGGATTATGGCGAATGAAGCGCTATAACGGTGGATCAAGCTAGTCCCTACTAAAGGCAGCGGACACCTCAAAGTCAACGCCTTTTATGGGTTATCGTTCAGTAATTTTCCTTAACATTGTAAAACCATGTTCATAGAACCCGTCATAGGAAATAATACCCTTAAAGATAAAAAGGGGCACATAGAAGTAATCTGCGGATCGATGTTTTCTGGTAAAACAGAAGAACTCATCCGGCGCCTGAACAGGGCCCTCATTGCCAAGCAAAAGGTGGAAATCTTCAAACCTTCCCTTGATACGCGCTACCATGATCGTGACGTCGTTTCTCATAATGAAACGGTGATCAGGTCCACGCCCGTCCAGTTTGCCGATGACATCATGCTTTTGGCCGGTGACTGCGATGTCGTGGGCATCGATGAAGTCCAATTCTTCGATAAACAAATCGTCCATGTCGCCAATAAACTGGCCATCGCCGGTAAACGCGTGATCATGGCTGGTTTGGATATGGACTTTGAGGGAAAACCCTTTGATCCTATGCCTCAGCTGTTGGCCAGTGCTGAATACGTCACCAAGGTACATGCGATCTGCATGAAATGTGGCGACCTCGCCTCCTACAGCTACCGGCTCACTCCTGCAAAGGAAAAGGTCGTGCTGGGAGAAAAAGACAACTATGAGGCTCGGTGCAGAACGTGTTTTTACGAAACCAAGTCCTAGGAAACTGACTACCACCCATGCTGAAGAAGACCCAGGGCATCGTCATCCATTACATCAAATACCGCGAATCTTCTATTATCGTGAAGATCTTTACGCGGGACCTAGGGCTAAAAAGCTATATTGTCAACGGGGTCAGAAGTGCCAAATCCAAATCGAAAATGGCCCTTTATCAACCCCTAAGCTTACTTGACTTGGTCGTATATGATAAAGAAAACGCCTCCCTAAACCGCATCTCTGAAGTAAAGCTGAACTATCCCTTCCAGCGAATACCGTTCGATTTTCACCGTTCGGGAGTAGCCATGTTTGTGGGAGAAGTGTTAAGCAAGGCCATATACGAAAACTATCAAAACGAATATTTATTTGACTTCATCTATCAATCGGTCACCTTTTTGGACAGTGAGACAGTTGGCCTGAGTACTTATCCCTTATCATTTTTGCTAGAAACCTCTCGCTTTCTGGGCTTTGCACCGGATACTGCCGGGGAATTTTTTGAACAAATACACCCGGATATAAACAGCCCGGCTTTTGCCCAGGAAGAAAAAAAATACTTCGCTGAACTTTTAAAAAGCCCATTCGATCCCGGCATCAAGGTTCCCGCAGCCATCCGAAAGCGTTTACTGGATGAACTGTTGACGTTTTACAAACTCCATTTGGACACCTTTTTCGAAGTGCGGTCATTAGAAGTGCTCAGAAACTTGAGGTAGGCTAACACCCCTACTTTACTCCACCTTCACCTGCTTGATGCTTTTGGAAAAAATTCCGGGCAACTCCTTGCCACTGCCGTCTACAAGTGCTATCGAAATCTTTTGGGAGCCTTTGGACAAGCCTTGGATGCTTATTGTCCCCAACTCATGCGTCATGAATTCCTGACCATCAGCCGTAACCTTCACCTGGAGGCCATCTTCCTCCAAATCACCGCCAACCAAAATATAATCTATCAGGATGGCTTCTCCTGCTTGGAAAACCGCTCCGTTTTCAGGCATGTTGACCGCAATGTATGGGTCCTCGGAATCAGGAAATGGTTGCGAATCACCCACCACAAAATCCCTTTCCACGTAATTGCCGTATTCCTTGAGCGCCCGTCCCTCATCATCTACCAAAAATGCCAGCACCTTAAACGTCCCCGTTTCAAATTCCTTTCTGAAAATGGGCATATTGTATCCAATGGGATCTGCGCCGTTGATGATCATTTTTAGCTGAAAACCTTTCCACCCATGCTCAAACGGATAATTTTTGATGTTAAATTCAAAAGGTACCGCTCCTTCATCAAACGTTTGGTTTTCGAGGGGAGTGTGCAGCTCCAACATGGCATCTGGATAAGAACTTTCCTGCTGTTCATGGTGAAAAGCTATATCCTTCTTTGCCGTCTGGCCCATATCAGGAGTATCTTTTAGTTCGCTGGTGGTCTCTTTATTGGAATCCGACGCACAGGAAAGACAAAAAACACTAGCGATACACCAAACGAATACAATCTTTTTCATAGCGGGAGGATAATTGGGTTAAGTTAAAGATATTTAAATTTCCTATAAAATATTTACCTTGCAGGATAAAATAATCCAGTCATGAGCGAAATCCTTTATAACGAAATACCCTCTTTAGACCTATCCGACTTTACTTCGGGCGATGCCTCACAGAAAGCCGCATTTGTGCATAAGCTTGGCGATGCCTATGAAAATATTGGGTTTGTGGCCATCAAAAACCATGGCCTGACCCAGGCACTACAAGACCAACTGTATACCGCCATCAAAACATTTTTTGCCTTGGATGATGAGACCAAGTCCAAGTATGAGCGCCCAGAGATCGGCTATCAGCGAGGCTATACCGGTAAAGGAAAGGAGCATGCCAAAGGCAGGAATACCGGAGACTTAAAGGAGTTTTACCATGTAGGCCAAGAATTATCCAAAATTCCGGATACGGATCCCCTCAAAAAGGACTATCCGCCAAATGTCTGGCCAGAAGAAGTTTCGGACTTTCAGGAAACAGCATTGGAGGTTTTTCAGACCATCGAAGCCGCTGGAAAAGCCATGCTGCAGGCGATTGCCTTACACTTGGGACTAGATGAGCAGTACTTTGAAGACAAAGTGCTCCATGGCAATTCCATTTTACGTCCCATTCATTATTTTCCCATCGAAGATCCTGCTTCGGTACCTTCAGACGCTGTTCGGGCAGCGGAGCATGGAGACATCAACCTGATCACCCTGCTGATGGGCGCCAGTGCAGACGGACTGCAAGTACTACGAAAAGACGGCCAGTGGATTCCCATTACAGCCCTCCCAGACCAGCTCGTCGTCAATGTGGGAGACATGCTGGAACGGCTCACCAATAAGAAGCTAAAATCCACCATCCACCGTGTGGTCAACCCTCCACGCGAAAAGATGAACAGCAGCCGCTATTCCATTCCGTTCTTTATGCACCCTAGATCCGAAATGGACCTTACTTGTCTGGACAGCTGTGTAGACGAAGATAATCCAAAGGAATTTGCAGACGCTACAGCAGGTGAGTTTTTGGAGGAAAGACTTCGCGAATTAGGACTTCGCAAATAGGCGCCGGTGACCATCCGCAAAGTAAAATACTACCTTTACCTGAAGGATGTCATCACCCTTTCAGTCACGGCCTTCGGTGGTCCACAGGCCTTCTTGGCCATGGTCCTGGACATCATGGTCAAGAAACGGCGCTATATCACTGAAGAAGAGCTGTGGGAACTCCATGCCCTTTGTCAGGTGCTGCCTGGCCCCACCTCTACGCAGACCATTTCAGCCATAGGCTATCGCGTAGGCGGCCCTAACCTCGCCTACTTATCGCTTTTGGTTTGGATACTGCCTGCGACCATCATCATGACAGCAGCGGCCATTTTGGTGGATTTTCTGCAGACCCAAACCAAGGGCTCCCTGAATTTCGCCAAATTTATCCAGCCTATGGCGATTGGATTCATCATTTACGCCGCCCAAAAAACCATTGGCAAGATGGTAAAAACCACCGAGGCCATGGTCCTGATGCTGCTATCCGCTTTTGTCGCTTTCTTCTATAACTCGCCTTACATCTTTCCCTTTATGTTGGTGGCAGGCGGCATCACCACTTCCTTGAAATTTAACAAGCAACCTAAGATTGAGGAAAAAAGCGGCATTAAAATCCAATGGGCCAATTTCTTGCTTTGGGGAGGCGTCCTAATCATGGCGGCCACCTTGGGACATTTTACCAAAATTCTTCCCATCAGGTTATTTGAGAATTTTTACCGTAACGGCAGTTTGATCTTTGGCGGCGGCCAAGTACTCGTACCGTACCTGTACACAGAGTTTGTGGAATTTAAAGCTTACCTTACCTCGGAGGAGTTCCTAACAGGATATGCCATTTCACAGGGTGTTCCCGGCCCCACCTTTAGCATCAGTTCTTATATTGGTGCCTTGTCCATGCGCAGTGCCGGTTTGGGAACCGGAGGAGCCATTATCGGAGGCCTCGTCTCTGCAGCGGGGATTTTTCTGCCCGGCACCTTTTTGATATTTTTTGTCATTCGGTTCTGGGACGAACTGAAAAAGTACCGCCCTGTACGTGCCGCACTGGAGGGCATCAATGCCGTTAGCTGTGGCATGCTGATCGCCGCGGCCTATTTGCTGTTCGAACCCATGCCTGCAAACTTTTTCAATATCGCTGCCATTGCCTTCACTTATTTCTTGCTCCAATTTACCAAAATCCCTTCACCCCTTATCATCATTGGCGGGATAGTGGTCGGACTTGGCTACCAGCTCGTGATTCATAACTTTTTAGGTTAAACGCCTCTTGACTTCATTGCATCCTGATCAATAGAAATAATCAATGAAAAAATAATATCCATACGTGAAATGGATAAAAACGGCCACGAACACCACGATAATGGCATGTTAATTGTTTCATGGAAAAACCACAAACCAACTAATCATTTGCTATGCGAAATTTTCACATTAAAACCTGTCTTCTGGGGCTCGCAGGCTTGGCCGTAATGGCATCCTGTAATTCGGATGACGAAGAGTCCATGGAAGGAGCAGCTACAGTAAACGTATCGCTCGTAGATGCGCCAGCAGATTACGACGAAGTATGGATTGAGGTATTGGGAGTAGAACTTCTTCCTGGTGATGAACCGGAAGAGGGTGACGGTTGGGTTTATATTCCATATGATGAGGAAGACGCCCACATCAACTTGCTATCTTTGGTCAATGGAAACGAAGCCTTCATCGGATCAGAAGAAATTTCTGCAGGCTCTATTTCTAAACTGAGACTGATTTTGGGTGAGGACAATTTCTTGGTAATGGATGGAGAAGAAATTCCATTAACCACTCCCAGCGCCCAGCAAAGTGGCTTAAAATTACAGCTTGATCAAGAATTAATGGCGGGCATCCAATACGACTTGGTCATTGATTTTGATGCTGCGAAATCCATTGTTCAAGCTGGCAATTCCGGTCAATATATCTTGAAACCAGTGCTTAGGGTTATTGCGGAGGAGTCAGCCTCCATTGAAGGTCAAGTATTGCCAATTGAAGCCCACCCGGTAGTTTATGGTGTCATTAATGAAGATACCGTAAGTACTTTTGCAGACGAAACAGGATCCTTCGCGTTAAGAGGACTTGTGGAAGGTAATTATACGGTGATTTTTGACCCCTCTGAGGAATATGAAGCGGATACGCTTTTAAATGTTCCTGCTGTGGATGGTGAAATTACAGTATTGGACCCTGTGGAGCTTGAAATGGCCGCTGATCTAGAAGTAGATATCGAAGCAGGAAATTAAAAAACGACAACCAACTATTATTTTATACCCAAAAAGAGGCTAATCCAAATCTTGGAGCAGCCTCTTTTTTTTTGTCCCTACATGGAATTCAAACTCAAGACCAAGCTGGAAAGTTGGAGCTAGCCTATTTCGATGTCTATCACTGTTCCTGGATCAAGCAATGTTTCTGGGGGGGGGGATGATTTTCGACATGTTCTTATGAAAGAAAATTTCACACCGCTAAATCAATGCCTTTCCTCCATCCGCTCGAATGGGTTTTAGCGGGAAGTTGTGGGGAATGGGGCGGTCAATGCGGTTAAAACGGAAAACGTTGAACGGGGTAATTTACCATAGGCTTCACCCATGGCTATGAATGTGCCGCCCCTTTGGGGCTAGCTTTCGAGGTTAAATCATACACCATAACACTAATTTGCCATTTCTTAAGCATCCTATCCGTGTTTATCAGCGTTCATCCGTGGCCAAACAGCAACCAAAGGTGGCGAAGAACATATTTATCCATCGAAATAGGATACTCCCCATCTTTTCTGCTTGATCCCTATTCCTTGACATCTTTGGTGGCTATGCCGCCACGGATAAGCGCTGATAGAATGCTGAAGGCACACTATAAATTTTAAAACCACTTATTGGCTATAAAAACCAATTTTAAGTAATACAAAACAAGTCCAAATCCTATTCATTCACAATTGAATGATTTGCGTATCAATGCGCATATCTGCGCATGTGAAAGTTTGATTTTAAGGTACGCTCGCCATAGATTTATACTCTCAGTTCACATTTTTCTATCGCTAGCGATTTTTATCTTTAGTCTATCTATTCGTTAATGTCCATCTCTTCTATCAGAGATGGACATTTTTTTGATCAAGCCATATTCCTGGAGGCAATATCTTTGATTACGGAAACCATGAAAGGCCGCTGACCCTATGGCAAAACGCAATTATAATTTCCTTTAAGCCTAGGCACAGCATCCACTTGGTGTCTTTGGGAAGATGTGGCATTTTTCGTTATGTGGTTTTACCATTAAGGAAGCCACCAGTTCCCAACTCTTACGATTGATTCAATTCTTAGCTAATCCCCAGCCTTTTACATAGAAAAGCCCCACCGAATTACTCGGTGGGGCTTTGGTTTGTTAGGGTAGCAATAAAATTTATGCTGACATTTGACGGCCATCATCCCAAATGCTTAGCGAAGCCGTTTAGCTTCAACTCATTTGGCATAAAGGGCCTCAACTTATTCCTTGGTGGCAAAGTCAGGATAGGCACGCATGCTATGTTCGTTGATATCCAGTCCTTCCACTTCTTCCTGCTCATGCACCCGGATACCGACCGTTTTCTTCATGGCATAGAATACCACAAAGCTAAAAATCACACAGAATACGCCAACTGCTCCGATACCGATCAATTGTGACATGACTTGGGAAAAACCAGCCAGGTCGCCGAATAAACCTACCGCTAATGTTCCCCAGATTCCTCCTACCAAGTGGACCGAGATGGCACCTACAGGATCATCAATCTTCACCTTATCAAAGAAGACCACCGCAAAGACCACTAGTGATCCTCCGACAAAACCGATAATGGCAGATTCGCCTACTCCCATGAGGTCTGCTCCTGCGGTGATGCCAACAAGACCTGCCAAGATTCCATTCAGGACCATGGTAATATCGTAAGATTTGAATTTAATGTAAGAGAAGAGCAAGGCACCAAAAGCTCCGGCAGCACCGGCGATGGAAGTCGTTACAAACACTTTGGAAACTGTGCCTGGATCAGCGGTAAGCACAGACCCACCGTTAAAGCCAAACCATCCAAACCATAGCAAGAACACGCCGATAACGGCCATAGGGATGTTATGACCAGGAATAGCCTTCATTCCTTTATCCGTATATTTTCCGATCCTTGGCCCCAACAGGTAAGCCCCTACCAGTGCACCCCATCCGCCAACAGAATGGACGATGGTCGAACCGGCAAAATCATAAAATGGAGTGCTCAGGCTATCCAAAAAGCCTCCTCCCCACTTCCACATACCTACGATGGGGTAGCAAATGGCCACATAAAGGGTAGAAAAGATGATGAAAGGCCCCAACTTGATTCGTTCTGCCACAGCCCCGGAAACGATCGTGGCCGCAGTGGCTGCAAACATGGCCTGAAAGATAAAATCTGTGAAGAACGTATATCCTTCATTATAATTAAAGGTGTCCCAACCTTCCGGTAAACTCAGGCCAAGCCCGCTCAATCCAAAGAAACCTCCTGTAAAAGCCTCTCCTGGATACATGAGGTTAAAACCTACAAAAGCATAAGTCAAAAGCCCCATGGCTGGGATAATCGTATTTTTAAATAGAATATTGACGGTGTTTTTTGCCCTGGTAAGACCTGCTTCCAAGGAAGCAAAGCCCAAGTGCATGATAAATACCAGGATAGTGGCTACCATCATCCACACATTGTTGACGGTAAATAATTCTTGATTCATCTGAATGGGTAATTTTTGGTTACTTTATGTCGTTTGTTAGGGTAGAATCGGAAGACCAATACACTACAAGGCATCAGCTCCTTTGTCATCATTTCGCACTCTGTAGGCTTCCAGCACATCGGTGACGAAAATTTTCCCGTCTCCTATTTGCCCTGTTCGGCCCTCTTTTAGAATGCAGTTGATCACGGGTTCTACCAGTTCTTCGGTAACCACTATTTCTAACTTTGTTCTGGGGATAAATGCGGGTTCATAAGCTACCCCTCTGTATTTTTCAATCTTTGCGTGCTCTAGCCCCATTCCTTTTACTTCATAAAATGTAAGGAATTTGACCCCAAGCGCGGCAATACACTGATGAATCACCTCAAATCGAGATGTTCTAATAATTGCTTCTACTTTTTTCATTTTAGTTAATTGACAAACTGATTGGTTATTTTTATAACCGATTTTTCAATAATCGGATACAAACTTAATAATTTTGATTACTTCAGACACCATAAAAGCAATTATTTTTGACATTTTAACCAAAAAGGGACAATAACACACCTTCAAATGATCAACAACCAATTTTTATAACATAAACAGGTGAAATCGACATCGATTTTGGAGTTTTTTAAATTTTAGCACGGTTTATGGGCGGTTAATAAAGATTATCTTAATTTTATGTGCCAAAACAAACCAGATATATCGAATTCAACATTTAACTTCATGAATAAACCTACACTTTTAATCCTAGCTGCAGGCATCGGCAGTCGATATGGAGGAAATAAACAAATTGAAGGGTTTGGCCCCCATGGTGAGACCATTATTGAATATTCCATTTTCGACGCCATTCGAGCAGGATTTGGTAAAGTGGTCTTTATCGTACGCCAAGAAATCCTTGAAACCGTCAAAGAGATTTTTTTGCCTAAACTGGAAGGAAAAATTGAGGTGGACTTTGTCGTCCAAACACTGAACAGTTTAGTGCCTGAGGAATATCGCGCTCCAGATAGAAAAAAACCATACGGCACCGGACATGCCGTACTCTGTGCCAAAGAGGTGATCAATGAGCCATTTGCCGTGATCAATGCAGATGACTTCTATGGTAAAGAGGCATTTGAGGCTTTAGGCACCTTCCTTAAAGATGATGTCAAGGAAAACCTTCACTGTATGGTAGGATATGCCCTTAAAAACGTGCTTTCAGAAAACGGAACCGTCAGTAGGGGAGTTTGTGAGACCAATGAACATTTCCAACTTATTGGTATGACTGAACGTACCGCCATCGCACGTGAAGGGGATGAAATCGTTAGTAGGGAGGAAAATGATCCGCTTGTTATCGCCCCAGATACTCCCGTGAGTATGAATTGCTGGGGTTTCCATCCTTCATTCTTCGAAGAAGCTGATAGAATTTGGAAAGCTTTCTTACCAGAAAACAAAGACAATATCAAATCTGAATTTTACATTCCCTCGGTGGCCAACACGCTTATTGAAGAGAAAAAAGCCAATATCGCCATTTTGGAAGGCGGAAAGACGTGGTTTGGCGTGACCTACCCAGAAGATAAGCCCGTAGTGGTAGCTGCGCTGAAGCGGCTCCATGAAGCAGGAGATTATCCCGACCATCTTTGGGAATAAAACTTCAAAACCACTACTCCAATAGATTAATCATTTCTACGTTTTATTTTATACATCACTTCTAAATCTCGCTTAGCAAAATGAAAAAGATACTCTTTTCCAATAGTCCCATCTCACGCAGCCTGGCATTGTTACTCCTAAGGGTGGGCGCCGCCGCTTTGATGATGACTCATGGATGGACAAAAATCGCCAATTTCAGTGAACAATTAACCAAATTCCCTGACCCTATTGGCGTAGGCCCTGCAGTATCTTTACAACTAACGATTTTCGCTGAGTTTTTCTGCTCCATTTTATTGGCACTTGGTTTTATGACCCGGTTTGCATTGATCCCGCTGACCATCACCATGATCGTGGCCGTATTCATCATCCATTCAGGAGATCCCATCGGCAACAAGGAAGTTGGGCTGCTTTATTTGGCCACCTTTGTATCCCTGTTCTTCTCTGGTCCAGGAAGTATTTCCATGGATGCACAAATCCTGAAGAAAAACCGGTATCGGTAAGCCCCACGGATAAAAATCGATTTCAGCTGAAAAAGTAGAGCGCTAGAGCATAACACCCATTGGTTGCTGGACTTCTTTGGCTAAAATCACAAGAGGCTGCCTCATAAGTCCTCGCCATACGATCCGCTCGTGATGGGGAATTTTAGATTATGAGACAGCCTCTTTAGGAAATCAAATAAACAGCTCTCATAGCTTTATTTTGGTAGCATATCGACAGATCCTACACCATTCGGGCCGTCTCAATCTGTGAAATAATCGCCCCATAATCAACTTGTTGCCAGTTTTGCATGATCATGGGATCCTCCATCACCTTATCCATCACTTCATCCTGAAGTTTGCCCTGGGCATAGGCATCCGCATATTTCATATCTGAAAATGTCACCATAGTGTAAAGCGGGATCCACTCCGTCGGATACAGTTCATGCAGCTTTGCTTCGATTTTCTTACGTACAAGGAAACGTGGATTGGCGACGCTGTCCCGCATCTCGGTAAAATTGTTCCGTGCCATTTCACTGATGGCATCGGTATCTGGTTTTCTCACTTTTTGGAATTTCTCAAAAACCAATTCCCAAGACGTAGTCCCATATTTTTCGATGAGGCCATCCAAGATAAAACAATCCTCAAACCCACAGTTCATGCCCTGACCAAAGAAAGGCACCATGGCATGACAGGCATCACCGATCAGCATTGACTTATTGGCCAGCCACGGGAAGCATTCTACGTTAATGAGGGATGAAGTGGGATTGCCAAAATATTCCTTGTTCAAGTCAGGCATCAAGGCAAAAGCATCTGCAAAATAAGTTTTAAACACACTCTCCAAGTCTTCTTCATCATTGATCTTGTCAAAGCAAACCTTTCCGCCCTCAAACGGCAAGAAAAGCGTACAGGTGAAAGACTTATCAGGATTAGGCAGCGCAATTAGCATAAATTGCCCCCTCGGCCAAATGTGCAAGGCATTGGGATCCATGGCAAACTCCCCCTCCGCAGTAGGAGGAATAGTCAATTCCTTATAGCCATGGGAAATATACTCCTGTTTATAGTTAAGCCTGGTCTGTCGCTGCATGGCGTCCCGCAGGGAAGAATACGCCCCGTCAGCACCAATAATCACATCTGTTTCACGGTACTCCTGGGTGCCGTCCGGCAAAACCACTTTTATGGCCGTATCTGCAATGCTGATCTCTTCACAGCTATGGTTAAAATTCATTTTAGCACCATACCTCTCTGCTTCATCCACAAGCATATGGTTAAACTTTCCCCTTGAGATGGAATAAATCGCCTGGTTTTCTTTTCCATAGGGCAAAAAGGAGGTTTCTCCGTGTTCATCATGCACCCTTCTCCCATACATGGGAATGACATATGGTGCTACCATTTCACGCAGGCCAATTTTATCCAAGGCCTTCCACCCTCTGTCACTAAGTGCCATATTGATCGAACGGCCTGCTGGAGCATACTTCTTATCCCTCAGATCAGGCCTCTTTTCATAAATCGAAACATCCAGCCCTCTTTTCTGGAGGTAAATCCCCAGCAATGAACCAATCAGTCCTGCACCAATAATGCTGACATCATTTTTCTTCATCGGTTTTATAAGATTAATAGGTTTGTAATAGGTTCTCTTTATTTAAGCGAATTTTGAAAGGGATTGTTCCAGTATTTTGGCAAATCTAAACACATCCTCAAAGCTATTGTAAAGAGGGGTCGGTGCTATCCTGATTACATTGGGATTTCGCCAATCCCCCACAATCCCGTTCTGATAAAACTCATCAAAGACCGCTTTTCCGCCTTTGTGGATCAGCAATGACAATTGACACCCCCTTTCCGCTTCGGCATTTGGGGTAATCACTTCCAACACACCACTTTCACCACTTATCTCACGGATCAAAAAAGCTAAAAAGCCTGTCAGTTGCACACTCTTTTTCCTTAAATGCACCATCCCTGCTTCTTGGAAGATATCCAAGGAAGCTTGGTGGGCTGCCATGCCAAGGACGTTTCCATTGGAGTTTTGCCAACCATCTGCACCATACATGGGCACAAAGCCCTTTTCCATCTTAAAGCGAACTTTCTCATCATGTCCCCACCAGCCAGCAAATCGATTGAGGGCCGGATTATTGCCGTGCCGCTCATGTACAAAAATCCCCGCCACGTTTCCTGGACCAGAATTCAAATACTTATAGCTGCACCACGCCGCAAAATCCACTCCCCAGTCATGCAAATGTAAAGGAGCATTACCTGCTGCATGCGCTAGATCAAAGCCTACCGTAGCCCCTACCGCATGGGCAGCACTGGCGATGGCCTTCATGTCAAAAACCTGGCCCGTATAATACTGCAAGCCTGCCATCATCACACAGGCCAACTCATCTTGATGTTTGGAGATCGCTTGAAGGATATCTTCGGTTCTGATCGTATGCTCTCCCGGTCGTGGCCCAACTTCCACTATCGCTTCATCGGGGTCCAGTCCATGGTATTTAACCTGGGATTCCAGCGCATACATGTCCGAAGGGAACGCACCCGCTTCTGTCAGAATCTTGTTTCGTTTTCCGTTGGGTTGGTAAAAAGAGACCAACAGGGCATGGAGGTTGGTGGTCAAACTTCCCATGGCGACCACCTCATGCTTTTTCGCACCAACAATCTCCGCCAGCGCTGCTTTGGACCTTTCATGCACGGAAAACCATGGCGCATCCCCTTCAAAATGTCCGTCCACCGCCTTGCTGGCCCAACTTTCCAGGTCTCGATCAAGGTGTTCTCTGACCGCTTTTGGTTGAAGTCCGAGGGAATTGCCACAAAAATAAATGGCCGCTTCCCCATTTACTTTAGGAAAGTGAAAGCGACTTTGGAATTTCCTCAGGGGATCCTCACGGTCCCTCTCTTGGGCAAAGGCCAAGCTGTAGCGGTATGAAGACATAGTTTACTGTTTTAGTCTAGGGTGCAGGGGACTTAAGGTTATTTTTCCATCTTGGTCCCGCAGGATTGGCAAGTGGTATTTTCTGGATTGCTCCAAAAGCGCTCCATGATCGGCGGCAGCTGGCTTACAATATCCGTCACCACGGCATATTCTTCGTATAGCTTATTTCCACAATTTTCACAGTACCAGATAAAGCCATCTTTCTCGCCTTCTTTACGGTAACGCTCCATCACCAGTCCCACTGTATTGGCAGGTCGTCTGGGGCTATGGTGCACTTTGGGAGGCAACAGGAAAATCTCGCCTTCCTTGATTTCAATATCCTTCGGCTTCCCTTCTTCGATCACTTTCAGGACAATGTCTCCCTCCAGCTGATAAAAGAATTCCTCCCCTTCATTATAGTGGTAATCCTTCCGGGAATTGGGGCCTCCTACGACCATCACTATAAAATCATCATTTCCCTTGTAGACTTGTTGGTTACCCACTGGCGGCTTGAGCAAGTGCCGGTTATCCTCTATCCATTGCTTGAAATTAAACGGTTTTGTCAACGCCATCTGATTTGTAGTTTTTGGTAAAAAGGAAAGCTCTTTTGACGGCTTCCCCATACTGCCATTCCGCGGATGGAGCGGATGGTATTTGCCCCATAAAAGTAAAAAAAAACTGGCAGTAATTAGGATTCAAGACGTGGTAATTCACAGGTATTGCGGACCCTCATCCGAAAACTTCCACTAATGGGTAAGCTGTACATACCAACTTCCATCTTCGGAAAAATTATTGTTACTTTGAAGCGTAACATTCTTTCAAAACAGTCAAGTAATGTCTTCTCATCATTTTGTAAAAGAGCAGCAGGAACCAGCCTTGCTCCTCTTGGATACCGCACAGCTTTCATACGAGCAGATTGCTCCGTTATTGGAATGGGTTCCCACGGTCCTGGTGGCAGAACCGATGGTAGAAAGGGTGCTTTCGTGGGGAATTAAAATCGATGTCATCCTAGCGACTCGCGAATACCAAAAAGCGCATTTTAATCTTTTAGAAGAACAGTATCCCCTGCGTTTCTTGACCTGTCCATCCGGCGATTACCTGCAGGAAGGGCTTCAGTACCTTATCGCCACCAAGCATACCGCGGTAAACATCATTGGTTACGATCACCGTCATGTTTTTGCACTGGAAGCAACGCTGGACCTGATAAACGTGGTGATCTTTGACGGCCCTATCCGCTATTTTCCAGTAAGGGAAAAAACCTTCAAAAAATGGTTTCCCCAAAGCTCCATTCAGCTCCATGCCCCAGATGAAACGCTCATCGAAATGAAAACCGATACCGACAGCCAATTTATCAAGGTCACCCATGCCACGTTCGTAGAAGCCGAGGAAGGGACCATTACCTTTCAGGCCATGCAGCCTTTCTGGATTGGAGAAATGATCGGGGACGGAAATTCACAACCATGAGCAAGCAGACAGTCTCTCTTTACAGCTTTCGCACCACTTCCTTTTTAGGAATGGCAATGCTCCACATGCCCCTAAGCCCTCCTACTTTGTGCCCTTTGGCCTTATCATCAGGATATAAGCTCTCCAGCTTCCCCAAGGTCGCCTCATCAATATCCGTCGCGGGATCTCCGTGGCATTTCAGGCACATCTCTCCGGGAATTTTAATGGCCTTGGTATAAAGAAGGATTTCGCCATTTTCGATTTCCTGCACATTGGGTTTGCTTTCGATGCCGTTTTCCTCATTGTATTCATACGCCTTTAGCAGCATTTCCTCCGCCTCATTGGGCTGATCGACCGGGTTTCTGAAGTCGTGGGAAACCCTTCTGATGACCACCTTGTGTTTCTTGCTCACTTCGTCCAGTGATGGCAATGCCGCCACATTACAAAATTCCACCGCGCCGGCCACACCTTTCTCATCGATAGATGTGGTCAGTTTAGCCATAAGGGCCTGTTGGGCATCCGTACTGATTTCATTGCCCCATTTGATGGCTTCGTTAATGATATCCACTTCATTGACCTTTTTGATTTCCATGGACTCGTTTACTGCATCAAACACTTCCCGATCCACTTTCTTGCGAGTACCACATGAGACCAAGGCTCCAGCCACCAGTATTGATAAAATTACCCGTATCATATTTCCACCGTTAAGTATAGGGTCAAAGGTAGTCCATTAACCGCTCCAAAGCCAGTTTTCGGCTGATTCATCCTGAGAAGTCCAATTGATTTTGGCTCATGAAGGGCCCCATATCTTAGCGGTAAAACAGGATTCCATAAAACGTGTGATTACTGTGCCGCAAGGTTTTACTTGATACAACGGATCCAAAACACCCCACTTAGGGCCTTTGAGCCTTCAGGACTGTCCCCCTATCCAGCGGAATGAAGTGGGGGACCGTTATCGCGATGTCACTTATTTTCTTAATTTTGTCCCTGCAAAGACCAAAAACTATATGCTTGATAAATTAGAGCACGTCAAAGATCGATTTGAAGAAGTGGGGCAGCTGATCATTCAGCCGGATGCAATGTCCGATATGAGCAAATACACCAAGCTCACCAAAGAATACAAAGACCTGGAGAAAATCGTCAAAGTGTTTGATGAATACAAACTGGTCCTGGACAATATCAAAAGTTCAAAAGCCATTTTGGAAACCGAGAAAGACCCTGATTTCAGGGACATGGCCAAAGCAGAGTTGGATGAGCTAAAGGAAAAGGAAACCGAATACGAGAAAGCGCTCAAACAGATGCTTATTCCCAAAGACCCCAATGATTCCAAGGACTGTATCTTGGAAATCCGAAGCGGTACGGGCGGTGATGAAGCAGCTATTTTTGCGGGAGACCTCTTCCGCATGTACGAGCGCTATGCCGAAAAGCAAAACTGGAGCCTCACGGTACTCGACCTTACCTTTGGTTCTGCCGGTGGATATAAAGAAATCATCAGCACTGTTTCAGGTGCCGATGTGTACGGGATGCTGAAGTATGAATCCGGCGTCCATCGTGTACAACGGGTGCCTGCCACAGAAACCCAAGGTCGGGTACATACCTCTGCTGCTACCGTGGCCGTACTTCCAGAAATGGAAGATGTGGATGTTCAGATCGACATGAACGATGTACGAAAAGACACCTACTGTTCATCAGGTCCCGGGGGGCAATCGGTCAACACGACTTATTCGGCCGTAAGGCTTACGCACGAACCTACGGGAATCGTCGTGACCTGCCAAGACCAAAAGTCACAGATCAAAAACTTCGAAAAGGCCTTAAAAGTACTCCGGTCCAGAATTTATGAAATCGAGCTGGCCAAGCATAACGAAGAAGTAGGTGCCCAGCGTAAGTCAATGGTGGGAAGCGGGGACAGATCAGACAAGATCAGGACATATAACTATCCCCAAAGCCGGGTTACGGATCACCGGATCAACAAAACCGTGTATAACCTTCCTGACGTGATGGATGGCAACCTTGAGGAATTTACAAGTGCCCTGCGCTTTGCAGAAAATGCCGAACGGCTCAAAAACAGCGGCATGGAAGACTAACTTCCATGCCATTTCTTTTTTTTGGTGAAAGCCATATTTTAGGTATGGATTATGCAGTGGGTGCTCCATCAATACGTTCATCAAAAAAAGAAAAGCTGTATATGAAAATCGAAGGAGAAAATGGTATCACTCTTCATACCTGGGGCGGACAGCACTTCCACAAACTGTACCCATTGGCCAACAACCCTGCCATTGCCAAGAACCTCAAAGATAGCTTTCCCCAACCTTACACCTTGCATGATGCTCGTTTCTGGATCGAGCATAATATCAAGTTCAACCCTCCCCACAACTTTGCAATCGAGCAAAACGGCCAACTGGTAGGCGCAATAGGCATCCACAAAGGAGAAAATGAACTCCGCACCAACATGGAGCTCGGATTTTGGCTGGGTGAGCCCTATTGGGGACAGGGCATTGCTACTGAAGCCGTCAGGCTTTTCGTTCCCTATCTGTTCAAAAACTTTGAAGTACAGCGGGTCTTTGCCACCGTTTATGACTTCAACATCCCCTGCATGCGAGTACTCCAAAAAGCCGGTTTTGAAGAAGAAGCCATCCTCAAAGGGGGATTTATCAAAAACAATAAAATTGGCGATATCTTTCAGTTTGTCGTTCTAAGAGAGCAGTTTATATAAGATTTTAGCAGAAAAAATTGGCTTACCAATCAAACTGGTTCAGTTTTTGGAAGCCTAATGGCATGAAACGACTTGTCATAAATTTCTGTTTTGCGGCAGCCTTTATGCTCGGCACCGTAACCATGACCACTTCCTGTGTAGTGCATCACGGACATTATGGTCAACATTATAAAAAGAGCCATAAGAAAATGCCCCCAGGACAGGTCAAAAAACATTATGGAATACATCCCAAACATCAAAAAAAGGGAAGATGGTGATCGCTTCACCTAACTTGCTATTCCCCTTTAATGCCTAACAAATCCAGTCATCAACGGCCATTTGTTAGGCATTTTTTGGATCAAGCATTGTTTCTGGGGACTGGGATTTAACTTTATGGGGAATAGTACATCCAGTACAACCTTTTTCCACCTGCCCACCCTGATAGGCTAACCTCAACAACGCGTAGGCTCGAACTTTCCTTTTCCTATCGTCCATTAAAAACTTCTCGCTACCTTTGTGTGACTTTCACATGCCATGATCAGCGCAAGAGCACTATATCAATCCTACCATTCCAGTTTGCAACCGATGTACCCTGAACAGGAAGCCAGTCAATTGGCCTTTTGGCTATTGGAACATTTCTTAGGCTGGAAGCGGGGAGATATTGTAAGAAATGCTTCGTTACCCGAACTCCCCAATGACATTCAAGTGGCTTTTGAAAGGCTTATGGAAGGCCATCCTATCCAATATATCCTAGGGGAAGCACCCTTTTATGGCCGGGACTTTAAGGTTGACCCAAGCGTCCTAATTCCTCGAAATGAAACCGAAGAACTTGTTCATTTAATCCTCAAGGATAATCTTCAAGCTGGACTCCAAATCATGGATATCGGTACGGGAAGTGGCTGTATTCCCATTACACTTTTCTTGGAAATGGCCCATCCAGTGGTCCATGCCATGGACATCAGTAAAGAGGCATTGCAAATGGCGCAGGAAAATGCCAAGCGCTTGGGAGCAAAGGTAACCTTTCTCCAAACTGATATCCTCAGCAAGGAGATCCCCATAAATCAGCTTGACATTTTGGTCAGCAACCCTCCATATGTGCGTGAGCTAGAAAAAGCACACATGCACAAAAATGTACTGGAGCATGAGCCTTCCCTGGCATTGTTTGTTTCCAATGAGGATCCACTAGTTTTTTACAGGACAATTGCCACAAAAGGCTTGAAAGCACTAAACCCCGGGGGCAAGCTGTATTTTGAAATCAACGAAGCCTTTGCCAAGGAAATGGAAACTTTGGCCGAAAGCTTGGGCTATCGCCACGTGACCATCCATGATGACTTACAGGGCAAGCCTCGGATGCTGTCTGCTATTCGTCCTTGATGAAAAAATCCCCTGCCCAAGCCCGCATGCTTGAACAAGGGGGAAATCAAATCAATCGCAAAAATTAATCTTTCGTGGTTTTAATTTTGAAATGGAAAGTGCCCTGGCAGGTTCGGGTCAATCCTTCATCCTCAACCCCTTCCATTTGCATTTGATAGTGGCCTTTGACTCGATAAATCTCATAATCCGTTGCGGTGCCAGCGTGAGTGATGGACACGATTTCAGTGAAAGAGTTTTCCTCATCAAAACCAGCTTTGGACCTTATTCGACTGTCACTGCCTTGGCTCACGGGGAGCACTTGTGCCATCGAAAAATATTCTTCTGTCCCTATGGGATACTTACCGAAATTTTCAGCCTTAGCCATTTCAGTGCTGCTGGATGGTACGACAAAATAAAAGGTAGAACCAGTCGATTGGGAGGTTGCCTTCAGCAGCGTGCTTTTTGTGGCGTCCAAATCCAAGTGGGTACAGTCCACCTTTCGTTCCCAATCTTCCGTTTTAAACGCGAAGTGTAAGCTGGTGGGGATCTGATTTTCAGGTTGGTTTTCAGGATCAGAAGGATCGGATCCATCTTCATCACTGATCATATCACAGCCCCCTACAAAAATCACTAAAGCAAAGAGTAGTAGTTTCTTTAATGTATTCATATTAACAAAGTTTATACACCATATCGTATTGTTCACACCAAAATTATACGGTTTTAGCCTATATAAAAATACACATAAACATGTAATTTATTCTCATTTGCAGTATAGCTAATGTACTATGGATTTGCCTACAGGCCAGATCATAAAAAAAGTACCGGCGCTGAAACCGATACTTTTCTCGATAAATGGCAAATTATACTTCGAGCAGCTTGGTGGAAGGTGGCGATGGATCTTCCTTACCCAAAGTCATCATTTCTGAAGAAGTTCCCTTAGTGCTTTTTTCAGGAAGGTTTGTGCCCTTACTTTAAGTCCCTCCAAACCCAGCTCTTCCCCCGATTCTTCCTTGATTACATAGTTCATAAAGGATTCATGGAAAAGTAAATGCTTGGTGATGCCCGGCAATAAAGAATAGAGCATCAATAAATCAACATCTGCTCTAAAATCTCCAGCGGCCTGCCCTTCTTCGATAAACTGTTTGACCATTTTATAGTGTCCATGACGTTTCCTATCAATAAACTCCCTGAGGCTTCCTTTGCTGTGCAAGCCACTCTCTCGGAGAATAATTCTATGCAAGTATTGGTGTTCCAAAAACCTGTCAACATATTCATCCACTAGCCAATCCAGTTTTTGCCAACGGGTAAAAGCATCCTTTTGAAGCAGGCTTTCTACCATGACATTTAAGTAATCACCTCGATAGTGAAATATCGCTTCCAGCAATTTTTCTTTGCTCTCAAAATAATAGGAAATCATCGCGATGTTTACTTCTGCCCTCTTGGCAATTTCCCTAACTGAGGTACCGGAAAAGCCATTCTTTGCAAAAAGCTTCTCGGCTACCTCCATGATGTTCACCTTTTTTTTCATTGAGTTCCATGATCCAAAATTAATTTGGTAACATATCTTAAACAAACGTTTAATTAAAAAGGTTAAACAATTGTTTAATATTTAAGTTATTTTAACATAAATCAGGTAAATTATAAAACCCAATCTAATGATGACATTGGGTCGACAACGTTATCAATCTGGAACAACCAACTAGGTCAAACGCACAATTTTGAAGGTTTGGGCAATATTATCCTCTCAAAAATAGAGAAATGGTTACTATAAATCATTGGGCAATTACATGCTTGACCAAAAAGACATAATCCTGATAATCTCCATTGGCCGCTTCTTCAAAACAGACCAGATATTGCGCTGGGAGGACTTTCCCATTACTGTCCCTCACCGCATATACTCTACAGGCATGCGTGGCATGATCCGGATGAAGCGATTGATTCCAGTAATCCTCTGAATAGGCCACATGGCTTGGGCTGGTGGTATAAAACCCAAATGACAACTTGCCCGGATCAAATGAGGGGTGTCCCTCTTCAAGGGCCGGATAGATGGTTTGGTGTTCAGGATAACTGGTACTATTTGCCAGCACTCCAACCTGTTTCAAAACAGGGGTTTCATTGCCCCTTTCATAATACCCAAAAGGAAGGGCAAACGGTGGACTATAGCGTGCTATTGGTATCATCTCTACCCTCTCCGCACCTTCTGCCTTTTTAAAAGAGGTTACGTGCAACTCTTCTCCTTGAAGCTCAGCTCTAGTGTGATTGGCTAGCTGAGTCCATCCTAGATCAATCTTCCAACCAAATGCCTCGACGACCAAAGCCAATGACGGTTCATTTTCTCCCTCCAAGGCTTTTGTGCTCAAGCCACGAACAGGCCTGCTCGCCAATACTTCATCCTCCAGCCTTATTTCCATGACCGCTTCGGCAAGACCAATAAATTCCATGTTGGGTGTAAATTGGACAGATATCATCAGCGTATCATCCAAGACGTCCATTTTCCTGGCCGAAAAATAATCCGCTTGATCTCCCAAAAAGATCACCTTTGCCGTATTTACATCCCCTTCATCAACTTGAAAAGCCATTGTACCCGCTTTACTGTGTTCACTCCTGATCGCAGATAGCACTATTGTTGAATCATGGTTTGTCTGTGCCACGACGGTCTTTAAGAAACTCAAGCACATCATCAACGTAGCCAATAGGATTTTCATAGATTGTCGGACATTTTTTTTGGACGTATAAAAAAGCCACAGATTAAATGCATGAGGTATACCCATCCATTTTATCCATGGCCATAAAGAAAATTTATTACAAATTCTGCTTCTTCAGTTCCTTAACCGCATGATCGCAGGCCCTGGCTGTAAAAGCCATATAAGTAAGGGAAGGATTTTGGCAGGCCGAAGATGCCATAAAAGCACCATCTGTGATATAGACATTGGGCACTTCATGCATTTGATTATAGCCGTTCAGGACTGAGGTCTTCGGATCCTTGCCCATCCTGGCGGTTCCCATTTCATGGATGCAATGGCCCGGAGGCGGTGCACTATCGTATGAATTGATATTTTTAGCTCCGACAGCCTCTAGGATATCCACGGCACTTTGGCGCATATCTTTACGCATGGCCATTTCATTTTCCTTAAACTCACAGTCGATGTCCAATGTGGGCAGTCCATAAGCATCTAACTTATCATGATTGAGGCTTACCTTGTTATCATAATAGGGCAAATGCTCACCCCATGACCCGATACCAAAGCTCCAATCTTCACTTGGTTGGGTTTTGGACAGTTTGAAATCTGCTCCCACACCAGCAGGACCACCTTGACCGCGTCCGCGTCCGGCACCTCCTTGGTAACCAAACCCACGTACATAATCCGGTCGCTCAGTGGCTTCACTGATATTTCTAAAGCGGGGTACATAAATACCGTTTGGCCTGCGGCCATAATAATATTTATCTCCAAAACCTTCAATGGCTCCGGAAGCCCCCACACCATAGTGATGATCCATCAGGTTATGCCCGACCTGCTCACTACCATTCCCCAACCCATTGGGAAAGGCATCCGAAACGGAATTGAGCAGGATCCAAGCCGTGCCCAAGGTGGAAGCATTCAAGAAAACTACTTTCGCATAATATTCGGTATATTCCTTGGTTTCGGCATCCATGATGCGCACACCATTGGCCTTACCAGTTTCTTTGTCATAGAGCACTTCCGTCACAATGGAAAAAGGCCTAAGGGTCATGTTTCCGGTTTGCATAGCGGCTGGAAGCGTAGCTGAGTTACTGCTAAAGTATCCTCCAAATGGGCAACCCCTAGCACAGAGATTTCGATACTGGCATGGCCCCCGACCGTTTAAGGCAGCTGTCGCATGTGCCGCCCTGCCGATGGTAATGATCCGGTCGTCAAATTTCTCCTTTACCCGAGCGGCAACATGCTTTTCTACACAGTTCATCTCCATGGCAGGCAAAAAATGACTGTCCGGTAACTGCGGCAAACCTTCCGCTTGGCCAGAGATCCCCGCAAATTTTTCCACATACGTGTACCACGGTGCCAAGTCCTTATACCTCACCGGCCAATCCACACCGTATCCGTCCTTAGCATTGGCTTCAAAGTCAATATCACTCAAGCGGTAACACTGCCTTCCCCACATCAGGGACCTCCCTCCGACGTGGTAGCCTCTGAGCCAATTGAAAGGCTTTACTTCATTATATGGATTCTCCAGGTCATTGACCCAAAACTGTTGGGTGTCTTCTCCAAAGGCATAGCAGCGGCTTTGGATGGGATGCTTCTCCTTGCTTTCGTTGGTCGACCATCCCCGGTGATCGAGTTCCCAAGGGTTCAGGTTTGTGGTGGGGTAGCCCTTGATGTGTTCCACATTCTTGCCGCGTTCCAGCACCAAGGTTTTTAGTCCCTTTTCACACAGTTCTTTTGCTGCCCAGCCTCCACTGATGCCGGAGCCCACGACGATCGCATCGTAGGTATTTTCTTTTGTTGCTTTGATATTCAAATTCATGGTAAGGATTATTTTAGGTTATGCCCAGGCTTTGTCTCCGGGCTTCAGATCGACACAGCCATCATAGCGGCCGGGCACCAGTTCGTAACGCAGCGCCTGAGTGGCACCTGCCTCCGAACTAAAGTATCCAAAAAGGGTCAACTCTTTGATGATTTTATAGCCCCGCACGAGTCCATCCTCTAGCTCGTTACTTTTGGCATACACTTGGCCATCCAGATCACTTACAGCGGCTACCTGCTCATCAGGTGACAGCGCAGAAAAATCCTTATCCGATTCAAAATAACCTAATGCCAAAGAGACGTTTTCCCGGTCCTCTTGGGAATAACAGTCCTCCAGCATCTTTACCATAAATGCACCAATCCCCACGGCTTTGGCCCCTGGAGAGTCGGGTGTTTCAGGGATAATGATATCCCCGATCGTGGCCATTAACTGGGCATCTTCATCGGTGAAAACACCTGCCACGGCTTCTTTTGAGCGGGTACAGCCCTGCTGGAACACCGCAAGGGTAGATACCGATAGGGCACTGCCAAACAGCAGCCCCACGCCCTTCATTGCTTCGCGTCTATTCATATTTTCTATAGGGTATTACTTGATTTGAACGCATTAAATTATTGATTCCTCGTAGGATAAAAAATTAATTTATACGAAAAGCCTCATTATACAATTTTTATGGCACTAAACCTCTTGGAACGGTGACCATATACGTCCATCCAAATCCTCCCTATTTAAAAGCCTGCAGCATCTACCTGGTCACTTCCCATAAATATGCCCCTGGCAATGATCTTCCTATTAATTTCGTCCAAGCCTCAAAACCAATACCTGCCCCGTTTTTTCCGCAAGGAAATGATCCTTGTTTACCAAAAAAGGGCAGGCACAAAGCTGGTTTAACACACTCACTTATCTTCTTGCTTTCCGATGCTCAATTGGTACCAATCAATATTCCGCGTGAAATACATGGTCATGGCCAACATCACCGTCAGGCCAATGCTTCCCATCAGCAGCGCATAATCAGTCAACTGTAAGGTCACATATAAAAATCCAAAAGCCCCCGCTAACGCTGCCAATAAGAGTAAGCTCAGCATTTTCTTTTTGAAAACGGTCAGTGAATACAGCACAATCATCGACACAATGCCCAAAGTGGCCATGGCATAGGCCGTATTGAAATCCGAATGCTCCGTGATGGATACCAGCAATACATAGAACAAACAAAGCCCTAAGCCGACCAAAGCATATTGGAAGGGATGAATCTTCCGTTTATTGAGCACTTCTACCAAAAAGAAAACCAGAAAAGTAACGACAATGGTCATCACCGCGTACTTGGCAGATCGCATGGACTTTTGGTAATTGTCAACAGGAAATAACAAATCCACGCCAAATGCCGCTGCTTGAAGGTTTCCTCCTTGGGACTCATCCACCCAAAACTGCGGAAAATTCCGGTTCAACTGCAGCACTTTCCAATTGGCCGTAAACCCAACGTTGGTAACTTCACGCTGATCAGGCAGAAAATTACCACTAAAGCTAGGTGAAGACCACGGCGATGTCAGCTGTATTTCGGTCGTCCCGCCCACGGGAACAAACGACATGCTACGGCTCCCCTGCAAATTCAACGCAAAGGAAAAAGGAATCTTCTTTCCTTTCATCAAGTCCAGGTGAGGCAAATCCACCGAGATCCCCTGATGGATCAACGCTGGAATCTTAGATCCCGGCTTCACTTGCAGTTGCTCACCACCCCAATTGACCACCAGCTCCTCCTTAATTCCCCTGAGATCGGATATTCCAATGGTCAAAAAGGCTTTGTCATATTGGATTTCCTTGAGGTTATTCCGGCTAAAATTCTCTTGAAGCTGGAAGTCTCCTGCAAATACCAAATGGGATGTATACACCACTACTTCATAAATCCCCCGGCGAAGGGTTTCTGGAGTGATTTTTCCATCTACCTGCAGCTGCTCGGGGAGTAAGTAGAGGTACTTTATTTCTTCTCTGATCTCCTCCTTATCGTGATATTCATAAAGCAGTGGAACGGTCAGCACCGGACCGTTCACTTGCTGGCTATTGGCCCATTTTGAGCTCACTTCAGCCTTGGTTTGCTCATTGAGCGCTTCGCGCTCAGAAATTAAATCCATGATCATCGACGAGGGAATCAGCAGCAGTAAAACCAAAATGGTGATGACCAATAATTTTAGACTCACGGAATTACTGATCCAAGCACCTAATTTTTCCAAATACGTGTTTTCATTTTTCATAATTATCTGTTTTTAAAAGTACTTTGTATTTCAAAGTACATGGGTAAATTTTTTTATTTCAATAATTGTTCAATTGCCTTAATATGCTTCTCAAACGCCTTGATTCCTTCCGGCGTAGCGGCATATTTGGTATTCGGCTTACGATCGAGAAATTCCTTTTTGAATCGGATATATTTATGCTTCTCCAAGTTTTTCAAGTGACTGGCCAAATTCCCATCGGTCACCCCCAAAAGGTCCTTTAATGCCGTAAAGTCCAGGTGATCATTGACCACCAAAGCAGACATTATCCCCAACCTGATTTTATTTTCAAAGGCTTTATTAAGATCCTTTAACAGCTCTTTCACAACTTATATTTTAATTGCATGACCAATCCATAAACAATATGGAGCACTCCAAAACCAACGGCCCAAAACCATATCCCATACCCTGTAAAACAGGCAGCCAGCAAACCTAAGACTATTTCTGCGAATCCCAAACTGCGAATTCCGCCCACGGTATATTTACTGGCATTGATCAGTGCCAATCCATAAAACACCAGCGTCAAGGGAGCGATCCACTCCAAATTTCCCTTAAGCAAAAGAATTACACAGAAAATCCCTCCTGAAACTATCGGAATGGCCAGGTTGACTAGCAGACGTTTGGACGGGTGATCCCATAGCTTTTGCTGATTTCTCTTTGCGGTATTTCTGGTGAACAAAATGCCAGCTGCAACAGCCCCCACCAAGATCAATCCTCCAATCCACATCAAACGAAAAATCATGGACATTTCGTCAACACCTGTATCGTACGACCACTCAGAATAGACGAGCCGATAGGCCGCAAACGCCCCTATCAAGGCTATGATCCCTGCTGCAATGCCCGACATACCGCTAAGGGAAATAAACTTGGAGGACTTGTTCATCATTTCACGGATTTCCCGCAAATCGTCCATGTATTTTTGCTGATCCATAGAAAGTACTTTGAATTACAAAGTAAATATAAACTGGTTTTTTGCTATTTCAAATGTTAGGATTGTTAAAAATTGTAAAACAGGCCATTAAGGCCAATAGCTAGGCATTAATTAAAATAGGTGCTGCCACCATCGTTCGAAACCAGCCAGTCAAATTAAAAACCTTTGTGACGCTTTATCTCTAACACCCGTTCAATGGGAAGCGCTTTGACCTCATGGCCTTGGTAGCCCTTCATGGTTTCTGCAGCAAACAGGGAGTTGATAATGGCCTCTTCAGTAGCCTCTATGGTCGCTAAAAAAAGTCCGCTCATATAGTCATTGTTCACCACTTCCATCGTCAGCCGTTCCGCTCCATGGCTATCATAAGGAATTCGCAGGTCCTTTGCCGTAGAAAAAGCCACCACGTAATCCCCGGATCCATTAGAGGCGATCCCTCCGGTTTTGGCCAAGCCCATCATGGCCCGTTTTGCCACTCGCTTCAAGTTCCTCGCATGGATCGGTGCATCGGTAGCCACGACGATCATGCATGAACCATCGGCAGATTCCAGTTGATTTTTGAAGGCATATTGGCCAAGTTCCTTTCCCACGGGGAACCCATCGATCTGAAGGACTCCGCCAAAATTGGTCTGCACCAATACCCCAACCGTGTAGCCCCCCATTTCGGCCGGAAGCTTTCGGGAGGCCGTGCCTATCCCACCTTTAAAACCAAAACAAACGGTACCGGTGCCAGCGCCCACGTTGCCCTCTTCTACGGCTCCGCTTTGGGCAGACTGAATCGCTGCCACTACATCAGATGGCTGCACATGCCGACCGCGAATATCATTGAGGTAGCCGTCGTTGGTCTCTCCTACCAGCGCATTCACAGATCGGACATTGTCATTTTCGGGATTTAAAAATGTATAATCGATCACTCCTTCGATCCCCGAGGCCACATTTAAGGTATTGGTCAGGACGATAGGGGTTTCGATATTCCCCAATTCCTCCACCTGGGTGGTCCCAGCCAATTTCCCAAAACCATTGCCGACATAAACTGCTCCCGGCACCTTTTCCTGAAAGACGTTTCCGCCATGGGGCAAGATGGCCGTAACGCCTGTCCGAACACTATCCCCTCTGAGCAGGGTTTGATGGCCCACTTTCACGCCGGCCACATCCGTAATGGCATTCCCATCACCTGGAGCGAGCACGCCAAATGAAAAGCCATAATCCCTGGCCCGCTGCTGGCCATAACCACTAAAAATAATACACAAGGCAAAAGCCAAGACTGGGAGCAATTTCGAAGGAACAGCCATCAAGAAAAGATTTTAAGGTTTGTGATATATTTATGGAATCTACTCGGTAAGGATACCCTTTAGGTCTGCGGGAGAGTAATTGATCGACTTTAGTGTTTTATGGTCTTCTTTTCTGAATACCAAATAACGGTCGCCCTCCTGCTCATAAAAACAATCGACACCTTGTCCTTGATAATGGGAAACGGTGGCTTCGGCTTCTTCGATCGATTTACAGGCTTTGCTCATATTAGAACGCTGTACTTCATCAAAAAGGGCTTTAAACTTATCTGCCAAGCCAAATTCGAGCACCGCGCCTGCCAATACATACTGTATGTCACATAACGCATCCGCTACCTCTACGAGATCCTCATTTTGGATGGCTTCTTCCAATTCCTTCAGTTCTTCTGCTATCAAAGAAACCCTGAGCTTGCTTCTTTTTTCGTCTGGAATGGATGGTTTATCCAAGATAGGATGCTTAAAGGTTTGGTGAAATGCTGCTACCGCACTAAGGGTCTTGGGATCTTTCATAGTTTAAGATTGTAAAAGAATAGACTGGATAACCGAATCCAGAGATCATTCAAAGTTAATAACTCAAGCAAAAAAAGTTAATTAATGACCAAATACAAAGTGGCTGCCCCCAAAGTTTAGCTATATGGAACACGTTTAAGGTGTTACACATAATTCTACACTGGAAGCAGCCACTTGCAATGAGCTGTAATGAATCTATTGGTTCTTAAGCCATACCGCTCCCTCCAAGTTGCTCTCTATCTGACTGTAAAGGGCGGCATTTCCGTCAATATTATCAGGACCTACTTCCACAACACCATCGGAATTAGCATCCAGTGCAGCATCCATATCCACTCCTTCAAACATGGCCTCCAAATCAAACACTACTGATAGATCGGTATCGCCCTTGACTTCATATCCTTGAGAAGAAGCGGCTACTGCCCTCAGTTGCTTTTCAGCCGCCAGCCACACTTGGGTACTTTTGCCTTCCACATCTCCCTCTATGAGCAGGGATTTGTTTTCCATCTCGCTCCCTGCACTTCCTTCAGCATGCTGATGAAGCGTAAATAAAACCTCTGTGTAATGCCCATTGGGGGTTTGCCCCTCACCAATTACAGTTACTTGGGATTCCCCATCTACGATCAATTGCAGACTTTTCTCTTGGGAAACTTCTGTACCGAGTTCAGCACTGAGATTGGTTTCCAACAATCCATCACCGATACTGATCCCCGCATCGATTTCAGCTTGCGAAACATACTTCATCTCCATGTCTTGAGTGCCTACACTAAACGAACTGACGCTCATGACTCCTGCGGCCAATCGACTATTTTCGGAGGATGTCTCCGATTCTCCCTCAGCAGTAGCTTTTAAAGTCACTTGACTATACCCTTCCTTAGGAGCCTCATCATCATCGTTTGAACACGCCATTAACATAACGCCAAGACTTAATGGCATCATCCATTTCGCATAAATTTTCATTGTTCCTTTCATAATTATTTGTTAGTTGATTTTGCAGTCACCTCTTAAAACAAACAAAATGCCAGTTTTAAGACATAACCGAATAAAAATGGTAGTTAAACAACCAAATAAAAAAACCCGGCTGGAAATTACCCAGCCCGGTTAACAATAATTTACGCCAATAAGGATTTACGCAATATTAGTAAGGAACAACCTGTATGGCAAACTAAACAATGGCAACATAGCGCTCTTGTACGGCTGCCCAGTTTACTACATTCCACCAATTGGACACATATTTTCCTCTTTCATTTTGGTAGTGGAGGTAATAGGCATGTTCCCACACATCAATTCCCATCAAGGGAATTCCCTGCAGATCGGAAACATCCATCAGCGGATTGTCCTGGTTTGGGGTGGAACCTACTTTCAGCTTTTTATTGGCATCCAAGACCAACCAAGCCCATCCAGAACCAAACCTTCCTTTTGCCTCGCCTTCAAACTTCTCCACAAATGCATCAAAACTGCCGAATGCTTTATCAATGGCCGAGGCCAGCTCACCTTCTGGCTTACCGCCTCCTTCAGGTGACATGATGCTCCAGAAAAGCTCGTGATTATAGTGCCCGCCACCATTATTTCGCATGGCCGTACTGTAGTTTGAGACATTCATCAGGACTTCCTCCAACGGCTTACTCATGTCCACTCCTTCTTCTTCACAGGCTGCTTTCAGCTTCCTAGCATATCCTGCAGCATGTTTGGTATAGTGGATTTCCATGGTGGTAGCGTCGATATTTGGCTCCAGCGCGCCATAATCATAGGTCAACCCCGCTTGGGAAAAGCCAGTACTTAGCTGCACTGCTTTCTCTTCCTCTTCTTTGGAGGCACCACAAGCCGTCAGGAATGCAGAACCCAATGCACTGCTACCAATTCCCACTGCCAATGTGGCTTTAGTACTTTGTGTTATAAAAGTCCTTCTAGAAGGATTAAATGAAGACTTTTTCATTTCTTGTAAAATTTTATTTTGAAAATATATTACATCTCATTACTATCCAATGAAATTATTTTTCATTGCTATTCTAGCAAGTTAAGTAAATACCTTATAAAATAAAACCAATAATCAGACCATTTGTCTGAATTAATGACAAGATGGTTATGTTTGTAACATAAACGGAAAATGGATTGGTTTTTGAGCCACACCATTATACGCTATTAATGTAAACTACGAGATGGAAATATCATTTTATAAGTATCAGGGCACCGGGAATGATTTCGTGATGATCGATGATCGATCTGCTCATTTTGATGAAAAAAACCTGAAACTTGTCAGCCAGCTTTGTGATCGAAAATTCGGGATTGGAGCAGATGGACTCATCCTCATTCGCAACAAAGAAGGATACGATTTTGAAATGATTTACTACAATGCGGATGGCTCTCAGAGCATGTGTGGCAATGGGGCCCGCTGTGCCGTGGCTTTCTCCAGTTTTCTGGGAATCGTCACCGAGGAGGCACATTTTCTGGCCATCGACGGCCCTCATGACGCACGAATAGAAGATGGAAATATCGCGCTGGGCATGGGAGATGTCACTGCCATAGAACGTGTTGATGACGACTTTTACGTCAATACCGGCTCTCCCCATCATGTCCGGTTTGTGAAAGATGTCGAAAACTATCCTGTCGTGGACACTGGCGCATCCATCCGCTACAGCGATCATTATACACCAAAAGGCACCAATGTCAACTTTGTATCCACCTTGGCCGAAGACCATATATATGTCCGCACTTACGAGCGAGGCGTAGAAGATGAAACCCTTTCCTGCGGAACGGGCGTCACGGCCTGTGCTTTGATTTATGGTGATCAAAAAGGAATCGATCATATAAAAATCAAGGCTTTGGGTGGAAATCTTGCCGTTAAATTCAAGGCCTTGCCGGACGGAAGGTTTACAAACATCCTATTGATAGGACCAGCCCAGCAGGTATTTAAAGGCACCATCACGGTGTGACCATCATTGTATTTGAATTGCATTTTATACCAAAGATCAATCGAACGGTGAAAAACTACCGATTGTTATAAAAAGAAAGTAATTTTAAGCCCAATTACAATTTTACAACTACTATGTTAGATTTTATCGCAAAAGGGCTGACCAAGGTTTTCGGAACCAAGTCAGACCGAGATATAAAAGAATTATACCCTTTCGTAGGAAAGATCAATACCGCTTTTGACCAACTTTCTTCGATCACGGACGAGGAGTTACGAAACAAAACCATTGAAATCAGGGGAGTGGTCGATTCGGAATTAAAGACCTTTGATGATAACATCGCCACGCTCAAAGCGGAGATAGAAGCATTGGCACCGGACAAAGTGCATGAAAAAGATGCCCTTTTCAATCAGATAGACAAAGTAGAAAAAGACCGTAACGAAGCCTTGGAAGTGGTACTTGAAAAAGTATTGCCTGAGGCTTTTGCTGTCGTTAAAGAAACCGCCAGAAGGTTTAAAGAAAATGGCAAGCTGGTCGTCAAGGCCAATGACTATGACCGTGAGCTTTCGGCCAAAAAGGACAATGTGGAAATCAACGGTGATGACGCGATCTGGCACAACCAATGGCTGGCAGCAGGAACCGAAATCACTTGGGACATGCTCCACTATGATGTGCAGCTAATCGGTGGTATTGCCCTTCACAAAGGAAAAATTTCCGAAATGGCCACCGGGGAAGGTAAAACCCTCGTGTCCACCCTTCCGGCCTACTTGAATGCCCTTGCTGGCCGGGGAGTACACATCGTGACTGTAAACGATTACCTTGCCAAAAGGGACAGCGAATGGAACGCTCCCTTGTTTGAATTTCATGGCCTGACCGTAGACTGTATCGATAAGTACCAGCCAAACTCCGCCGGAAGACGAAAGGCTTATAATTCAGACATCGTTTACGGAACCAATAATGAATTTGGCTTTGACTACCTACGGGACAATATGGCGCGAAATGCAGACGACCTGGTCCAAGGCAAGCATCACTTTGCCATGATCGATGAGGTCGATTCCGTATTGATCGATGATGCCAGAACTCCCTTGATCATCTCTGGGCCTGTCCCAAGAGGCGATGAGCATGAGTTTTACGAGATGAAGCCAAGGGTTTCCACCTTGGTGGACGAGCAACGGAAATTGATCCAAGGCTACCTTTCCACGGCCAAAAAACTGATCGGAGAAGGCAACCAAAAAGAAGGTGGACTGGCACTGTTTCGGGCTTACCGTGGCATGCCCAAGTACAAGCCTTTGATCAAATACCTGTCCGAGCCAGGAATAAGGGTAGTGCTCCAAAAAACAGAAAACTATTACCTTCAGGACAACAAGCGAATGATGCCGGAAGCGGACGAACCGCTGTTGTTTACCATTGACGAAAAATCCAACACGGTGGATCTCACAGATAATGGTATTGAGGTAATTACCAAGAAAAATGAAGATTCCAGCTTCTTTATCCTTCCTGACATCGGTACGGAAATCGCCGAAATGGAAAAGGATGAGAGCATAGACGATAAAGAAAAGCTCATTCGCAAAGAGGAGATCATCAAGGATTACGGGGTCAAGGCTCAGCGTATCCATACGGTCAACCAGTTGCTGAAGGCATACTGCATGTTTGAAAAAGACACGGAGTACATCCTGGTAGACGGCAAGGTAAAGATCGTCGATGAACAGACTGGTCGTGTCATGGAAGGCAGAAGGTATTCCGATGGACTACACCAAGCGATAGAAGCCAAGGAAAATGTGAAGGTAGAGGACGCCACCCAGACCTATGCCACCATTACCCTTCAGAATTATTTCCGGATGTACCATAAACTGTCCGGGATGACCGGTACAGCGGAGACCGAAGCCGGGGAGTTTTGGGAGATCTACAAATTGGATGTGGTGGTCATCCCGACCAACAAGCCTATCCAGCGTGATGACCGTGACGACAAAGTCTATAAAACCGTCAGGGAGAAATTTAACGCCGTAGTGGACGAAATCAATGAGCTGACCGAAGCTGGGAGACCGGTACTGGTGGGTACGACCTCTGTGGAAATATCCGAGGTTCTCAGCCGTATGCTGACCCTCAAAAAGATCAAGCACCAAGTATTGAATGCCAAGCAGCACGCCAAGGAAGCCGAAGTCGTCGCAGAGGCAGGTAAGCCAGGTACCGTGACCATCGCCACCAACATGGCCGGTCGTGGAACGGATATCAAGCTGACTCCTGAGGCCAAAAAGGCCGGTGGCCTTGCCATCATCGGTACCGAACGCCACGAATCCAGACGGGTGGACCGGCAGCTCCGTGGTCGTGCAGGCCGCCAAGGAGATGTGGGCTCCTCACAGTTTTTCGTTTCACTTGAAGATAGCTTGATGCGTCTCTTTGGCTCAGAACGGATTGCCAAACTGATGGACCGAATGGGACTGGAAGAAGGAGAAGTGATCCAGCATTCGATGATTTCCAAATCCATCGAAAGGGCTCAACGCAAGGTTGAGGAAAACAACTTTGGTGTTCGTAAACGCTTGCTGGAGTACGATGATGTCATGAACTCACAAAGGGAGGTCGTTTACAAGCGCCGTAAAAATGCCCTGATGGGCGAAAGGCTTGAGCTGGACATCCTGAATGTGATGTACGACGTCTGCGAGGGCATCGTCGAAGTGGCCAAGTCCACCGAAGACATGGAAAGCCTCCGCATGAACATCTATAGCTCTTTGGGCATTGACTACAAATTCAGCGAGGATGACATCAAGTCCAAGCCAGCCCCTGTCCTAAGCCAGGAATTGTTTGATGCTTCTTATAAAAACTACGTGGCCAAAAACCAACGTGTCACTGACCGGGCCCTGCCTGTTCTCAAGGACGTCTACGAAAACAGAGGAGCCACTGTAAAGGAAATCATGGTGCCCATCACTGATGGTATCAAACAAATCGGCGTGGTGTGTAACCTGCAATCCACCCTTGATAATGAGGGGCGTGATTTGATTCGGGCCATCGAAAAAAATGTCACCCTTGCCATCATCGACCAAAACTGGAAAGAACACCTTCGCGATATGGACGACCTGAAGCAGTCTGTTCAGAATGCGGTATACGAGCAAAAAGATCCATTACTGATCTACAAATTCGAGGCTTTTGAAATGTTCAAACGCTTTGTGGGCAAGCTAAATGAGGACGTCATTTCCTTCCTTGCCAAGGCAGAGCTTCCCAAGCAAAATCCCGATCAGGTGAGGGCTGCTCAAGCGCAACAGCAACCAGAACCAAAAGTCCAAGCATCAAAAGAGGAAGCCAATAGCACCTTGAATCCCCATGCCAACAGGGCTGCTCAGGCTGCCGCTGCGGCTAACAGAGGGGCTCAAAAACAAGCGGTAGCTCCTCGCAAGTCTGAAAAAGCCTATGGCCGAAACGACCGGGTTTCGGTGCAGTACACCGATGGAAACGTGAAAAAAGACGTGAAATACAAAAGTGTTGAGCAGGATATCACTTCTGGCAAGTGTGTTGTTATAGAAGATTAAAAAAACTATGAAAAAGCATATCGCTTATCTTTCCCTTTTCGTGGTCATCCTATTGGCAGGGTGTGCAGGTGGAAGCAAAATGAGTAAATCTGCTGCTGCCTACAATGACTACCAAGAAAACCTTTCTTCCTACCGGGAGACCTATCCAGATCTTCCCAAAGAAGAAAGCCTGTCCTCTTCCCAAAACAATGGCCCCGTAAGTTCAGAAGCTGGTGATCCGGTGGACAGTGACCTACAGGCTTCTCTGAAAAACTTTGCACGTACCAATGCCAATCGGGGTGTTTACAATGGCTTTACCATTTTAGTGTATAGTGGAGTGGATAGGGAAAAGGCTTTTTCTACCCGAAACAAGCTTTATAACACCTTGCCCGAGCAAGTAAAAGCTGAAATGGAATACGAGCAGCCTCGTTACTTGGTAAAGGTTGGCAGGTATATCAACCGAATTGAGGCGCAATCACTCTTCCATACCATCAAACAGGAATTTCCAGGTGCCCGGATCATCCAGCAGCGCTTTGGAAAAGAAGAAGAGACGGAAGAAATCGAAGAATCGAAATAGCCAGTATGCTTAAAGATACCATCAAGAAGTTGGCAGCTGACCAGCTTAACCAAACGATAGCGATCCGCCGGCATATCCATGCCCATCCGGAACTTTCCTTCGAAGAGCATCAAACCTGCGCTTTTGTGGAAAAGCACTTGCAGGAAATCGGCATTACGAATATCCAGCGCAAGGCCAACACTGGACTCGTCGCACTGATCGAAGGTAAAAACCCATCAAAAAAAGTCATCGCATTACGTGCAGACATGGACGCCCTTCCGATCGTCGAACAAAACGACGTCCCTTATAAATCCAACAAAGAAGGAGTCATGCATGCTTGTGGACATGACGTGCACACTTCTTCCCTTTTGGGTGCGGCCAGCATCCTTCATGCCGTGAAAGACCAATTTGAGGGAACGGTAAAATTGATTTTCCAACCTGGCGAAGAAAAAATCCCTGGAGGGGCTTCCTTGATGATCAAGGATAAGGCCCTGGAAAATCCCCGGCCAAGTGGTATTGTAGGCCAGCACGTGATGCCGCTGATCGATGCAGGAAAAGTTGGTTTTCGTAAAGGGATGTACATGGCCAGTGCAGATGAACTATATCTAAAAGTCATCGGCAAAGGAGGCCACGGAGCCATGCCGGAAACCTTGGTAGATCCGGTATTGATTGCCTCGCACATCATCGTCGCATTACAGCAAGTCATCAGCCGTAACGCCAGTCCAAAAGTACCTTCTGTACTTTCCTTTGGCCGCATCGAAGCCCTCGGAGCGACAAATGTGATCCCAAATGAGGTAAACATTCAAGGTACATTCCGTACGCTGGATGAAACATGGCGGGCCGAAGCCCATCAGAAAATGGTCAAAATAGCCGAAGGGATTGCTGAAGGCATGGGGGGATCCGTGGATTTTGAAGTGCGCAAAGGTTATCCTTTTTTGCAAAATGCACCTGAACTGACCGACCGGGCCTATAAAGCTGCCCAAGCATACCTAGGAGAGGAAAATGTAGAAGACTTGGATATCTGGATGGCTGCTGAGGACTTTAGCTATTATACCCAAGAAATGGATGGCTGTTTTTACCGCCTTGGTATCAGAAATGAGGAAAAGGGCATTACCAGTGGCGTGCATACGCCTACCTTTGACATTGATGAGAGTGCCTTGGAAGTGGGCGCAGGATTAATGGCCTGGATAGCCATCAACGAGCTGATGTCGGAAGCTTAATTAATTACTGATAACCTATGAAAAGACTTTTTTTTGCGTTTGTGCTTTGCGCCTTGGTGAACACCCAGTCATTTGGCTGGGGCAAAACCGGCCACCGGGTAGTCGGGCAAATTGCCGAATGGCATCTGAGTAAAAAGGCACAACGGAATATCGCGGCCATCCTTGGCCAAGAGTCCCTTGGAATGGCTGCCAATTGGATGGATGAAGTGCGTTCGGACAGGGCTTATGATTATGCTTATACCTGGCACTTCTTGACAGTCAGGGAGGGCAAAGGTTATGAGCCTGAAATCCAAGAAGAAGATGGGGATGCCTATGCGGTGATGTTACGCCTGATCGATGAGCTTAAAAACAAGCCCTTATCTTTAACCAAAAGACAAGAAAACCTTAAAATGCTCATCCATATCGTGGGTGACCTCCATCAACCTCTCCATGTGGGCACGGGGGAGGACAAAGGCGGCAATGAAGTGGAAGTCACATACTTTGGCCAAAAAACCAATCTGCACACCGTGTGGGATACCAAAGTGATCGACCGGCAAAAGCTGAGCTATACCGAACTGGCAGATCACCTGAACCGACAGACGGACAAGGAAATGGTCAAAGCACTTCAAAACGCCCCATATGCCGACTGGCTAAAAGAAGCCGTCAACCTTCGGGGAAGTGTTTACGATCTTCCAGCCAGCAAGCGACTGTCTTACGAATACGATTATGTCACTTTTCCCGTCATCGAAAAGCGCTTGCTCGCGGGAGGAATCCGGTTGGCGGGCATTCTCAACGAAATTTACGGGTGAAAAGATGATAAAAGGTGATGATTGCAGGGCTTAATCATCGACGGCACGATTAGGATAAAAGTGTCTTTTTCACCTCTTGGGGAGCATACTTGTTACGGTACTGTACTGGAGACAGCCCTGTGATTTTCCTAAACACCGTCCGAAACGCCTTGGTATCGCTATATCCCACCTCATACATTACCTCACTGACATTTTTCCGGCCTTTCTCCAATGCTTTTTTTGCCGCTTCAATTTTAACGCGCTGCATATATTCCACGACCGTATTACTGGTAGCCTGCTTAAACCGTCGCTCAAAGCTCCTACGCCCGACTCCGAATTTGAGCGCAAGTTCTTCCACATGGACCTTATCCTGAAAATTTTCTTCGATATATTTTTGGGCACCGAGTATGGCATCATCATGATGCTCCTTTTGTCCGTTAAAGAGGATAAATGGGGACTGACTGTTTCGGTCAATATCAATCATAAATGATTTGGCCGCCATTACCGCCATCTCCCTGCCCAGGAATTTTTCAATAAGGTAGATGAGCAAATTGGTAAAGGAAAATGCCCCTCCACTGGTATAAAGCCCATCGGAATCGGTAATGATCTTATCATCAACCATTATGGCCTTTGGGAACCGCATTCGAAAGTCATTGGCAAACTGCCAATGCGTGGCCACTCTTTTGCCATCCAGCAACCCCGTGGCTGCCAGAAAAAAAGCACCGATGCACAAACTGGCCACTTCAGCTCCTGCTTTATACTGGTTGATAATCCAAGGGATTAACGGCCGATTGGCTTCCAAAACCTCATCAAAATCCCCATGAATCGCAGGAATCACAATCAAGTCCACTCTATCCACCTCACTGATGAGCCGGCCGGGATGGATCTCAAATAACCCGGTACTTTGCTGGGTTGGCCTGGAAAGCCCTACCAGCTGTAAGTCAAAATATGGCTGCCGCCCTGATTGGATGAGCCATTGATTTACCCAAGAAAACACATGATGCGTACCTTCTATGTTGACTACACTAAAATGGCCCACTGGAATTAAGATTGCTACACGTTTCATTTCTTCAAGATACGACCTAAAACTGTCGCAATCAACCCCTTAGTTGGACGTATTTACACACCAGTTTTTATAAAATAGTCTTGTAAGTTTGTATATAACCTAAAACAATAAACACCATGCCTGGAAAAATTTTCGTAAACCTACCGGTTAAAGACCTCTCTCGGTCCAAAGCCTTTTTCGAACATTTGGGGTTTAATTTTAACCCACAGTTTTCCGACGAGAAAGCCGCATGTCTGGTCATCAATGAGGACAATATCTATGCGATGCTGCTCACGGAGCCTTTCTTTAAGCAATTTACTAAAAAGGACATCGCAGACGCCAATAAGACCACCGAGGTGCTCATTGCCCTAGACATGGACAGCAAGGAAGCCGTAGACGAGATGGTCATCAAGGCAGTAAATGCATGAGGAAGCACCTACTCAGACCCGATTGACCAAGGCTGGATGTATCAGCATAGCTTTGCTGATCCTGATGGGCACCAGTGGGAACTTTGTTTCATGAACGTAGCCGCCATTCCTAACGAATAAAACCATGATCAAAATAAACCCATACCTCAGTTTTGATGGAAACTGCAAAGAAGCCATGACCTATTACCAGCATTGCCTGGGCGGAAAGCTCTCCTTTATGACCATGGCCGATGGCCCAATGGCAGAGGAAACCCCTCATGAACAGCTCACCCAAATCATGCATGCCGAGCTCCGAAATGGGGAACTGGTATTGATGGCCACTGACATGCAAGGGCCCGATGGGCACCGCCCCGGAAATGATATGGGTATACAGCTGATCTTTGATGACGAAGCTGAAATACACCAATGCTTTGACCGACTGGCAGAAGGTGGGGAAATCTTTGAACCAGTGAGGAAGCAGTTTTGGGGGGATATTTTCGGTGTCCTCCGAGATAAATTTGGTAAGAAATGGCAAGTCCTCTTACCGTCAAATCAAAAATAAACTAATCATGAAAGCAGCCAAAGATGTATTTGAAGCCTTTGAGGAAATCAGCTCACAGTTGATTTCCCACTTAAAGGCCCTATCAGAAAACCAGCTGAACGCCATTCCTTTCGAGGGCTCGTGGACGGCCGCCCAGGTTGGGGACCATCTCTTCAAGTCTTATGCGGTGGTGCACACCTTGAAAGGTAACACCACGGCATGCGACCGAAAAGTGGACCAAAAAGTATGGGATATCAAAAACGTCTTTTTGGATTTCACGATAAAGATGGCATCACCAGAAGCGATCCTTCCTGAAACCAGCCCCATTTCCAAAGCTCAACTCATCGGTCAATTAACCGAACGAATCGAGCAACTGAAAGCGCTAAAAGATGAAGATCTTCAGCAGGTGTGTCTGGACTTCATTATTCCAGAATATGGTGAATTTACCCGATTGGAATGGATGTGGTTTACCGTTTTCCATACGCGGAGACATGTCTATCAGCTTGAAAAGATCATGGGTAACCTCCCCAAAAACTTCGTTCATCATGTCTAATCATGCTCATCCACGCAAAATCATTTTGTCCATGATGGTCTCCCTCGATGGCTATTCCGAAGGGGAGGAAGGGGACATTAGCTGGCACCGATGGAATGAGGAGATGGATGCCTATATGATGGATTTCTTTCCTGCTGTGGATACCTTTATCTATGGCCGCAAATCCTATGAGCTGATGCTGGAATACTGGCCGGATCAGAAAGGGGAATTTGCGCAGGTGATGAATGACACACCGAAACTGGTATTTTCAAAAACCCTAGAAGAAGCCCGTTGGAACGGCAGCATCATAGAAGACGTTAATCCCCAATTCATACATCAACTCAAAGCTCAACAGGGAAAGGACCTGGTGCTCTTTGCAGGAGCCAATCTGGCGGGGAGTTTTATCCGCCATCATCTGATCGACGAATACCGCTTCATCATAAACCCCGTTGTATTAGGGAAAGGGAATGATCTATTCCAGAAAATAAAGGGACCTTTGGCTTTGGAACTAAAGGCATCGAGACAATTTTCATGTGGGAATACGTTACTTCATTACATTGACCCACTAGCATGATAACCCAAACATCACAAAGAAATGACTGAAAAAGGAAAGTTTTTAAAAAAGTTTAACGAGGCCTTTGCGGCCAGTGATGTAAACTACATTGCAGCACAAGTTACCGACGATGTCGAGTGGACGATCATAGGAGACAAGACCCTTACGGGGAAATCCGCCTTCATCGAAGAACTCGAAAAGATGGCCGTAGATACGACCGGAAAGGCCGAAATCGAGCAAGTGATCACCCACGGCAAGGAAGCTGCCGTCAGGGGCACGATCATCATGGAAGCGGAAAAGGTCAGGAGGTTTGCCTTTTGTGACACCTATGTCTTCAGTGGATTCAAAAATCCCAAAATCAAGAAAATGGTTTCTTTTGTCCAAGAAGTCAGTTGAACCCAAAACCAATTTAATCATGTTACAATCTCATCTCGCATTCAGCAGTTTCGCCGTTAAGGACATCAAAAAAGCCCGCAAATTTTATGGAGATGTACTAGGGCTAACGGTCACCGAAAATGATATGGGCATTTTGGAAGTGGAAACTTCCGGCAATCAGCCGATTATCATTTACCCCAAACCTGACCATCAACCGGCTGTTTTTACGGTATTGAATTTTCAAGTAGATGATATCGAAAAGACTGTGGACGCATTGACTGCCACAGGCATCGTCTTCGAACAATATACCGGTAATATCCAAACCGATGCGAAGGGAATCTGCAGAAATGAAGAAGGCCCACAAGTCGCTTGGTTTAAAGATCCGGAAGGAAATATTCTGTCGGTATTGGAGGACTAAGCGGATACCCAAGGAATTCTACTGGAGCAATCGCACAAATGCTTGTTTTTAAACATTTTGAATTTATTTTTTAGTATTTTATTTACATTTTTACGCTTTTCAAAAAATAAAGAGGGATAATTGTCTAAATTTATTCCGTTAATTTTTTGTTCCATTTACCTTTTTTGTCATGAATAAAACAAGCTACCTACTGTTAATCTTTTTGCTTGCCCTATCCGGCTGCATGCAAGAAGCTAGCGATGAAGCCCCTCAACTTGGCATCGTCAACCTCTCAAGCATTACGTTTGAGGACATGGAGCATTATGCGCCAAACCACCGCAGCACCTCGCTTTCGGCCTGGCAGCATATCTTGCCCGAAGAGGCTGAAATAACCTTTACCGATAAAGCGACCGGTCAGGAATATCACCTCACGTACAATCCTTATGATTTACTTTCCGGAGCCACGATCGTTTTGCCCTATGGGCAATACTCCTACTACACTAAAGTATGGGGAGCCGAGGAGGCAAAATACCTGCCATATAAGCTTAGTGGAGAATTTGAGCTGAATCGCGCTGCGCTGGACATCACGGTAAAAGCCACGACAAAATTCGGATTGATCACATTGGATGCCACCCATGTACAAGAGGCTTACCTTGACCACGGAAAAGCACTTCAGCTTACCGAAAACGGCAAATACTATTACCTATATGTAAGAAAAGGCAGCAATCGGACCCTATCAGTGGTGGAAAATTTCAGCCATCAAATGCTACAACAAACCATCACCCTAAAAGGCTTCCACCATTACCACTATAAATTGGACCTGGAGAAAGAAGAAACGGGTCTGCAGCTTATCAAGCTGAACCTGGGCGAGTTTCACTTCGATTTTAGCGATGTCAATATAGATGGAGAAGGACAAACCGTCACGGATGCGGAAGGCAATGTTTACCCGGTAGTGAAAATCGGCGATCAATATTGGCTAGGGGAAAACCTTCGTTCTGCTACCTATTGTAACGGAGAACGCATTCCGCAGCATCCGCTTCCCATGAAATGGGAGGACAATGAGGATGGAGCATATGTCCTCACTAGACAGGATGCCGAGCGACAGGTTACCAATTTCTACTATCCGACTTCTGTGGCATCAAGTGAAAACAACATCTGCCCGTGCAACTGGCATGTAAGCACGGACGAAGATTGGAAGATATTGGAGCGCTACTTGGGCATTGCCGAAAGTGAGCTGGAGAGCAATTCCCACCTTCGAGGAATTGCTGCCGAGTTGGCTGATAAGATCATGGCCAATGATTGGTTGGACTACTATCCCCCTTATCTTACAGGCATAACCATCACCAATGCTTCAAGGTTTTCGGCCTATCCTACCGGAGGGGTGGACTTTGATTATGAAAGTGACTATTATTTTGGCGTCAACACGGACGATGTCAGCATTTGGTACAGTTTAGATGAAGCATCCAGTGCTAACCCCATGCTCAGCAGAGCCATTTCCCCTACGGGCAATGGTGTCTATGACGGTTCTGGGATTTTACGCGGCCGATCCGGCTATGGCAGCCATTTACCCATTAGATGTGTGAAAGATTGAGGTGAAGGCTCCTCTAAAGATTTGGATGTATTGTCAAAAGGGCCATTTAAAAAGGTACGGCTAAATTTGCGGCCATAAAAAAAGCCTCTCCGAAAATAAATCCGGAGAGGCTTTGTAGCCCCTATTGAACAAATGTCGAACCTTTTTCTACGGGATTTGAGGTTGATGGAGGAGCTGTATAATATGATTAAGTCTAAAAATTTGATTTAAGTATTATCTGCTTTCATAAAATTTCCAGGCCGGAGAAAATTGCCAGAATATTGAGGTCTTTCCAAAATACCTCAAGCTCATATAATATCCTTTAATCCTGTTTTAAGGAGCTGACTGGACTGAATTCGAACCATTTGGCAGAGGATTTGAGGTTGTTGAGTTGGTCATTGCAGGCTAAAAAATGAACTGTCATATCCAACCCATGCGTACGTTGGTGAGAGGTGTACTCCTGCGGTTCTAGTCGGGGCTGTCTATTCAATTGTGGTACCTTTTTTTATTTGAATTATTTCTTGCGACAGACTATCCACTTTTGAGTTTAGATTCTCCATTTGGTTAAGACTTTTCTCTTGATTCACAATGATGCTGTCCTTGGTTTCAATCATTTTGACCAAGTTGTCATTAATTGAACTGGTTGAGCAGGAGTGAATTCCGAAAATTATTCCTGTTAAAACACCTAAAATTGCTATCGCCTTATCAGCAATTTTTAGAAAGGTGTTTTGCCTACTTTTCTGGAACTCCTTGTAATAACTTGAATTTCTAATTAGGATCTCACCATTTTGAGTAAGGCTATATTTTAAGCTGTCTCCTTTATATTTAGGAGCAAAAACGGATAGATTACCATCCCTTTCCATTTCAAGAATAGCAAATTCAATTTCATTCTTGTCAAACTTGATATTCTCTAAAAGTTCCTCCCTTGGAGCCATAGGAACATCCTTGTCCATTAAATATCTGAGGATTCTATCTTTTACGTTATTCTTTTTCATTTGCAAGTATTCCAAGATGCCTTGGTCAAAGCATTATGTCCTAAGAAATTGAAAGCTTCTCCTAAATTTCGTTACTCATTCATTTTCTTTCAAACACTTTGATTCCCGTAGATTACCCAATTAATATCTATTTTTTCTTTGCTGTTAAAGCTTTCAATCTTTTCAATAATTGAATGTCTGTGCGCCACACCACACAAAAAGACAGCCTTATCAAATTGATTATTTCTGCAATACGAATAAATATTTTGCATCATCGAATTTTCATAAGCATCAATATCTTTATCAGCAGCTTTATTTAGCTTATTATCAAGCAAAAGATGGCATTCAAACATTCGCATTTTCTCTTGTAGATATATACTTTTTGCACTATTGAGAAATAGAAAGCCTTGCTCGCTGGCTAACGAATTAAAATCATCAAGCATCGTTTGAAACTGACTATTCTCGCAAACGAGGTCGTATTTCTTTTCAAATGAATCAGATAGTCCATTGTCAAGTACAGGAACATATTCAAACGGGGAGCTATGGCAGTATTTCTGAATAGCTTTTATCTCTAGTTTTCGATGATGTACTCCAAATGAGGAAAATATATTCTTCTCATAGTTTGAATAGGTATTTTCGAGAGCTTCCAAAAAAATAATTTCCGGGCTTACTTTCTCTAAAATAGCACACAGGGCATCAGCATTACATTTTCCCATTTCTTTGTGCACGGTGCTAATAAAAGTGATGTTATTCATTGATTTTACTTGTTGGAAGTGTAATCTTCCCTTAACTAGCTACACCCAAAACTAAAGAATTCCAATCCCACTTATTGTTGTTGTCCTGTTGTAATGTGGGAAACTCGCAGAGTTTTCCATATTTCAACAGGAACTCCGTCGGGGTGAGGTATCCCAGTGCGGAATGCGGCCTCACATTGTTGTACATCCATGCCCATGCGTTGGCATAGGTCCTCAGTTCAGCCACGCTGTCGAACATGTCCCGGTCAAGGACATCATGTCGAAAGGTCCGGTTGAAGTGTTCTACCAGGCTGTTCTGCGTGGGTTTGCCCGGTTGGGTAAATTCCCATTCGATACTATTCTCCACGCACCATTCTTCCATAGCCGCCGAGATAAACTCAGGACCATTGTCCGAGCGGATTTTCTCCGGTTTGCCGCGCCAGCTGACCAACATTTCCAGTTCCCGTATTACTCGCCGGGCCGGAAGACCTGAGTCGACCACAATGCCGAGAGCCTCACGGCTGAAGTCATCAATGATATTCAGCGTGCGTATTTTCCTGCCACAGGCAAGTGTATCATGCATGAAATCAAGGCTCCATGTGATGTTGGGGCCGAGAGGACACAGCAAAGGTGCCTTTACCCGGACCGGAAGTCTTTTCTTCCGCTTGTTCCTTAGGTTCAGCCGCATGGATGTGTAGACCCGGTAAACCCGTTTATGATTCCACATATAGTGCAGCTTGCGAAGCCGTTTGTACATCAACCAAAAACCCCACGTCTTGTATAGCTCCGCAAGCCCCGAAAGTTGCTCAATGATCTCGCTGTCGTCCCTGCGCCTGGGGCGATAATAATATACCGAGGTGCTCATATGGAACAGCATACAGGCCTGCCGAAGGCTCAATTTAAACTCCTGATGAGCATAGCCCACCAGTTCACGCTTCTCGGCAGGCCCTAAAGCTTTTTTTCGATAACGTCTTTCAATACCGTATTCTGCAGCGTCAATTCGGCAACGATCTTCTTGTACTGGGCCAGCTCTTTCTCCATTTCTTTCATCTGCTTGAGCTGGGAGAGATCCATCCCCGAATACTTGCTCTTCCAGTTGTAAAATGTTCCCTGGCTAATACCATGCTCTCGGCAGATCTCCGATACCGAACGACCTGCCTCCTGAGAGCCCAGAATCTTGATGATCTGAGCCTCGCTGAAATTACTTCTTTTCATACCCTAAATTTATTTAAACTACATTTATATTCGTAGCTAATTTTAGGGAAGATTACACTTGTACCTTCTGTTTTGAAATATTCTTTGCGCCTTCTTTGTTTTCTTCCTTTTGCTTGATAAACCACTTAATAATTTCAGGAAATTGTCTGATTGTGGACTGAATTGCTTGAGTAATTTCTTTTTGGGTATTCTTCTTGTTTTTTGGTGGTTTTGGAAGCTTCTTTTGAAAATAGTTATATATTTCGTTTCGCAATTGGTCGTTCTGAATACTGTTGCAAATTCTTGTAAAGTCTCCCCTTAAATCATTACTATTTATCCAATTATCATCTTTTGTTAAAATGTTACGGTGTCTCTCTAATATTGCCACCAACTTGTTTATATTCCCAACTTTCTCCTATATATACTCTTCTCGAAAACCAGTAGCTTGTTAAATACCACTTTTCTCCTTAAGATCATTATAAAGTTTAGACTGACCACCTGATCCAGGTAAATAATTATCTCTTGTAAAGTCTTCTGATGTGAGGTCGATCTTTTCGAAAATCTCTTTGTATTCTTCTAAACTAATGACTTGCCCCGTTTTATTAAGATTTTTATAAATATCTCCAAGGAATCTATTAAGTGCTATAAAGCCAGTGGAGCGATTTAAGATTCTATTGGGTTCTACTTTCATCCATGCCTCTTCCCATTTATTTTCTATTGTTTTGAAATAATTCCAAATTGTTTGGGCAATTTTCCCATCTTCTTCATTTAAAAACAGAGGTCTTAAAAAATATTTTTCATAATCATTCCCTGTGTATTCTTCAGGACTTCCACCCCGTCTATAGAGATCTCTGTCTTTCATTTTATCTTTAGTGATATACCTTAAGATAGCTTCAACAAATGTAGCTTGTGTAATCGTTTCCTTTTCATTGTCTTCGGCCACTCCAAGGATTTTTATTTTATCTTTAAATGGGCTGCCGTCCTTTTGGTTTAATGCTCGCGCAATATTATGAACCGTTCTTTGGGGGCTTCTGGAAGTTGCGAATTCAAACAGATCATAGGATAATGATTTATTTACTTTGGTATGTGTTTTATTAATGGTAGAAAAGACAATTGCTTGATCTTCTAATTCCATATCTACAAAAATTGTAACATTTAATTGAAATTTGTCACCGGGTAGATCACAATTGTTAAGCCCCGCGATTCGATGCTGGCCATCTAAAACTTTGGCTACATTTTGATTTCTTTCAATTATCAACTCATCCTTTTCAGGATCATATGTAGCATTTTTAGATGAAATTGCTAAAATGATGCTCGTTGGGAATGTGGCATCAATAAGATTAACATACTTCCCAATTTCCTTTTCTCGCCTAGGGCTTAGAGGACGTTGAATCCCAATATATTCTTCTACTTCTCTCTTTTCATCTTTCAACCTCCTTACATCAGCATAGGAAATAAATTCTAAATCGTCATAATTAATAACACCAATATAAAACTTGCCTATTGGCTGGATTACTTCTAGACACTTTATAATTACCTGTTGATCCATGCTTAGCCTATTTCATCCATTATATTATCGATATCAGTCTTTCTGTTTTTTAAAGCATCTACTTTTGGTGGATTCTGAACCCCTTCAATATAAAGCGCTCTGTATAAGGCGTATATGGAAAATAAAAAACAAACAATTGAAACAATCCAAAGAAATACCGTATTTATTTTTTCATTAATTGGTAAGTTGACTTTGGCATATACAGCACCATATACAATCGCGACAATAATCCAGACAGGTTGTAGATATTTATGAATCCTCTTATCCCATTTAGATCGAATTGAGTCACTATTTTCGTTCATAAGGAATGTTGCAGAAGTAAGTAATCCAGCAGCAAAAAGGCAAAACGTTCCATCTGTAATGAATGTCACAAGTTCTTTGAATTTGGTAAATGCTATTAATATTACAGCACCAATAATAAAAGGAAGGATTGTGCCAAATACTGTATAGAATAATGTTCGATGAGCCTTTTCTTTAACTAAATCTCTTTGAACTTCTGTTATTTTATTTGTCTCCATAATATTATGTATCAAAATAGCTAAACTTCAAATTTGAGAGTTCTGAGTTATATCTTCTAAAACTAATGTAGAAATCTGCGTATTAAATTAGCTGCGATTAGGAAGAAACAACAGAAATTCGATCAAGAAGCCATTTTTTCACTTCTTTAACTAAATTATACTCTTCCTCTGTGACATCCTTACGCTCTGGGTGCATTACACGATTTCTTATAGTATTAAATTTTACAAACCAGGAAATTTTAGCTTCTTTATTTCCCTGTTTCTGATCAGGGGAGGTATAAATATCTCCCAGTAACTTCCAATTATCTTTAATAATCCTTTGATAATCTAAAACCAGCAAAAAATTCTCAGGAGGTTCAGGCGGATCTGCTTCAACGGCTTTAACTGCACAATCTTTTTGTATTTGTTTTGGTATACCTAATCTCCACCATTTTTCGGGGCTGTCTCCATATTCGTTTTTCAATGTACTAAAGATATGTTCCTTAATTGCTTCTTGTATTTGGAAAATATTGGCGCGGGTTTCATCATTGTATACGCCAGAACTTTCCTTAATATATTGAGATAAACCGTCAGGAGTAAAATCAGCGTGCTTTTCATGTATAACTCTTTGAAATTCCCGTCTAACCTTACTAACCCCTGTAGATCCCCATTGTCTACTCATATTATACAAATCATCTGGTGACAAATTCCTAATAAATTCAATTATGAGTATTAAAAAGGGTTTAAATTCATCAAATATTTCATCAGCTTTTGATTTTTCGAAGGCCATATTTTTAATTTTCCCTAGATATTCCATTATATCCCAGCTGATGACAATGAATGATGATACTCCTATATTTCGAGCAACAAATCCCCCTTCTCCATTTCCTAATTCCCACTGGTCTGTAAGCTTCTCTTCAATGAGTTCAAAAAACAGCTTGAAAAATGTATAAGCCTTTTCTAAAGTTTTTTCTGCTAAATCCCCTGCATAAAGAGGACCTGTACGAATTAAACTTCTATTACTTATTTCGCCGAAAAGGTTAGTCTTATTTAGACCATAATCGAATACGTATGTAAGAGTAATACACTTTGTTTGCGTACTTTTCTCTTCTCCAATTATTATCCTGTTATATAATGGTGATTCATCTCGCTCATTTAAACGTTGGGCTAGCTTTGATTTTAAAGCCCGAATAGCATCATCAGGAATTGGGGAATCCCATTTAAGCTCTGCATCTAACGACTTCAATAAGTTTGCAGGAACAGATTTTTGCTTATGATTAATTTCAACAAAAAGATTAGCTTGTTTATCTGAAGGTAAATTTTCAAAAGCTATTACAGGAATAGTATGCGTAAACCTGTAATTATTATTTCCGTAACCGTATAAACGATGTTGCCCATCAATAACAAAGGCGCTTTTGAATCGCTTTGGTAGGTGAAGTACTCCTAACTTTGATTTAGAATCATGTTGACCTGCATCGGCTAGATTGAAATCAAGGGGTTTTCCTCTTTTTGTATCAATATTGATTATGATCGCATTTGGAAAAAAGTTGTTTTCCCCACCTAAAAAGTCATCAATTTGTTTAATTCGACTTTTCTTAACCATTCTTTGATATGTGCTTAGAGTATCGTCAGAGGTGTTGATTCTATGGAGGATATAAGATATTTTAAGTAGAGTATCTGGTTCGATAGAAAACGAATAATATGTATAACCTCCCATTTTACCTCTAATGGCCGGAACTTTGTTTTTTATTTCGGGAATTTCTTGGTTTGCAAAAATCCTTGCAAACATTTGGTATTTAGCACTAATTCCTAATTGATCAATTAACTGTTCATAGTAGTTAATATCATCTTGATTCAAATAGAATATATTATGTTCTTTTAAACGACTTTTATCATTATCTGACAAGACAATATTTTCTGTACAAAATAACCACGCTATTTTCCTTTTCCCTTCAAATGCCCTTTGCAGCTTTGGAATAATATTACCCCTAATTCCGTTAATTTCATTTATTTCTGATTGAAAGGATTTAGATTTTCTCTTTTTTGACGTCTTGCATTCTACTATGAAAATGGTTTCATCATCTACTGCAAATACATCAATTTGTTTACCGGGAATTAAATTGTCTTTAGTATATTTTAATCGGAAATTTCTATCAGAATTCATGTAATTGAATCCCATTTTTGCAAAAAGTGTCCACACTCGGTCTTCAAACCATTCATCTGTTGGTTTTAATGTTTTAACTCTAAAAGAGTTCTTATTTCGTCGTTGAATTTCCCATCCACTATCCAAATGTTCCTTTAATTCACTCTTCTTAATGCTCTTGTATTGGTATTTAGATTTTCTATACCTTAGTTTAACCTTAATACTATTTTCGTCAAGCAATTCTTTAAATAGTTCTTCTTGATAACTCATAGATCACAATTTGTAAAAATGTACTCACTGATTTCTCTTCTTTCAGCTCCAACCCCTCCGACAACACTATATCGATTAATTTCATGTGGTTTTGTTACATCATTGAATAAGTTGGATATACTTTCATGGGCTGCATTTGTAAGAATAAAATACGCTTCTTTTTTTACAATTTCTTCTAAAAATTCTTTTAACCGTTCTTGGTCTTGCCATGAAAATATTTTTTGATTGTATTTAACAAATCCATTATTTCCATGAGCTACGGTATATGGAGGATCCAAAAAAACTAGGTCCTCCTTTTTAATTTCATTTATGGTTTCTGCAAAATCCCGAAACCTCATTGATGTATTGCTTAATAATCTGCTTAGACTTCTTAAGTTTTCAAAATCAAATAATTGTTTATATTTCTTGAAGCCGTAAGGAACGTTGTATTCCCCTTTTAAATTCACTCTGTAAATTCCATTAAATGAAGTTCTGTTCAGAAAGATGAATTGTCCTGCTTGTCTGAGTTGGTCTGTGAATTTTTGATCTCTTATGAAGTAATAAAAGTCTTTTTCATTTTTATATTCACCCAATATTTTGATGAGTTCTTCTGGTTGGTCCTTTAATATATTGTAAGCGTTTATTAAATCTTCATTCTTATCAGATAAATAAGCATTACCTTTAATCTTCCCAGTAGATTTTAAATAAATAAACACAGATCCTCCCCCAATAAATGGTTCGTGATAATTATTGAATTTTTTAGGCAAAAAAGCATCAAGATATTTGAGTAGCCATGTTTTTCCTCCTGCCCATCTTAAAAATGGTTTTGCAGTTGTATCATTTGTTAGTAAAGTACTTATTGATTCCATCCTAATAGAGTGTTCCTAATTATACAATTTAACAGCATTAAACAAACTTTATTCATTTGTAATTAATACTTTAAGTGTGAATATAGATATTAATAGTAATTTTAAAGTGCCATAAAAGCATATTTTTAAATATTACGAGAGTGTTTCACACATGAAATGTTATTTTATGAGCAAAAAACATGTTATAAATCGACTACTCTCGATCTTTCATGAGTAAGATTTTTTTTAAACTCTAATAAGGTTATCTATACTTGAGTCAAAAATAAGTAAACTTAAGAATATCAAATCCACTATGCATCAATAGCTCGTAAGATTTTATAAAACGATCTTTCCAGCATATCCATTAATTTCTGCAATTGCCTAGCATCCACCCATAATTCATCTTCTTTGCTAAACGGGTCAGTCCCTTCATACCTGAAGCTAATTCCGTCAGGATCAAATTTATGAAGGGAAAGGATTAGATTTTCAAACCAAATTGGTATATCTGAATCAAATTTATCTTTAAGCAAGTTCTTTAGTCTTTGAAATAAACTTCTCAAATTATGTGAATTCCCTTCATCCTCCTTCTTTACAATTGACTTTAAATATAATTCTGTAGCATGTCGGTAATTATACACTATGGGTGCTAGAACTTCATAGACAACTCCATTTTCTATAGCTGATTCTACTAATAAATCTCCTGCCAACTTATATTCCTTAGCTAAAGAAAGTCGATCTACATAATTACCGAAACTACCTCTAAGGGAACCATGTCGCCATGTTTCATCCAATTCCTCAGGAGGCTCCATAAAAAATGGCACTATCTCAATGAAAATCTCATTAAAGGGATATTCTTCATGATTTCTAGCGTTTAACCCAAACTTAATGGATTCAATATCAGGATCATTTTCCCAATGGTAATAGACATAGGCAAGTACGCTTACGTCTGAGAACAAAAATTTACGAGGTACTCCTTTCGGAGGATTGGCCAAAGGATTAAGGTAATCACTAAATTTGTATGCCCATAATTTAATTAGTTCTCGATCTACTTTTAGAGTTTTAGCAACTTCTGAAACACTTAATTTCATATCCTTCATCTTTTTTAAATATAAACCCATCCCCCTTCGGATTACAGTGTGACCATTCCAACGGACGGTTACAGAATTTTGAGCATCATCAAAATGAAATCCGACATGACACAAGATGCTCAAAATTTATCATTTTCAAGACAAGTACCGCCCAAACTGGAAGAAGTAAAATCCTATTTCAATTACCTCCATATTCCCGAGGCCGAAGCCGAGGTATTCTATTTTTATTACCAGGGCATGGACTGGAAAAATGAGACCGGTACGCCAATACGGGATTGGGTGATGGCCGCAGACGAATGGGTGTGGAACCTGGAAAATTAGCCTTCGAATCCCATTACCCCCTTCTATTTTGACTTGACAAGGTGCACAACTATTAGGTTCAATGCGGGTCGGATAAACAACTCATATGGCGAAAAGCTAAAAAAAACTGGTATTTAAACAAGGAGCAATTGAGTTATTCAAACTTATTCTTAAGGATGTAAATGCATCCGTGTAGCAATCTGAATATTTGCGAGAGAGAAGGCTGCTGCTGGATCAAATACACGAACGGGAGATATTGATGTCAAAAGCCAGGAAACTGTACATCAATGAAAAAATAGAATTTGAGGATTTCAATGAACTCAAAAAGGAATACAACCTTGCTTCAAAAGGCCTGAAAAACAATCTGAACAGGATTAATGCCAGACTTCATTTGTATGGCAAATACGATTTCATGGAAGATGAGTCATATTCAGATATTTTCAGCAGATATAGAGGCTTTGATATTGGTGACCAGAGAAAAATCATAAACGGGATAATGCCGGGAAGTATAAACACCAAACCGGCGATCTTGATTCTTTGGTATTAAACAATACTCTTTCAAAGATTTTAACCATCGCAAACAATCAGTCCGCAGCCTTGTCTGCCCAACCCTAATACATGATTAAATTTAAAAAAGATGAACTCAGTATATGAAGACACAAAACGCTTTGGCGATAAGAAGGTGTCGACAAAGCATGCCATTGCAATCCTGGCGAAAAATCACATCAAAGTCGATGAAGACGAAGCTACAACTATTTTAAATTTTCTTTACATGGTTGCAAAGGTCCATGGCCATACCCCAGGGAGGAGATGTGTGCAGAAATCCTTTAGCGGAAATTGAACCGTAAAACATGTGTTAGAATAGTCCTTAAGACAGGTGTTGTATAATAGAAGCAAAAAAAGAGGGTGTCATACGATAATTATCGAACCCTATCCATTTTAACACAACACGCTGTACTTTAAGACACTTTAGTGTAGAAAAAAAGGAAACAGACTAATTTTCCGTTTCCTTAAGTAGCCTCTATTGAACAAATGTCGAACCTTTTTCTACGGGATTTACGATTGTTAGAGGGGCTTTATGCTATGCTTAAATCTAAAAATTTGATTTAAGCATAGGCTGCATTCATAAAATTTCCAGGCCGGAGAAAATTGCCGGGATATTGAGGTCCTTCCAAAATACCTCAAGCTCAAATAATATCCTTTAATCCTGTTTTAGGGAGCTGGCTGGACTGAACTTGAACCATTTGGTGGAGGATTTGAGGTTGTTGAGTTGGTCATTGTAAAGGATTTCAGCCGTCTATCCTTAAATAAAAGGATAGACGGCTGAAAATTTAAGAGGACGATTATTTTTTGGGCGGAATCAATCCATATACACAAGGAATGACCAGAAGATTTAGTAAGGTTGCAGACAACAACCCTCCTAAAATGACTACCGCCATAGGGCTTTGAATTTCATTGCCTGGCTCACCGCCTTTTAATGCAAGTGGAATCAGGGCAAGCCCGGTTGTAAAAGCGGTCATTAAGATAGGGTTTAGCCTGTCCAAAGCTCCGGTTTTGAGCAGTTCAAATCCTAGTAATCCTTCTTTCTTCAAATCTTCATAGCGGGACACCAACAAAATACCGTTTCGGGTAGCAATGCCGAACAAGCTGATAAAACCAATGGTGGCCGCTATGCTGATAATCCCGGAGGTGAAGTAAACAATCAGAATCCCCCCGATCAGGGCCAGCGGTAAATTAATAAGTACAATAAACGATAGTTTTACGTCTTTAAACTCAAAATAGAGCAACAAGAAGATGATCAATATGGCGATAACTGCAGTTATCATGAGCATTTGTGAAGCTTTGGCCTCACTTTCAAACTGACCGCCATACTCCACCCGATAGCCTTCAGGCAGATCAATATTGGTGTTTACTATCTCCTGAATCTCATTAACTACCCCATGCAAATCACGACCCTGCACATTGGCAGCAACCACAATTTTACGTTTTACATTCTCTCTTGAAATGGTGTTCGGAGAACTTACAGACTTAACATCTGCCAATTGATCCAAGGTAATTTCACCACCGTTCGGCAAAGCGATCAAAGCATTTTCTATAGCATCTATACGATTTCTAGACTGCTTTTGGAAGCGGACTATCAGGTCAAAATACTGCTGACCTTCATAGATTTCACCTGCCTTTTCTCCGGCAAAAGCCACATCCACCTGCTCCATCAAACCGCCAACACTCATCCCATAAGCAGCCAACATCTGCCTTTTCGGAGTAATCCGAATTTGCGGTACTTCTATTTGCTGATCTACCGCCACATCGGCAATCCCTTCAATGGATTTGATATTGGTTTCTACACTTTTGCCCAACTCAAATAGTCGCTGCAGATCATCCCCGAAAACCTTGATGGCAATATTGGCACGTGTACCCGAAAGCATGTGGTCAATACGGTGGGCAATCGGTTGACCCAAGGTGATATTTACCCCTGGCACTACACTCAGTTTGGTCCGTACCTCTTCAAAAAATTGCTCTTTCGTCTTTCCGTCAAGAGTAAAGGGCACATCTATTTCAGCCGCATTTACCCCCTGCGCATGTTCGTCCAGTTCTGCACGTCCGGTCCTTCGAGTGACTACATCTACCTCGGGCATTTCCAAAAGTAGCTGTTCAATCAGTTTTCCGTTATTATTGCTTTCTTCCAGCGACATACCGGGCACGCCTACGGCACTGATCACCAATGAACCTTCATTGAACTCAGGTAAGAAACTGCGTCCTAGTTGCGTCAATAGAATCAAACTTATAATGAATGCCCCAACGGTCAATCCAATTACTGTCTTTGGGAATTTCAACACCCTTTCCAATGTCCCTGAATATCGAGCCTGAAGCCAGCGTTCCACTTTCGTGCCTTCGGCTTGCTTGCTGAGTACCTTTTCGCTTTTCAACAGATAAGAACACAGCACAGGAGTTACCGTTACCGCAACAATCAGGGAAGTCAATACCGAAGTAATAAAAGCAATACCAAGTGGCTGCAGCAACCTTCCTTCCATACCACTCAGGAAAAACAAAGGCACAAACGACACAATGATGATGAGCGTGGCAATGATGATGGAACTACGGATCTCTATAGAAGCATCTTTAACCACAGTGATTACGGGCAACTGTTCCGGTTTCGGCTTTCTGATGTTCTCTCGCAATCGCTTAAAAACATTCTCTACATCTATAATTGCATCATCCACCAACGCACCAATGGCAATGGCCATACCACCCAAACTCATGGTATTGATGGTATATCCCAAAAGCTTCAAAACGATAATGGAAACCAATAATGAAACCGGAATAGCTACCAATGAAATGACTGTCGTCCGCCAGTTCATCAGGAATACAAAAAGAACAATGGCCACAAAGAATGCCCCTTCCAGTAACGTTTGATTCAGGTTGTCAATAGACGCATCTATGAAATTGGCCTGCCGGAAAATATGGCTTTTGATCTCCACACTTTCAGGCAGGGTATTATTCAAATCAGCAATAGCTTCATCGAGCCTATTTGTCAATTCTAAAGTATTGACGTTCGGCTGCTTAGAAACAGTCAAGATTATGGCAGGATCGGCATTCAGTGAACCGTCACCAATCTTGTCCGCAGCACCGATTTGTACAGTAGCTACATCTTTGACTTTGATGGACTGTCCATTCACATTTTTGACAACAGCCTCTTCCAGATGCTCCACTGAATAAGCCCTTCCGTTTCCTTTGATGATGTACTGATTGCCATACTCATTCAGGAATCCTCCCGGAACATTTACGTTGCTTTCCTGCACCTTTTCCAACAGTTCGCCAAGGCTCACATCATAGTATTTGAGCTTCTCAGGATTCGCCAATACTTGATATTGCTTGTAATCACCACCAATCACGATCACATTGGCAATGCCGCCAATGGATTTGATCCTTGGCCGGATCGTCCAGTCTGCAAGCGTTCGTAGTTCCATCGATGACAAGCTATCCGATCGTACACCCAACAACATCACTTCACCCATAATGGATGAAATGGGAGCCATCGTAGGCGAACCTACACCGGAAGGCAGGTTTTCTCGCACCATTGGGATGCGTTCGCTCACAATTTGCCTGGCCCTGTAAATATCCGTTCCCCATTCAAACTCTACCCAGACAATGGATATTCCTGCAGCAGAGGAAGAGCGGATTCTTCGCACATCGGGAGAACCGTTCATGGCCGTTTCCAATGGGTAAGTCACCAGCTTTTCCACCTCTTCGGATTCCATGCCGTGTGCCTCTGTCAGGATAGTTACGGTTGGAGCAGTGAGATCAGGAAACACATCCACATTCATGTCTCGGGCAATGTAAATTCCTGCAACACTCAGCACCACAGCACCCAGAAGCACAAATAATCGGTTTTGCAGTGAAATCGATAATATCTTATTCAACATAACTTCAACCTTTTAATGAGCATGTCCATGAGCAGGAGCCTGACCGGACATTGATGCCATTTTTACCTGATACGCTCCTTTGGTGACGACTACTTCTCCAAATGATAGCCCTTTGATTATTTCTACTTCACTGCCATTTCGTTTGCCAAGGGTCACATTCCTGCGCTCAAAGCTTTCACCCGATAGTTGCACGATCACCGAATAGTTACCATAATCCTCCATCAAGCAGGAAACAGGAATAACCAAACTTTCCATAGCACTACCAACAGCCAACTGAGCTTCTGTGAAACTGCCCTCCGGCATTTCCACGCCTTCATTTACTTCAGCGAACACAGAAATCAAAGGTTGATTAGCCTCTACTTCTTTATCCACCGAAAGGATTTTTCCGCCCTTTTCATTCAGGTTTGACCATGCTCCCTCCTTAGGTTGATACCAGATGTTTCTGATGTTTTTAAGCTCAGCACTGTACTTCGGGCTTACCTGTACTTCAAGCAAACTACTCTTATGACTTGTTACAGTCACCAAAGCATCCCCTTGATTGGCAAAACCACCATTTACCGCCTGAATGGATTTTATGAATCCGCCTATAGGAGCGGTGACCTGTTTGCCTCCGCCACTGTAACCACTACTCAATGTTTCATAGTTGGTTTTTGCTATCTGATACTTTTGCTCAACCTGCTCAAATTCTGATTTGGGTACAATCTTGGATTCGTACAATTCCTTTTTCCGCTCATATTCAGATTTAGCTTGCTCATAATCTGCCCTGGCTTTCTGAATCTCCGCACCCAGGTTGTTGGAAGTAAGCCCTGTACTGCTAACGGTCATCAAAACCTGACCTTCCTTCACCGGACTGCCTTCTGTCAAGACTCCTGAGCTAAAGCTCACCCGTCCCGTTGCAGGAGCTACCAGCGTTTGATAATCCGAAGGTGCTACTTTCCAGATACCAGACGTTGGAATGGTTTGATACACTTCTTTTTTCAACACAGGAGCGGTTTGAAACTCCATTTTCCAGGCTTGCTCTTTTAGGAAGGTAATGGCATTTCCATTTTCTTCCTCACCAGCCAAAACCTTTTCCGCCTCCTCAGCAGTTGCAAAAATGGGAATGTCGTTCAGGACAATCCTATCCGTATAAGCAGGAGTTTCCAACTCGAATATCAATTGATAAATACCGGATTCTTTTGGTTGGAGGGATGGTACAAAGATCCCGGGAGAAGAAGGTGCATCCACTGAATGGCGAATACCTTTATTACCCTTTATCAGGCTGACAGTAACAGTCCCTTCCCTGACGGGCTGATGTCCATCCAGCACCGTAAAGTGAGTGGCAAACCGACTCGATTCACCTACCACCAATGCAGGAAACTCTACAAACAATTCTGTTTGATCCGTCCAGATTGTATAATCTACCGAAGGTTTTTCTTCACCCGCATGCGAATGACCGCCCTCCTGGTCATGAGCGTGCCCATGTTCTTCCGTTGATTGGCACGAAATCACCACCAACGAAAGCAATACTATTATATACCGCATATCAACTTTCAGTTTAAAGATTAATGATCGTGATGGGTGCTGCCATCCTCATGTGTATGCGCTCCTTCTTCCTTGACCTGAGTAGAAGAATCACTGCCTACGGTAAACTCTTCCTGCTCATGATGTTCGTGACCGTGTTCATGGTCACCATCTCCATGACTATGTCCATGATCTTCACCAACCTTATCATGTGAATGGCCGTGCTCTTTGTTGGATTTCTTGCCATTACAGGCAATAGCGAATACAAGGGTTAAGGCGATAAGAATATTTGAAATTTTCATTTTTAATGCGTTTTAAAGTTTTTACAATTGATGTTTTAATAATTGATTTTGCGATATATGAAGTTGGTATTGCATGTTCAGCATGGCATCATAAGCCTGTCGATAAAACTGTAATTCCATATAATATTCCAGGAAAGACAATTCTCCCAACTGATAGGCTTGCAGCAATAGTTCATCACTGTTCAGACCTGAAAGTGTAGTCTCATATTCCTGAAATTTGGAAAGCATGATCTGATAATCATTGTATTGCTTTTCAAAAAAGGCATAGGCTTGCAATGTCCTTGATGAAGTAAAAGTTTGCTGATAACCCAATTGAGATTGAGCGGCTTTAACCTTATTGCGGTTACTCCATAATGGAATAGAAATACCGGCATAAATCCCGGAAAACCGCTCACCGGCAACACCCTGGCTATTGTAGCCCGCCGTCAGATTAGGCAAGGATTTGCTTTTAGCCAGGTTCAATGACTGTTGAGCAATAGCCTCTTGTTGTTTCAACTGCATCAATTCAGGGTCTTGCGCCTGCTTTTCTTGCCAAATGGAGTCTTTACCAGCCAAAACCAGGGATGCACTGTACTCTTCGGAAGTGAAATCTATTTCCGTACCCCCGTTCAAATTAGTGAGTTGTAACAGAGTGTTTTTTACATCATTTTCAATCTGCCGAACCTTAAACTGCTCCTGCATCCATGCTACTTTGGCTTTATTCAGTTCCAGGATACCTATCTGTTCCTTTTCGTAAAGTTTCTGTGCCTGTTCAAACACCTGCCTGGCTTGCTCTACACGAAGAGTTTCGGTATTCAGTCTTTTATTCAGGTAGATAAGGTTCAGGCAGTGGACTTTGGCCTGTGTCAGTATGTCCTGTCTTTTCGTTTGGTAGTCCAATTCCAATTGAGCAGACTGTTTGTCAATAAGACTACCACGAGCGCTGTAAACCGTTGGAAATTCAAAAGACTGACTAATCTGAAATTCGGTATAATCGGCTGTGCTATGGTCTCCAAAAGGAAGGTAATAAGCTCCCAATTGGGGGTCGGGCAAATTATTGCCGGATTTCAACTCAAGCCTTTTACTATCCATATATTCGGACAGGGCCTTTAACTCCTGGTTGTTTTGTTCGACCTGTTTGAGGATGCTTTCAATAGATGTCGTCTGGGCAAAAACACTCAATGACAACAAGCATCCGCACAGGGCGAACACAATATTTTTAATCATATAGATTGGTTTTTAGGATGAATCATATATAATCAGTATGGTGTACATACTGATTGGCAGGAGGTCCTCCCACAATTGATTATCCTAATAATGGTGGTCCACGAAGGGAAATAGAGGGTGAGTAAGGCTTTGCAAGAGCGAGGCTTTTATAAAGAAAATACCTGTGTAGATTTTCAGCTATTCGGTCAAAGCATATAGTTGCCGGTTCCTCAGTGTAGCACAAATCCGTTAAGTTCTTCTTGACCTTCACTAGTTCAATAACCGGTGCATGCTGATGGGGGTGCTGAGAATGAGAGTGACTTTTTAATAGAAAATCAAAAAAATCTTTGTGGTCCTCATTGTCGTCCTGATCATGGGAGTGACGGTGATCAGTGTGTTGATGTGATTCATGTTCCAGGGCAACAGTCTCTACCGTCCCATGCTGATGGTGGACATGGGGATAGGCATTGTGCAGCATCATGGATAACATGATAAGCAACATCATCAATGCCTTTATTTGTTTGTCCGGAAACATCAAGAGTCAAATATAGAAATTTTGACATCAATTACATAATGACCTGAATTTGTAGGGGCTGTGATAAAATATAGAACAGATAAGAAACTTAAAATTAAACATATGAATATGGAATCAGCTTATTTATACATCCGGGTAAGCACGGATGAACAGAAAAGAAAAGGGTACTCCCTTCCCGAGCAGGAAGAACGACTGTTGCAATATTGCGGTTTCCACAATATCACAGTCATGGGCATTTATCGCGAAGATTTTTCAGCGAAAAGCTTCAATCGTCCTGAATGGAAAAAACTCATAGCTGCGATCAAGGGGAATAAAGGCAGGAAACCCGAGAACATTTTATTTGTCAAATGGGACCGGTTCAGCCGCAACATACAATATGCCTATGAAATGATCGGGATCCTGCGAAATCTCAATACGCAGGCGGTGGCCATTGACCAACCCATTGATTTTGATATTCCTGAGAGTTCGGTCATGCTTGCGGTGTATTTATCGATTCCCGAAGCTGAAAATAACCGAAGGGCTTTGAATACATCAAATGGTATGCGCCGGGCAAAACAGGCCGGTAGGTATCCTGGGAAGGCTCCTTTAGGGTACATCAACCAGATCTCTCCCGATGGGAAAAAATTCATCGCTCCAAAGCACCCCGAAGCAGATATTATCATATGGTCCTTTCAGCAATTGGCAAAGCGATCTTTCACTATTGAGGAAGTCAGGAGAATGGCCTGTACAAAAGGATTGAAATGTGGAAAATCCAACTTCTGGAAACTTATCCGCAACCCTGCATACTGTGGCATTGTTACTGTTCCTCCAAGAGGTAGTGAAGAAATGGAATTTGTTAAAGCACTTCATAAACCTTTAATATCTGAGGAGTTATTCAATGAAGTCCAAGCTTCCATCAAACGCAAAACGAGGCCTAGAGGAAAAACGGAGGAACTAAAAAAAATATTTCCGTTAAGAGGATACTTGACCTGCCCACTATGCGGCCGGAAATTAACCGGCAGTGTTTCAAAAGGCAGTAGCAACAGTTATCCATACTATCATTGCCTTGGAGGGAAGTGCAAAGCAAGATTCAATGCTGACCGGATAAATAGCTTATATAACGAAAAGCTGGAAAAACTGGTGCTTAAACAAGGGGTTATTGAGTTGTTCAAACTTATTCTTAAGGAGGTAAATGCATCCGTGCAGCAATCTGAGTATTTACGAGAGAGAAGGCTGCTACTGGATAAAATAGACGAACGGGAGATATTGATGTCAAAAGCCAGGAAACTGTACATCAATGACAAAATAGAATTTGAGGATTTCAGTGAACTCAAAAAGGAATACAACCTTGCTTCAGAAGGCCTGAAAAACGATCTGAACAGGATTAATGCCAGACTTCAATTGTATGACAAATACAATTACATGGAAGATGAGTCATATTCAGATATTTTCAGCAGATATAGAGACTTTGACATCGGTGACCAGAGAAAAATCATAAACGGGATAATGCCGGGAAATATAAACACCAAAACCCGCGACCTCGATTCTTTGGTGTTAAACAATACTCTTTCAAAAATTTTAACCATCGCAAACAATCAGTCCGCAGCCTTGTCTGCCCAACCCTAATACATGATTAAATTTAAAAAAAGATGAACTCAGTATATAAAGACACAAAACGCTTCGGCGATAAGAAGGTGTCGATAAAGCATGCTATTGCAATCCTGGCGAAAAATCACATCAAAGTCGATGAAGACGAAGCTACAACTATTTTAAATTTTCTTTACATGGTTGCAAAGGTTCATGGCCATACCCAGAGAGAAGGTATATGCAGAAATCCTTTAGCGGAAATTGAACCGTAAAACATGTGTTAGAATAGTCCTTAAGACAGGTGTTGTATAATAGAAGCAAAAAAAGAGGGTGTCATATGATAATTATCGAACCCTATCCATTTTAACACAACACGCTGTACTTTAAGACACTTTAGTGTAGAAAAAAAGGAAACAGACTAATTTTCCGTTTCCTTAAGTAGCTCTATTGAACAAATGTCGAACCTTTTTCTACGGGATTTACGATTGTTAGAGGGGCTTTATGCTATGCTTAAATCTAAAAATTTGATTTAAGCATAGTTTGCTTTCATAAAATTCTCTAGCCAGAGAGAAGTGCTGGAATATTGTGGTTTTGCCAAAATACCTCAAGCTCAAATAATATCCTTTAATCCTGTTTTAAGGAGCTGACTGGACTGAACTTGAACCATTTGGTGGAGGATTTGAGGTTGCTGAGTTGGTGTTGATTATGAAATCTTTTCAATTGAGCAAATATCGGACTTTCTCTAGGATTTGAGCCTAAAAAAGGACTACATGCAATTTTAAATCTAAGAAGCAGATGTAATAGAATGGTTAACGCAGCAATCCCGTTTTTCTACAGATTTAAATTGTTATTTTGAATGCATGAAGTTGTTAATTGTCGAAGATGAGCCGCAATTGTTAAAAAGCCTGGAAGAGTTTGCTTCCGAAGAAGGATTTATTTATGATTCCGCAATGGGGCTCCAGTCTGCTATGGAGCGTATTTCACTGTATAATTACGATTGCATAATTCTGGATATTAACCTTCCCGATGGTAGCGGTTTTGACCTTTTGGAGACGCTTTATACAGAAGACAAGACGGACGGGGTGATCATTCTTTCAGCACGGAATTCGCTGGATGACAAATTGAAGGGGCTGGGGCTAGGGGCCGATGACTACCTCACCAAGCCGTTTTACTTTTCCGAACTCAATGCCAGGATAAAAGCCATCATCCGCAGAAAACAATTCAAAACCAACAAACTTTTCCGCTTTGCCAACCTGGTTATAGAACCTGACCAATATCTGGTAGGTGTAGATGACCTCGAAAATCTTATTTCATTTACCAAAAAAGAGTATGCCATTCTTACCCACCTGATCAATAACCATAAACGGGTGATCTCCAAAGTGTCATTGGCCGAGTATATTTGGGGCGATTACGTGGATGAGGCCCAGAGTTTCAATTTCCTGTTCTCGCAGATCAGGAACCTCAAAAGAAAGTTGAAAGAAGCCGGGGCACAGGTAGAGATCAACAACATCTATGGAGTAGGTTATCAAATCAAAGGATTATGAAACTACTTACCTACACCTCTCGGATTCAATTGCTTTATTTCCTGATCTTGTTCGGGATTTTTTCCATATTGTTTTACCTGGTGCTAAGCTGGAACGTACTTCAAAATGTAGATGAAGTGTTGTACAACCGCAAAGTCAACCTGCTGGCTTACCTTGAAGAAAACCCTGAAGCTCCCTTCAAAGAAGATAACCCGCTGGACGATTTTACCTTTTATCCTGTTGAAAAAGCTGCTTTTCAGGAAAGCTACGAAAGCTACACTGACACCCTCATTTATGAGCCTGTTGATGATGAGTTCGATGAATACCGCAGGCTGACCACTTTTGCGAAATTACAGGGAAAGCATTACCGGCTGGAAATTGTAAAGCCCCACCTGGAAGCGGCTGAAATGATCAGCACCATTGCCATTACACTGGGAGGTTTATTACTGGGTTTAGCGCTTTCTTTTTATTTATCACAACACATAATCTCCAAAAAAATATGGAAACCGTTTTTTGAAACGCTGGGAGAACTCCGGTATTTTCGTCTTGACAAGCAGCAGTTACCTGAATTATCACCCTCCCGGATAGATGAGTTCCGGATGCTGAATGAATCCATTATTGAACTTGCCCGAAAAAATATGGAAGTGTTTGTAAGCCAGAAGCAATTTATTGAAAACGCCTCCCATGAAATGCAGACACCCCTGTCCATTATCCAGTCAAAGCTGGAAGCGCTTATCGGACAGGCAGAACTCACACAGGAGCAGGCGGAAATTCTGGAAGGCATTATCGGCTCTACACAACGCTTAAAAAAGCTGAATAAGACCCTCTTGCTCCTATCTAAAATTGAAAACCGGCAGTTTCTTCTTGCAGAACAGGTTGATATAAACACCATTATCAACCGTTCAATGGAATATTACGAAGAACAGAAAGCTTCCTTAAATATATCAGTGAAAACCGAAACACAAGATAGCTTGATTGTGCAGGGTAATGTGATGCTTACCGAGATACTGGTACAGAACCTGCTTAAAAATGCTTTTCTGCATAACAAGAAAAACGGCAGGGTGAACATTCAAATGAAAGAGAGAAAGCTCATGATTGCCAACACCGGGCATGAAAAGCAAGAAAAAGGAACGGTATTAGAAAAGGACAAATTGTTCAGCCGTTTCTACAAGCAATCCGGGAATCCCGATACCTGGGGGTTGGGCCTGGCCATTGCCCGCAAGATTGCCGAAACAAGTGGCTGGGAGCTCCACTACCACCAGGAAGAAGGGCTGCATGTTTTTGAGTTGAATTTTCGGTAAACAGATCATTTTCCCAAATTTCTACAGATTTGATGATTTACTTTACCATTATGAATGCGTGTAATATCTAAATTAAAATGACTTCAATGATGAACAGAAAAGATTTCATAAGGAATTCCGCAATATTGGGTGGAGCGAGCATTCTTCCCATCAACAACGTTTTTTCACAGAATGTGACTGAAAACGGCATTGATAAACTGGTGGACAGCAATGGTAATTTCATTCAGAAACCACTTCCATATAACAAGACATTCTTAGAGCCACACATGGATGAAGAAACCCTGCACCTGCATTATGAATTTCATCATGGCGGCGCGGTAAAAGGGGCGAATAAAGACCTGGAAAGCATAAAAAAGCACCTTCAATCGGGCGAGATGGATCAGGTGGATCTGTGGACAAGAAAGCTGGCCTATCATTTTTCAAGCCATGTCCTGCACTCCATCTTCTGGACAAACCTGACCAATAAAAAAACACAGCCCAAAGCGGAATTGCTGAAACAGATAGAAAAGGACTTTGGCTCATTTGATCACCTGAAAACATATATCTCCAAAATCTCAAAATCAGTAGAAGGAAGCGGCTGGGGAATATTGGGGTATCAGCCGTATTCACGGTCCCTCACTTTATTGCAATGTGAAAACCACCAGAAGCTCACCCAGTGGGGCGTGGTTCCGTTATTGGTCATAGATGTCTGGGAACATGCTTATTATCTGAAATACAAAAACAGGAGAGCAGAATTTGTCGACACTGTATTGGAAATTATTAATTGGGATAATGTGGCAGAACGGCTTATAACTGCTAAACAACTGCACGGATAATTCAATTTCATTGGAATATAGGATAATGCCATCACGCCATTCCTTTGTAGCTATACGTATATATTAATATATGATCGATAAACAGGTCTCCTTTAAAGAAGCCTTCAAAGTATGGGTTCGGGTAGCTATTCATAGCTTTGGAGGGCCTGCCGGGCAGATTGCCGTGATCCATAAAATTCTGGTAGAGGAAAAAAAATGGATCAGTGAGAACCGTTTTCTGCACGCCCTAAATTACTGCATGTTATTGCCGGGACCGGAAGCGCAGCAACTGGCGACCTATATCGGCTGGTTACTCCACAGAAGCAAAGGGGGGCTGGTTGCGGGGATATTGTTTGTCCTGCCCGGTTTTATCTCCATATTAATACTGAGTATTCTCTATGCGGCATACCGGGATATAGGAATTGTAGAGGCAATATTTTTTGGCATTAAACCCGCTGTTTTGGCCATCGTTATTGGCGCAGTCATCAAGATAGGGAAAAGGGCATTAAAAAATGAGGTTATGGTGACCATGGCAGCACTGGCTTTTGTCGCCATTTTTTTCTTCCAGGTCGATTTTCCCTATATCGTTGTGGTAGCCGGTTTAACAGGTTTTATAGGCGGAAAACTTTGGGAGGAAAAATTTTATGTAATCAAGGGACATGGAGAAAAAAGTGAGGAAGAGAGTGCCTACTTCATAGATAGCCACATCCGGCCGGTAAAACCATCCCTGGTAAAAACCCTGAAAACCGTATTCCTCTTTTTTAGTTTATGGGCACTGCCGTTAGTACTGATCGCCCTGTGGGTAGGAGTGGAGAACATTTTCTTTTCGGAAGGCCTGTTTTTCAGCAAAACGGCTGTGGTTACCTTTGGTGGAGCTTACTCCGTATTGGCCTATATCGCTCAGAAAGCAGTGGAAGACTATGGTTGGTTGAAAAGCGGCGAGATGCTGGACGGACTGGGTATGGCAGAAACCACACCTGGTCCACTTATCCAGGTCGTACAATTTGTCGGGTTTATGGGTGCGTATCGTTTTGCCGGTTCCCTGGACCCAATGATGGCGGGAATCTTAGCTTCCATACTGGTAACCTGGACTACCTTTATTCCCTGCTTTCTGTTTATATTCACAGGGGCTCCATACATAGAATATCTCAGGGGAAATAAAAACCTGACCACGGCCCTCTCCGGAATTACAGCTGCTGTAGTAGGTGTAGTACTCAATCTTGGGGTGTGGTTCGCTCTCCATACACTTTTTGGGAAAGTAAACGAAAGCCATTCCCTGGGAATAAGATGGTTGATCCCGGAGTGGGCTACAATTGACGTTCCTTCATTGGTTATAGGATTAATTGCGGCATTTGTCTATTTCATCCTGAAATGGGAGATGCTGAAAACAATTCTTGTTAGTGTAATATGCGGCATACTGTATTATTTCACCTTTTTATAATATACCCTGCTTCTAGCTTCCATCTATATTCCCATATTTCTACAGAATCGGGTCATAGGTTTGTGATGAATTGATCACAAATTGAAAAATGGTTCGAATGTTTAAGATCACCCTACCGGTAGTCCTCATTACCCTTGTCTGGACGAATGTACATTCCCAGACCCAGCTTCCTATAAAAAAGCTACTGGAAACAGCCACAAAAAACTACCCTGGAATTCTTGCCGCAGAGGCAAAGAAAGAGGCATCGGGAGAAATGGTCAAATCCACCAGGCGTACATTGATACCCGATATTAATGCTTCTGCCCAAGCTAACTATTCGACTTATAACAACCTCACCGGGATGTTTTATCCTGAATACATTTTACCGGTGAGCGGCCCCCCATCTACTGAGAATCTTAACGATATGGTCTGGGGATCGGCTGCCGGTTTGCTGATGAAATGGGAGCCTTACACCTTCGGGCGTAGGGGCAACAAGGTAAAGGCAGCCGAAAGCAGTTATCAGGCAAGTTCAGCCCTGAACAAACTTACCTTGTTGGAACACCAAGTGCGGTTATCTGGGACCTACCTGGATTACCTCCTTGCCGATCAAATCCTGGATGTACTGGAAAGTGATCGGCAAAGAGCCAAAGTCAATTACGAACAAGCCGTAAGCCTGGCTACTTCCGGATTGGTTTCGGGGGTGGATACCGCACGCTTTCATACCGAACTTTCCAAAGCAAATATTAAGATCCTACAGCAACAAAACACCCTTCTTGAATATGAAGCAATACTGTCAGAATTGATTGCGGCTGATTTACCTGAAAACCTGGCGGATTCTACTTTTTTTAAAGTACTGCCCCGGCTATCAGGATCTACAGAAATGACTCATCCGAGAGAACAACTGGCCATGGCTGACTGGGAAACCTCACAATACCTGTTCAAAGCAGAGAAATTAAGCTGGATGCCCACCCTAAGTGTATTGGGTACTGCTTATGGCCGGGGTTCCGGTGTAGAGCTTGACAACAACGGCAACACCTTTGTCGATAACCCGACTGACGGGTTTCATCTCAACCGGTTCAATTATGGCATTGGTATACAACTGGCCATGCCACTGACCCAGATCAGCCGCTATCAAGCCCGCTGGAAAGTAAAGGAACTGGAAGCGGAAGCTGATAAACAGGAACTGGAAAAGGTTCGTCTGGCTCTGAATAAGCAAAAGTCCGTTGCTGATAACACATTAATCACTGCACTGGCCATTGCCGGAGAAACCCCTGTACAATTCCAGGATGCCCGTTATGCGTATGAGGCCATACAATCCCAGTACCAGGCAGGGCTGATAACCTTTACAGAACTGATTGAAGCCCGGAATGAGCTGGTAGCAGCAGAAATCGAACTCCGAAAATCCTATTGGGAAGCCTGGAAAGCATTACTGTATATCGCTGCTGTAAATGGTGACCTGGAAATCTTTTTTAACCAATTATAAGAGATGATCAAATTAATCATATCCGCATTAAGAAAACCTGTAACCATCATGGTAGCCCTTTTGGCTATCGTGTTTTTTGCGGTCTTGTCCATACGGAACATGCCTGTGGACATATTCCCAAAGCTGGGCACCCCCACCATTTATGTAGCTCAGACCTACGGAGGCCTTGCACCTAATCAGATCGAGGGTTTTATGACCTCCTATTACGAATATCATTTCCTGTACATTAATGGTATAAAAGAAGTAGAAAGCAAAACGATCCAGGGCGTTTCCTTAATGAAGCTCACTTTTCATGAAGGAACTGATATGTCTCAGGCCCTGGCCGAAGTAGTGGCCCAGGTCAACCGGTCCAGGGCATTTATGCCTCCGGGTACCGTGCCCCCTTTTATTACCCGGTTTGACGGAGGAGGTGCACCGGTAGGCCAATTGGTTTTTAGCAGTGAAAGCCGGTCATTGGGTGAAATACAAGACCTGGCACTCTTTAAAGTACGCCCCAAATTCGCCTCTATTCCAGGGGTGTCGGCACCACCTCCTTTTGGTGGAAACCAGCGTACCGTGCTTATTAAGGCAGATCCCTCTAAACTGCGTAGTTACAATATCAGCCCGGATGAACTGGTGATGGCCATTGCCAAAGGCAATACCATCTCTCCCTCCGGCAACATCCGGACAGCGGACAAACTCTTGATCGTTAATCAAAATACGGTGGTAAGTGATATTCAGGAGCTGGCCAATATTCCCTTAAAAAAAGGTTCCGGACCGGCTGTATACGTAAGGGATGTAGCCGAGGTACAAAACGGATCCGATGTGGCCTCAGGCTATGCCCTGATCAATGGTAGCCGCTCGGTGTATATTCCGGTAACCAAACGGGCGAGCGCTTCCACCTGGGATGTCGTCAGGCGCATCAAGGCAAGCCTGCCGGAAATGCAGGCGGCTGTGCCGGATGACATCAAGGTAAGTTACGAATTTGATCAGTCAGGCTATGTGATCAACTCCCTGAAAACCCTGTCCTTTGAAGGAATACTGGGGGCAGTGCTTACCGGTCTGATGGTGTTATTGTTTTTGGGTGACAGACGCAGCGCGCTCATCGTTATTCTTACCATACCGCTTGCCATATTATCGGCAATAGTGTGCCTTTACCTTACCGGACAGACAATCAATATCATGACATTAGGCGGACTGGCACTGGCGATAGGTATTCTTGTAGATGAATCGACTGTGACGATTGAAAATATCCACCGACATCAGGAAATGGGCAAGACGAAGACCCGGGCCATCCTGGATGCGTGCAAGGAAATTGCCTTGCCGAAACTTCTCATCCTGATCAGCATCCTTGCCGTATTTGTCCCCTCCTTTTTTATGAGCGGCACACCCCGGGCCATGTTCTTACCACTTACGCTGGCGGTAGGCTTCGCCATGATCGCCTCTTTCCTGCTTTCTCAAACCATGGTTCCCATTCTTTCCAATTGGTTTTTGAAAGATCATGTTCCTCAAAAAGAGGATGGAAAGTTTCATCGGTTTAGAAACCGTGTAACAGGATATACAAAAGGTATCACAAACAAGGGCGGATGGGCCATCGGTATTTACCTGGCAGTCATTGTTGCCATGCTCGCGTCCCTTTGGCAGTTTACCGGCACAGAGATATTTCCAAAAGTAAACTCCGGGCAGTTGCAGGTTCGGTTAAGGATGCCCGATGGCACCCGTATCGAAAACACCGAAGAGAAAACAAAGCAGTTCCTGGAAGTGGTAAATGAGGTGGTCGGCAAAGAAAATGTAGAGATCACTTCCGCATTTGTCGGCATCCAGCCTCCAAGCTATCCTGTCAATACCATCTTTCTTTGGACAGGTGGCCCGCACGAAGCAGTTGTCAAGATCAAGCTGAAAGAAACAGGACAAGACCTGGACGTCCTCAAAGAGACCCTCAGGAAAAGGATAGCGGAAGCCATACCTGATATGCGCCTCTCTTTCGAACCTGCCGACCTGGTAGACCAGGTGATGAGCCAGGGAGCCAATACGTCGGTGGAAATTGCCGTGCAGGGTAAAAATCTTTCTGAATCACGAAAATTTGCTGAAGCAATAAAGGACAGAATAGAAGGATTATCTTTTATGCGGGACGTACAGTTTGGCATTCCACTGAACTATCCTTCCATCGACCTGGAGTATGACCGTGTACGTGCCGGCCAGTTGGGCCTTACCATTGAAGACATCAGCCGGTCGGTAACAGCCTCCACCTCTTCCAGCCGCTTCACTCAACCCAATTACTGGCTGGATGCCGGATCGGGCCATGCTTACCAGGTGCAGGTGGAATTTCCCCAATACCTAATAGATCAACCTGATGATATTGAAAGGGTGCCGCTTAAATCGGAAAACGGGAAAACCGTCTATGCAGGTGATGTGGGCAAATGGGAACCGGCGACCATGATCGGGGAATATGACCGCCTCAACCAGCAGCGGTTCATTACCATCACGGGAAACCTGCACAACAAAGACCTGGGAGGAGCCATTAAAACGCTGCGCAATGAACTAAAAGCAATGGGCGATCCACCTGCGGGAATGAGTGTGAAATTCAGAGGGCTCGCTGAAACCCTCACCCAAACCTTCAATGAACTGAGTACCGGCCTTTTGTTGGCAGTAGCCGTGATCTTCCTGCTGCTGGCGGCCAATTTTCAGTCGTTCCGGCTCTCTTTCGCGGTGCTTTCTACTGTACCGGCCGTAATAGCCGGTTCCTTCCTTCTCATTTGGATAAGCGGGAGCACGCTTAACATTCAATCCTTTATGGGCAGTATCATGGCCATAGGTGTGGCAGTGGCCAATGCCATATTATTTGTTACCATAGCCGAGCAATACCGGAAAGATCAAAGACAAAACCCGCACCTGGAGGGAATAAAGGATCGGTTGAGACCTATACTGATGACCACCATTGCTATGATAGCAGGTATGACCCCCATGGCGCTTGGACTGGGTGAGGGAGGCGAACAAACGGCTCCATTGGGGATAGCCGTGATCGGTGGATTGCTGTTTTCAGTATTTGCCACTGTCTTCATGCTTCCTGCCATTTACTGGCAATTGATAGGAAGGAAACACTACAAAAGCATATCACTGGATCCGGATGATGAACAGAGTCCTTATTTCGGACAGTAATAAAACTTATATGAAACCGGAGAAAGCGCAAAATCAAAACATAATGAAAAAATACATCCTGCCAATTTTATATATGGCCATTGTTTCAGCATGTTCGAATAAAGCTGAAAAAAGTAGCATGGAAAGCAAGGAGGGGCTGACAAAAAAAGTAGAAACCATAACGGTGAGTTACCAAAATGCCCCACAGGCCCTGACACTGCCGGCAGAGCTGCATGCCTTTGAGAAAGCGGGCATGAATGCCAGAGTACAGGGATATGTAAACCAGGTACGGGTGGATATTGGTGATAAAGTATCAAAAGGTGCGGTCCTGGTGAAAATAGAAGCACCGGAAGTACAGGCAGCTTATGCTGAAGCCCGCAGTGAGGTAGAGTCTGCCCGTGCCGATTACATGAGCAGTAAGGATGTCTTTGAGCGGTTGGTGAAAGCCTCCGGAAAGCCTGGTACGGTTTCAGAATCCGACCTGATCAAAGCAAAGAACAACGCTATGGCTGACAGCACCCGGCTGGTGGCAGCAGATTATACCGCTAGGGCAAAGCAACAATTGCTGGATTATCTTACCATCCGGGCGCCTTTCAACGGAGTGATCACCCAAAGGAATACCGATCCGGGAAACCTGGTCGGAGGGAATAATGGTGTCCCTTTGCTGGTGATCGAAAACAATCAAAAATTGCGGTTAAAGGTACCGGTACCGGAAGCCCTGACCGGTAGTTCTATAGCGGAGGACGCTGTGACGTTTAAAGTAGATCCTTTCCCCGGGACATTGTTCAAAGCAGATTTTTACAGGCGGGCCCGGAGCATCGACCCGGAAACCCGAACAGAGATGTGGGAATTTGTTGTAAACAATCAAAAGAGTGAGTTGAATGCAGGGCTTTTTGCGGAAGTACAGTTGAACATTCAGCGCACCGGTGGAAGTATATGGGTACCTCACAGCGCTGTATTGACCACCCTCCGCAGAAAAGCGGTGGGAAAGGTAGTGGAGGGCAAGCTGAAATGGGTAAAAGTAAAAACAGGCATGAAAAACCAAGGCACGGTCGAGGTGTTTGGCGCACTTGATACCGGGGATCGCATCCTCCTGCAGCCCAATGAGGAAATGACAGAGGGAATGCCCATCAACTAACCTCCGCTTGTATGAGCCGTTTCGTTATCACATTTCTGATTTGGGCCATTTGCTATGCTACTTGCCTGGCCCAGGTCAGTAGACCTGATACGATTTACGCATTTTTCTCAAGTGCACCTACCCAGGTGGATGGTCAGCTTAATGACCCCGCCTGGCAACAGGCCATATCCATCAGCAATTTTACCCAAAGGGAACTCAATATCGGGGAACCGGCCACTGAAAGAACAGAAGTAGCCATTGTATATACCACCAAAACCCTTTACATTGGGTTCAGGGGTTATGATAGTGAGCCTGGTAAACTGGTAGCACGTGAGATGAAACGGGATTTTGATTTTGACCTGGAAGACAACTTTGAAGTGATCATTGACACCTATAAATGATGACCGGAACGGATTTCTTTTTGTTGTCAATCCCAATGGAGCCAGGGCGGATGTACAGGTAATCAATAACGGGGAATCCGAAAATGAGTTCTGGGATGGTGTGTGGGACGCCAAAACCACCATTACTGACGATAAATAAACATGATATCCCGCATATTCCTGTAGATACATTAAAGCGACCTTTAAATTTCCATGATAATTGTGAAAGAATGCTAAATAAAATATGTGGAATGGTATCTCAAGATGTGTTTAATTTTAGAAACCTTTTGGACCATCAAATTTCAGCTGAGACAAAATATGGATTTAAATTTCTAAATAGCGACCATAATGATAAGTTATTCCAAGAAATAGACTCTCTTAAAGAAAAGATTTTGAAGACTGTTGATGACGAAGCCTTTTATCAAATTTCTGCACTGGAAAGAGAAATAAATGAAAAACGAGAGGATGAAATTCTTAATAACATTTATAATTATTGTAAAGAACATGCTTTTGGTCAGGGAATGTTATTTATTGTCTCAGGCCATAGGGAATCTATGCTCAAAAAAATTGAAGAGCGAAATAATGTGGAGGACGTAAAATTAAATTGGAAATTTTTAAAAATATAAACTCTGTGCACAATGGCTATAAGTAATTGCTTGTTCTCGTCTATTCTGGAAATTCTTGCGGAATTTCCAGCAGAGTGCATACTTGCAAAGTATAAATGCTCTTTTATAAATATGTGGATTGGTTGCCATTTATGAGAATAAATTTACGCTATTATTTTAATTCAAGTTTTGGGATATGAAACAGCAAGTAGCATCATATAACTACAATTATGAGTAATCGATAAGAATATGAAAAATGGATTTTGATTACATTAAAATCTTCGTAACCATTATTTTAGTAGTATCCGGCTGGATAATTGGACACTATTTTAATAGTAAAAGAACTCGGGATCAGAAAAGAAGGGAGATTTCAGTTGAACATTTAATAAATTCATATCGAATATTAACAAATGAAATATCCCATCGGAAAGAAACTCCTGAACGCACAGAGAAACTCGAGAATATACTGTCAGACATTCAGTTATTTGGTTCTTCGGATCAAGTTAGATTGGCGCAGGACTTAGCCGATCAAGTTGCTGCCGGTGGAGAATTTCAATTAGACCCTCTCATAAATAGTTTAAGGAATGATCTAAGAGATGAACTACGGTTGCCCAAAATTCATGGAAATATTAAATGGCTCAGATTTAATGATGAAAAATAAACACTTTATATCAAATACAATGAATATAGCTGAAGAATGTCTGAAATGTTTACAAAATAAGAATTGGACACAACTTAACACTTTGCTTTCTGATAACCAGAATAGTTTAGAACTAGCAGAGTCTCCAACTTTCAATATTTTCGAAAACATTCTTGTTGACGAAATTAAAAGATATGAAAGTGAAGTGGATGATGGAAACAACGAGCTTTTCATAGTAGTTGCTAGAATATTTCAGATTCATGAACATAAGGAGTCATCATTTGAAATGTCTGCATCCGGAGAAAAGAAAATTGCAAGATATCTGTTTGATAAGAATCCTCAGGTCAATTATGCTGAAGTTTTAACAGATGATATTGACGCTCAGGAATTTTTGAAAAATCATCAAAATAAAGTTAAATCGATTATCGATACTACTAGAATCAGTGCTAATCTAAATGTGAAAGTTGGTGAATATAATGATTTGGTTTTTGACAAAGAGATTTTTAATTCTCCCCAAGAAAAAGAACTTTTTATTGCAGCCAGAAAAGTCCTCCCGGACTCCATTCTACTGCCAAATACAGCTTTGAGTACAATCATCGATTCAAAAATCTGTAAGATTCTTGACCCGCAGACTGCAACATTCTTTTATAAGTCTACACTTGATCTTTGTATAGTCAACTCTCAAACTTTTTATCCTGAATTGTTCATTGAATTGGATAGCAGCTGGCACGACATACCGAAAAATAATCAAAATGATATTAAAAAGGATAAGATCTTTAAAAAAGCGGGATTAAAACTCTATAGGTTGAGAAAGAAGGAAAATAAAGATATGGCAGAGATATTTGAATTATTTATAAATGAGAATTATGTAAACTAATAGCATAATCCAAGAGAATCAATGATACCATGTAACAATACCACCCATTACATTAGCACCCATTACTTTCCACTCCCCTCCATCCGGTTCATTCCCCTCGTCCCTCGTTCCGTTCACCAGATTCCGGGGACGCGCAGCAAGACTGCCCCACTATTACGTTCCACTCCATAGTAGACCACACTTGCTTTTTACCCACCGCTTTTAGATCAAATCCTCAGAAAAAATCATCCCCCTTCGGGTTTCAGTGTGACCATTCCAGTGGTTGGTTACACAATTTTGAGCATCATCAAAATGAAATCTGACATGACACAAGATGCTCACAATTTATCATTTTCAAGGCAAGTACCGCCAAAACTGGAAGAAGTCAAATCCTATTTCAATTACCTGCATATCCCCGAGGCTGAGGCCGAGGTATTCTATTTTTATTACCAGGGCATGGACTGGAAAAACGAAACCGGTACACCGATAAGGGATTGGGTAATGGCCGCAGATGAATGGGTTTGGAACCTGGAAAATTAGCCTTCGCATTCCAACATTATTCTCTCCTTTTGGAAAGGCGAAGCACCCGCTTTTCCAAAGGATGGCATTGCGTTTTGGCAATGAGCAAGATGTAGGATTGTGCCACAATCCCATCTTGCCCTTTCGCTGCCGGAGTGGCGAAAGGGGTAAAATTCTCCGAAGTCGAATTTTAAATCCCCTGATGTATGGAAAAAAATCAGGCCCCGGAAAAACCCTATTGGCTGACAGTAAGGTTATCGCCGAGAGAAGTCCAGAAGCTGAAAAAACTCCTGGCCCAATCGGCCCATTGCCGGAACCTCAGTGAGCTGGTGAGGACCATTCTTTTCAAACAAGAGTTGACCATAAAAAAAAGGAATGCTTCCCTGGACGAACTGAAATCTGAAATTGTAAAGGTAAAGGGAGAGCTCCGCTCCATAGGGGTCAACATCAATCAGGTCACGCATTATTTCAATGGTCATCCAGACCCGGCAGAGAAAAGGTATTTTGCCCGGAAGATCTTGCCTTTATATAAAAAGGTCGGCCAGAAAACGGAACAACTGATGGTGATGGTCTCCCAACTGTCCAGGCTGTAATATGGTTGCCAGGATCACCACAGGGAAAACGATCCGGGGAGTGCTTCACTATAATGAAAGCAAGGTAGAGAAGGGGCAGGCCAAATTCCTCGGAGCACGGGGGTATCTCAGCCAGGATAAAGAGCTTGATTTCCAAAAAAAGCTGATGAGGTTTCAGGAAATCATAGAAGCAAATACCAGAACCAAAACAAATGCACTTCATATCTCCCTGAACTTCTCTCCCAGGGACAAAATGGATGAAACCCTACTTTGGAAGATCGCAGAGGACTACATGAAAGGTATTGGATTTGGAGAGCAGCCCTATCTGGTGTACCGGCATTTCGATGCAGCCCACCCACATATTCATCTGGTAACTACTAATATCCGGGAGAACGGGCAAAGGATCGAGACGCACAATTTGGGGCGCATCCAATCCGAGAAGGCCAGAAAAGATATTGAACAAAGGTATGGGCTGGTCAAAGCTGAAGAACAACAGCGAAAGCGTGTCAACCTTCTGCAGCCCCTGGATAAAGCTGAATACGGTAAAACCGAAACGAAGGCGGCGATATCCAATATCGTGGGAGAAGTGGTTCGCCACTATAAGTTCACATCCCTTGCAGAGTTGAACGCCATATTGCGACAATTCAATGTAACTGCCTACCGGGGAGAAGAAGACAGCAAAATGTACCAAAAGAAAGGATTGATCTACTGCATTTCAGATGCGGACGGTAACCGAAAAGGAGTTCCTATCAAAGCCAGCTCCATTTATTCCAAACCTACCTATAAGAAACTGGAAAAGAAATTCGAACTAAACCGGACCGCAAGAAAACCCTACAGGGGCCAGCTGCAATCAACTGTCAGCCATGCCTTGACAAGATCTTCTTCCCTCGAAGATTTACAGGTAGAACTTCGAAAAAAGGGAGTCCACCTTACTGTTCGCAAAAATGAAGAAGGAAGAATATATGGGATCACATTTACCGACCATATTCATCGCTGTGTCTTTAATGGAAGCAGCCTGGGTAAAGAGTTTTCTGCCAACAGCATCCAAAAAGCCTTGATGGTTAAATCTACGAATGAAACTCAAGCTGAAAAGCAGCAATCACGGGAGATACGAAGTTTATCTCCTTCAACCGGCTCGCAAACTTCGGGTTACGAACCCACCCCGTATGAGTTGAGCCAAAAGAAAAAGAAGAAAAAACGGAAAAAGAAACATTTGTAAAACATGCAGACCGGTGAAAATACCGAAGGCCTCAGGAAAATTATTGACCTTACCCGAAAGCTTAGCATAGGAATGTTATGTCTCCACTTCTATTATTATTGCTTTTCGGCTTTTGAAGCCTGGGGATTAACCCATGAAATTACCTTTCGGTTGATTAAGGGTTTACGCAAAACAGGCCTTTTTGATCATGGCTTTATATCCAAGGGGTTTGCCCTGGGACTATTGCTGATTTCCCTGGTCGGTGCAAAAGGAAAGAAAAGCGAAGGCCTCAAATTATCACAGGCATTATGGCCATTGACCTTTGGATTGATGATGTACTGGGCGAGTGATGGCATATTCTATCTGAATTTTGAAGGAGAAGAAGTTGCGGTGCTCTACATTGGGGTTACTTCTGTTGGGTTCTTACTGGTGCTATCAGGGGGAGCATTGCTGAGCAGACTGCTGAAGGTAAAGATGGCAAAGAGCGTATTCAATCATTTGAATGAAACATTCCCGCAGGAAGAGCGGCTCTTAGAAAACGAATACTCAGTAAACCTGCCTGCCCGCTATAACCTAAAGGGAAAGATCCGCAAATCCTGGGTCAATATCATTAATCCCTTCAGGGCCTTATTGGTTGCCGGTACACCGGGTTCCGGAAAAAGTTATTTTGTGATCCGTCACGTGATCACCCAACATATTGCCAAGGGATTCTCCATGTTTGTATATGATTTTAAGTATGACGATCTGTCGATTATCGCTTATAACACCTTACTGAAGAACCAGCATGCCTATAGCATAAAACCATCCTTTTATACCATCAATTTTGACAGGCTTTCCCATACCCATCGCTGTAACCCTTTAGAACCGGAAACTATGCTGGACATCACCGATGCCAGCGAAGCCGCCCGTACTATAATGATGGGACTGAACCGTGACTGGATAAAAAAGCAAGGGGACTTCTTTGTAGAATCCCCAATCAACTTTCTAACGGCAGTAATCTGGTTTTTGAAAAAACACAGGCACGGGAAATATTGTACACTTCCGCATGTCATCGAATTGATGCAAGTGGAATACGATCAACTTTTTCCCGTACTTCGAACCGAGCCGGAGATTGAGGTACTGATCAACCCTTTTGTTTCAGCCTATCAAAAGGGAGCAACGGATCAACTGGAGGGACAGATTGCCAGTGCCAAAATCACCATGGCCCGCTTATCCTCACCCCAGCTATATTATGTGCTTTCTGAAAGCGACTTTACCCTGGATATCAATAATCCCGAGGAACCCAAGATCGTATGCATGGGTAACAACCCGCAAAAGCAGCAGGTCTATGGAGCTGTACTTTCTCTCTATATATCAAGGATCACCAAACTGGTCAACCAAAAGGACAAATTAAAATCCAGTTTAATATTTGATGAATTTCCCACCATTTATTTCAACGGGATGGATAATCTTATTGCCACGGCCCGAAGCAATAAGGTAGCTACCTGCCTGGGCGTTCAGGATTACAGCCAGCTTAGAAAAGACTATGGGCGGGAACAGGCAGAAGTAATCATGAACACGGTTGGGAATTTTATCAGTGGCCAGGTTTTGGGAGAAACAGCCAAACAACTCTCCGAAAGGTTCGGGAAGATACTGCAGGACCGGAAAACGATCTCCATTAACAGAAGCGATACGTCCATCACGAAATCCAGGCAACTGGACCAGGCGGTACCTCCCTCTACGATCTCATCCCTTTCCTCCGGGGAGTTTGTCGGTATGGTAGCCGATACCCCGGATCAAAAAATGGAACTGAAAGGCTTTCATAATGAGATCATCAATGACCATGAATCCCTGGCCCTGGAAGCAAGAAATTACCGGTCCCTCCCCAAGGTGCGGGATGTGTCAACGCCGGAGATAGTGGATAACTATAAGGACATTAAACTGGATGTTCAGGAGATCATTGATCTGGAAATAGAAAGAATCCACAATACTCCTCTATTGAATAACCTTGTCATGAATGATGAAAATTCAGATTGATATGGAATGATGTATCCCAGTATAAGAAATAATAATTCCTGCTAAGAAGATTAGAAAATCACCACTTAAAAACAAATTATAGCGTAAAAACAAACTATATATGTTGTTTTTTAGCATATAATACCCATTTTTGTTTGGAAGAGCCAATAATTAAAGATATTTTATGGTTTGACTAAGCTAAATTAATACTTCTCTTTTTAGTAATTTAAGAATGAAATCAATACGCCAAAGACTGACCTTACTCATCAATAACATAGATGAGAACTTACCTGATGAGGAAGACATTTATGGATATGAAGGGATAAGCAAGAGAATAATTACTCAGTCCCTTAAAGAAAGTTATGATCTTTTGGGAAATTTAGATGACTATAAAGACAAATTTGAAGTTATTTTTCTTCAAAGAAGTTTAGCCGATCTAATTAAAGAAAGTAAGGAGAACTTAAAGGGAGGTATCTTAAAATCTGCCGAAAGCAAATTTGATGACTTCTTAAATAATGTACAGAAAATAAGATACCTTATTCGGGAAACCTATATTGCCGTAACGGATCATCCAATAAGAGTAGATATTGACCTAAAAAAAGCCAAGGATCAACTATCTGAACTTGCCTCGGACATAGATGATCTTTCAGATTTATATGAAAAACTAGAGAGTATTAAAAAGTCTAGTGAAGGTTTTTTACAAAAGCTGGAAGAAAAAGATGAATTCTATACTGAACATGTTGAATCCATAAACTCAAGTGAAACAGAAATCAAATCAGCCAAGGAGAAAATTCAGATTATAGCCGAACAAATAGCAGAATGGCAGGAGCAAATCAAAACTTCTTCAACATCAATAGCTAATAATAAAGGGAATTACGAGGCCTTGGTAGAAGATATAAGTTCTTTAAAAGAAGAAATTCAGGAAGCAAAATCGGAATTTTCTGAAGAGTTAGACTCTCTTCATGAAGCTAACAGTAAGAATGAGGAGCAACAAGCTTTAATTCAAAAAACAATTGAAGATGCCAATCGAGCAGGAATGGCGGGGTCCTTTAAAAAGCGTAAAGACGAACTGAGACTTCCTTTGATATTTTGGCAATACTTTACCATTTTAACTTTAGGTTTACTTATCTACTTGTCATTCGTACTGATTAAACCTCTCATCTCCGACCCCAATTGGGAAGAAATCATTATTAAACTTCCGATTTTAGCCTCATGTGTATGGTTATGTTGGTTTAGTGCTAAGCAATACGGTTTTACTACCCGTATTCGAGAGGACTATGCATATAAATATGCTGTATCTATGGCTTTTGAAGGTTACAAAAATGCCGCCAGAGAGATAAATAAGGATTTGCTGGAACAACTACTAAGTCTTACAGTATTAAATATTTCCAAAAATCCGATTTCAATATTTGAAACTAAAAATAACCATGGCAGCCCAATTAATGAGATCATTGATTCAACCCTTAAAAGGATTAACATCATAGGTACAAATGGTAAATCTGAGATAGAGAAGGAATAATTTATTTCTCTTTTTCTTTAATCGAAGAGAAATTATATTCTAATTAAATTGCATAATCTTCAGAAACTATGCCTGTGGGGAGTTGACTCTATTTCCAAACTATTATTATATTTATGTCTAACTCTCATACACATAGTTACTTTGGTGTTTCAAAAAGCTGCTTAATACTACATGCCTCTGGATAGAACTAACCATAATGCCTCAAAATATTCATTTAACTATCGGCAATCATTTGACCGGGTTTTTGAGGAGTTTTATCCCGGATTATGCTTCTATGCTGAAAGGATATTGCAAAGCAAGACCGATGCTGAGGATGTAGTGGAAAACCTGTTTGTAAAGCTCTGGCAAAAGAAGATGGAATTTTCTTCCAGGGATCATCTTCGCTCTTTTTTATACAAATCCACCAAGAATGCCTGTTTGGATTTTATCAAGACTGCTGCACGTTCTGCAGAGCGGAACAGCCACTTTTTAGATACCGCTGAGGATTATACAAAAAGCCACCTGACCAATATGATCCGGGCTGAAGTGATCCGTGAGATTCATCAGGCCATTGAGTCCCTTCCGGCCCAATGTGGAACGGTTATCCGCAAATCCTACATAGAAGGGCTTTCCTTACCGGAGATCGCCCAGGAAATGTCGCTGTCTGTACAAACGGTAAAAAATCATAAGCTCAGGGGATTGGCCATCTTGCGCAAAAAAATATCCCAGGATCAGTTCATGCTGCTGATGATCTACCCTTATGCCCATTTGCTGACTCAAACCTTCGAGTAATTTTTTTAAAATTTTTATAGCCCCAATAGGTACTATTCTCTTTCCGTGTCGTGATAGAAGTAAAAGCAAGGAAAAATCGCGCAACGGAAGAATATGGAAAACGATCCTGCCCATATTGCAAGGGTAATCTACCTGCTTAAAAAACAAGCCGGGAACCAAAGACTTGAATTATCCGAGCAAGTAGAACTCAGGGATTGGATAGACCGATCCCCGCAGAACAAGGAATTATTTGAGCAGCTACAGGATTCAACGCTACGGGACCAATGGCTGGACCAAATAAGGAGGTACAATACTTCCCAAGCCCTGGAGCGTGTGCATAACCGGATTAGCCGTCCATCATTTACAAGAGAAAAAACTCCTGCATCTAAAAACGGAGTTTTGAGAAAAACGATACTATCCATCGCTGCCTCCCTGGTACTGTTGCTGGGCATCGGGTATTTCTTCCGCTATGAACTTCTGAATATCCTGGCACCGGTTAAAATGGAAACAATGCTGACAAGTAAAGCAGAGCGAAAAACGATAGCCCTACCGGATGGCACCCAAGTCTGGCTGAGCCCAGGAAGTGTTTTGGAGTACCCTAAGGAGTTCAGAGGACCGGTAAGGGAGGTGAATCTAAAAGGAGAAGCCTTTTTCGAGGTGCAACCTGATAAGCAGCATCCCTTTATTATCCTCTCAGGACAGCTTGAAACCAAAGTGCTCGGCACGTCCTTTAACCTGACAGCTTATGAAGGGGATGAAGATGTGACGGTCACCCTTCTGGAAGGGGCTGTGTCGTTAAAACCTGCCGGGGAAAAGAACAAATCGCCGACCATTCTTCATCCCAATGAACAGGCAGTTTTCGAAAAAGAAAACCGGTCCATTCGAAAAGAAATGGTTACGGATGCCCGTAAGTACCTCTCCCGGCGCAACGGTATCTTCCGGTATGAGGCAACCAGGCTGGAAGAAGTAGTTCAGGATATGGAGCGTCAGTACGGTGTAAAAATTCAGTTGGACTCAAGCCTGGTCAACCGGGAGTATTATGGCACCATGAATACCGAAGATGAACTTCTTGTCATGCTGGAAAAAATAAGTCTGGTTATGAATGCCGGATGGTATGGAGCCGGTGAAAATACATATCGAATAAAACCCAAATAGACTAAGGAGGTTAACGGTAACTTTCTTCATATCGGTTTAACAAACCACAGATCTGTATAATCAAGAAAAGGCCGTGGCTTTGCCGTGGTTAGATTCTCTAAAAGAAGTGGCTCCTGCCTGCCGCTAAATCTATGTTTCACCTAAATCCAAATCAAACAATCTATTTCAGGCAGTTGGTGGGCGGGGCCATTTTCTAAAAAACAACTCCCGCTTTTGAAAACCTTGGCCGGTAAGCAAAAGCGAGAGTGCATAATCAAATGCGGGCCTAAAAGCGGGCGTCTGGAAAACTTCGCTTTAAGCCCTGACACTTAAACGGTATTAAAAATCATTGTTGTCCGGTAAACCCGGATATTAGTTAAATTCAATTCTCAACCTACTGATTATAAAGCGGTTACTTGGTTTTTGTCAGGAGCAAGCCCCCCTCATCTCAGGGAACAGTGTGTTTTGATTTTTCAAAATATCTTCTTGTATGATGGCTCTCCAGCTTCCTTCCGGATCCTCCAGGAACCTATACAAGCTGATATAATTCATTAATTGCTGTCTGACCAGGGATACCAAGTTGGAGAAAGCCCATTTCCTTTTGACCTGGCTTTTGATCAAGGTCAAAAGGAGATTGGCCAACATGGCCGACCATATCTGTATTTCTATGGCATTTTCATTGTCGCCCAAGAAGTACTTTAAAGGGAAGTTCTGCTTAAGCTGTTTGAATAATAGCTCTATCTGCCAGCGTCTTTTATAGATGAGTGCTATCTTCTCTGCTGCCATCTCAAAATTATTGGTAATGAACTCAAACAGGCGTTCACTTTTGCTGTCCCAATAGGCTATTCTCCTGGAACGGTGCTCCTGTTGCTTGTTCTTGCCATATCGTAAGATGATTTCTTCATCCTTGAGTACTCCGGAATCTGCCTGATCAGGAATATTAAACTCCTTTCGGGCCTGATAGACAGCATTGTCTTTTAACCTGGTCACATACCATATCCCGCTTTCGGTCAGGACCTCATATTTTCCATAATCCACATATCCCTTATCAAAAGTGATGATAGAGCCCCCGGGCAGGTTGAAAACCTCATCCAGGAAGGTATGGTCATGTCGGACAGCCGCACTGTAACGGACAAGATAAGGAACATGGTCACTCGCCCTGATGATGGTGTGGGCCTTAATACCTCCTTTCTTTTTGCCCGTTTTAGGGTTCCTGCCTACTCCCTTGAGAATATCCTTGAACAGACTAATGGTGGTAGAATCCATAATATAGAGCCTCTTCATATCAGCATCCTTCAACCGGCTGTCCGTTAAACTGTCACCATGCCTTTGGTACACACTCATGTATATATCGGCGAACACATCGCTCACACGTCGTTTGTTGGCTTCTGATAACGTACTCCGCCTTACCACATAGTTCAGACCCAAATGGGCCAATCTATGGGCATTGGCCAACAAACCGACAAGTGTCTCACGAATGGAATGATAGCCCTCAAATGCTACAAACAGCATTACTATCAAGTGGTTATAAGTCGTGAACTTCTTCACATAACGCTCCGCATTATGCCTGCGGGCTATCTCCCTTACCTCCCCCTTGTCAATGAACTTTATTAACTGATTGAATATCGGCTGTCCGCTAAAATTACTACTTTTGCCCATGGCTTAACTTTTTTGTGTCGTAACTCAAAAGTAGCCACAATGGGCTGGTTCAGCAATGGACTGGCCCTCTTTCATTTATTTTTTACCGGACACCAATGATTAAAAATATGAAAAAAACTCTACTTCTCCATGTAGAAGAGAGAGGGTGCGGGTCATTGCATTCCCAAAGCACGCTCTCCTATCTGCATCAACTACAATCCCTGGCCAGCCCTTTTGGCCGGAAGTTCATGCTTATTATGAAATGGTCTGTCTTTATTATCGGGATGATTTGTCTTACTTCAGCCACTTTATTTGCTGGAGAAGTTAAAGGACAGTCTATTTTGGATATCCCAGTGACTGTAGAACTTAAAGAAAAACCATTAAAGCAAGTGTTGGATCATGTATCAAAGGTATCCAAAGCAGCTTTTATTTATAGTGATGATGTTGCTGCTTACAGGATGCCTGTAAGCATCAGCGCAAGCAACGTTCCTCTTCGGGGTGTATTAGACCAAATCCTGAAGGATTTACCTTTTACTTACATATCCCTGGGAGGAGATATTGTCATTAAATCAAATGAAGATACAGGGAAGTTTTCTAAACCACCCTCCCAAAATGATCCAATAGAATCCGGCACAGTAAAAGGAGTAATTGTTGATATAACAGGCGCCCCGATAGCCGGGGCAACCATTCAGATCAAAGGCACTCATCGAGGAGCATCATCGAATGAAGACGGAATTTTTGAACTTGAGAATGTCGTTGAAAAAAGTATATTAATTATCTCTATGATTGGTTTCCAACCCAGGGAAATAGAAATAACTGATGTTTCCAAGGAACTTTTTATAACACTTCAAGAAAGCATCTCCGAAATGGAAACCTTTACTGTTTCTACTGGATATGAAACGCTACCACAAGAGAGGTTAAACGGAAGTTTCGCCCTTTTAGATAGCTCGTTACTAAACAGGGCTGTTTCGACAGACATGTTATCCAGGCTTAATGGCACTGTTTCTGGCCTGTTATATTCAGGTGGCACCTCGCAGATTGTTACTCATGACCCGAATGGAAGAAACCCGGGGATTATTATACGAGGTATCAGTACCCTAGATAACAATGTCAGTAGAAGTCCTCTGATTATTGTAGATAATTTTCCTTATGAAGGAGATATAAATAATATAAACCCAAATGACATCAAAAGCATAACTGTTCTGAAGGATGCAGCAGCCGCTTCTATTTGGGGAGCGAGGTCAGGTAATGGCGTGATAGTTATCACTACAAAGAAAGGGAGACAAAATGAGAAGATGCATCTTGAGTTCAATTCCAACTTTACAATACAGGAAAAACCTGATTTATGGTATGATCCAAACTATTTACCATCCAAAGACTATATAGAAGTAGAAAAATATTTATTTGACCAGGGGTACTTTGACCCTTATCTTCAAAACACAGTCTATTATCCGGTACTTACACCTGCAGTTGAGTTACTTGATAAAGCAAGATCCGGTGAAATAACAACACAGCAAGCCCAACAATCATTATCTGATTTAAGCAAATTTGATATTCGGGATAGTTACGACCGCGATATTTATCAAAAATCATTTAATCAACAATATTACTTGGGAATAAGAGGTGGGGCAGACAAAATGACCTATGCTTTTTCGGTGGGGTACGATAAAAATAAACACGCCTTAAAAAGGAATGGCTATGAAAGAGTCACTCTTAACACTTCTAATTCATTTTCTCCCGTTCAGAAACTTACTGTAAAGCTTGGGCTGAACTTTAGTACCAACCAAACATTTAGAAATAATCAAATGCCATTTGGTACAGGCATTTCCATTGGTGGGTTCACACACGCTGGTATTTATCCCTATGCCCAATTTTCTGATTCACAGGGAAGGGCACTATCTGTAAATAAAGATTATAGAAGGTCCTATAAGGAGCAGATGGAGCAAAGAGGGTTTAAAGATTGGCAGTATCGCCCAACCGACGAGCTTAGATTTGCTGATAACCAGACGAAAATATATGATCTGCTTATTAAAACAGGCTTGGAATATCAGGTTACCCCTTTTTTAAAAGCCCATTTACTGTATCAGGCAGAAAGACAGAAGATAAGCAATTATGAGCATTTTAATGAAGATACTTATTACACCAGAAATCTTATCAACCGCTATTCGCTTCTGAATTCTGATGGTTCTATTTCATATCAAATACCAGAAAATGGTGGGATTTTAAATGTTGGTGAGTACGACTGGCTTTCACAAAATATTCGAGGTCAGATATCATTTGACAAAAACTTTCAACAAAGCCATAGTATTTCAGCCATTCTTGGTAGTGAAATTCGAGAACTGACTACCAAAGGGTATCAAAGAACATCTTACGGTTATGAAGAAAGGTTTGGGACAGCATCAATGAATCTGGATTTTTCAACGTTCTTATCGACTTCGCCAGGAGGATTTGCCCGTATTCCAGCACCAGATGGAACAGTAGTAGGGAGGTTGAACCGGTTTGTTTCCTTCTTTTCCAATTTAGGGTATGTCTATGATGACAGGTTATCCTTTACTCTAAGTGGAAGGAATGACGGAACAAATTTATTTGGAGTCAATATTAATCAAAAGATAACCCCTTTATGGTCCGCCGGGGCCGGTTGGACCTTAAGTCGCGAAGACTTCTTTCAAAGTAGTTGGCTGGATTACTTGAAGCTTCGTTTGACATATGGTTATAATGGAAATGTATATTATGGTTCTGCTTACACCACCGGAGTCTATCGATCCAGTTATCTAACAGGCCTTCCAGTTATTTCCAATTTAACACCTCCCAATCCTGATTTGCAATGGGAAAGGATAAGGAACATCAATTTTGGGATCGATTTCGAAACAAGAAATGGGGTGTTTAGCGGAACAATTGAATTATATCAGAAATCAGGTAAAGATTTAGTAGAACCTTATCCTCTGGCTCACAACTCCGGATTTAGAGAATCCATGATCAATTCTGCATCGACCAGAACCAATGGTGTGGATGTAACAATTAACACCAAAAATATAAATCGGGCATTTCAATGGAAAACCAGCTTATTATTGAGTGGCTTAAAAGATAAAATTACCAGTTATAAGCAGGAACCTACGTCCTCATCAATACAAAATCGTGTCCTTGCTGAAGGAAAGCCTTTGTACAGTATATTCAGCTACAAATGGGCAGGTTTAGATCCCGAAAATGGTGATCCTCAGGGGTATTTAAATGGGATGGTCAGTAAGGACTATCAAGCAATAATTAATAATTTTCATCCTGATAGTTTAATTTTCCATGGCTCTTCGTTACCGCAGATATATGGCGCAATTCGAAACGATTTTAGTTTTAAAGGATTATCTCTGTCCGTAAACCTTTTACTCAAAGCTGGATATTATTTCAGGCGATCATCAACAGCCATAAATTATACTGATATTATTGACGGATATGCCAATCTGGACTATACCCAACGCTGGCAAAATCCAGGTGATGAAAAGATAACCAATGTTCCATCAATAGTTTATCCTTCTGATTCCCGTAGGAGTACCTTCTATAATTATTCAGAGAGTTTGGTAGAGAAAGGCGACCATATTCGTCTGCAGGACATTAAGCTCAGCTACAATTTAAAGACAGCCTTAAAAGAAAAACTTCCCATGAAATCATGTAATGTTTATGTCTACTTGAATAATGTCGGAATAATATGGAAGGCTAATGATCTTGGAATAGACCCTGATCAGGCAACATCAACAGCATTACTACATAGGTTACCTAACCCCCTTTCTTTCTCTTTTGGGGTAAGTGCAGGCTTCTAAAAAATGTCAATTATGAAAAAACGAAATTCAATAAGATACTACGGTCTAAGAATTTTTCTGGCTGTAGAAATAATATTTCTGGCGGGGTGTTCAGAGTTGAATACCTGGTTAGATGAAAAATCAACTTTGTCGGACTCCAGACCAGAAACATTAACAGATATGAGAGCTATTCTTGACTATGCAGAGTGGATGAATTACTTCTGTCCGAGTATGGGTGATTTAGGCACTGATAATATTTATATGGATATTCAAGCATTTAATAGTGCTCCGGAGACTCAAAGAAACGCCTACATTTGGGCCGATGTAATTTTTAACGAACCGGAATCCTTAGACTGGACATCTGCATACCGAAAGATTGCCCATGCCAATGTTGCTTTAGATGGACTAAATTCTATCAAAAGAACCTCGGCAAATAGTGCAGAATATGATGCTGTAAAAGGTACCGCATTGTTCTTCCGCGGATTTACCTATTATGGTCTTGCCCAAATGTTCTGCAAGGTCTATTCTGAATCGAATATGCAGAGTTTAGGCCTCCCCCTTCGCATTACTTCTGATATAAATATAACACCAAAGAGATCTTCTCTGGAACAAACATATGATCAAATCTTTCAGGATCTTCATGAAGCTTTAGCTCTGCTTCCTGATGTAACAAGTTATCAAACACGACCCACTAAGACATCTGTCAGGGGCTTACTAGCCCGTGTTTATCTGAACATAGGAGATTTCCAAAATGCATTGATGTATGCGGATATGGCATTAAAAGACAATAACAATTTATTGGATTTTAACGACAGTTCACTCGTTAATCTATCAAGCTTTTACCGTTTTCCAGTTCACCCATTGAATCCGGAAATTATGTTTTGGGCGGCTTCTAACTTACATTATGTGATTTCTCCATTAAACATTATGATTTCCTCCGTCAGCAATGACCTGTATCAGAAGTACGATGATAATGATCTTCGAAAAAAATTCTTCTTTGCTGAAGAGGGGGAGAATGAAATAAAGTTTAGAGGGACATATTCAGGGCTCAATCGAAATTTTGCGGGAATTGCAGTGAATGAAGTCATTTTGATACGGGCAGAATGTAATGCCAGAATAGGCAATGTGTCTGATGCAAAAGAAGATATCAATTTGCTTTTGGAAAAGAGATATCTAAAAGGAACATTTGAACCTATATCCATAGATCATCCTGATAGTCTCTTAAATAAAATCCTGGAAGAAAGAAGAAAGGAACTTCCGTTTACCGCTCAGCTCCGCTGGGACGATCTAAGGCGACTGAACTTAGATGAAAGGTTTGCTAAAACAATGAAAAGAGAGCTGGGAAATCAAGTTTATTCATTACCTCCGAATGATCCCAGGTATGTTTTTCCAATTCCTCTTATGGATGTTCAGTTAGGTGATCTTCAACAAAATGAAAGGTGAGATGATGAGACTTCTATTATTATTGTTTGCCCTAATAGCAAACCCAAATAAGGCCTTTTCTCAATATGAGAACAGTCAAAAAATGGTGTCAGTGACAGTGCGATATGATCAGGCAACTGCAACAGACACATTGATGCTATTTGTTATGAATCCCTTATATGGGGAAACGCCTTCATTAAAAAATCCAGGGAAAAAGATAAAAGCTACAATGGATAATGAGGGTTTATATAAATTCAGTTTTAAGACCAACACCGGTATTGGATATTACATGGTGGCCAACTTAAACCCCAAAGAGGGAAGGATATATACTGAAGAGCGATTTGTTAAAAGAGCAAGATACTTAAAAAAGGCTTTGACGCCGTTATTGATTTATGAGAGTGGGGACAATGTAAAGATCCAAATAAGTAAAAAGAAAGTGCTTCCAACATATGAAACTTATGACCCTATCCAATTATTTGATCTATCATTCTCGGGAGAAGGTGCTACCAAATTAAGGGTATGGACAGAAACGTATTATATCTACAGAAAAATAGGAGGCAGCAATAAATCCTTTGATTCTAATCAAAAATACCAGGACGGTTATGCTAAAAGTGCTGAAGCCATAAAAACCTATATTGAAGATCATAAAGATGCCATGAGCCCTGAGGCCTATGAACTGCTTATGGCAGATGCACTTTATAAATTATATACCCCAGCTCTCAAAAATGGTATTTTAAGGTATTATAAAGAAGCCGAGGAACAACTATCATCGGAAGAACTGGAGAACATCAAAAAAGCTTACTTTGAAAATGTTAGAGACGTTTTACCGGAAACTGATTTGTCAAAGGAGACATTAGCAAGATCCTACTATTATTTTAGGTATTTAGTTCGGAAAAACATTGTGGATAGTTACTTTTTAAATGGAAGTGAAGACCCGTCACAGGTTTTTGAACGAATAATGTCTAAATATTCAGGGGAGCTACGAGAGCGGATGTTAACTCTATTCCTATATACATCCTTTGGAACACGGCAGTTTGATAAGCAGCTTGAAAAAGTCATTAAGATCGCTCGTACTGATTATTGTCAAAATATGCTTACGGAATTAAAAAAAAGGAAGACTGGAAGAGAAATGGTGAATTTTGAGTTGGAAGATCAAAAGGGAAATATTGTTTCATTGTCAGAGTTTAGAGGTAAAGTAATCGTTATAGACTTCTGGTTTACAGGGTGTGGGGCTTGTAAGTGGATGTTTGAAAATGTATTAAAAAAAGCAGAAGAAGTTTATCAATACAACCCAAGTGTCAAGTTTATTTCCATATCTGTTGATGGCTCCAGGAGAGTTTGGGAGAACAGTTTAAAAAAGGGAGGATATACCTCGGATAAGGCTATTAATCTTTTTACCAATGGGGAAGGTATGAGTCATCCAATTGTGTCCAGTTACAATATCAGGGCGTATCCAACCATTGTTATTATCAACAAAGAGGGAAAAATAGACAGCTATGATCTTTCTGATATCAGAAAGGAAGATGGTTTTAAGGCCCTTTCCAATCAAATAGACAAATTACTGTAAGTTAATAATAGGCCCTTTTAAAGAAATCTTAAAAGGGCCTATTTGCTCATGAAAAACTAAAGGGGCTATTCTTTAATTGTAGCCATTCCTGAAGTCATCCACTGTGGCCTGATTCTTAGGAATACGACTTTGCATATCAGGCGGGGTCTCACTTGAAATCAAACAAGCATCGGGACCTCCAGGGCAAGACTCACTTCCAGATGGAGTCTGGACAGTATAGTACTCCACTCCTCCATCGGTGGTTTCACCTGTAACTGCCCATTGAGTGGCAGTCACTGCCTCATTTTTATCACTGCTTTTGGCTTCTGTTTTACCATTTCCTTCTTTGGCAAAAGATACAAGCGCAAAACCCAAAACGAGGGCAAGAGCCATAAATGAAAATTTAACCGTTTTCATAACTATAAAAATTAAAAAATTACGCCTACTCTATTCACAGGTTTTCAGCATCTCCTGATCGTCGCGCAACAATATTTTTAATGACCTTTTTAAAAACTTCAGAGCTAATTTCGTAAGAAAAATAATACCGGGAGGGAGCCAGTTTGCACTTTTTCCGGTAGGCCAGCAGAGATTGCCTGTAAAGACTGGTAGTTTCAAAATCAGATTTTTAGGTTTTCCTTAAAATCATGATAAAACGGCATGGTGAAAATTTATAAACATCTGATTTTCAGTTTAAATTGAAAATCACAGTAGGCCAGTTGTCACTTTTTCCGGTAGTCCAGAAAATCGTTTGGATCAGGGAAAGTACATATTCTACTACATTTGCAGGTTCATAAAACAGAAAACTCAAGCTCCGGCAACTCATCCTCACACATCTTAGTTTAAACCATTCGCCAGGATGCTTGAAAAACATCCGTAGTATGGTACCCAAACTTTTCCATCAGCTCAGATTGCATGACCACGAAAAATATTCCCTGCAAATTGAGGAGTTTATAAAGCGTCAGATACAAAAAGGAATATTAAAGGAAGATTTTCCTATGCCCTCGGGCAGGGAACTGGCAATATTTCTATCGGTTCACCGCAAAACAGTAATGAAAGCCTACGAGCGGCTCACGGCACAGGGCTACCTCTATGTAGTAGAAAGAGTGGGCTTCTATGTAGGCAGCAAAAATAGCGGTCCGGGCCACTTTGAGAAGCTCGCCAGAACTGTGAGCTTAAGCGAGGACTTTCCGGATATTTCACTTAGTCCGGTAAGAGACCTTGCACAGTCCTACCGCCGGTATTTTTGGAAAGGCCGCAAACACGATAAACATCTAATCCAGTCGCAGGGATATCCCCCATTTGAAAATACCCTTCATCATTACCTGGTACAAGAAAGGGGTATCAGCTGTACAAGGGAGGAATTCTACTTCTCCCATGGTCATTATACACTTTTGTTTTTGATAATCTATTCCCTCTTTCCCAATGGTGGCACTATAGTGCTGGAAGAGCCGGGAGATCCGAGGGCATTGGAAATTTTAAGACAAGCCGGGGTGAAGTGCTTTTTTGTTAAAGTAGATGGGAAAGGCATGAAAACCGAACATCTGGAACAGCTATGCTCCCAAAGGAGGGTTGATGCAGTGCTGATAAGCTCCCGCTGCCAGTACCCCACTACCGCGTTTCTTTCACATGACCGGAGAAAGACACTAACATCACTATCCTATAAAGAAGGTTTTTACATCCTCGAATGCGATTACGACCATGAGTTTATCTATAGCAGGGAAGTTCCTATTCCATTAAGGGCCGAATATCCTTCCGGAAAGTTAATTTATATGACCTCACTAAGTAAAATGATGCCCTCCCTGTACCTGATGGATATTTTGGTTGCTCCAAAGCCGGTAATCTCAAAAGTCCGCAGTATTCTACAAAATCAAAGGAATGTGATATTGGAGCAATCGGTCAATGAATTGCTAAAAACAGGAGTCATTCGGTTATATGCCGAGAAGCTCAAAAGAAGATACCGGAAAAGAAGAGATGAGCTGCATGGTATTTTATCCGCCAAAGAGGGCATATACTATCATCTGCCCGAATCAGGCCTGGCTTTTTGGTTGGAGTTCTCCCGTTTCCTGGACCTGGAAAAGCTTTTGGGGAGTATCAGTACCAAGGGCTTTTTTCTTCAGAACCCTTCCGTGTTTTATGCAAGTGGATACCCGGGCAATACCCTTCGGCTTGGATTTGGAAAAATGAACAGGGAGCACTTAAAGGAATTTCTGGAATTAATGTGAATTTACATAGCTTAGCCACATGACTTAAGGTGAAGCTTTATTTCACAAATAACATATAGCCCTTATGTTTGCTAAACGTTTTGTTTAGTATCCAGCCAAAGATGCTAAATGTTCATATAACCAAACTGTCTAGCAACAAAGGGAGATTGGTCGATTTTGAAAGAAAAATCAGAATAAAATTTTGTAAATACAAAGTATTGTTTTACTTTAGCCTGTAAGTTAGTAAGAATATTTTTATAAGGCTCCTCGCTAAGACTAGATGAAAGAAATGATTTAGCAAGGAAAATAGGGGAAAGTAATTCTGCTGACTTTAAAGTTTCTTCGCTCAACACATCAAGAAAGGAAAAATTTTGGATAATAGTTAAGGACCATTCCGGGCTTTTGGTAATGGAAACTTAATTAATAGGAGTAAATGGATTTTTGCAAAAATCGCAACTGATGATTTTTTGTTGCGAAAATTAATTTTACAGAAAAAAGGAGTTGCTGTAAAATTGAAATATAAAACAGAAACCTATGAAAACAAACTTTTTCATCTTTCTCGGATCAATGTTGATTCTTTTTAGCACAGCTTGTAATAAGGATAAGAAAGCACTTCCCACCACGGTTGAAGGATATGTCTATAATGGGGTTGAGGGGTTTACCTGGGACAAACCTATTGAAGTTATTCTTGTAAAAGAAGTTGCTTCGGGAAGTTGGGTCGGTGGAACGGGCGAGGAAACTGTAGCAACGACCTATGCCGATTCCAATGGGTACTACCACATTGATTTTAAAGCGGAGAACGTTCGGCATTGGGTGCGAATATGTGCCAGCGGAATTCCTCTGCATCATAATTATTGTAATTCTGTCGGCGGAACCCCCGTAGAAAGAGGAACTAAACAGAAAATAGATCTCTATCTGCCACCTTACTCATGGTTAAAACTTCATGTGGAAAATGTGAATTATCAACCTGGAGATATAATTAGAATTTCTACAAGATCAGGAGACTATTTAACCTTTTATGGTCCAGCTAACGAAACAAGAATTTTATTATATGGTGGTAAAAAGGTTACTATAGCATATGCTGTAGAACGAGAAAATTCAACATTTTTATATAAGGATACAATTTCTTTAACACCCTTTGACACAACCTATCACAAATTAGAGTACTGAAGTGACCTATTAACCTATGAAAACAAACTTTTTCATCTTTCTCGGATCAATGCTGATTCTTTTTAGTACAGCGTGTAATAAGGATAAGAAAGCTCTTCCCACCACTGTTGAAGGATATGTCTATAATGGGGTTGAGGGATTTGCCTGGGACAAACCTATTGAAGTTATTCTGGTAAAAGAAGTTGCTTCGGGAAGTTGGGTCGGTGGAACGGGTGAGGAAACTGTAGCAACGACCTATGCCGATTCCAATGGGTACTACCACATTGATTTTAAAGCGGAGAACGTTCGGCATTGGGTGCGAATATGTGCTAGCGGAATTCCTCTGCATCATAATTATTGTAACTCTGTCGACGGAACCCCTGTGGAAAGAGGGACTAAGCAGAAAATTGATCTTTACCTGCCGCCTTATTCTTGGTTAAAACTTCATGTGGAAAATGTGAATTATCAAATAGGTGATGAGCTCCATATTAACTTTAGAAATCAGAAGAAAGTATTTTATGGACCAGCTAATGATACTGCAATTTTTTTTGGGAGTGGAGGGGGGAATACTTTTGTAAAAACTCTTTTTCGTAATAACCAGACTGTAATTAAAAAGAGAGATACCGTATACCTAACTCCATTTGACACAACCTATCACAAATTAGAGTACTGAAATGGCCTATGAAAACGAACTTTTTCATCTTTCTCGGATCAATCGCGATACTTTTTAGTACAGCATGTAATAAAGATAAAAAAGCACTTCCCACCACTGTTGAAGGATATGTCTACAATGGGGTTGAAGGATTTACCTGGAACAAACCAATTGAAGTGATTCTGGTAAAAGAAGTCGCTTCGGGAAGTTGGATCAGTGGAACAGGTGAGGAAATCGTTGCCACTACTTATGCCGATTCCAATGGGTACTACCGTGTTGATTTTAAAGCAGAGAACACCCGGCATTGGGTACGGATATGTGCCAGCGGAATTCCTCTGCATCATAATTATTGTAACTCTGTCGGCGGACCCCCTGTGGAAAGGGGGACTAAGCAGAAAATTGATCTTTACCTGCCGCCTTACTCATGGTTACAGCTTCATGTGGAGAATGTGAATTACCAGCCTTTTGATGTATTATCTCTAAGCTGGGGAAACGGGATTTCCCGCAGTTTTTACGGTCCAGCTAATGATACAGCTCTTTTGTTGGGAGCGGGATTAAAAAGAACATTGATTTTCGCATTAAAAAGAAACAATGTTTGGAGTAATATTTATGACACGGCTTACCTTACTCCATTTGATACAACTTACCATAAGTTGAAGTATTAACAAATATAGAAGCCGGTGTCGTTGCAGCGACACCGGCCATCACTTTTTGAAGTTTAACATAAAAACCTCATGCAATGAGACGCAAAATTACCACTTTTTTAGCTGTGCTATGTTTTGTCACGGCTCAGGCCCAACAACCTGGCCTCGACAGCCTCAAAGCACTTTATGATGACCTCCTTCCTTATGCCTCCAGTGGCATATTGATCGACCGCAACCCGGAATGGATCTTGGCAACCCAGAGTAATTACGACCCAAGACTTCATGAAGGAAATGCCACAGACAGTTGCAACCCACTTATCTTTAAAGATCTATACCGGCTTTTTTATCATGCCACCGGGGATCGCAACCGTTTTAGCGTCCATCCCGACAATTATCAGGATGCCATAGATAGTGCTATTTATGGACAGAAGATGGATTTTACGGATTTTGAACAGGTTATTAATACTGTTCCGCAGGCAGATTTTGTGCTGGGACTTATGCACTTCGAGTATGATTATATCACCCCGATGGCTTATGACAGTGCCTATGTTGTATTTGATAGTACATTAAATAAGTTTCAACTATTGACGGGAGATATTGCTGTTTATGACACTGTTTTTCTCGATACGGCGACCATGTCTACCCATCCGGACAGCATTATTATTGCCGACACCTCCTACTACAATGATCCCTCAATTACTCAGGGCCGGAGTTTTCATAAAAAGACCTTAGTGGCCGGATCACTGCTGAGGGACAACGAGGTTTGTCTTGAAAGTCTGAGCGAACCTGTGAAAATTTACATTGATCCCCGCTTTTTTATCGTCAATAATCCTAATTACACATATCACATCGATTTCGCAGATGGCAACGGGTGGCAGCAAGTTACTGTAGGCCAGGTTGTCAACATCACATACGGGTCATATGGACCAAAATATATTAAATTCCAGATAAGGAATTTGTCAGGCAACCCGATGTATGAGGGGCACATGATGGGAGCTTTTATAAAAGTGAATCACTGTTTGTTGGGAAGCCCCGATGGTAAAATTATCAACCCGGAGACCAACCACTGCCAGGTACCTATGTCCGAAGGCAAAGGCAAACTGGTGGGATTTATGAAATATTCCTATGGAGGAAGTGGAAAGCTACATAAACCCATAATACTTGTCGAAGGACTGGAAACTTCCAGTTATGTCCAGGGTTATCCCGAATACGATAAAGGAAATTACTGGGGGTTTGGTGACTTGAACTGGACTTCCGTTTCCAGTGGTAATTTTGGAAGCGTTGCTCCTCAATTGTCCAAATTACCCATATTCGGAGACTCACTGTTATCGGAAGGATATGATTTGATTTACGTGGATTTTCATTCCAATAGATCCGTTATACAAAAAAATGCCAATGCTTTAATCAGCCTTATTCAGGCGGTAAATGATAGTCTTACTGCAAATGGAAGCCCTGAAAATATTGTGGTTATCGGTGCCAGTATGGGAGGGCTTATCTCAAGGACAGCGGTAAGAAAGATGGAGCTTCATGACTGTTGTCATAACATCAGGCTGCACGGTACCTTTTCCTCACCACACCGTGGAGCTAATATTCCTTTAGGTGTCCAGCACTTTCTATATGAAATGGGAACAACTTACAATATAGCAGGGAAGGGTGATGACGCCAAGGATTCTTATGATCACGTTGTGAACAGCCCGGCAGCCAGACAAATGCTCATTTATCACCGGGAATCCGGTGCCCAACCGGAGCATGAAAATTTTATGGAGTATTTAGATAGTATCGGCCATCCCCAACATTGCCGGAATATTGCATTGACCAATGGAAGTGGAATGGGAATAGGGCAAAGACAGGATAATAACAATCTTTCAAGCTATGGACTGCAGCCAAAGGATTTACTATTAAGTGTTGCTATTAAATTGACCGTTCCTGTAGTTGTTCCGGATGTAACCGTAGTGGCATTTTCTCTTGCAAATATGGCATTCGGTGGTTCTACCTCACAGGGAAATTTCACCTTAATGAATGCCAAGGCTTATGCGGTAGATGATAGTCCTACAGCTGTTTCCAATAGTGAGGTATTTGAAGGTGGAGTATCAACATGGGATAATATCTTGCACCTTATTGCCCATGTTGTGTTGTATGCTACGGGAATGATCGTCATTATCAAAATACTTATTGCTCATGGAATAGTAAAAGCTCAGAATGCGATTTCCATGGCGTGTATGTTATGTCCCCTTATCCACGCTTCTGAAATATTAGCCGTTTACATCACTTCGGGGATCTACTCCGGATTACTCCTATATAGCCAGGACTTGAATCAAGACGCAAATCATCATAATATGGCTAAAGAATATGCTACCGTGGCAACACTTCCCTATGATAATGCGCCCGGAGACTTTAATATTACTCAGCAAACCATAGCTGACCTTAGTGGTGGTTTGGTAAAAGCTGATTTCCCCCATCACAATTTTATCTCCACAGTCAGTGCATTGGATATTGATACCAATGATTTGTTTGTTAATGTTCGTGATGCCATCATTGTTAATCCGGATATTACCCCCTTCGAAGCAGTCTGGTATAATCAAACTGAATTAACACCAGAATTGATAGAAAGCTATAACCAGCGGCATGTGGAAATAACCGATGAACCTGATGGAGGGAATATTGGCTGGACATTGAATATGTTAAGGGAAACAGAAGGACCGGCCACAAAAACCGGAGGCGCCCTGGATGAACTAAATACTTATTTTAATTATGGTTTACCTTATGAGGAACCGGTGGCCCCGGACGGGTTTATTGTTTCCACAACGGTACAGGCTAATGGCAACCTCCGGGTAAATGCGGATAATGTGGTAGGCTTTTTATCTTCCGGGTATCCCGCTCCCGAACAAAGGAGTCATTTCTCCATTACTACCGTTAGTTCAGAATGTGGAGGTAGCTACGTCAAAGTCCAGAACGGAGGTGCATTTACCTTGGGGGATAATAACTATCCTTCTGTAAGCGGTAAGGGAAATTCTACCGATGTCACATTTCTGGAAAATTCTGTTTTGGAAATAGAAAACGGAGGAACTTTGACTATTTATGATTTCAGTACATTGGTAATAGATGAGGGGGCTGAGCTCATCATCCATCCCGGTGCGGTTATTAATCTGGAAGGACAAAATTCGGTATTGGAAATAAAAGGCAAACTGATCCTGAAATCCAATGCGGATTTTGCCCCGTCAGGGAGCGGTTTTGTTCGTTTTGATCAGAACATGACAACCGGAACCGCCAACCAGTTGATTGTTTGTGAAGGAAATAACGAAATGTCGTTTTTGGGTACAGGAAAAAGCAACAAGCGGCTTGAAATTGCCTCCAACACCATATTCACATCTGATCTCGATTATGTACAAATTGAGAATGCAAAGGTAGAACTGGCAGTAGGTGCCTATTTGGGAGTCCATCCTGATTTTAAAAGCTGGCATACCCTGTATACCCGGCTGGGAAATTCCTGGACACACGGAGGACTGAGAGTATACGGCCAACCCCTTATGGATATCAGGTACTGTGATTTCAAATATGGAGATGATGGGCTACTTGCTGTGCTTTCTACCTATGGCAATCCTTTGGACCTGGCTTACTGCACGTTTACAGATTGTGGAAACGGCTTAAAGTCACAAGGAAAACGGGTGAATATCAGGCATAGTACCTTTGACAACAACACGAAAGGTTGGCTGGCACTGGATGTGGATGGTACCTGTGAAACATTTAAAAACGACTTCCAGTACAATTCTACCGGAATAGATTTCCTCGGTCAGCAAGGTTCCGGTCTAAAGTTGTCCCACTCAACCTTTTACTCCAACAGTAACGAAGGAGTTAACCTGCAAGGAACCAGCGCCTGGTCTTTTTGCTGCAACTATGCTTCCAATGGTACCGGAATGGCCATAGATGAATCTGAGGTATGGATGAATAACCATTCGCAGAATACGTTCGATAATGCTCAGGATGTTTACCTGCAATCCGCTGACGGCTTGAACATTAATTATGGCTATAACACATTTGAAGGAACATTCTACATCGAAGGCGAATTTTCCTCAAATGCCGCTTCCTCACTGTATTATGACGCACAAAATGACAAGTACTACCTGGAAGTGAAGAATAACCTGATGCCCGCTGCTGGTACTATTGTTCCGGTAGACATCACAATGGATGGAGATCCTGTGGGCCTAAGGGATTGGGGAACACCGGCGGCATATCCAACTGCCTGTGAGGATATGGAAATTGAGACACCTTCCACAATACCCGATGAACTGGAAACAGAGATTATCATACCGGATGAAGGGGGAAACCGTATCCTTAACGAGGCATTGATCTATGCGGTCGGGTTCATCGAATCTCAGAATATAGAGAACGCAGATGACAACCTGACGGCTATGGAGATACTGAGAACCATCATGAACCATGTGAAGGAAGTGGCTCGATACGGTTCTTCTGAACCCAACAACATTCAGTTACCACTACTAACCACCCAGGAACAGCGTGTCATGGATTTGGCGTTTGACTTTTATATGTTGGCGCTTTCCAACGCTTATAGATTTGAGGTACTGGAACCGAACAGGGCGGAATCCGAGCAACCCGTTCCTATGGAAATTGATTATATCATTGATGAAGCGGAATTTCGGTTGGAATATCAGGCTCCTGATGCATCTGATCCTTACCTGATGGAGTTCCATTATAACCTTGCCCAGTCCCATGCCTTCCGTATTGGCGAGTATTATGACTATGCGCTGAATAAGCTTATTGATGCGCAACAGTGGGCGGAAGGGAGAGAACTGGAAATTGCCGAGTACTGGCAGTGCGTTTATGAAGCAGAAGCCGATCTCATACTGGAGAATATTGATGCGGAACAGTTCCTCGATATGACAATGAACTGTCGCTTGACCGCTCCTGCTTATAAGAAGTCCCCATCTCCACATGGTTCCACAGGTGTTGATGTAGGAGATATTATCTATAGTGAAGGTGATGATAAGGGTGAAATAACCTTAACGCTCCAACCTAATCCAACCCGAAGTTTATCGACATTGTCGATACAGGGAAGTCATCCTGAAATGAATATTCGGGTATACTCTAATACAGGGGCTCTTGTTCATCGTGGCATGATCGAAGAAAATCAAAAAGAGTATCTCTTAAACCTGGATGTTAAACCGGGCGTTTATCATGTTCATATATCATACAGGGGTAAGAATGAAGTAATCAAATGGATCATAGCTAAGTAAAACAGGTAAGGTGGTTTTACTTGAACATTTGGTTCAACAGGAGAAGGTTGCTCAATTGAGCGACCTTCTTTTTATCTGTCCATCCATTCCTTAAACCGTTTGGCTCTTTTTTGGCTCACCACGATAGGTGTATCCGTGGCAGGTTTCAAATACAGGAGCAATTTGCCGTGCTCGCCCAGTTCAAAATGACGGCACGAGGCAAAATGCACCAGAACCTGCCGGTTCACCCGGAAAAAAAGCCGTGGGTCCAACAAATCCTCCAGCTCTTCCAACGAATAGGAAATCAAATAACTCTCCCCGCTGAGGGTCGTTAAAAAGTTATGGCGATTGGACCTTTCTATGTAACTGATCTGTACTACGGGCAAAGGAATGTTTTTAGTCCCTTTTTGCACCAGGATGGTTTGCTTTTTCCCGTTTCCCGCATGCTGCACGGATCGCAGCTTTAAAAAGAAATAATGGCAGACGTAATACAGGTTGAAAATAAAGATCATCGCCATGATCAGCGGCAGGGCATAGGCTACGTAATAGGTGTCCTCAATAATGTTCAACCCGTAAACCTTAAAATAAACGGCCGCCAGGATAAAGTCGATGACCCCGGGCACCATCACCCCCAGGAAAAATTGCAGGCATAAACGGATAATGGGCCGCTGCTGCCAGTCGTAGTATTTGTCCAGGTAAACGGTAGTACGGTAAATGAACTCGATAATGACCAGGGTGATCAAAAGGGAGGAAAAGAATTCCACGTAAAATGCGGGCATAAGAAAATGTTCCCAAAAACCCTCCATGGTGCCATACAGGCTGATAAACAAAGCCCCCATCACTCCAATGATCAGCCGGAAATACAAATCATTATAGCCTACTGCACTATGGGCAGGCCTTGCCGCCGGTAAAAAAGATTGCTTTTCTTCCATTCTCCTTTTACACCCTTCCGAGACACACATTAATGTAAGAATATAGCTACAAATATAAAACATCGTAGGTTTTATCGTTAAATAGTTGATTTTAAATGTATTAATAACCAAACTTTTGATATTATGACTGAACTGAATCCGGAAGGAATGAACCAGGTGATGGGTGAGCTTTATGCCCTCAATGACGAACTGCTATTGGAAGAGGCCCAACAGGTGTGCAGCGATTTCAAAAGCTGGCTGACCAATAAGTTTACCGTCACCGACCAGCAGATGGAATACCTCGATGGTGTACCGGAAAAGGTCCTGTTTATGTGGGGTGCCCAGCTGGCGGCATTGCTGGTGGCGCGAACACAGATCGAGATTTTCGGTCCCCCGCAGACTTTCAGAACCAAGCAAACCGATATGGAAAGCCAGAGTAAGATACGGCATATTCCCGGCCAGCCGCCACAGGTGGAGATGTCCGCTTCCATTGAATTTATCCAGCCCTGAGCCAAGGTACCCGCAGGTGTTTTACCGCGGGTACTTTTGATTTCGCCCTTTTATTTCGGGCAGGGAACACGGTATTTCAGTACCGATTTTTAGTAACTGGAACATTCCCCCATCGCCCAATTCCCCGTTCTTTCTCCCGGAAAAGGTAGTTTTGCTCCACTTCAACGTATGTTTCACGGGCATGGCCCGGGATGAAGCAAACAACGGTGACCTACCGGAATATCCCGGCCATTCCAAAACCAACTATTTGTCATGAGACACCTTTGTCATGAACTCTACCAGGGGTTAAAATCCCAATTACACGAGGTCCATCTGGCACAGCACCCGCCTTTGCGGGAAGCGCAGGAATGTTTCTCCTGTGTGCACACAGCCCTGGATCAATTAAAAGAGAAGTTTGCGGGCTATGATTTTACCCCGCCCGAGGAAATTTACTTTTTCAAGCAGGTAAAACCACGCTTTGTATCGGAGCAGATCTATTACGGGGAGCTCTATTACATGCATTCCACCATTCCGATAGAACCCAAGGAGATCGCCCAACACTTTAAAAGGCAGCTCGCCTTTATCCGCAGTTATTTTCAGCGCCACCACTTTTTGTACACCTACTTCAGGCTGGACCGCAATGACCTGGATGAATACCTCTTCCGGCGCAATGCCCCGAAGGTGCCTTTCCTTCCCGATAAACCCTTCATTCAGCGGGATGCCCCGTTTTCCACCCTGGGAAGCTATCGCTTCTCCCGATTTAAGGCATATTCCCGCCTGAAAGAACATCTCCACCAGCAAATCCGCACCTTAAAAAACCCGGAGACCGCCACAGGAAAAGCCCGACTGAAGTGGACGGCTCCCAAGGTGGCCTTAATTGAGCTTACCTATGCCTTGAAAGCGGCGGGTGTATTCAACAACGGCCAGGCGACCATCCGGGATATTGCCACGGTCGTGGAAAAGGTCTTCCAGCAAGATATGTCGCAATACTACCGCACCTTCCAGGAAATCCGCATCCGCAAATCGGGGCGCACCCATTTTCTAAAGCGCCTTACCCATGCCCTGGAAAAGTGGATGGACAACACCGATCTGGACGGCAAAGGGGAAAAATTCGACTAAAAACACCCTTACCGGAACCCACCTTCGGGTCACAGTGTGAACAATTGTGGCCCGTCTCCCACACTTTTGTCCCCGAACATTTTACCAAAATACTATGATCGAGCACATTTCGTGGGAACAGTTCCTCTTTGCCCTGGCCGCAATGGCTGCCCTGTATTACACCTATGTCGGCCTGCGCTATTACCGCCGTGAGCTGGCCGGGGGCTTTTCAAAGCGGACCGTAAAACCAAAGAAAAAAAGATCTACGGTCATCCAGCTAAGCGAAGAAGAGTTTGACCGGGCCTTTACCGAGCTCAGCAAGCTCACCCTGGACATCTCCGCCATAGTGCCCCGCTGCCGGTCCTCCGAGCAACTGCTGGAAGAATTGCGCCAGCGGCTGGCACACTTTAAAGGACGCCATGTCCCGGCCTTTCAAAAGACCATCCTGAACCATACCCTTCAGATGGCCCGCTCCAACGGGATATCGCTCTCTGAGGAAGCTCTCTCCCACACCATCGAAAACGCCTAAACCTCTTATCATGAAACACAAGTATCTCAAATTCCTGCCCACCCTGGCACTGCTGCTATTGGCCTTTTCCGTATTCGGACAGGACGGCAATGCCGGGATCAATGAAGCGACCAACAAGGTGCGCAGCTACTTCCAGAGCGGTACCAACCTGATGTATGCCATTGGTGCCATAGTCGGGTTGATCGGTGCGGTGAAAGTCTTTAACAAATGGAACAACGGGGAGCCGGACACCGGCAAGGTTGCCGCCGCATGGTTCGGCAGTTGTGTATTCCTGGTAGTGGTAGCCACGGTACTGCAAAGTTTCTTCGGAGTATAACCCTTTCTTGTATGAATGCATTGGAAAAACGCATAGCCGGAATCTTGCCCGAAATAGACATCGCCGGGCACACCTACACCATCGACATAAAGCTCCAGGAGCTCCGCAATAAAAAGGAACCGTGGAAAAACCTGAAGTTTGACCAGATGGTCACCAGTGAAAACGGGGAGAATTATTTGTTTTTCTTCCGTTCCCGGAGACAGGAGCTCTTCTACGCTTCACAGGAAATGACCCACGTCCCCAAAGATGTGGTCATGGTGGAGATCCCCCACGAGCTGCACCTGGACCCGGTGGGCATGGCCCGTAAATACGGGATGGCCGACGATTACTTCCAAAAGGGGTACCCCATGCAGGAAAAAAGGGTAGCCAACATCACTCCCCTGGAGAAGACCGGTCTTCTGGAACACGTCGCCCAAAACCGGCGGCAGCAGAAAACCCAAAACACCAAAGGACAGAAACTATGAATCCCTACACGATCAACAAAGGGATCAATGCGCCCCTGGTCTTTAAAGGGCTCAAAGCCCAGTATATCGCCTATCTCGCCGTGGGGCTGGTGGTACTGCTGGTCCTTTTTGCCGTGGCCTACATGCTGGGCCTCTCCAAATACCTTTGCCTGGGGGGCGCCCTTGTTTTGGGCGGAGCCCTCTTTTACGGGGTCTTTCACTATTCCGGTAAATACGGGCAGCACGGGCTGATGAAGGCCACTGCCTACCGGCAGGTGCCCCAAAGTATCCGCTGCCGCAGCAGAAAACCTTTCTTAACCCTTAAAGACCATACATGATCTTTAGCGACCGCCATATCGACCTGAAGGACAACTTTCCTCTGTTTAAAGTGGAAAAGGATCGCATCATCTCCCGGCAGGGGGACATCACGGCGGCCTTTTCCATCACCCTCCCGGAAATCTTTACCCTTTCCGGTGAAGATTACCTGGCCCTGCACCACACCTGGGTAAAGGCCATCCGCATTTTGCCGGTAAACAGCATCTTCCATAAGCAGGACCGGTTTACCCGGGAAGGGCACCAGGCAACCTTTACTTTGGACCAGTCCTTTCTCTCGCAAAGCAGTGAGCGCTTTTTCCACGAACGTCCCTTTTTGGATCACCGCTGCCATATCTTCATTACCCAGCGCCCCCTGGACAAACCTCTGGGCACCTCGGCAGTGTCCAACCTCTTGCGGTCTTCCCTGGTGCCGCCCGAAGCGGTATCGGAAAAGGCCCGCGAGGACTTTGAGGATACCTTAGGGCAGTTTCGCCAGATCCTTGAAGACGGCGGGATGTCCTTAAAATCTCTTTCCGCTGAGGATATATGCGGCACCTCCCACCGTTCGGGGGTATTGGAAAACTACCTTTTCCTGGAAAACGCCGGAAAACCCCGACTGATGGACATCCGGTTTAAACCGGAGTGGCAGATCGGGGATAAATATGTCCAGCTGTATTCCCTGGCGGATGTGGAAGATTTGCCGGGAAGTGTCCTGCCCGACGGAAGACTGGAAAAATACGCCACCGACAAAACGGACTTTCGTTGTGGCTATGCCGTGCCCGTAGGAGCCATGCTTCCCTGTAACCATATCTATAACCAGTACCTCTTTATCGAGGACCACCAAAAGACCATAAAAAAACTGGAAGCCAAACGCCTTAGGCTGGAAAGCCTGGCGGCCTATTCCCGGGAAAATGCCATCGCCAAAGATGCCACGGCTGCCTTTTTAAATGAAGCGATATCCGAGGGGCGCAAAGCGGTTAAAGCGCATTTTAACCTGATGTTATGGACCACTAAAAGGGAAGAGCTCGCCGAACTGCGCAACAAAGCTTCGGCGGCCCTCTCCAAAATGGATGTGACCCCACGACAGGAAACCGTAGGCACCCCGCAGCTGTTTTGGGCAGGCCTTCCCGGCAACCAGGGCGCTTTCCCCGTCAATGAGACCTTCGATACCTTCATCGGCCCGGCCAGCTGCTTTCTGAACATGGAAACCAACTACCGTTCATCGGTAAGTCCCGTGGGCATACGGCTGGGGGACCGCATTACCGGAAACCCGGTCAATGTGGACATCTCCGACGAGCCCATGAAAAAGGGGTACATCACCAACCGCAACAAATTTATCCTCGGGCCTTCGGGCAGTGGAAAATCTTTCTTTACCAACCACATGGTACGCCACTATTATGAGCAGGGTACCCATGTGGTGCTGGTGGATGTTGGCCATTCCTACCGGGGGCTGTGTGACCTGGTGGACGGATACTACTTTACCTATGAGGAAAACAGCCCCATCCGCTTTAATCCCTTTGTGACACCCGACGGCAAAATGCCCGATACCGAGAAAAAGGAGAGCCTGAAAACCCTCCTTTTGGCCCTGTGGAAAAAAGATGACGAGCCTTTCAAACGCTCCGAATATGTAGCTCTTTCCAATGCGATCACGGGATATTACGAGTATCTGTCGCATTCCAGGGAAGTGACTCCTGGCTTTAATTCCTTTTATGAATACCTCGAACTGGAATTCCGGGATGTCTTAAAACGCGACGGGGTGAAAGACAGGGATTTTGACATCGAGAATTTCATGTATGTACTACGCCCCTACTATGAAGGCGGTGAGTTTGACTACCTTTTGAATGCCACCGAAAACCTGGACCTCTTAAACCAGCGCTTTATTGTCTTTGAGCTGGACAACATCAAGGACCATCCCATCCTGTTCCCGGTGGTGACCATCATTATCATGGAGATCTTCATCGCCAAGATGCGAAAGCTCAAAGGTGTGCGCAAGATGATCCTTGTGGAAGAGGCCTGGAAGGCCATCGCCAAGGAAGGGATGGCCGAGTACCTGAAATATTTGTTTAAGACCGTCCGGAAATTCTATGGGGAGGCCATCGTCGTCACCCAGGAGGTGGAGGACATCATTTCCTCGCCGGTCGTCAAAGAGGCGATCATCAACAATTCGGACTGCAAGATCCTTTTGGACCAGTCCAAGTACCAGAACAAATTCGACCGCATCCAGGAATTATTGGGCCTGACCGAAAAGGAAAAGGCCCTGGCATTGAGCATCAACAAGGCCAATGAACCGGGAAGGCTGTACAAGGAAGTCTTTATCTCCCTGGGCGGGCAGCTCTCCAAGGTGTACCGCACCGAGGTCAGCAAAGCCGAATACCTGGCCTATACCACCGAAGAGAAGGAAAAAATACAGATCGACCGGCTGACCCAAAAATACGGGGACCGCAAAAAAGCCATCGCCGCCCTGGCACGGGAAAACAACTAGCATATGAAACTCAAGAAATACATCTCCATCCTGACCCTTTCCCTGACGTTACTGTTTTCGGTGGCGCCCCACCAACAGGCAGAGGCCATCCCTTTGACGGTGATCCTTCAGGTGATCAAAGCCGGGGTCAAAAAAGTCATCAAAGCCATCGACCTGAAAGTGCAGCGCCTGCAGAACAAAACGATATGGCTGCAAAATGTACAGAAGGTGCTGGAAAATACCCTTTCCAAACTCTCCCTGAAGGAGATCTCCGGCTGGAATGACAAGCAACGGCAGCAATACGATGCGCTGTTCGAAGAACTCTGGAAAGTAAAGAGTGCCCTGGATCAATACCGGCAAGTGAAAGACATTGCCGAAAAACAGGCCCAACTGGTGGAGGAATACCACAGGGTATGGCCGGTGCTCTCTGCCCATGAGGCCTTCAGCCCGGAAGAAAAGCAGGCCATGGCGGCAACCTATTCGGAAATACTTGGGCGAAGCCTGGAAAACCTCGATTACCTCTTGGATGTAATGACGGCCTTTACCGTGCAGATGAACGATGCCGAGCGGCTGCGCATCATCCACGATACCGACCAAAGGGTAACGGAAAACCTCAATGCCCTGCGCAGCTTTAACCGCCGCAATCTCTCCATAGCCGAAAACCGCTCCCGCACGCAGGTCCAACCCCTAAAAAAGCTCTATGAAAAGTAAACACTACATCCTCACCTTAGGCCTTCTGATCCTTGCTGCGCCGTCGTATGGCCAGAACTGGAAAGAGTGGTTCGATCAAAAAAAGACACAAAAGGAATACCTGGTACAACAGATCATCGCCCTTCAAGCCTATATGGAGGTGGCCAAAGATGGCTACCAAATTGTGAAAACCGGATGGCAAACAGTCGAAGATATTACCGGTGGGGAGTTCTCCCTGCACCGGGACTTCTTTGCCCGCCTCGACAGGATGAGCCCTGTCGTATCCCGCTACCATGGATTGTCAAAAGTGCTGGAATACCAGCAATATATCCTCTATGAAGTGGAAAGGGGAAGGACACTGTTTCGGAGAATGCCCCTGAAGCCCGGTCAAAGGCAGGCATTGGAAACCTATTACCGGGAGGTGTTGAGGCAATCCCTTAAAATACTGACGCAAACAGAAAATACCATAAAGCCTTTTTTCTACCAGATGGAAGACGTCGAAAGGCTCCGCATCATAGACCATATGCATAAGGACATCCGCCGGCTGTACCTGCAGGTGAAGCGCCATACTTCAAAGCTCGCCTTCCTGTCCCGGCAGGATGACGGTAGCCAACGATCGTCAAGCACCATAAAATCCCTCTACCATGAAACACCTTAAACACTGGACGTTAGCCCTTGCGCTGGCCCTGGCCTTGCTTATCCCCCGGGCCTCCCGGGCACAGGCACAGGAAGCCGCCCAACTGGCCCTGAACTTTGAAAAGCTCCTGCAGCTGAAAAACATCCTCAACGACATGTATGAGGGATACCGCATTCTCTCCACCGGGTACAACACCGTCAAAGGCATTGCCGAGGGAAACTATAAGCTTCATGAAGCTTTTTTGGACGGGCTCTGGCTCGCCAGCCCCGGAGTGCGAAAATACTATCGCATTGCCGATATTATCCGCTACCAGCAGCATATCCTTCAGGAATATCAAAGCACCTACCGGTCCATTGCGGCAGGCGGGGAATTTTCTGCCGATGAACTGCTGTACCTCTCCGGGGTATATCAGCGGCTCTTTAAGCAAAGCCTGCAAAACCTCGATGAACTGGCCATGATCATCACCTCCGGAAAGCTCAGGATGTCGGACTACGAGCGCATCGAAGCCATTGACAGGGTATATGACAATATGAAGGAGGTATTGGGGATCGTCCGCGACATCAACACGCAGGTAGAGACCCTGGAAAAGCAACGCCGCCAATGGGAACAACAGGCCCAACAATTTAAAGAGATGGTATCGCCATGAAAAAAACCGTTCTTTTGATTTTCGTATTAGGGGTACTCCCGGCCATTTCCCAGGCGCAGGATATTGAAAGCATGCGCCGGGTGCTCGACGGGCTGTATGATGAGATGGTGCCCCTGGCCTCACGCCTTATCACCGTGGCCCGTGCCCTGGCGGGATTTGCCGCCATGTGGTACATCGCCTCCCGCATCTGGGGGCACATCGCCCGGGCAGAGCCCATCGATGTTTACCCATTATTGCGCCCCTTTGCCATCGGGCTGGCCATTATGCTTTTCCCCATGGTGCTCGCCCTGGTCAACGGGCTGATGGACCCCATCGTGGAGGCTACCGCAGAGATGACAGGAAGTACCTATGAGGCCATTGAACGCCACATCGACCAGACCAATGCCCACGATATGAACATCCGCCCGCCGGGAAGCCACACCCAGGACGAGTACACCTACCCGGAAGACAGTGAAGATGTCAGTGCCATGGAACGGCTGGCCACTTCCATCTTTACCCTCAACCTCGGAAACATCGTCCATCAGGTGGTTGCCTGGCTTTTGCAGATCCTCTTCTATGCCGCCGCCCTCTGTATCAATACGCTCAGGACATTCCAGCTTATTGTCCTGTCCATTCTGGGCCCCATTGTCTTTGGACTGTCGGTATTCGATGGCTTTCACCACACCTTAAAAGCGTGGTTCGCCCGCTATATCAACGTGAGCCTCTGGCTGCCCGTCGCCAATATCTTCGGGGCCATCATCGCCCGTATACAGCTCAACATGATGCAGATGGACGCCGATTTTATGTCTTCCATCGGCTACCTGGTCTTTATGGTCATTGCCATTATGGGCTACTTTACCGTGCCCAATGTCGCTTCCTTTATCGTGCAGCCCGGAGGAAGGGATGCCCTGCTCGGAAAGTCCAGCTCCATAGCGAAGCAGGGAGCACAGGCCTCTGCCAAAGCAGCTGCCACCATCGCCAAATCCACCCTTTAGCTTATGTTTAAAAACCTTCAGAACATAGACACCGCCTTTAAGCATATCCGCCTGTTTGCCTTTGGCATTATGGCCGGATCGATCCTGATTGCCGGGTTTATCAGCTTTAAGGCCTTCCGGATGGTGCAATCCACACAGGAAAGGATATATATCCTGGCCGAGGGAAAAGCACTGGAAGCCTTCGCCGCACAGCGGCGGGACAACATCCCCGTGGAAGCCCGGGACCATGTAAAGATGTTCCACCATTACTTCTTCACCTTATCCCCCGACGACCGGCATATCAAAGAGCAGGTAGGCAAAAGCCTTTATATGGCCGACGGATCGGCAAAGGCTGCTTACGATAACTTACGCGAAAGCGGGTACTACACCCGTATGGTATCGGCCAACATCAACCAGACCATACACATGGACAGCATTGCCATAGACACGGATTTTCATCCCTACCGCTTTACTTATTACGGCACGCAGCGCATCATACGCCCCACATCGGTGGTTACCCGAAGACTGGTCACGGAAGGGCGGCTGCGCCACGTGGACCGCAGCGACCGCAATCCCCACGGCTTTTTGATCGAACGCTGGGAAACCCTTAGCAATGAAAACCTGAACGTGGAAAAGCGATGAATACCCTAAAATGGAAAGTATGGAGCAGGTACCTCGCCATTTCCCTGGGGAAACGCCTGAACCGTTACAGTCCGGAGCGTCTGAAGCGGTACCTGGGCATCTTTTGCCTAGTGGGGACCATGGCCACGCTCTTCCTGCTGCATAAGGCATGGAAAGCCCCGAAGGATACCGTGGACTTTCCCGTCAAAGAGTACCCCTTACTGATCGACAGTTTACCGAAGTATAACCCCAAAACCATCATACACCATGAACGATGAAAAATTAAAACGGCAGCGCCGCTTTATGCTGGTGCTGCCATTACTGACCCTGCCCTTTGTCACCCTGGCCTTTTGGGCGCTGGGTGGCGGAAATCCCGGCCGTCCCGTCGAAAAAAACAGCAGCCCGGGACTGAACATGACCCTTCCCGAAGCGGAGCTCAGCGAGGATACCGCCCTGGGAGACAAGATGAGCATGTACCAAAAGGCGGACAAGAAAGCGGCCCTGCGCAAGGAACAAATGCGCCTGGACCCTTTTGCGGAAGAAATTGAACCCCGGGAAAAGCAACAGGAAAATCTTCCCAAAGAAGAAGCTGCTCCGCAAAGCCATCCCTCCCTGGAGGCCATGGAAGCCGAAGTGCAGCAGAAGTTAACCTCCCTGCAAAAAGCGGTGGACCACCCGGCACCGCCCGTGCAAAGGGCATCGGCTGTTCCGATATCCCGACCGGAGCGCCCCTCTCTGGATGCCGACCTGGACCGCCTGGAGCAAATGATGCAAAGTATGTCCGCTCCTGCAGCCCAGGACCCGGAACTGCAGCAAATAGACGGAATGCTCGAAAAGATCCTCGATGTGCAACACCCCGAAAGGGTACGCCAAAAGCTGGAAGCCTACCGTGACCAAAGACAGGGGAAAACCTTTGCGGTCAGCAGGACAAAAAATACCGCTTCGGAAAACGAAATCCCCCTTTCGGAAAGAAAAAGGGTCTCTTCGGAAACCAACCGCTTCTATGGACTCGAAGAATCTCCCTCCAATGCTGTCGGGACGGTAAAGTCCGCTATCCCCGCCATTGTCCATGAAGACCAGGAATTGGTATCGGGGGCAAGCCTTAAAATGGAACTTACCGAAAAAGTCTTTATTGGCGGGATCACCATCCCGGAAGGCACCCTGGTGTTCGGCACCTGCAAGGTCAACGGGGAACGGCTTAACGTGGAAGTTGAAGCCATACGCAACGGGCACACCATCCTCCCGGTAAAGCTCAAAGTCTACGACATGGATGCCCTGCCCGGAATACGGGTGCCGGGAGCCATTACCCGAAAGTCCGCCAAAGAAGGGGCCGGCGATGCCCTGCAGGGTATGCAGACCATGAGCTATGATCCTTCCTGGCAGGCGCAGGCAGCCTCCGCCGGAATGGAGACCGTCAAAGGCCTGTTTTCCAAAAAGGCCAAACTCGTTAAGGTCAAAGTGAAAGCCGGCCACCCTCTTCTTTTGGTCGATCAGAATACTTCTCAACCCTAAAAAACATCATTATGAAAAAGCTGTGTTTATTATCGCTAATAGCCTTGTGCTTTGTCAGCCTGGCCTTCGCCCAGATCCACCCCAAAGCGGTGCTTGCCCCTTACCCGGTAGAAGTAGGATGGGACCAGACTACCGTACTGATCTTTCCGGGAAAGATAAAAAGTGCCGACCGCGGCAACGGGAATGTCCTCGCACAAAAAGACGCCTATGCCGCCAATGTATTGAAGCTAAAGGCGGGCAAACGGGGATTTTCTGAAAGTAACCTTCACGTGGTCACCGACCGGGGGAAGGTCTATCCTTTTACCGTGCGCTACAATCCCAAACCGGACAAGCTCACCATTGACATCGGAAAACAACAGCAGGTGGAAGCGGCGGTGGCTGTGCTTGAAAATACGGACATCGGCCCGGAACAGCTGGAAAGGTTGAGCGGGAAGGTATTTCAGGAAAAAGGCTTTCTGTACCGCTCGGATAAAAACGGGAAAATAAAGCTGCGCCTTGCGGGGATCTACTCCCATAAAGAAGTATTGTTTTTCCTGTTTGAATTGAAAAACCGCAGCCGCATAGCCTATCCCATACAGCAATGGCGCTTTACTGTCCAGGATCGCAAGCAGGTCAAGCGGACCGCCGAGCGCCACGTGGCCCTTACACCTTTATGCATGCATTATGAAAAGGCAAAAGGGATGGACGGAAAAGGTGAAAATCGCCTGGTGGTGGCCTTCCCCCAATTTACCATTGCCGATGCCAAGAAAATGGTGGTACGCCTATTTGAAGAAAACGGTGACCGAAGCCCCGTGCTGTCCATCAAAGGGAAGCACCTGTTGAAGGCAAGGCCCATTATTAACCCTCAAAATCAATAGTCATGGAGCAAAAACAAATAAACGATTTAAAAGACCGGATCAAGTATGCGGGGTTCGGCGAAGAACTTGGTAAAGAACTGGAAACCCAGATCAAGGAAGGAAAGGAAGCCTTTCAACTGCAGCATTCCGCATCCATCGGGGAAAAGAAAATGGACTACAGCCTGAACTTCCGCAAATCGGAAAAGAACGGGCAGTATTATTTCAATTCCTTTGATGCCACGCTTACCAAACCCGACGGGAAAACCCAGTCCCAGACTTTCTATCAAAACCAGAACATCTCCGCAAAGGAAGCCTTTAACCTGTTGGAGTGGCGCTCGGTATACAAAACCTTGTTCAACAAAGACGGGGAGCGCTACAATGCCTGGCTGCAGCTGGACCTTGCCGAAAAGAATGACAAAGGGCTGCACCCCATGCAGCAGTACCATGACAAGTATGGCTTTGAGCTGGAAAAGGCCCTCGGGAAACTCCCCATCGTGGAAATGGAAGGCATGGACCCAAAAGACCGCCTGCTGTATTCCTTAAAAAAAGGAAATCTCCACCAGGTCAGCATCGCCGGAAAAGAAGGGAAGTTCCTGGTGGCCGCCAACCCGAAGTACAAGACCGTGAGCCTGTATGAGCCCAGCGGCAAACGGATCAATCTCAAAGACCTCCGGGAAGAACTGGAAAAGAACCAGGATATAGGCAAGAAAAAAGGAGTGGAAAACAAAAAGGCCCAAAGTCCAAAAAAAAAGACGGTCCGGAAAAAGGGGATCAAAGTCTAAAGATCGATCCCGATGAGAATCCCCTGCTTTCCGGTACGGCTAGAGAGGAGGTTTTTGCAGAGGCCCTGTTTGAAGGGGTCCGGCGGAGAGGGGAGAATTTACCTCCCTCTAAAAGGAAAATCAGGATGTAAGTGTTTTGACTTTTGGTTATAAGAAGTCCCTTCGGGGGCTTTTTTAGTTGGTAATGTCCACTTAGAGTTTTTAGGAATATTACGATATGAATACCGGTTAAAGAGATTTTTTCTGTAATATTTGCTAACTATCTCTTGATAGAAAAATTAAAATAATCCAGCAAAATTAACATCATAAATACCCCAAATAGGGTATTTTTTTTTGTTTTTATTACCGTTAATTTACAAATCAAACTTAACCTTTTATTATGTGGAGTGATAATGATACCGTTATAGACCTTTTAGATTATCAATACCTGATATCAGCAACTGAAAACATAATTTCCAATGATACTTTGCTCCCCTGTACAATAGGTATTTATGGAGACTGGGGAAGTGGAAAATCCAGCCTTATGCGGATGGTTGAAGAATCTTTACGTAGCGATGATAAGATTCTTACTATTAAGTTTAACGGATGGCTGTTTGAAGGATATGAGGACGCCAAGTCTGTTCTCATGGGAACGATCCTTGAAGAAATTGGCGAAAACCGAACGTTAAAAGGAGATGCCAAGAAACTCTTCTCTAAAATGCTCAAACAGGTGGATTATATGAAGGTTGCCAAGAGTCTCGTAAAGCATGGGATAAGTTTTGCTGCTGGAGGACCAGCAGGGTTGGCCATAACAGGAATGGGAGATTTAATTTCTCTGGCACAGAAAATAAATCCACAAGACTATGTTAAGGCAGAGGAGGATACCTCAAAAGAATCGCTTCGAATGAGTATCAGAAAATTTCATGAAGACTTTTCCAAATTACTGCAAGATTTGAAAATTGAGAAACTTGTCATATTTATTGATGACTTGGATCGATGTAATACGGATACTGTTATAGATACATTAGAAGCAATTAAACTATTTCTATATGTCCCAAACTCTGCCTTTGTTATTTGTGCAGACGAAAAAATAATTGAGTACGCTGTACGAAGAAGGTTTCCAGAAATTCCAGGACGTGGTTTAGAGGTTGCAAGTGCTTATCTCGAAAAGTTAATTCAGTTCCCCATCAGGCTTCCAAGACTAAATGAAACAGAATTGGAGACATACATTAACCTCCTTTTTGCCCAACTTTATGTTGAACATACGCATTTTCAAAAAATTTGTAAAGAGGTGATTTATGAAAAGTCCGCAGAAGAACTACAAAGTAAAAAGCTGGATCATGACTATCTAGCTAAGGCATTACCATCTGTCTCAGAGGAGCTTCAAAAAGCTATGCTTCTTACCCGACAGATAACTCCCATTTTAACAGTTGGCTTAGATGGAAACCCTCGCCAATCAAAGAGATTCATGAACATGCTTATGATGCGAATTGGAATGGCTAATTCGAAGAAAATCGAATTGGAAATTCGCATTTTAGCAAAACTCATGTTATTGGAGTACTTTAAAAAGGAAACCTTTATTAAACTGCATGAATATCAAGCTGAACAAGGAGGAAAACCAAAGGAAATCAGACTTTTGGAAGCTCGGTTGATTGCGGATAAAAACAAAAATTCAGAAAACAAGATAGAAACTGTTTCAATAATCCCGGAAGTTGAAATATGGGAGAAAGATGATTGGATCACGCAATGGGTGAATACAGAACCAAAACTGACTGATGTAGACCTAGGGCCATATTTTTATTTTTCGAGAGATCGGCTTAATTCAATGTATAGTACAAAGCAGCAGATGAGTTCTCAAGCCTTGACTGTTTACCATGACCTAGTAAGTGGTAGTGATGTGTATGAGAAAAAGTCGCTTCAGGAGGCCTCAAGCCTCAGTCCTTCAGATTCATCTTCAATATTCGAAGAATTAAAGGAAAAGCTCCTTCAAGAAAGTAATGGCAGTGCCTCGACACAGAACTTTAAATTGCTTTTTGGCTGGACAAATGTTAGAAAGGAATTAACGTCACAACTACTTACTTTCTTAAAGGGAATTCCTCATGAGACTATACCAACATTAGCTGTCACCGAACTTTTAAAAGTTATAAAAGGAACTGCATTTGAAAAAGATGGAACGGATATAATAAAGGAATGGGCCCAAAGTGAATCCAATAAGGATTTAAGTAAGATTGCCTCAAATAGAATAAAACCAAAGAAATAATATGGGAACTTCAAGTTCATTTGGAGGACCAAAAGGGAAATCTCCTCTTCTTCCTCCCTGGGCACCAAATGGTGACTCCCCTGACTCTAACAACAATGATAACGATCCTGAAAAAGGTGATGCACCAAAGAAAGAAAATAATGAAAATGATCTTTCAAAGAATTACTCCGGAGCGAAACGAGCGTTATCCCGCTATATAAATAATGCTACCGGAATTACGGTGAAACATGCCGCAAGATCCTATGTCAGGTCTCTAGGGGGAGCAAAAAAAGCTTCTCGATCATCAAGTGGAGGTAAAAGAGCGATTGCCAATTTAGGAGGCGTTTTAGGAAGTATAGCGAGCAGGGGGCTTGAACAGACATTAACTAACCTTGGTCTTCAAGATTTAATTGGGAAATCTGCTGAAATTGTTTTTGCAGGAATCGTTGATGCTATTGCTCCGGTTGGCACAACCAATGAAGAAGCCGATGCCAGGCAAGCTATTATAGATGCATTGGATAAACTCTATGACAAATTTAAACTTGATGATAATAACATTAACAAATTAGATTCTTTAAGCGAAAGTGATATTAAGGAAGCCATTTTGGATGGGATCAAGGCATATATATATGAACGCTGGTTGCAGGAACTTAGCTTGTGTATTGAAAAGAACAGCATGACACCCAGAGATGCAATTAAGAAAGAGGCAGACATAAAAGAGTATATCTCATCTAGTGTTGAATATGACTTTGTAGATGTGGATGTCTTAAATATAGATTTCTCCCAAGGAAGTGGTAAAGAAACAATCGAAAATATTTTCCAGGAAGCTTATCAAACGTTAGAATCATGAAAACCTTTAATATAATTTTTCGAGACCATAAAGATGACAAGTTCGAAATAACTGAGACGAATAATTCTAAATGCATATATATTCCCTCTGGAAACAATAAAATATCTGATAAAAGCCTACAGGATAATATTAGTTGGCTTATAAAAGAAAAGCATCTAAAACCATCAGATGAGGTTACTGAATTCTTAAATGCCGCAGTATCAGTATACACTGCAGATCAGTTAGTTTCCAGAGATCAACACGGTTTCCAAAACTGGAGCAGGTATCTGAAGCTTTATCTACCTGTTGTTAATCTAGATAAATGGAAACATGCAAAAGAAGATTTTCAAAGTGCTTTAAATTTTCTTACCGGGGACCATTGGGAATTATTTTTAAGGAGGCGCCAATCCGGCCCTCACACGCCGAAAAAATCAGAATCAGATACAAACATTTCAAAAGTATCACTGCTTTCGGGGGGACTGGATTCTTTTATTGGCGTTACGGATTTACTTGCTTCCGGTCATGATATTGCGGTTGTGGGACATCATAAATCTCAAGGCTTTGAGAATATGACCCAAACCCGGATAATAAATTTATTGACGTCGGAATTTAAAGACCGAAAGATTGAGCAATTCTTATTTAATGCACAACCTGTACAGCTAAATAATAAATATGGAAAGGAGCCATCATCCAGATCACGGTCAATCTTGTTTATAGCACTTGGTATTACCGTTGCAAATTCATTTGGAAATGATATTCCTCTTTATATTCCCGAGAATGGTTTAATCTCATTAAATATTCCCTTAACGTTTTCAAGAATTGGGAGTTCGAGTACCAGAACAACCCATCCTCACTTTCTCATGCTGTTAAGGAACGTTCTTGATAATTTGGGAATTGATAACAAGATCATTAACCCTTACCAGTATTGTACTAAGGGAGAAATGATAAGAGATACCAAAGGTCCTGATTTCATAAAGAAACATTTTAATGAGTCGGTTTCTTGCGCCCATCCTAATTCCAAGAATGTAAATGTGAAAAGGAAAAATTCAACAAATCAAAAGAATTGTGGATATTGCACCCCCTGCATCATTAGAAGGGCAGCGTTAAAGTTTGCTGATTTAGATGATGATAAATATTACGTGTACGAGATGAACGAGTCTCAGTTGCCTCACAAAGATGATATTGGCCGTGATTATAGAGCCTTTAAAATGGCAATTGCAAGATTAAAGAAAGACAAACCTAAGCTATCTCTTCATGTACTTCGATCTGGACCGCTACCAAACAAAAAAGATGATCTTTTAAAATATGTAGGAGTATATGAAAGAGGAATGAAAGAAGTAGAAGATCTTATTAAATAGCATAATGATAAATGCCATAGATACGCATTTCCATCTGGATCTTTATCCAAGACCAGCTGATTTATTAGCAGATATCGAAAATAACAGGATTTACGCCATAGCTGTTACCAATACACCCTCTGTTTATCACTTTACCCAAAAGATTTGTGAAAACAAAAAATATGTTCGACCTGCTCTTGGACTTCATCCTGAATTGGCGGAAGAAAGATATCGGGAACTAGGTCAATTTGAAGACCTTTTGAAAACAACCAGGTATATCGGTGAAATAGGTTTAGATCTTATTAATCGTTGTCCAGATTCTTCAAAAACTGCGCAAACTAAAGTTTTCCAAAAAATAATTGACCTATGCGCAACTGAAGGGAATAAAGTATTAACAGTACATTCAAGAGGAAGTGAGTCTGAAGTGATAGAAAGGATAGGTAAAAACTATCCTGGGAAGGTTATACTTCATTGGTATTCTGGGAGTTTGAAAAATATGGAGCTAGCTTTGAGTTATGGTTTTTATTTTTCAGTTAACTCATCTATGTGTAGGTCGAAAAATGGACGAAAAATAATCCAGAGCATTCCTGATTCAAGGCTATTAACCGAGTCTGATGGGCCGTTCATCACCAATAAATCGATGGTAAATTCTCCCCTAAATATAGATCACACAATAGCCCATATCTCTGAAATAGTGAAAAAGCCATCTCAGGAAGTTTCTAAATCTATTTATGAGAACTTTAAAGCTGTCTTAGAATCAAAGAATTTGAGATAAGTGGAATAAATATTTTTCCATTTATCTCAAATGTTTCAGTTGAAATTATTTTGAACCCGAAGTTTCTTGGGCAGCCCCTGCGGGTCAGGCTATCCGCTATATCCCCGGACCTCCGGGGGATGCCGCTACTATCCTTGCTGCGGGATCGTTTTCTTCCTTAAGAATTAAGCTACCATCCACTAAGCGAATGCCTTTCACTCAATTTTTTTCAAAAAACCGGCAAAAAGCGCAGCGAAGATAGGGGCGGTAGTTTTGGATTGCTGCAAATGGGGGCAAAAGGGACGGCATAAACACCTTCCTACCCACATGGCCCTCATTTATTCCGTTTCCTTTGGCCCATGATCCCGCCCCTTTTATCATGCTTTCTTTTTGCCGGTTTTCTTTTGAAAAAATGTGTTTTGCAGCAGTTTTTTCTTTTAGCAGGCAGAAAGAAATGAATTCAAGTTTAACCCTTAAAATGTAAAAATCATGGGACACAACATTCATTTCAACGAAAGCACAGGACGTCACAGCTTTTTCTCCGTGAAGAAGCCCGCATGGCACAAGCTCGGACAGGTGGTGGAAGATTACCCCACCAGTAAAGAGGCCATCCAATTTGCCGGGCTGGATTATAAGGTGGTCAAAACACCCTTGTTTACCACCACCTCCCAAATGGCTGTGGGAGAAGAGGGGCTGAATCATCAGGACCTTTCACTGCCCGTTCATTCCCATTTTGCCACCATGCGGGAAGATAACCATACCGTATTGGGTGTAGTGGGCAAAGATTACAAGGTGGTACAGAATGCCGATGCCTTCGCCTTTTTCGATGCCATCGTCAAGGAAGGCAAAGGGATAAAATATGAAACCGCCGGAGCTCTCGGCAATGGGGAGCGGATCTTCATCACCGCCAAACTGTCCGGCAATATCAGGGTAGGTAAGGACGACCTGATCGACCAGTACATCTTTTTGACCACCTCCCACGATGGAACGGGCAGCATCACTGCCGCCTTTACGCCCGTGCGGATCGTTTGTCAGAACACCTTGAATGCGGCCATGGGCAAACTGTCCCGGGTGGTTAGGATTCGGCACACTTCCGGGGCGAAAGAACGACTGGCGCAGGCACACAAGCTCATGGGTATCGTAACCCAATCAGCACAGGCCATGCTGCAAACCTTTGACCGGTGGGCTAAAGTGAAAATCACCGACAGACAGGTAAAACGCCTCATTCAACAGGCATTGGCACCCAATAAGGAAACACTGGGCAAGTTGCACAGGGGTGAGGTAGAAGACCTTTCAACAAACTTTAAAAATCAATGTGAAGACGCTTTTGCCTATGCCCTTATGAGCGAAGCTCAACAAATGCCAACTACTAAGGGAACCGTGTTTGGGGCATACAACGCCGTCACCGGGTATTTTCAAAATGTGCGGTCCTTTAAATCGGAGGAGGATAAAACCAAATCCATTCTACTGGGCGGTACCGCCCAGATCAAAGGGCAACGGGCATTTAACCTGTGTGGAGAGTTCGTAAAACATGGGGAGGAAGCGTTAAACTGAAGCCGGGCCGGGGCGGTACCCGCCCCGGCTTTTCTTCTCTTTTAATGAAGATGACCTTCTATCTTAATCTCAGGAAAGAAGCAAAGAAAAGACTCATTTATTGATCGGGAAAAAGCGATGTCAAATAAAAGAACGCGATGCTCAAAAAGGTTAAAGGGCATCCTTTCAAATCTCATCATCAATTACGGTACAAAGTTAGGCCCGTTTGCTCGGAGGCGGCACATGAGACTACGGCATAAACACTTGCCCGACGGCTCCGCCCTGCATTTTATTCCGTTTCCTCATGGCCTTGCTCGCAAAGGGCCTGTGGCGGCACCATAATTCATGTTTAACTTAAATCAAGAAGATTATGGAAACGTCAAAAAATCAATGGAAAGCCGCCGAAGTCAAACTGACCTACCGCAATAAGGTCAAAGCCAGTGAACGGTCTAAAATAGGATCGAGTAAAGATGCCTATAAGCTCCTGTTGAAAAACTGGGATAAAGACCAAATTGAATTTGTGGAAGAGTTTAAAGTGATCCTGTTGAATTCCGCTAACCAGGTCCTGGGAATATTTAATGCGAGCGTTGGCGGAAGAAGCGGGACAATGGCCGATCCCAGGGTGATCTTTGCCGTGGCTCTCAAAACAGCTGCAAACGCCATAATTTTAGCGCATAATCACCCCAGTGGTTCCCTGAAGAAAAGCCAACCGGATAAAAGCCTGACCGATAAGCTGGCTGCAGCCGGAAGTTTTTTGGATATATCCGTACTGGACCACCTGATCATAACCCGGGAAGGATATTATTCCTTTGCCGATAACGGGGAGCTGTAAAGCCCCCTTTTTATGCTGAGCTTGGCATATACCTTCGGGTGGCAGTGTGAATAAATCGCAAAGGATAATGGCATTTTGAAGCCTCATTCAAAACAATAGCCGTCATGAACAGGTCTGTAACACCCGAAAAACTACAAAAAGTATTGCAAGAAAATGGCCATAAAATCAACTTAGACGAATCAAAGAAAACTTTGGATTTTATGTATAAAATTACTAAATTAGTTGTTTATCAGATATTTAAAGTAGATGAAGATCGCAGACCTTTATATTAGGGTAAGTACAGATGAACAGGCCGACAAAGGATACTCCCAAAGGTACCAGGAAGAGGTGTTGCGGAAGTATTGCGAATTTCAAAATATTCAGGTGGGACGTGTCATCTTTGAAGACTATTCAGCCCGGACGTTTGATCGTCCCGAGTGGCAAAAGCTTCTTGCCCAAATTAGAAAACGGCGCACCAGTACCAACATGATCCTCTTTACCAAGTGGGACCGCTTTAGCCGGAATACCGGCGATGCTTACCTGATGATTTCTACTCTTACCAAACTGGGGATCGACATCCAGGCCATCGAACAGCCCCTCGACCTGAGCATACCGGAACAAAAAATGATGCTGGCCTTTTATCTGGCTGCCCCGGAAGTTGAAAATGACCGGCGGGCGCTCAACACCTTACAGGGAATGCGGCGGGCAAAAAAGGAAGGGCGATATATGGGGACAGCACCAATTGGATATATCAATACCCGGGATGAATATGGCAATAAGATCATTGCTCGAAAAGAACCCCAGGCGTCCCTGGTGAAATGGGCCTTTGAAAAAATAGCCGAAGATCAGCTGGCCGCTGACCAGATCCGTAAGCTGGTCAACAAAAAAGGACTGTCCATCAGCAGGGGACAATTCTGGTATATGATCAGAAATCCAATCTATTACGGAAAGATCAAAATAAAGGCATTCAAAGAGGAAGAAGAGCACCTGGTGGAAGGTAAGCACGAAGGTATAATTTCTGAAGTCTTGTTCAATGATGTGCAAGACGTCCTGGAAGGACGAAAACGCAAAAAACGCAAACGGACTGTAAAGGTCATTTCCCACGAGAAGTTCCCCCTCCGGGGATTTCTGGTTTGCCATAAATGCGGCAGACCTCTCACCGGAAGTGCCTCTAAAAGCTCGAAGGGCGGGTATTATCATTACTACCATTGCTTGTCTTCCTGTGGCGTAAGGTTCCGAACGGAAGTCGCAAATAAAGCAGTAAGGAAAGAACTATTCAAATATAAAGCCCAGGAAAATATACTCGATATCTATAAAGACTGCATTAGGGATGTTTACTGTGAATTAACTTCCAGTAGTCATAAAACCAAAAAACAGTATATAGAGGAGATTGAAAGACTCGAGAAGATGATATCCAAGGCCAGGAACCTGCTTATCGAAGGAAGTATGGAAGCCGATGACTTTGCCGCAGTAAAGAGAGAGTCACAGGAAAAGATCAAAAAGCTGGAAAATAAGCTGACAACCCTCAATGAACAAAAGTCGAACCATTTACCCAAGTTAAAGCAGACCTTACAATCTGTATGTCAGTTAGTTAACATATATGATACTTTGGAGGTAAAGGAGAAGAGACAGGTAGTGGGTTCGATATTTCCCCAAAAACTGGTGTTTGACGGCCAAAAATGTCGAACCCCGTATGTTAACCAGATTGCCCTTTATATCTATACTGTAAATCAGTCAGTTACAGAAAATAAAAACCGAAAAAAAATTGATTTTTCTCGGTTTTTCAATGAAGTAGTCCCGACAGGAATCGAACCTGTATCTAAAGTTTAGGAAACTTCTATTCTATCCATTGAACTACGGGACCATCTATAAATCTGAAATTAGGGATTTCAACTTTTTCTTCCCTATTCCTGACTTCCAATATTTTTCTCTAATTCTGGCAAGAACTCGGGGCTCTACTTCCTCCGTAAATATCAACTTCCAAGGCATAAAGCCCTTCGTCGATTTGGTCTTACCTGAATTGTGCTCCCTCATTCTCCTTTTGAGGTCTGAGGTGAAGCCAACGTAAATCCGATTGGCCACTGTACTCTTTATCGCATATACCGTATACATGCTGGTTGACATCCTGTAAACTTCCCTGCCTGCCGGCAGGCAGGTATTCTATCCATTGAACTACGGGACCATGTATCAATCTGAAATTAGGGATTTCAGCTTTTCCTTCCCTATTCCTGACTTCCAATATTTTTCTCTAATTCTGGCAAGAACTCGGGTCTCTACTTCCTCCGTATAAATCAACTCCCAAGGCATAAAGCCCTTCGTCGATTTGGTCTTACCTGAATTGTGCTCCCTCATTCTCCTTTTGAGGTCTGAGGTGAAGCCAACGTAAATCCGATTGGCCACTGTACTCTTTATTGCATATACGACATACATGCTGGTTGATATCCTGTAAACTTCCCTGCCTGCCGGCAGGTATTCTATCCATTGAACTACGGGACCATGTATCAATCTGAAAGTAGGGATTTCAACTTTTCCTTCCCTATTCCTGACTTCCAATATTTTTCTCTAATTCTGGCAAGAACTCGGGTCTCTACTTCCTCCGTATAAATCAACTTCCAAGGCATTAAGCCCTTCGTCGATTTGGTCTTACCTGAATTATGCTCCTTGCCGTCCTAAAATGTGCCGCAATTTAAAACATATTTTCCTTATTCCGCAAATATTCTCTACCTAACTTGTTCTTTTAAAGATAAATCCGCTATCTTTGCAGTCCAAATTTACGATGGACGAGATCCATCAATTCACTAAATATCAATATAATATGGCAGTAAAAATCAGATTAGCTCGTAGAGGTAGAAAAAGATTAGCCATCTACGATGTCGTTGTAGCTGATGCAAGAGCTCCACGTGATGGACGCTTTATCGAAAAAATCGGTTCGTATAACCCGAACACTGACCCTGCTTCTATCAACATCAACAATGATAGAGCTTTGCAATGGTTGCTTAATGGTGCCCAGCCTACGGACACTGTAAAAGCGATGCTTTCTTACCGTGGTGTATTGCTGAAAAAGCACCTTCAGATCGGTGTCTTGAAAGGCGCGATCACCCAAGAAGAAGCAGACAAGAAATACCAAGCTTGGATCGAAGAAAAAGAGTCTTCCATCACTGGCAAGAGAGACAAAATCGCACAAGCAAAAGAAGATGCTCGTAAGAAAGCTCACGAAGCGGAAGTGGCTAAAAACGAAGCTCGTCTTGAGGCGATTAAGAAAAGAGAAGAAGAAGCTAAAGCCGCTGCTGAGGCAGAAGCCGCTGAAGCTGAAGCTCCTGCTGAAGGCGAGGAAAGCGAAGCTCCTGCTGCTGAAAGCAACGAAGAAGAAGAAAACAAAGGTTAATTACGCACCTTTCCATGAACAAAGACAACTGTTTCCAGTTAGGCTACATTGCTAAAGTTCATGGGCTCCAAGGAGAAGTAGTGGCTGTCCTGGATGTGGATTATCCAGAAAATTACGAAGACATCGAGCATGTCTTTTTGGAAAAAAACAACCGACTGGCCCCTTACTTTCTAGAGCACTTTGTCTCCCAGCCCAACAACCGCTTTCTAGCCAAGTTTGAGGGATATGATGACAAAAACGCAGCCGATACCCTTGTGGGAACGGCGCTCTATCTTCCACTTAAAGACCTCCCCGCGTTAGAGGATGACCAATATTATTATCATGAGTTGGTCGGCTTTGAAGTAGAAGATGCCTCCAAGGGAGTTTTAGGTAGTGTAAAGGAGATATATGACCTCCAGACCCAATACTTGTTGGGATTGGATTATCAAGGAAAAGAAATCCTGATACCTATTCAGGATGACATTATCCTTAAAGTGGACAAGGCAGCGAAAAAAGTTTTCTGCCAACTGCCAGACGGCTTACTTGAAATATACCTAGAGGATTAAGCCATGCAGATCGATATTATAACCGTGGTACCGGGTCTTTTGGAAGGGCCTTTTTCACATTCCATCCTCAAACGAGCGGAAGAAAAAGGACTGGCCAAGGTCCAAGTGCACAATCTCAGGGATTATGCCACCAACAAACAAAAGCAGGTCGACGATTATGCTTTTGGAGGAGGTGCCGGCATGGTCATGATGATCGAACCCATAGCCAAGTGCATCGAAGCACTCAAAAGCGAACGGGATTACGATGAAATCATCTACATGACCCCTGATGGAAAAACTTTCGATCAGCAAATGGCCAATTCCCTCTCGCTTAAGGGAAACCTGATGATCCTTTGTGGTCATTATAAAGGCGTGGATGAACGGATCCGGCAAAAATACATTACCCGTGAAATCAGCATTGGTGACTTTGTGCTTTCCGGTGGTGAATTGGCTGCTGCCGTGGTTGCAGATGCGGTGATTCGCTTGATCCCCGGGGTGCTCAATGATGAGACCTCCGCCTTAACGGATTCCTTTCAAGATGGCTTACTGGCGCCACCGATCTACACGCGACCGGCAGAATACGAAGGCATGAAAGTACCTGATATTTTACTTTCCGGTCACAATGAAAAGATCGCCCATTGGAGGTTTGAAGAATCGGTTCGCCGTACCAAAGAACGAAGGCCTGACTTATTGGAAGGCCATGATCTCGAGGAAGGCGATAAACGTAAATAGTTGATAATTAATTGAATAAAATAGATAATTGCATACCTTTGCAATTCGAATTTGCGATAAGCACATAAATCATACAGATATGAGCGAACTACTTAAAATTGTAGAAGAGGAATACAACGAGGCGAGAGCCAAGTTCCCTTCTTTCAAGTCAGGAGATACAATTAACGTTCACGTACGCATCAAAGAGGGTAACAAAGAACGTGTGCAGCTGTTCCAAGGTACCGTCATCCAACGTAAGAACGTTAACACCAATGGAGAGACTTTCACTGTAAGAAAAATCTCCAGCGGCATCGGTGTAGAAAGAATTTTCCCTCTTCTTAGCCCAAGCATCGAGAAAATCGAAGTGCTGAGACAAGGTAGAGTGAGAAGAGCTAGACTTTACTACCTACGTGGTCGTCAAGGAAAGGCTGCAAGAGTAAAAGAAAAAATCAATGTGAAACACTAATTCACAGCCTAAAGCATAAAAAAAGGGAGCCGTTTTGGTTCCCTTTTTTTATGATCTTCCGCACTAATCCTGAATGCCCGTCGTATCCATAGCCATGGGGATCATTGCCAATACTTGCCACCTAAAATCCACCTTTTTTAACAAGGCAACCTGCTGGACTTCCATTTTTCCATAAAAGCCTTTTTCTTTTAGCATTGCCCAGCATTCATCAAAAAATCGCTTTTTCAGGTCACTGTACACCAATGTCACATGGGGCGTAAAAGCCTTATCGCTGAGCTCCACATTTAGCTTCAGCTCCCTTTTACAATATTGGCTGAAGGCTTCCTGCATGGAAGTCAACGGATCACCGCCATGGACCCGCGCATACATAATCCGCCTGCCAAAGCGCCCAATGCCCTTAAACTCCAACGGAAAAGAAGGCTGGTCTTTAAAAAAAGCTTCCAGCAGCGCTCGGAGCTTATCCTCTTTAAATTCATTCCAGACAAATGGCATCTTTAGGGTCACATGGGCGGGAGATTTCAGCGCATGCTTGGCATTGTACTTATCCCGCACAGCTTCCTTTATTTCCTGCGCTTGGGCCTGTACCTCCTCTGGTGGGACGATCGCCACAAAATATTTTTGTAATGACTTTGGCATGCTCAAAGATGCATAATTTAGGTTACAATAATAAAACCCCCATGGGAAAACCATCGCTGTCGTTACATGACACGCCTCGGTCCAATCCGCCCATACCTGAACCTCTCTTCCATTAAATCTACAGCTGAGCCGATCATCATTTCCCAAAGCTCCCCATTACAATTCTCCGCGTTTCTCTTTCTTAGCTGCTCAGTATCTATTAAATTGTTACAAATTCTTTAATCAACTTATGGCACAGAACAATACAGCATTGGTCGGACTGGACCTTACCAAAATGGACAAGGTGATCTTAGAAAACATCAAAAAGGTCATCGAACTTTTAGACCTAAACAAACTCTATTTTACCCATGTGGCAGCAAACCTTGCCCTTCCTGATGATATTGCCAGTACTTATCCAAATTTGATGGCTCCAGTAGATGAGAGCATCGAAAAGGAAATTGAAAATAAAATTGCTTCCCTCGGCCTTCCTGCCGAGGTAGAAGTGGAAGTCAATGCAGAAGAGGGCGACCCCATGGACAGCCTCTTGAGATGGTCTAAAATCAAACACGTAGACTTCATCATCATGGGCAGAAAAACAGCCCTTGAAGGTAGCGGAAAACTCCCTAAGCGCATTGCTCAGAAAGCGCCTGCTTCCGTCTTCTTCGTAACAGAAGATATGGGACAAAATCAGCTGAAAAAACTATTGGTACCCATTGACTTCTCCGAGCATACCGAAGTAGTCCTTGAAAAAGTCGAAAACTTCATCAAGGAGAAAAAAGATGCCGAAATTCGTTATATCCACCTTTACGATGTGCCCATTGGGTATCACAAAACCGGTAAATCCTTCGAGGAATTTGCCGAAATCATGAAGGAAAACGCGAAAAAAGAATTTGATAAGATGGTGAAGAAACACAAAATCGAAGACCATCCATGTGATTTTGTGTTAAATAAAGATTCTATCAAAGCCGATGACATCCTCAAGGATGCCCTCGCCAAAGACATAGATTTAGTGGTCATCGGCAGCAGGGGCAGAAGCAATTCAGCGGCGCTGCTGCTGGGAAGTGTAGCGGAAAGATTGGTCGAAATCAATTATAAAGTCCCCATGCTGGTCATCAAAAGAAAAGGTGAGAACATGAGCTTCCTTCAAGCCCTGCTGAACATCTAATCGATCCCTCAAAAAGACATGCCATTTATGCCTTGGTTTTCGCATCAAGGCATGAATGGATCCTTTCACATTTTTATTTCATAAGCTCCAAAATAGCATCGATGTATTCTCGGTTGTTGGCCAATCGAGGCACCTTATTTTGGCCGCCCAATTTGCCACGCGATTTCATCCATTTTTCAAAAAGTCCCGCTGCCGCAAAATGCACCTTAGGCCTGTCCAATGCAATATCACGGTAGCGTTTGGCATCATAATCTGAGTTGACCTCCCGAAGGGTAGCGTCTAGTTTTTCTTTAAAAACAGCCTCGTCTGAGGGTGCTTGGCTAAATTCGATGATCCATTCGTGTGCCCCCTTGCTGTCTGAACCTTCAAAGTAAACCGGTGCAGCCGTAAAATTAACCACTTTGGCATCGGTAGCTTCAGCCGCTACTTCAATAGCCTTCTCGGCATTTTCCACGATCACTTCTTCCCCAAATGCATTGATAAAATGCTTGGTCCTCCCTGAAATCCGAATTCGGTAAGGACGGATGGAAGTGAACTTAACGGTATCCCCTATCTTATATCGCCAAAGCCCCCCGTTTGTACTGATGACCAAGGCGTAATTCTTGCCCAATTCCACCGCCTCCAATGGCAAAACTTTGGGATCATCGCTGTCCCATTCCTCCATCGGGATAAATTCATAATAAATGCCATAATCCAGCATCAGCAACAACTCATCTGAATTTTTCTGGTCTTGTATGCCAAAAAAGCCTTCGGAAGCATTATAGGTTTCCATGTAATGCATCTGAGAAGAAGGGATCAGCTCCTCAAAGATCCTCCGGTAAGGCCCAAATGCCACTGCTCCATGAAAGAAGACCTCTAGGTTTGGCCACACCTCCAGAATGCTCTTGGAATTGGTCAGCTCCAGGATCCGCTGCAGCAGGACAATGGTCCATGTGGGCACGCCCGATATGGTGAGCACATTTTCTTCCATGGTCTCCCGCGCCATTTTCTCGATCTTCTCCTCCCATTCGCTCATCAAGGCTGTCTCAAGACTCGGCGTCCTGGCCAGCTGTGCCCAGACGGGCAAATTCCGCATGATGACCGCAGAAATATCACCATAATGACTGTTTTTATTGTTATCTAGCCGATTGACTTCACTGCTACCACCAATCGCCAAGCTCTTCCCCGTAAAAAGTTTGCTGTCTGGGTAATTGTTGACATAGAGAGATAGCATGTCCTTCCCACCTTTAAAATGGCAATCTTCCAAGGATTCTTGCGAAACTGGAATAAATTTGCTCCGGCTGCTGGTCGTCCCAGAGGATTTTGAAAACCAACTGATTTCAGACGGCCATATGACATTCTGCTCCCCCCTCATGGTCTGCTCGATATACGGCTGCATCTGTTCGTAGCTATGCACCGGCACTTGGCGGTCAAAGTCCTTAGGACTTTTGATATCAGCAAACCCATATTTTTTCCCAAACTGGGTTTTTTTTGCTGACTTGATCAGGTCAAAAAAAATGTCTTGCTGCACTTCTATAGGATTCTCCTTGAAGTTGTCAATTTGACCTATACGGATTTTAAAAATCCAGGTCATAAAAGTATTTAATACGTCCATAAATTAAATCTTACGTTTCAGTTCAAAGTGTTTTCCCAAATACACTTTCCGAACCTGTTCATCGGCAGCAAGCTCCTCGGCCGTTCCGGCTTTGAGCAATTTTCCTTCAAACATCAGGTAAGCGCGATCGGTTATCGAAAGGGTTTCGTTTACATTGTGATCCGTGATCAAAATGCCTATGTTCTTATTTTTCAATTTTGCCACGATGGTTTGGATTTCTTCCACGGCAATGGGATCCACCCCTGCAAAAGGCTCATCCAATAAAACAAACTTCGGATCCACTGCCAAGGCCCGTGCAATCTCTGTTCTCCTACGCTCACCACCCGAAAGGACCATGCCAAGGTTTTTGCGCACATGGGTAAGGCTAAACTCCTCTAAAAGTTCTTCCATTTTTTCTTTTTGGGCTGCTTTTGGCAGATTGGTCATTTCCAAAACCGCCATAATGTTCTCTTCCACAGAAAGCTTCCGGAAGACAGATGCTTCCTGCGCCAGATAACCAATTCCTAGCTTTGCCCGACGGTACATGGGAAGGGGGGTGATCTCTTCCTTATCCAAAAAGACTTTACCACTATTGGGCTTGATAAGCCCTACGATCATATAAAATGAGGTGGTCTTACCTGCTCCATTTGGCCCCAATAGCCCCACAATCTCTCCTTGCTCTACCTCGACCGAAATATTGTTAACCACTTTTCGGCCTTTGTATATCTTGATCAGGTTTTCTCCTCGTAGTATCATGGTCAGTCAAATTTGATGTCCTTCACATACAGCTGAAGGCTGCTGGTATTTCTGAATGTATTTTCCCTTACTTCAAACGCAATGTTAAACCGCATTTTACTGCGCAACATTTCATAATAGGTCGCAAAACCAAATGCGATGCACACCGGACTGGTCACCTGACCGTCCTGCACGATCTCGAATTTCAGGTGTTTGTCCTTAAGCACCTTAATGTTCTGCGCATATACTTGGTTGGCACAGAAGATCGGCTCGGTATTCCCCGGCCCAAACGGCGCCATCTGACGCAATATATTATAAAATTTGTAATTGATCTGATCCAACTCCAGTTCATCGTCCACTTCCAGTACGGGTTTGGTATGGATATCGGCAATGCGACGCGTGACCACCTCCTCAAAACGCGCCTGAAAAGCCGGCACCTTGTCCAATTCCATCGTCAGGCCTGCCGCGTATTTATGTCCGCCAAACTGCTCCAACAGGTCGCTGCATTCACTGATGGCTTCATAAATATCAAAGTCATATACCGACCGGGCACTTCCTGTAGCCTTATTGTTCGATTCTGTCAGGATGATGGTCGGGCGGTAATACTGCTCGATACACCTCGATGCCACAATCCCGATTACACCTTTGTGCCAATCTTCCTTGTACAGCACCGTGCTCTTGTAGGGCTTATCCTGCTCCCGATCCTCGATCATTTGGATGGCTTCCTTGGTGATATTTTCATCAAAATTCTTCCGGGCAGCATTGACATCTTCCACCACCTCTGCCCTACGCAGGGCATCATGGATATCCTGGGAAATCAACAGCTCCACAGAGGCTTTTGCATGCTCCAGTCTTCCGGACGCATTGATCCGTGGGCCTATCCGAAATACAATATCGGAAATATCAATGTCTTTATCTGATTTTAACTGCAGCATTTCACGCTGCAGCAGCTGGCGGTTTTCCAGCAGCTCCTGAAGGCTACGCTGCCCTTTCCCGGCCAGTATCAACGCCATCAATCCCGGTCTTGGGTTGTTGTTGAGCCGTTCGAGTCCATAGTGAGCCAAGATCCTGTTTTCACCCGTGATCGGCACAATATCCGCAGCAATGCTCACCGCCACCAAGTCCAACAACCCAAAAAGGTGGCTGGCGTTCTTCCCTGTCTTTTCGGTAAAGGCCTGAATCAGCTTAAACCCGACACCACAACCGCTGAGCTCTTTATAAGGATAGGTACAATCTTTCCGCTTGGGATCGAGCACAGCCAAAGCATGGGGCAACTCATCCCCTGGCGTGTGGTGATCGCAAATAATAAAATCTACGCCCAAGCTATTGGCCAATGCCACTTTCTCTATGGCTTTTATCCCGCAGTCCAAGGATACAATCAGCCGAAAACCATTCTCTGCTGCATAGCGGACACCCCTTTCGGACACCCCATACCCTTCTTGGTAACGGTCAGGAATATAAAAATCCACATGGGGATAGACACTGCTTAAAAAACCATAGAATAATGCCACCGCAGTGGTGCCATCTACATCATAATCACCATAGACCAAAATCTTCTCCTCTTGCTCAATCGCCTGCACCAATCGATCCACAGCCTTGTCCATGTCCTTCATCAGAAACGGAGAGTGAATCTTATCCAGATCAGGCCGAAAGAAGTCTTTTGCTTCCTGAAAACTGGTCACCTTTCGATTGGCCAATAAATTGGCCAATGTAGGATTCACATTGATTTCACTACTGAGTGATTGTACTGTTGATTGATCTGCCTTGCTTTTTATTTCCCACCGAAACTCCATACCTCCTAAATTACTAAACTAAAGGACTTCTTTATTAAAAAAAATGGCAATTATTTCCACCCTTTTCAGCACAATACAGGTAAGTCCTTGGGCCATAACGCCATCCAATAACACCTCCCCCAAAGACCTCTTCAGAAACAGGAGGTTATCGCTTACGTTTCCTGGTGAAAAAATTCATCCATAAACTTTTACATTCCCGTGTGATCTCCCTTTTAGTCAGATTTAATCAGCGGATTTACTATCTTTCTTTCAAAGAAATCCCTATCAAGGTTTTATCTGAGGCAACAACATCGTGAACCAGTGTCAAGAGATACCCAGAATGGAAACCAAAAGATGGTAGAATATTAAAATCAGTACAACTAAATTAAAGGCATGAAAGGATACTTCCTACTTTCCCTTGTTTGCATGGTGCTTTTTTCTTGTAACTCCGGTGCAGGGAAAAAATACCAAATCGGCCAGATCAACACCCCTAAAGGTGAAATGCTCCTTTGGCTGTATGATGAAACGCCTGAGCATAAAAAGAGCTTTATCCGTCTGGCCAATGCCCACTACTGGGATTCGCTAAGCTTTAACCGTGTTATTGAGGATTTTGTGATCCAAGGAGGGTGTCCCGATACTCCTGAAGGCTTTGCTGATTCACCTTATTTACTGGAACCGGAATTTGTGGATACGATTCGGCATGTCTATGGCGCTGTCGGAGCAGGACGAGATGACAATCCCGAAAAGCGCTCTGCAGGCTGCCAACTGTACATAGTCCATGACAAGGAAGGCATTCCTAGGCTTGATGATAATTATACGGTGTTTGGGCAGGTTTTTAAAGGCTTGGATGTATTGGAAGCCATCGCACACGTTCCTGCCGATTCCACGGACACACCACTAAAGACGATTTCCATGGAAGTAAAAGTCATTGAAATGACGGCCGCTGAGCTGGAAAAAATAGGCTATACCATTCCCTGAAATCAATCGACCACTTCGCCCAATACCTCTTTCAAAGGCACACGATTCCCATCCTTATAGGGCACTATCCAAGCGGTACGGATGCCTAACTTCCTCATGAGCTTTTTGAAGGAATCCGCCTCGTCGTAATCCCTGTAATAGCCCACTACCATACGCTTCAGGTCTCCCTTATGTTCCACATCCAAACTAAAGCCGGAGGGGATCTCCTTTTCATACTCTTCCTTCGTAAGTGCTCCTATCTGCACCCTGAAGACCACTCCTTCACCCCATTTGGTATTGACATCTGGCTTGGTTGACGCCCTATTACTTGCCTCCTGATTGGCCATGGTTACGTTTTCCCCTTCAAGGTATTCATGCTTACTTTGCTCCATTTCCAAGTCTTCGCCCTGCTCTGCAAGCTGTGCTCTCAAGGATTCATTTTCCTTTTCTAATGTAAGGATCTCCACCTTTTGCTCTTGTTGCTGATTGATAAGCTCCCAGTATTCTTCAGGACTCATCTTTCTAAGCTCCTTCTTCAGGGCTTTCTTTTTGGCCTTGGACAATTGCTGTGATTGGGCAGTAACCGACAATGCAAGGAATAATCCCAGCACCAGACCACTTCTCAAAAGGTAATTTGAAACCATATTTGTCAATGATTTTCTTTAGTGATAAAAAAAGGGAAGCATATTTCATGTAAAATACGAAATATACTTCCCCTTTTAAAATTTGGATAAAATAAAGTTGGCACTATCCCCTTCGGAGAGGAAAATCGCTCACCAAGACCATGTTATTTTAACCCGCCAATCATATCTTCAGGTTTTACCCATTCATCAAATTGCTCACTGGTCAGCAATTCTAGGTCGATGGCAGCTTCTCTTAGACTAGTACCCTCTTTATGGGCCTTTTTGGCGATTGCAGCGGCATTTTCATATCCGATATGGGTATTCAATGCGGTTACCAGCATCAAGGAATTCTCCAAGTGCTTCTTGATAAACGGCCTGTTTGGCTCAATACCGATGACGCAGTTGTCATGGAAAGATACGCATGCATCTCCCAACAACCTGGCAGAAGTGAGCAGGTTGTGAATCATCATGGGCTTGAAGACGTTCAGCTCAAAATGACCATTGGATCCTCCAACAGACACGGCGGTGTCATTCCCGATTACTTGGGCGCAGACCATGGTCATGGCTTCTGCCTGAGTAGGGTTCACTTTACCGGGCATTATGGAAGAACCGGGCTCATTTTCAGGAATCAGGATCTCGCCAATTCCAGACCGGGGACCTGATGAAAGCATCCTGATGTCGTTGGCAATTTTCATCAAACTGACCGCCAATTGCTTCAATGCACCATGGGTCTCCACGATGGCATCATGGGCAGCCAAGGACTCAAATTTATTAGGAGCCGTCACAAATGGATGGCCGGAAAATTCAGCAATCTTCTTAGCGACCAATTCGGCATAGCCTTTCGGGGTGTTCAGCCCGGTACCTACAGCAGTACCGCCCAAGGCCAGTTCAGAAAGGTGCTCCAAGGTATTCTTCAATGCTCTGAGGCCGTGATTCAGTTGTGCCACGTAGCCGGAAAACTCCTGCCCCAAGGTCAAAGGGGTCGCATCCATAAAGTGGGTCCTGCCAATTTTGACCACATCCATAAACTGGTCTGACTTATCCTTCAAGGTATCCCTTAGCTTCTCCACACCAGGGATCGTCGTCTCTACCACCATTTTATAGGCTGCAATGTGCATGGCAGTAGGAAAGGTGTCATTGGAAGACTGCGACTTGTTCACATCGTCATTGGGGTGGATGGTTTTTTGCTCATCTTCCAAGCTCCCACCGCCCAGGACATGGCCTCTGTAGGCGATCACCTCATTGGCATTCATATTGGACTGGGTGCCAGAACCGGTTTGCCAGATGACCAACGGAAACTGATCGTCCAATTTACCCTCCACAATCTCATCGCACACTTTGGCAATGGCATCTGCCTTTTCCTGTGGCAATACTCCCAGCTCAGCATTGGTCAGGGCCGCTGACTTTTTAAGTATGGCAAAAGCATGGGTGATTTCCAATGGCATTCGGTTACGCTCACCACCAATCTTGAAGTTATTGATGGATCGTTGGGTTTGGGCACCCCAGTACTTGTCCGCAGGGACTTCCACTGGCCCCATGGTGTCTTTTTCTACTCTATATTTCATCTGTTATCTATTAATTTTAGTCACAAATTGGCCCATGGCATTTCGGGTAAAGGCCTCGCCAACAGCACCCCTAAATTACGACCTGAGGGGCAAAAACCATAAGTGTAATGGGATTTTATGCCGCAATTAATCGTTTAAATAAAAAAGTGCAGACCAAGGTGATTTTTTGGGTCAAGGATACCCCATTAGAAACACATTTATGATGATGGACTTTCTGGCATTTTTTGGATCAAGCCATATTTCTGGGGGGCGAGGGATTTCCGACCAGGCCTAAGGATTGGGGAGTGGAGAAAAACTCCTCTTTAGGGGGAATTTCTCTCTTTGACGTTGTCACTTTTTTCCTGCAGGTGAAAAAAGGACAAGGAAGTACCGGTGACACCTGCCATGCGTCTTGATGAAGGAGCAATCGAAAGTTCCTTTATGGAGCGTTGGGGATAGAAACGTCAATCATTCATCATTACCTCCATCCGGCCAGCCTTTACCCCAGTTTTTCTGATTGATCCCATTTTTTGGTATCCGTGGTGCGATCATTATAAAAACAGGCCGTCTCCAACTTTGTTTGATTGGCCCAACATCATCTATTCTTCTGCAAACTGAGCATTCTATGGAAAATATGCTGGGTTTGCTTGACCTTACGCTTAAAGTGTGACCACGCAAACATTATATTGCCCACACCCACGCCAAAGCTGATCAGGCTAAAGACCGGTTCTTCTTGAATAAACAGAAAAAAAATGGCCAACGCCAAGGTCACTATGGACCAAAAAACCATGAAAAAGGTAGAACCCGGAAACAACTGGTAATCCAAAAAGATGATACATCCTGCATGCGTAGACTCAATATGACCTTTGATCAAAGGCAAAAAGCTATCGGCTCTTTTCACTACCATGGAAAGTCGAAAACTATCTTCATTAACCTTCCCATTGAAAAGATGTTCTTCTCCCTTTCGGCTCAAGGTATGGCTCAGATAATCCACATCCCGGGTAACCTGATCTAAGCGTGAAATAACATCTTCACAATGCATCGAAGAAACCAACACTTCACTATGATGGGGCAAGTACTTGATCATTCCTTCCTACCTCCACAGGTGGGTTATGCCTTTACGGCGATACACGAAATTTCTACCTGTACATTTTTTGGTAATTTGCTTACTTCCACGGTTTCCCTTGCAGGAGGGTTTGATGGAAAATATTGACCATAAGCTTCGTTTATGGTACCGAAATCATCCATGTTTTTAATAAAAATAGAACATTTTACCACATCTCCAAAACTATAGCCTGCTGCCGACAAAATCGCATCCAGATTTTTCATCACCGCATGGGTCTCTTCGGTGATGTTTTCATTGATCAGCTCCCCGGTTTCGGCGTCCAAGGCGATCTGACCAGAAATAAAAAGTGTATTCCCCGCCTTGACCGCCTGACTGTAAGGCCCGATCGGTGCAGGAGCATCTTTGGAGTAAATAATATCGTTTGCCATCCTTTGTTATTTTTATTCAAAGGTAGGGATTTCCCCCGAAAATAGCAGCGGTTGGAGTATAGTTAGTAACCTGATTTAAGTGCAGAATTGGCCTGAAAAGAATACAAGGTCCAATAGACGAATGAATAAACGATCTCGCGCAAAGAAAAAAATACGTCGCAAAGAATTCAAAGAAATTCTTCCTTAAAAGTCTTTACGACGTATTCCTCTTGAGTACAGGCTTAATTTATGTCCCCCTGCTCCAACGTATCGTGGTTATTGTCCAGCTCCGTCCAATCCACTTTTTCATCCGGATCGATTCCATTGATATACATCTCAATATTGGTGTAGCCATCTCCGTTCATATCGGCTGTGGCATCGGAAGGGTCGTTTGGATCCAAGCCCACCTTCTGCTCATAGCGATCCGGCATGCCATCACCATCTGTATCAAGATAAGGCGTGCCATGATATGCTGGATAACCACCCACTTGAGCGATATCCGTGATGATGCCCATTTTATACGCATCTCTTGGCAATCTTCGGTGCTCAAACTGGTAAAAATCATCAGGATTCAATCCTTTCACATATTCAGGCTTTCCTGTTTTGACCGTCCTGATGACCCTTTCATCTACAGGATCTCGTCGTGGAAGTGTCGCTCCAGCATTGGCCATTACATGCTCATATGCTTCATCAGCAGGCATTATGCTCATTTTGGGCATTGGGAAAGGGCTGTTGGATTTGATGCGGGGAAAATAAATCTTAGCTTCTTCCAAGCTCATCTCGCCGCCTTTTTTGCCATTGAGCTGTACACCCCCCTCCCAATTGTCGGCGGTCACTTTTGGATTTCCTTCCACGATGTTTCCAGTGATATGGGCCCTGCCCCATACCAATGTGTCCAATCTGGACAACACCGCGTCTGGACGCAAGATCCGATGGGAAATGGTTTCGCCATCAGGTGTTACCGGCCCCGGCTTGTAGTAGTTGTTGATGATATTGTACTTGGCCATATAATCACCACCATCCGTGGTCCTATGGCTCCAGTTGAACACCACATTGTTTACAAAATTAAAGATGCCGTTCCAGCCAATAGACGGATTTCTGCCGGCATTATTGGCCCAGAGATTACGCATAAAGGAGCAATTTTCTCCTCCCAGCGTACTTCCAAGGGAATGATTATACGTGTCCAGCGCTTCGGAGAAGATGCTGTTTTGGATGGTGATGTTGACTGTTCCGCGTTTTACATCTTTGTAGTCTCCACCGGGGCTGTACATGTGACGATACATCGACATGTTTTCATCCAAGCCCCAACTGGCAGATACGTGGTCGATCATGATATTGCCCACTGGATTGCCGCCGATGGCATCATCCCTTCTCCCGACAAATGTCTCTCCTCTACGGAAACGCATATGGCGGATCACCACGTCATGGGTATCGATCCAAACGGTTTCCCCGGCCACGCATACGCCATCTCCCGGAGCAGTTTGTCCCGCTATGGTGACATAGGGTGCGCGGATGATCAAGGGCGATTTCAGTTTGATAATGCCGGCCACATTGAAAACAATGATCCTGGCTCCACCTGTTTCGCAGGCTTCCCGAAGCGTACCGGGGCCCCTGTCCTCCAAACTCGTGACCGTTATCACTTGACCGCCACGACCACCAAAACTGTACATTCCACCACCTTCGGCACCTGGGAAAGCTGGAATATCTGCCTGAGGAAGGTCTGTAGGCCGAAAAGCCCAAGGAACATAAGGCTTGCCTGCTTCCATTTCAGCAAGGACAGTCGGCCAAGCGGCTTCCCAAGCTTCATCGCTCAGCTTTTGACTGGCCGTCATGATGGAATCCGACTTGACCCTTGCCTCTGCCGGCACTTTTGGATATTGTGCAAAGGCCGCAGATATAGCCAATATCGATAAGGTGAGTGATAAGATCTCTTTTTTCATTTTATAGGTATGATATTTTGGATTGTTCTGTTCAATTTCCAAGCTAAGGGGTTTTTCTCCAATCTAAACCTGTTTGCTGACCAAGCGGGAAAATATCCTGCTCAATTGGGGTATTATGCTGATGAGGCAACCGAAATGGCCATAAGGCCTTTCCGGTTGCCTCGTTCCGAATTTTGTCCACACTTTTGCAAGCACTTATTCCTTAGGTGTGAAACGGTTTCAACCGTTTATCACCCTGGCGTTAGGAAGGATCTTTTCAGTTATTTCGTAAGAGATTCCTCCTTTCATCGGAATGACATAATAGATGCAAAAGTCTTTATCCTTCATACCTTCTATCTCCTACTTGATACTTAAGTCTTGCTACTTGCTACATTATTCTTTGCTCTTGGTGCTAACCAAAAAAACCTCCCTGACAACCGCGTGAACGGCTCAGGAAGGCTTTATTATCATTAAACCATTTTAATCCTTATTCTGCCAGGGGATTGAAAGTGCCCTCACCACTAAAACTATTCCACCCAACAGTTTGCTCTAAGTATGGAGAAGAGGTCAGTACATCCTCATTAAGGCCAATGAAATAATACTCAGGATACCAGTGAAACTCCCAATTGTTGTTGGTCGGATCAAGATCATCTTTGATTTGAACTTCATAGAAATTGTCATAAAGATAATCCAAATACTCTTCCTCTGTTTCGATACCATCAGGATACTCCTCAGGGGCACGATCTATGATTGGGGCGTTGCCATCTGCATCTGCAATCATAGGATCCTCACCTCCGGTATAAGGATTACCCGCTTGGTCCTTGACCACCACGTAAATTCCCATTCGCCTCATGCCATCTATTGGTTCAAACCCAAAACGCTGAGTATATCCATATTCATCGTCCATCAATAGCCATCTTCTCAAGTCCCAAAATCTACGACCTTCAAACGCAAATTCTACTTTTCGTTCTTCAATAACTTTTGCAAAAGCTTGATCTTTGCTTAAGCCTGATCCAAGCCCAAAGGTCCCATCAAGGTTTTCAACTCCTGCACGCTCCCTTACTTCCATGATAGCATCTAAACCCTCCTGAATATTACCAATCCCAATAGCAGATTCAGCAATATTCAAGACTACTTCTGCAAAACGAATCTCCATAATATCAGTTCCACTGAATGCAAAATTATCAGCACTTGAAGCATTTGGATTGGTAGACTTCTTCATATATATACCACTGGAGTTTGCTCCATTAGTTTCTGTGGTTTTATTTGGTGTTTCATCACCTTCAGAATTATACCACCTATAGCTCCAATGTCTATAGTCACCATCTTCATCATAAGGCCATAAGGCCCCATTGAAAGCAAAGGTATGGTAAAACCTAGGGTCCCTATTACGATAGAAATGATTGAGATCATATTCATAGTTTGGTGACTCATTGATCGGACGACCATCTGCCATAGGGAAAGAATTAACCAGTTGTATAGTGGGCTCCATTCTGCCGTCACCCCCTAGGTTTCGGGGACGGCAAGCTTTTTCCCATCCATTATTTTTTTTAATTTGATCAGATGAAGTATCATTAAACCCATAGATCATCACTGCTTCAGGATTATCCACCTCTTCAAACCACATTTTACCCCAAGCTTCTCCATTCTCGAGATTTCCCTTTTTATAAAGTCCAAAGCCATTTCCTTCAAGAATATTTCTAGCCTCTATGGAAGCCTCATACGCCGCCTGCCACCTAGAAGGATCCTCATCCCTATTAAATAGAGGACTTGCCCAAGTTACCAATACGCGACTTTTAAGGGCAGCTGCTGCTCCACTGGTGATTCTCCCCCAATCATCTCCTGTCCATCTGCCAGGCAATAACTCCATTGCCATGTCCAAATCAGCCACAATCTGGTCGATACAAGCTTTGGTGGTACTTCTGGGTACTTGGGTTTCTGTGGCATCTGCTATGATGGGGTTTTGAGGTTCTAATACTAATGGAACACCTCCATACAGCTTAACCAAATCAAAATACTGCCAAGCTCTCCAAAAATACATTTGTCCCTTTAACTCATTTCTCAATTCCTCAGGAAGCCCATGCTTATCGATTTCTGACAAGAAAAGATTGATCTCCTTCATACGGGTCCACGTGTTATTCCTTATACTAGTACCCATTCGCTCACCAAAATACTCCAATGCATGATCCTCGGTAAAGGAAATTTGGGAATACTCTTGATTTAATGCACTTCGGCCTGGCATCTCATCGGTGTTTTTTGAAAATTCGAATCCTCCAAACAAATCCCAGATTAAGTTTCTTCCATTATCTCCTGGTGAAAACAAATAGTAAACATAATCTACGTACGCTTGAGCCATGTGAGGATCTTGAAAAACCTCTTCATTTACTCCGGTCAAATCTTGCTTTTCCTCTAAGAAGTCATCATTGCAACTGGCCAACACCATTATACTTAGTGCAAAGCTCCATATATAATTAATTTTCTTCATTGCTCTTAAAATTTTGGGTTGTTAATAAAATTAAAGGGAAAGATTTAAGCCCAAAGAGTAGGTTCTTAAGACTGGATAATTATCCCATGACCCTCCGACAGAGCTTTTATAACTGAATGGGTTATAAAAATTAACGGGGTTCAGTATATTGAAATATATCCTCGCGCTACTGATCTTAAGCTTATCGGCCACGTGCTTTGGAAGCCTATAACTTACATCCACATTTCGCATGGCCATCCTGAACCCACTAACCCTCCAAAACTCTGACCTTGGGTTAAGACTTATGTCTTCCCAATATGGATTGGGAAATTTCCCCGTTGGGTTTAACTCGGGATCGTATATATCTCCCCAAAATGCAGGAACACTTTCGTAAGAATCTGGAATCTCTTGCTCCATCGCATTTCTTGCATCATACTCAGACCATCCACCAAATGAACCCGCGATCACCGCATTCAAGCTGAACTGCTTATATCCCAACTTGATAGTCATGCCATATCCATAATGATTAGATTCCCTTTTAGCCAATTGGACTTGGTCATTTTCGTCAATTATCCCATCAGGTTCTGCAAACGTCCCATCTGATTGCAATTGCCCCCTTACATCGCGATAGTAAAGCATTCCTGGTTTAAGCTCATCTACTACAGTGCCAAATACTTGTGTAATGTCATATTGCTCTACGTAAGCATCTATATCCTCTTGGCTTTTAAACATACCCAAGTAATCCATTCCCCAAACCCCTCTATCCGTAGAAGCGTTAGGCTGGGCATTCCAGGGATATAAAATATCAATTTCATTAAAGTTGCTGACTTTAACTTTATTGTCATACCAAGAGAATCGACCGTCTATCCCGTAACGGAAATCTCCCACTTGATCATTCCATCCTACAGATAGTTCATACCCAAAGAAATCAATTTCACCGAAATTTTCAGCAGCCACTGTTCCACCGACTGTTACTGGTACATTACCAGTCCTTTCCATCAAAAGGTTGGTACCTTTGTTATAAAATGCTTCTACCGTGGCGGACAATCGGCTGTTAAGGAACCTGGCGTCAATCCCAAAGTTATTTTTAAAATCATCGCTCCATGTAGCATCTCTGTTAGGGGAAGACTCCATCTTCATACCGATTCCTGCATCATTATCACCACCAAACACGGCTCCCTTACCATTTTGGAAGGTATATCGCTGTCTCCACTGCCAGGCTTTGGTATCATCTTTTCCAAGTAAACCGGCAGAATACCTAAACTTTAAGAAATCTATCCACGAAGCGGTAAAAAAGTCCTCATTGGAAATAATCCAACCTGCTGACAATGAATAAAATTTACCCCAATAGTTTTCCGGTGCAAATTTGGTGGATGCATCTGATCGGAATAAGAACTCTGCCAAATATTTATTGGCAAAACTGTAATTTACCCGGCCAATATAGCCTAGAGATCCTGATTCAGATCCTCTGGTCCAACCATCGATTTCACCAAATGCTGAACTAAACTGCCCATTGGTAAAGCTGGCAGGTTCTTCTTTTCTTACCCACTCATTGGAATTCTCTGCCTCAGCACGTTCTATACTGAACAACGCACTAACAGAATGTTGACCAAAATCATTAGCGTAATTAACCGTGAAATTGGTTTGGGTAGAAATAAAGTTATCATTTGAATAATAGAGACGGTCTCCGTTTTTATATTCCCTACTTCCAGAAACTTCTGCTCCATCATAGATATGACCATACTCTCCTAAGCCTTCAAACTGATACAACCTGTAGCGAGTTCCTACTTGAGTCCCTCTACTACTCCCCATATTCCTGCCGTATGAGATCCTAGCCTTAAGGCCTTCCAAGAACGGCATCTCATACTCAGCAAATAAGTTTACACTCATGTTCATATCAGTATCAGTAGCCAGGTTATCCAACTCCTGAATTTCGAAAAAATGATAATCTCCAGTTCCACCATCAGGTAAGTCCACTGGGAAACCATTGACATACGGTGGGATATAGCGTGGCGTCAACAAAAGATTTTTATAATCATTTTCATCATTTTCACCACCTATCTTATTGAACGTCTTAGTTTTATCTGAATAATATCCAGCAACCTGTAAACCAGCTTTCAACCCATCAGCAACTTCAATATCTGCTCCAGCCCGAAAATTCCATCGATCATAATCCAATGTGCTTAAATTTCCATCTTGGGTAAAATAGGAGGCACTTGCAAAATAATTCGCCTTGTCTGTCCCTCCACTTACATTAAGATTATGCCTCATATTAGAAGCGGGAGACCATGCTTGCTCCAACCAATCGTAATTAATTGTTCTAAAATGATCTATTTCATCCTGTGAAAAGACGTAATTTTCTGGTTCACTATCAGCATATTCCCCTGATCCATTAGGGCCATTCATGATGTTATAATACATCCCAAAATCATACGCACTAAGCATCTTAGTCCGATAAGCTTCATCGTTTACCCCATAGGAGCCACTATAGCTAAATCTTGGCTTGCCATCTCGGCCTCTCTTGGTAGTGACGATCACCGCACCATTAGCACCCCTAGAGCCATAAATGGCTGCTGAAGCATCTTTCAGGAAGGAGATACTTTCAATCTCAGCCGGATCCAAATTGTTAAATCTAACATTGTCATTACTACCATCAGCAGCAATCTGAATCACCCCATCAATTACGTACAAGGGAGAGTTATTTCCCCCATCTTTTGAAAAAGACTGAGGATTTCGAATGGTCAGCGAAGCGGCAGTACCAGGACGGGTATTTCCTCCACTTACTCCTACACCTAATACCCTGCCTGCAAGAGCAGCACTTAAGTTGCCTGTAGGTAGATCTTGGAACTCCTCTGGATCGATCGTCTCTACTGCACCAGTAAGATGTTCTTTTTTCACCTCTCCATAACCTGTCACTACTACTTCCTCTAATGAATTGTCATCTAGTTCCAAGGTGATGTTTATTACCGATTGCTTACCTACAACTACCTGCTGCTTTTCAAAACCTATAAAGCTAAACTGCAGTGTTTCGCCTTCATCTACATCTATCGAATACTTACCGTCCGCATCCGTTACCGTTCCTCTAGAAGTTCCTACTACCGAAACGGTCGCTCCAGGAAGGGAACCACCTTCTTCGTCGGTCACAGTACCGGTGATGGTCACTCTTGCTGCCGCACGGGTGACTTCCGCTGCAGGAGTTTCAGCAGCTTTTACACTGATGCGGTCATTTACTTGCTGAAAGGAAAGCTTATGGGAAGTAGCCAACTGTAAAAGCACCTGCTCCAAGCTTTCATTGGTCACGTGCATATTCACCGGCTCCAGCTTACTGACCATTCCTTTGTTATAAACAAACGAAAAATCCGTTTTTGATTTGAGCGTGGCCAGCACATCCTCCATGGAGGCATTGTTTGCTTCCAGGCTCACCATTATTTCGTTTAGGTCTTTTGGGTCTTGGTTTGCATACCCCTCCGCATGCAAGGTGCTGATCAAGAACACCTGTAATACCAACCCTACCAGGCAAAACCTGCCCAGGCTGTAAAGGCTGTATAACTTTTTCTTCATAATCATTGGTATTTAGGTTAATTGTTAATGCTGTAAATCGGGCTTGTGACACCCCAACCTTCAGCTTTTCATTGGGAATAATTGTTGTTTCGGGTTATGTTATCATACTGACTAATGCTATTTAAATTGAATGGTTACTTCTTTGTGATCAATGTTAAAATCAAAATCAAACGAATAAGAAATGCTCTGAAGTACATTTTCCAGATTATCCCGGTGAAATTCCCCCGAGACCCGTTGTGCTGAAGGCTTTTGCCCTTCCGTCTTTATCGTTACACCGTACCACCTTTCCAGGGCTTTTATGACCTTGGTCAGTGGCTGGTCGTCAAAATACAATGTTCCCGCTGTCCAGAGCAGCGCGGTCTTTGGATCAAACTTCCCCTTGGCGAAGGCCTCGGAAGTGGCTACTGCCTGCTCGCCTGGATCCAAGTAAATCCTGTCCGCTTCTGTGTCGTCCTTTGGCGTCAGCTCCACCTTTACTTTTCCCTCTACCAGTTTTACCTTCGCTGCTTCTCCTTCAAATGCAGAAATATTAAATGCCGTCCCCAAGGCCTCGGTCACCAGCGCGCCGCTGTACACCCTAAACGGCAATAACGTGTCCTTTTCTACCTCAAAATAGGATTCACCCGAAAGGCTTAGATCCCGGTGCGTGGTGCCAAAATCAGCTCGATACCGGAGTTCACTTGCTGCATTCAGGATCACCTTGCTTCCATCGGGCAGGATCACCTTTTTCTTCTCCCCCGCAGCGGCTGTTCGCACAACCCAAGATACTTCCTCTTGACCTGTCTCACCATCCTGCTGTGTCACGGCCAACTCGTTGAGCAAAACGGCACTGACCACCATCACCAAAAGGATTACCGATACCTTCAACCACGTAAACTGGGAGCCCCTGACGGCGTAATGCTCCCTGACTTTGCCTTTCAAGGGCTTACTTTCCGCCTTATCAATGGAAGCATAAAGATTGTTCAGGAGCCTGATCTGGTCAGCCTCTTGCCACTTCTCTTCTTCCTCATTTTCCTTTTCCAAAGCCAGTAGGATTTCCTTGGCCTGATACAAAAGATCCGCTTGGCCAGGGTGGGCATTGAGCCAATTTTCCCAGTACAAGCTTCTCATGTTCCCTTTGCCGAGCACCCAAGTCCGAAAGGAATCATCTTCTAGGAAATCTGCTATATGTCGAAATGACTTGTCCAAAATCTTTTGCCTTTTAATGATAAGGGGATCGTTTCATCAAAATCTCATCACCAACAACAGACAAAAGTTTGATTTTTACACTAAACACAAAACTTTCGACTTTATGTTAATAATTATGCAATGCAATAGCCTTTAAAATCAAAAAATAACAAGCTATTTTGTTTGGTATTGCACACTTTCTCTTAGGGATTCTTTAAGTATTTTGATGGATTTGAAAATCAGGTTGTACAGTGCTTCAACGCTTATCCCCATCATTCCGGAAATTTCCTTATAATTTAGATTGGCAAAGAAACGAAGGTACACCGCTTCCCGCTGCCGCTCGGACAAATTCCTGATGGCCTTGTATAGTTGTTGATTGGATTCATTTTTTCCTTGTTGTAGGATAATCCCTTCCATATGGGAAGCCTCAAGCAGCTGCTCAGGGGCAAAATAATCCATGGGCTCCTGCTGACGCAGCTTCGAAAGCTTCCGGATGATTTCCCTCCTGAAAGCCGTAAACAGGTAAAACTTTATGGACTGTTCTATATTCGTCGTCTTACGCTTATGCCAAAGGTCCAAAAACACATCTTGGATGCTGTCCTCCACTACTTGGCGGGCACCGGTAAACTTCTGCCCGTACCGAAACAAATCTTTGGAATACAGGGTAAACGAATAGCCAAAAGCCTTCCTGTCATCCGCCGAAATCAGCTTCCATAATTGCGTATCGTTTAGTCCTTCATAATTCATTGCTTCTGGGTTTTGATTCAGCATGGTCTCTTCTGACCCATCCTACACTTCAGATCAAGCCGCAAGACTAATCATCATTGAAAGAACTACAGTTCATTGGGTTTTTGTAGCTTATACAAAGTTATTTCCCCTCGATAAAAAACCTCCCTGTACTTACCTGCTGCCATAAGGATGCATCCGCTTAAATCCAATTTTTTCCAGAAATCATAAAATTAAATGGTTTTTTGAGCAAAAAATCAAGCCCACAGCTACCGGAGCTGGGGCGGTCTCCTAAATCCAAAATACGCCATCACGCGCCAAGGGGAGGGATCAACATGTGTGCCCTTAAGGCATCGGAATCGCCAAGGCGTCAACTTTAGAAAAGCCTACTAATAGTAGCGGGGACTTATAGCCCCTGCTTCCACCGAGGGTACTCCTTTTCAAGTAAGCCTTCGGCATAATTGCCCAAATAGCTGTACCCGACACGTCGTTCATATTCGATATCCTTAAGCTGTGTCCGCTTGATACCATCCCGACCGACATAGAACGGCTGCTGGGTATCCAGATCATAAAAACGTGCCCAAAGCGGCGACGCCCCCGGCTGGTCCACCACCACAAGGTCATAGCCCTTTGCTAAGCTTGGATCCTTGATCCTTTGGACAGCTTTATCCTTGATTTTATGATTTTCAAACCACGCTATGGCGCTTTCGACAGCGGTGACCACTTCAGGGGTTGGATCCGGCAAATGCATCAGGTAACGGACGATATTGACACTCTCCGATCCACTGAGAGAGGGCAGCTCATAAGCCCGGGCCTTAGCAGGAGCCAGGCTGACCTCATCATGCTGGGCGCACCAGATCGTAAGCTGGCCATTGATCTTTACCTGAGTGGCCAAAATGACTTCAAGACCTTTATCCAAAGCAACCTTTGCGGCTTTCTTCCTTTTGGTACCCACAAAGTCGTAAGGCATTTCCCCTTCAGCTACCTTCCGGAGCAAGCGCATCACTCCGATCATGGCATTGTCGTTATAGGTAATGTGCTGGTAATACCCTTTTCGAACAGGGTAATACTGTGGCCAGCCCCCGTTTTCATATTGGGCCTCAAGGAGGTAATCGATACCGCTTAGAAAAGCGATTTTATACCTTTCTTCTTGTGTGGCGGCGTACACCTTTGCCAAATATTCCAGTTGGGAGATGGTCGCCCCATTATCAATGGTAGTGCCTAAATCTTTATTTTTTTCCTCGAGCAGCTTTTCTTTCTCATCCTTGCTGAGCTTCGAGGCCATGTCGATATTCTTGTACCAACCTCCATTTTCATGTTGGTAAAGCAATACATTATCCGCAATCCGCTGGGCTTCTTTACTGTCAAACCATTCCTGATCCTGACGCTGGGCGGCCCGCCAAGACAAGTGCTCCTCATCCTGCGTTTGGGCCATGGTGCTGGCACTCCATGTCAACGCTAAAGCGAGATACAAATACCTGAACATATCTTTTACTTGTTTACGTAAACGGGTTTTTCCCATGCTGCCGGTTTTTCCGGCTGGGTATCCACAAACTTGATGCTGTCGGTCAAGTCTCCTTTTATTTGGGTGACAATCTCTCCGCCAGGTACGTGGAAAACAACATCCTCAAACAACACACCCCTGGTATCCAAAAATTTCATCAGAGAGTCCTGACTGGTCACCTCCACATGCTTAAAGGTAAGGTTTTTGGCATCATCAGCGTTAAAAAACCGCCTGCTGTCTTTGACCACTACATTCTCCATGTGCAGGTTTTCGAGTGGTGACTCAGGGATGCCGTTGATATTGACAAAGGTACTTGCGGTTTCTACTAAAATGTCCTTAATGGTAATGTCCTTAAATTTAGGGGTAAGGTCATTCACCGCTCTAGGAGGCTTCCGCTTGGCCAAGTCCCCCACATACAGCTCCTGCCCTAACATGTCCCAGCGGAATGCCGTCTGACGAAGATTCATCCTGAGCCTTTCATAGTATAGGTTTTGGCCTCCACCGCCCCTGGGCCGGCGGGTCTTGAAGCGTATGCCCACACCTGTATTGTCAAAGACACAGTCGTGGATATAGAGGTTATTGATTTTTCCGGCCGTCTCACTGCCTATCGTAATGCCGCCGTGTCCTTCTTTTGCTAAACAGTATCGGACCACCACATTCTCGGTCGGTTTGTTGACACGGATCCCGTCCTTACCGCGGCCGGCTTTCATGGTGAAGCAATCATCGCCATTGTTCAGCGTAGAATACTCAATCAAGACATTCCTGGATGACTCGATGTCAATGCCGTCCCCTCGGGGAATCCCCACTGAATTGACCGTCACTCCACGGATGATCACTCCATCACAATATACCGGGACGATATTCCAAAATGCCGTGCGCTCCAACGTCACGCCTTCGATATAAACATCCTTGCAGTCTGTCGGAGAAATGAACATGGGCAGGAAAATGGATGCTCCATCATAGCCTTCATAAACACGCTCTGCCACGGGCTTCTCGATGGGCACAAATTTCTCTGTAACATCCTCTGTCATCATCTGTTCCTTGACGGGGCCTTCCTCTGGCCCGTACAAGGTGCCTTTTCCGGTAATGGCGATATTCTCTTGCTGATATGCATAAATACAGGCACCAAGGGACATGACCTCTACCCCTTCATGTCGGGTAAAGACCGCTGGCCTGAAATCCTCCAGCTGACCACTAAAGTACAGCTCGGCACCTTCTTCCAAATGGAAATTAACATTGCTTTTCAGGCTGATCCGGCCGGTCTTCCACTTTCCGGCAGGCACCACCACCTTGCCTCCGCCTTGTGCACTGGCCTCATCGATGGCCTCCTGGATAACCCGGGTGGCCAATTCTCCTTCTTTGGCGCCTTTCTCCCGAATATTGATCGTTAAATCTGGGAAAACGGGCTTTTTAAACTCCGGCATGGCAAATGGAGCCTTTACCGGCGCAATTTCCTCGGGTAAGTTGGATGCCCCCACTTGGTCTTTGGTCATCAGGCTATCCAACGGGAAATAGTCATGTGATGCTTTTATCTTCTCTTCTGAACAAGCTACCAACAGCATGGTCAGCAATAACAAAAAAGCAGTTTCCTTGGGGATCAATTTCATGGTCATGTTTGCGTCTTGGGTATGCTATGATCCTTTAAATTAGGCATTGTCTTCCCGCTTGCCATCCTGCCGTATCCTGAGTATCATCCATACACTACCGCCTTCTTGAATGGCCTGTGAGCGGAAAACCCTTAACCTTCAACCCCACAAACCTTATAACCTCATAACCTTCCAACACCAAACCCCATCATTAAGGCTTATATGCGGAGCCCATAAAAATCTTCTGGGTATTCTTTTCTCCCATTAACCTGACCAGATCAATGTTCTTTTCCTCGGCATAGGCATCCACAATGTTCCAGCCGACCCACCTGCCCACTCTCCCCGGAGCATCAGGACTGATGGCATCGGTGAAGGGCGCCTCTCCGGTATATTTCCGCACCTCGAAAGGATTGGTTTCGTACAGGGCTTCCTGCTCGATCAATTGCGTCCAAATAAAATCCTCGTTGGCATAGCAAGCTGCGAGCTCCTCAGGCGTATACCCTATGATCTGCTCCTCAGGTGTACAGGGGAGCATCGCTTGGGCAAAATGGTAGGCTTTCCCATAAAAAATCATTTCTGCCAAAAGCGAATTATCTTCAAGATCGGTCTTGTTGTACCGGGAAGAAATCGCCGTCACGATCATGGGCACCAAATGATCCCTGTTGTAACGATCCGTCATGTACTTGGGAAGGTCTGGAGGCTGGAAGCGGTGATCAGCAGGCAGAAAATAATCCAGCCCAATGACGATCATTTCACTGTCCATGTACAAATCAGTGGTAAATCCACTGACAAATGTATATACTTTAGGCACTTCAAAGTCCGGATAATAATATTTGATGTGCTTGAAGGCATTCCGCAAGTCCGTTTCTAGTTGATTCACGGAAGAGAAGGTCTCCTTGACTTCCTGATAGAGCTCTTGCATCAAGGTGTCCTTGGGAATACCATATAAAGTGGTCACCAACTGTTCCCGACTGGGATATAGTCCGTCCCTCAGGTACATTTTCGAAAAATAAGGGTGCTCTTCCAAAAAGAAGGCAATGTCCTGCTCACTTTTGGCCTCAAACAGTGGTGTCTCCAAGCGCTCTATGGTAAGCTCAAGCGGAACTTCCTTCACTTCTTCGGAAATCACGCATCCCTCTTGCTCCTGCTTGCAGGCACAAAACATCGCTAAAATTAGAAGAAATATTCCTGAATTTCTTTTCATCTAATGTACTTTTGTAAAAGTGCTTTACTATTCACTGCATCGAAAGGCCTTGCCCCAAAACAACCTAGCGTAAACTTAAGCATGGCTTTTGCGGTTCTCCAAAAGAAAAGGTAAATAAATTTTTATGGCAAAAGGAGCTTTTTACCCATTATTATTAAGTGTTCGGCTGGTGCTCGCAACAGGTATCCTCTTCCTGATGGGAGCATGCGGTGATGAGGAGTCCTCGCCTGATTTTACCGCCCTCAGTATCGGCTCCTTTGTTTCACAGGATCCGAATTTCAGCGTGATGGCAGAAGCCATCGAACAGACCACATGGAAGGACAGCCTCGACCAATTCGGGCCGTACACCATGCTTTTGCCAAGTGACAAAGCGCTCTCAGCAGAAAATATCACGTCGGTAAATGATCTCTCCAACGACGAATGGCAGCAACTGTTGGATTACCACATTACCCCCGGGGCTTTCAATTCCGACCAACTGATTGGCACCGTCCAAGAAAGCCTTTTACCTGGGTTTTATTGGTTGATCAATAAAAATGAAAACGAGATTGACATCAATGGCGATACCAAAATGCTGTCTGGAGATGTGATGTTAAAAAACGGTGTTGTCCATGTTTTGGAAGGCCTGTTGGAGCCTCAAGCGCTCAACGTCACTTTTATGGCCCAAAATCGCGGTTTTAACATCTTCGTAAAAGGGCTGCTGCGGTCTGGCCTGGATCAAGTATTGGAATCCAGGGAGAGACAATTCACCTTGTTTGCCCCTACAGATGAGGCTTTTGAAGCCTATTTCCAAGCCAATGAACTTACGGAAGAAGCCTGGCTGGGCTTTTCCCGGCTGGAGGAATTTATGAAATATTTTGTGTTGGACGAGACCTTGGACAGTGCACAGCTGACAGCAGGACCACGCATCACGTTGGCTGGCGACACCCTCTATTTTAGCAATCAAGCTGGGGAAATATGGCTTAATGGAAATGGAATACTGCAGGAGACCAATATCCAAGGCGGCAATGGTCTCATTCATAGCCTTGACCACATCATTTCCGCTCCTGAGCAGTCCCTTGCGGCAGTAGTCTCTGAAAACACCCAAGGCAATGGTTATGCAGAATTCAAGGCTGCGATGATTTATGCCCAGTTGCTGCCTTCTCTGGAAGAAAATACCCCCTTGACCATATTCGCCCCCAGCAATGCCGCTTTCCAAGCTTGGTATGAAAAGCTGGGCGTAGCCGGATACTATGAAGTGGATGAAACCTTACTTCGTGAAACGCTACTTTACCATATGGCCATGGGGAGGCATTTCTCTCAAGATTTTGAAAACAGTCAAGTCCTCTCCACTCGCCTTGAGGGATCATCCATATCACTGAACACCGAAACGGGCGCTGTTAACGGGGCTGCCTTGGATGAAAACTACTTAAATAAAATTGCTACCAACGGGGTGATCCATGGGGTCCAAGCCGTTTTCGAGCGACCATAGGCCAGTCTAAGGAATTTGGGCCTGTCGCCGTTCTAGTGGCAGGCCACTTAATCGTTTGTTCAGGACTTCGGTAAAAATCTCAGCTCCTTTGGGATTGAGGTGGGTATTGTCCAGAAAAAACTGTGCGTTATCCTCCAACAAGTGCTCATAATTCCAAAATTCGACTTCCTCGTCCCCTTCAAAATTCCGCAAAAACCGATCCCTCCTTTCGATGATTTCTGCCGTAGCAGCTTTGTTATTTAAACAAAATTTGGGTGGAGCGATGAAGATCACTTTTATGTCCCTGCGCTTGCATTCGTTCACCATTTCCTTCAGGAGCTTCTCGTTTTTTACGTAGCTTTCATCATGGATGGAATTTTGATACGTCAGCCGCTTAAAGAGCTCTCCAGAGGCCCTTAGTCTGGCGGTGTCATACTCATATGTTCCAAACAGGTTGTTGTAATCAGCTACATCATAAACAAATCCACTTTCATTAAAAAGGGCTACATTTTTATCATCCTTCATGGTGCCACAAAAAAGCTTAAAATAAAACTTAAAATTGGCTGTCAACAGGAAACTGTTTTTGACATCGGCCCGATAGTTTTGAATGTCATAATAAATATTAAAAAGATGATTGCTTTCCCATCGTTGGTCGTTATCATTTTCCATGTACCCTAAGGACAGGTCAAACAGGACGTACTTTAACCGGGGTAACTGGGAGGAAAATTTACGGAACAGCATCATATTGGTATTGATAGCGCTGGCCTCATGCGCTAAAGAAGCAGTCGGCATGTCCATGGCCAGGGGATTAATAGCTCTCCACGCATACGAGGGTCCCAAAACCAACGTCTCTATTTCCTCCTTGTGCGCGGTGAGGTAATCACTTTTGGCTTGGTAGCTATTGTCCCTTAGGTAGAGCTCCATGGGAATAAACACCACTGCCAGTGGTAGGATAAAACATGTAATATGGAGGATAAACTTCTTCATAAGGCATCAAAATTGGAAATATAAAAAGTCCTGTGGCTGTCCTCCGTAATAAAAGACTGCAAACAATAACCCGTAATAAACACTCCACCGCACAGCTTTCGGCAGACTCCTTCCCGACAAATCCAATCCATGCTCCTTCTCCCGCTGCATCCACTCTACCACCAGTAACAGCACGATGCCTGCCAAAGCCCTGTTTTCCGGAAGCAAGGGCACTTTAACAATTGAGGTATCCACCAAGGCCACCAAATAGCCCAGACATCTGGAAAGGGGCTGGATAAAGAAGAATAGTGCCAAAAGGGTAAAGGACATAAACGTCTTCACCATTTGCCCAAGCTCTACCCAGCTCGGCAAAACCTTGCCCGCGGCGACGGGAGTCTTGAATTTTTTTCTGCCCCAAAAAATAAACTGCATGAACAATAGCGCATGTAACAGTCCCCACAGGATATACGTCCATGCCGCCCCATGCCAAAAACCTGTTACCAAGAAGATAATCAAGATATTACGCGCGACTTGCCACTTTCTAAATCCTTTTAAGCGTTTGATAATATAATCCCTGAACCAGCTGAACAAGGATATGTGCCATTTTTGCCACAGCTCCGGGATGCTTCTGGCAAAAATAGGATAGTCAAAATTTTTCATCAACCGGAACCCAAAGAGCCTGCCCGTCCCAATGGCAATATCCGAATAGCCTGAGAAGTCCCCGTAAAACTGAAATGAAAACATGATCAGGCACATCAACAGCGTACTGGCCGAATGATCCTGGTAATTCATGGAAATGGTATAGGTATACACCGCCAAATTATCCGCTACTACGATCTTTTTAAAAAGGCCCCAGAGGATCTGGCGCATGCCGTCACTGGCACTGTCCACGTCAAAGTGCCGCTTTTGCTGAAACTGGGGAAGTAAGTGCGTAGCCCGCTCAATCGGGCCGGCCACCAACTGTGGAAAGAAGCTCACATAGGCAAAAAACGCAAAAAAGTCTTTCGTTCCCGTTAACTTCCGGTCATAAACGTCTATGGTATAGCTCAGGGTTTGTAAAGTGTAAAAACTGATCCCAACCGGCAAAATGATGTCCAAACGTCCCGGTGCCATCTGATACCCAAAAAGGGTAAAGGCATCTACAAAGCTTTCGAGAAAAAAATTATAATACTTAAAAAATCCCAGCATCCCCAAATTCACCGTCAAGCTAATCCCTAAAAGGATATTTCGCTTGGACTTCTCGGCAGCATGGTTCAAGCCAATGCCTACCAGAAAGTCCACCAGACTGCTGATCGCTATCAAGATCAAAAAACGCCAATCCCACCAACCGTAAAACACATAACTGGCCACCAAAATAAGCGCATTCTGTAGCCTTAGTTTGTTTTTTAGCACAAACCAATACAACAAAAACACGATGGGCAAAAATATGGCAAACTCTAACGATGTGGTCAACATAAGCAATACCTAAAGCAGGCATCAAAGTGAGTTATATAGCTTCCTTTCTTTTTCAACTGCCCCATGAGCCTTCATAAAATCCACGTTTACTGAAAAACCATGAGGGAGACACTATACTTGATATCAGGCATGTAAAAAAAGTGAAAATAAATTTCAAAAGCAATTTTAAGTATATAAAAAACATTATTTAATATTTTAATTTAGGCTTATCGTATTTTGATACCATCACCTTTTTGGAAGGAATACCGGAAAAACTGTTTTAATCCACCACTTGAAGTGGGCCGATGATGGATCCAACATCAAAAATTTAGATTAACAGATAATTAATGCTGATTACAAAATAAATTTTCATAATTTTACCACACAATTATAAAAATGTATAACTACTATTTTAAGAGAGCATTGGCAATTTTTTACAACGAAAAGAAAATGGTATTTAAATTGCTGTAGCGTTGCAAAATTTTAGTGAAGTAAAAAATTTTTATGGCGAGACGGTTTTACAAATACTTTCCTTGGTTATTTCTCCTTGGTGATGTTTTGGTAATAGCACTTTCCCTACTGCTGACCAATTGGATAGTCAGTAAAATAGTTGTTATCAATAACATGAACCCGCTTTTATACGGTTTGTATTTACTTATTTGGGTATTACTGGCCGCATTCAGAAAAGATTACAAAGTAGGAAGGACTACCGATTATTTCTTTACCCTACAAAAGCTCTTTGGGACGATATTGTGGTTTTTCTCCATTGTATCCGTCCTTTGGATAGCATTTCAGGCTTACCATTTGAGTCGGCTTTTCCTTTTGGTCGATGCAGCATCCATGGCACTGTTGCTCAGCCTGTACAGGGTGGGGACACACATTGCCCTAAAGCAGTACCGATCCCGTGGCGGGAACTATAGAAATGCTGTCATCATCGGTAAGGGCGGCACCAGTTATAAACTGGCAAAAGTCTTCCAAACCAGAAAGGATTTTGGGATTAACTTTCTCGGGTATTACGATGAGATGAGCTCCTGCGTGGAAACACGTGGAAACTTAAATGATTTTTTTGCTGAAGTAAAAAACATGGAGCTCGACTTAATTTATATAAACGAGCGACTCGACCTGCCCACCATCAAAAAAATCGTGCATTACGCAGATGAGCATTACATTAAGGTCAAAGTGATCCCAGGGGGCAGCCTTCAATTAGAGAAAAAATTGTCCTTCTCCAAGTACGGGGATTTTTTCGTCATCAATGTAAATGCCATTCCGCTGGACAATGCCTTTAACCGGGTATTTAAGCGCGCCTTTGATATTTTGTTCTCTTTGTTCATTACCATTTTTGTATTGAGCTGGATGATTCCATTGGTGGGTTTCTTGATCAGGTTGGAATCCCAAGGTCCTATTTTCTTCATTCAGTTAAGAAACGGAGAAAACAATCGTGTCTTCAAGTGCCTAAAATTCCGCTCGATGACGCCAAACGATTATGCGGACACCCATCAGGCGACCAAAAATGACCCTAGGGTCACCCGCATTGGAAAATTTCTACGAAGTTCCTCTTTGGACGAAATGCCGCAGTTTTTGAATGTTTTGATTGGCGATATGTCCATCGTCGGCCCAAGGCCACATACCGTTCCGATGAATGAGACATTCAAAACCCAAATCGAAAAATACAATGCCCGGCATAAGATAAAGCCCGGTATTACAGGTTTGGCCCAAGTAAAGGGCTATCGCGGTGAAATCATCAAGCCATATCAAATTCGTTCAAGAGTGCGGTTAGACTATTTTTATATCCAAAACTGGACCATGTGGATGGATATGAGAATTGTTTTCAGGACTATCCGTGAGATGGGCCTGAACCGGGAAAACGTCTATTGATAATGGAAACTCCTTCAGACGCTAGCTGTACTTTATGCGGAAACCATCGCGCAAACAAACTGCATGTCGTTCGGGAAATGATGTTTGGTACCCGTGACGAATTCACATACCTCGAATGCAGCGATTGCCAAGCCATTCAACTCACCTCCCTTCCTGACGATCTGGGCACCTATTACCCAGCTGATTACTATTCTTTAGGGGAAATAAACCTGTCCAGCTGGCCCGTCAGACGCCTAAAACAGTTACGGTATGCGCTCTTCCGCCTTACCAATATGAACATTTTCAAGCATTATCATTATGGGGATTGGCTTGAAAAACTGGCTCTTCCCCTGGATAGCAGCATTCTTGATCTCGGCTGTGGCAACGGTCAATTATTGTACGAGCTCTTTCCTTGTGGCCACACCAATTTGGTAGGAATGGATCCATTTATGGAAAAATCCCAACGGATCAATCAACACATTCGGCTACTTAAAAAATCAATTTATGAGGTAGAGGAGAAATTTGACTGCATCATGATGCATCACTCTTTCGAGCATATGGACCAACCAAAGGCCGTAATTGATAGGGCGGTAGAACTGCTTAATCCAAATGGAAAGTTGCTCATCAGAATTCCCGTGGCCCAAAAAGCAGCTTGGAAAACTTATGGCACAGACTGGGTCCAACTGGACGCTCCCAGACATTTATTCATTCATAGCGAAACGTCCCTTAAGAAACTAACAGAGGACACTGGGCTCCGCTTGGATCGCATCATTTATGATAGTACAGCCTTCCAATTTACTGGAAGTGAAATGTACCGACGGAACATCCCCTTCCATCAAAGCAATGAAGCAGCCATTTTCACCGCTGAAGAACGCCAAGAATTTAGAGTCAAAGCCCAAGTCCTCAACCAACAGCAAGAGGGTGATCAGGCTTGCTTTTATTTTTCAAAGCGCCAAGACAAACAATAAAAACAACACCAACCACACGATTTCGACGAACTTCCAGTACAGCACAAACAGCTTCACTTTCATGTCCACATAAGGATTTTTCCTAAAGACCAACCCTTTGATGGGATTGGCCATCACCTGCTTTACTTCATAAATCATCAGCAGCACAAACACCATCGCTCCCAACAAATGGAGCATATGGATTCCCGTAAGGACGTACAAGTAACTCCCACTGGGAATGGCAGTGAACAAAACACCTTGCTCAGTCAGGGCTATCCAGCCCCAGCCTTGGAATCCCACAAACATGAACCCCACTAAAAATACCGTCCAAAGGGTTTGTTTCACGAATAGTGGCTGATCATTTTCCAAGGAATGCACCAATTTCCGTGTCCAAAAATTGCTTGACACTATCAAGAAAGTGCTTACCCAAAATGGCCAAGGAAGCTGCTCCCCATTCACGACCGGATTATCTATGGCGGTCACTACAAACGCTACCGCTAAAAACAGAAAAATGATCCCACTGCTCACCATGGCCAAGTAAACCAGTAATTGATACGGGTGAAGGGATTCCGCTTTCTTGATCATGGATGGAAAATTACGCTTTTTCATTTCATCATGGGAGGGTTTCGTCAAACTCATGGACATCTGCATTTTTTATTCCTAAAGAGCCTCATGCCCCACCTTTTTTTAATCAACCCATTTTAGCCTGTAATGGTTGCAACGATAGGCAGATCACCACCCGCCAGTACAATTCCCAGGATGCCATCATAAATAGACCATAATCAGCAGCTTTTTTTTAACTTGCGTCCTAAACCCGAAACATGCATAAGCCTATTTACGCTATAGCACTCAGGCATTAATAACCAAGGACCTGTCATCTTCTTAAACAAGAACAATTTATTGTGGAAAAGCACGCATTTCTAACCCTTTACGAGCAAGATTCCTATATTAAAACGGTGGCCAAGACCATCCAATCATCCGTTGGCAGCAACTTTGCTTTCAAGGGGATTTCAGGCAGTATGGACATGGTCCTTTTGGCTACCTTTATCAATCTTCGCCACAGCAGCCACCTGATCATTGCGCACGATAAAGAAGAAGCGGCCTATTTGGCGAGCGATCTCAGCAGTCTGTTGGACAGGGTCACCCCGCACATTTTCCCTTCTTCTTACAAACGGCCCTATCAGCATGAGGAAGTAGACAATGCCAATGTGCTCATGCGTGCGGAGATCCTGAACAAAGTCCTCTCCTCAGATACCAAAATGGAGATCATCGTGTCTTATCCAGAGGCACTTTACGAAAAAGTCATCAACAAAAAGTCCCTTCAGGAGAACACTTTTACGGCCAAGGTAGGCGAGAAAGTAGATGTCGAGTTTATCACAGAGCTGCTGAGCACCTATGACTTTGAGAAGACCGATTTCGTCTATGAACCTGGCCAATTTGCCATCCGCGGGGGCATCATCGATGTGTTTTCCTTTGCCAATGAATACCCTTACCGAATTGAGCTATTTGGAAAAGAGATCGAAAGCATCAGGACCTTTGACACCGAGAGCCAGCTGTCCGAGGAATCCCTCGATCACATCAGTATCATCCCCAATGTCCAAACCAAGCTGATGCAGGAAGTGCGGCAGTCCTTCACAGATTTCCTACCAAAAGATACTTGTGTGTGGATCAAAGATGTCCAATTTACCATGGACATGCTGGACAATGCCTTCGAAAAAGCCCGCCAGCAGTTTGACAAAATCGTAGACCAAACGGGCAGCAAACAACTGGTGCTCCAACCGGAAAACCTCTTTGATGATGGAGCAGCTTTCTTATCATCCCTTGACCGCCTGACCAAAATTGAATTTGGCAATCAGTACCACTTGCCGACGTCCAAGGTTTTTGATTTTGACATCAAGCCCCAACCATCGTTCAATAAAAACTTTGACCTATTGGTCGAAAACCTGGTGGACAATGAGCGAAAGGGATTGCTGAACATCATCTGCTCTGAAAGTGAAAAGCAGGTGGAACGGCTACAAAACATCTTCCAAGAGCTAGACCCCACCCTCAAGATCCAATCACTCCCTGTCAGTATCAGAGAAGGCTTCGTAGATCATTCTACCATGATCGCGTGCTATACGGACCATCAGATTTTTGAGCGATATCACCGGTATAAAAGCCATAAAAAAGCCAGCAAGACCAAGGCCTTGACGCTCAAAGAGCTCAAAACCTTGCAGGCGGGGGATTATGTCGTTCACGTGGATTACGGCGTGGGGCGCTTTGCCGGGCTGGAAAAAGTGGAAGTCAACGACAATTTCCAAGAGGCGGTCAGGCTGATATTTCGGGATGATGACCTGCTCTACGTCAACATTCACTCTTTACATAAGATCTCCAAGTATTCCGGTCAAGAAGGCACCCTTCCCACCATGTCCAAACTGGGCTCGCCAGAGTGGGAGAACAAAAAGAAAAAGGTAAAACGTAAAGTCAAGGACATTGCCAAGGACTTGATTGCACTGTATGCCAAACGAAGAAATGCCTCCGGCCACCAATATGCTCCCGATAGTGTCTTGCAAGTGGAACTGGAAAGCTCCTTTATCTTCGAGGACACTCCGGATCAAGCTGTGGCCACGGGAGATGTAAAAGCCGACATGGAAAAACCCTACCCCATGGACCGCTTGGTTTGCGGAGATGTAGGGTTTGGCAAGACAGAAGTGGCCATCCGAGCAGCTTTCAAAGCCATCAACGACCGCAAACAAGTAGCAGTATTGGTGCCCACTACCATCTTGGCCATGCAGCATTACCGGACCTTTAAAGAGCGACTTGAGGGATTCCCCGTAAAAGTGGACTATATAAACCGGTTCCGCACCACCAAACAGGTCAAAGAAATCACCAAGCAGGTCACTTCCGGTGAAATCGACATCCTCGTCGGCACCCACCGAATTGTCAACAAAGATGTCCAGTTCAAGGATCTCGGACTGCTGATCATCGACGAAGAGCAGAAATTTGGCGTCAAGGTAAAAGACCAGCTTAAAGAACTCCGCGTCAATGTGGACGTACTGACCTTGACGGCCACCCCCATCCCAAGGACACTCCATTTTTCGCTGATGGGCGCCAGGGACCTATCCGTGATCGCCACTCCTCCACCAAACAGGCAGCCCGTAACCACTGAAATACACACCTTTGAAGAAGAAGTCATTCGGGATGCCGTCTCCAGGGAGCTCCAGCGTGGCGGCCAGGTGTTCTTTGTCCACAACCGGGTCGGAGAAATTGATTCCATTGCCAACCTTATCATGCGACTGGTGCCCGATGCCAAAATTGCTGGTGCCCACGGCCAAATGGACGGCAAGCAATTGGAGAAAATCATGGTGAAGTTTATCGAAGGGGAATTTGACGTGCTGGTCTCCACCAACATCATCGAGTCAGGTCTGGACATCCCCAATGCCAACACCATCATCATCAACAGGGCACACATGTTTGGCCTTAGCGACCTCCACCAGATGCGGGGAAGGGTCGGCAGAAGCAATAAAAAAGCCTACTGCTACCTTCTCACCTCACCCATGTCAGGTCTTACCGCTGAAGCCCGCAAGCGCCTTCAAACGCTGGAAGAGTTTTCCGATTTGGGCGATGGGTTTAAAGTAGCCATGAGAGACTTGGATATCCGAGGTGCCGGAAACCTTTTGGGGGCCGAGCAAAGCGGCTTTATCACCGATTTGGGATTTGAGATGTACCACAAAATATTGGACGAAGCCGTCCAAGAGCTCAAGGAAAATGAGTTTGCCAGCCTCTTTGAAGTCGACCTGAAAGAAAAAGTAAAAGTCTTGGTACAGGACTGTGTGATCGAAACTGACATGGAACTTTTGATCCCTGAAGATTATGTCAGCAATATCTCGGAAAGGCTAAACCTGTACTCCAAGCTAGACAATATCAAAACAGAAGAAGCCCTTACGAAATTTGCCCATGCTGTTTCGGACCGATTTGGTCCCATTCCGCCAGTGGTGGAAGACCTGATGGAAACGGTACGCTTAAGATGGCTGGCAGAAGGCCTTGGGTTTGAAAAACTGGTGCTCAAAAGTGGCCAAATGAAGTGCTACTTCGTTCCCAGCACACGGGAAAGTTATTTCAAATCGGATATTTTCGGAAATATTATTCGATTTATCCAAGGTCATGGCAAATTTTGCAAAATAAAAGAACATAAAAATCGTTTAATTCTTACCATTGGTGGTATTAAATCCGTAGAGAAAGCCAAGCAATGGCTTAGTGAAATGAGCGCTTAAAATTTGCTTTTATCTTTTCAATTCCCTTATTTGTTTTGTGCTATGGAGTGTTCATTTATGGTACGTATGATGAGTTTAATAAAATGAACGTAAAGTAAAAGTATTGTTATATGTCATTATTGATTATATATTAGCAGTATTAATCAGCGAGGAATAAACCAACTTTCACATGGTGAAAAGCAACAAAAATACAACTATTATCATGGCAGCATTTTTAATGTTGTCAATGACATTTTTGGCCTCATGTGCCAAAAATAACGGGCCTACCTACGGGCGAAGGACTGCCGGAAACCCGGGAAAAGTCAGTGCAGCCACGGGTGCAGAATTAAATTTTGACCTGGACGACACCACACAGTTTACCGTAGTCAAGCTAAAAGAGCCTGCCAAAGGGCCGAAATTAAAATATATCCAAGGAGGACGAGCCGTATTGGGCACGCAGGAGCAAGATGTCATGGCCTTTCGAGACAATGCAGAAAGAACCGTTACCATTGCCTCATTTTACATGGATGAGACCGAAGTAACCAATTTGGATTACAAGGAATTTCTCTTTGACATGAAAAAACGTGCCAGTGCGGATTCGGTAAATCGACTGGAACCAAGAGAAGACGTTTGGACAGAAGCCCTTTCATACAATGACGTGTATTCTACGTACTACTTCCGCCACCCAGGCTTTAACTTCTATCCGGTGGCCGGAGTCACGTGGGAGCAAGCAAATGCCTACTGCAAGTGGAGAACAGCCTATGTAAACGAGCTTTATCGTGAGAAAGAAGGGTTGGATTCCACCATGAGCAAAAACCTGCTGATTGAGCGAGGAGTGGTATTGCCAAGCTACAGGCTTCCCAATGAAGCGGAATGGGAATATGCCGCAAAAGCCATGATTGGCACGCAATACTTGGATGAAAACCAAGAAAATGGCCGTATTTACCCTTGGGATGGCCGTGGTGTCCGAAATCCTTATGATGTTAAGCGAAAAGGCCGTCAAGGTGACCTTCTTGCCAACTTTAAAAGAGGACGCGGTGACTATGCCGGTATCGCTGGTGGCATCACCAATGATGGTGACATCATCCCTGCCAACGTCTATGAATATCCGCCCAATGATTTTGGGCTCTACAACATGTCCGGAAACATGAACGAATGGGTAGAGGACGTATATCGCCCGCTTTCCTATCAGGACTTTGAAGACCTCAATCCGCTGAGAAGAGATGGCACCAATGATTCGGAAGAAGCCTACCGGACTACCTTGATCGATGATAATTATCGCGTTTATAAGGGAGGTAGCTGGAGAGATGTAGCGTATTGGCTATCGCCAGGTACAAGGCGGTTTATGCATCAAGATTCTGCTACAAACCATATCGGATTTAGATGTGCCATGATTTCCGTCGGTGCAGACGATATGTAAAGACATAAATTGACTGATTGATTAAGGGGTGTTTCCTAGACGAAACATCCCTTTTTTTATATTTTTTTACCGTTTATCATTTTACCCTATACCTCCTGCGCTACATAGTACCTGAGCTACATATTTTTTTGTAATTTGGTTGGATAAAAGAACTGAATATGAACCTGAATTTTCAAACTCCAAAGCGCTACATGTGCTTATTGGGCTTGGCCTTTCTTTTCGGAAGTGCTACCGCCCAAGAAAACACGGGGTACAAAGCCCCTCCCCAAGCCATTCAAGAGCTCGTCAATGCCCCTGTAACCCCTTCCGTCTATTTCAGCAAGAAGGGTGACATCATGCTCATCTTGGAAAGGCCTGGTTACAAATCCCTCAAAGAAGTATCCCAGCCTGAATTACGCATCGGTGGTATTCGGATCAACCCCAAAACCAATGGCCCCAGCCGCTCCTCTTCGTATAGCGGCATCAAGGTCAAAGAGGTAAAATCAGGCGAGGAAACCGCTATCACAGGCTTACCAGAAGACGCCAAGATCAGCGGGATCAGTTGGTCTGATGATGAACAGTATTTGGCATTCGGCCTGGTGGGCGATGAAGGGATAAGCTTGTGGGTAGCTAACTTAGCCACCAAGACCGCCAAGCCCTTAACCGACGAAATCATCAACGACGTCTATGGCACCGCCTTTACGTGGCTTCCGGACAATTCTCTTTTGGTGAAAGCCATTAACCCATCACGGGGTGAGATGCCTGAAAAACCATCGGTTCCATCCAGCCCAATCATACAAGCTACTTCGGGTAATGCAGCTCCCAGCCGAACCTACCAGGATTTGCTTGAAAATGAATATGACGAGCAGCTATTTGCTTACTTCATGGACGCCCAACTGATGGTGATTGACCTGGAAGGAAATACCAAGCCCCTTGGCGATCCGGCGATGATCAAGTCGATGGATGTTTCGCCCGATGGGCAATATGTCCTGGTGGAAGCGATCAAGCGTCCGTTTTCTTATTTGGTCCCAGCGTACCGCTTCCCGTATGATGTAGAAGCGTGGAGCATTGACGGATCAGAAACAGTGACCATTGCCGAGATTCCTTTGGATGAGGTAAGGCCGACCGGCTTTGATGCCACGGTGACTGGCCCCAGGTCCATCAGCTGGAGAAGGGACGTTCCTGCCACCCTTTATTGGGCCGAGGCTCAGGATGGTGGTGATCCTAAAGTGGAAATCGAAGAACGAGACATTGTCTATACATTGGACGCACCATTTACAGGTGAGAAACAAAAATTGGCCACTACCAGTCTGCGTTATGCGGGCATTCAATGGTCAGATGAAGCATTCGCAGTGCTAAATGAGCGGTGGTTTGACACCCGACAAGAAAAGCGCTCCCTGATCAATCCCTCCCAGCCTGAGCAGGAAAAGAAAACGTTTATAGAACGGAGCTATTCAGACATTTACAATGATCCGGGTGATCCCGTCATGACCACAAATGACCTTGGAGAGTATGTCCTTCTCCGCAAGGGAGACCAGCTCTTCATGACCAGCGAGGGAGGTTCTCCAGAAGGCAGCATGCCATTCCTGAGCACCTTTGATGTCAGCTCAGGGGAGCAAGAGATCATCTGGCGATGCCAAGCGCCCTATTATGAAGAAGTGGTAAAAGTTTTGGACGATAAAGGGAACAGCTTTATTACCCGCAAGCAAAGCACTGACATCCAACCAAACTATTGGCTCGTCAACACCAAAAAGCGCATCGCACCGATCCAACTGACCCATTTTGAGGATCCTTATCCTTCCCTAAGAGGAATACAAAAGGAATTGGTAACCTACACCAGAAACGACGGACTTAACTTATCGGCCACGATTTATACTCCTGCCGGATACGATCCAGCAGCAGATGGTCCTTTGCCCGTACTGATGTGGGCCTATCCCCGGGAATACAAATCCAAGGAAGTGGCTGCTCAGGTGCGCGGATCCAAATATGAATTTACCAGGCTGTACTGGGGCACACCGCTCTACTGGATCACCCAGGGCTATGCCATCATGGACAGAACAGAAATGCCCATCGTAGGAGAAGGCAACCAAGAACCCAATGATTTCTTTATTGAACAGTTAGTGGCCAACGCAGAAGCAGCCATCGATTATATCGTGGACAGAGGCATCGGTGACCGGGACCGAATAGCGGTAGGTGGCCACTCTTATGGTGCCTTTATGACGGCCAACCTCCTTTCGCACAGTGATCTTTTCGCGGCTGGAATTGCCCGAAGTGGTGCATACAACCGTACGTTGACACCATTTGGCTTCCAATATGAGCAGCGCACCTATTGGGAGGCTCCAGACGTTTATTTCAACATGTCCCCCTTTATGCATGCGAATAAAGTAAAGACACCTATCCTGCTGATCCACGGTGAAGCAGACAACAATTCCGGCACTTTCCCCATCCAATCAGAACGGTATTACAATGCCCTGAAAGGACACGGTGCCACAGCCCGACTGGTGTTTTTGCCCAATGAAAGCCATGGCTATGCAGCAGAAGAATCCATCATGCACACCTTGTACGAAATGAACGAGTGGCTGGAAAAATGGGTGAAGAATAAAGGAAAGTAACCCCTTACAAAATATTTTGCAGGACTAGCAAAGCATCATCAAAAATCCCACATATCGGTATATGTGGGATTTTTTTGTAATTTATGGGTAGAGAATACCGAATTAACACCAAACCTTCTCTTGTAAAACCTAATTTACCGCTATTTTTGTAAGTACCAACATGGCTTTCCACACGATATGAAGAACCCTTTACTCCTCGTCATTTTCTGCTTATCATTGGTCCAGACCGCTTTTTCCCAAAGTTGGCAAAGGATCACGGACCGTGGCAATGCACTTACGGACATCCACTGGGTCAATGACGACCTGGCCTTCGCTTCAGGGAACCAAATCATGCTCAAAACCACTGATGGTGGTGAGGGCTGGACGGAATTGGCCATGCCCATCGCAGCCGATCTACTTGCTGTGGATTTCCATGACCACCAAATTGGGGCGATGGCCGGCAAAAACGGCACCCTCTTGCAGACCAAAGATGGTGGCCAATCTTGGAACATAATCAACCTCAACACCACCTCGGACATCCTAACGGTAAACTACCGCTCCAGTGAGGAAATCTGGATTTCCGGAACCTCTGGAACGCTAAAATACTCTTCCAATGGAGGAGAAACATGGACTTCTGTAGAGCTGGGAACCACTGCGGCGATCAACACACTCGTATTTACCAGCGGAGACCAAGGCTTTCTCGCCACCTCCTCAGGAGCCATCTACAAAACGACTAATAATGGCCAAAGCTGGCAGCAGCTTACCTCTTCGGTCAGTACCGCGCTAAACGATCTCTACTTTACCAACGACACCACGGGCTATGCGGTAGGGGATGAAGGGACCATCCTGAAGACCGTTGACTCGGGCAATCACTGGGCTTTCATCCAGAGTGGTACCAATTACGACTATAAAAGGGTAGCGTTTCATAGAGACCGCCCTGACATTGGGATCATCGTCGGAGAAGAAGGCACGGTGCTATACACCAATAATGCCGGGCTGACCTTCCTCGTCCGAAATAGCCGCACCACGGAGGACATTCACGGCATCGACTACAAACAAAGCACCAATACCGTAGTAGCTGTTGCCGATGGAGGGACCATCTTACGATCTACCAACGCTGGCAGCTCTTGGATTTCCTTGCTTTCCGGTCATCCCTCGGATTTTTTGGCCACGGATTTTGTAAACGACAGCCGCGGTTACATCGCTGGCAAAGAAGCCGTCATCTTTCGCACCACCAACGGCGGCGATTCCTTTAACGACTATTCCCGGCCATTGAACATTGATTTTCACGCAATTGCTTTTCAATCCCCGGCTTTCGGATACGTAGTAGGTGATGACGGTACCATGCTGAACACCACCAATTCCGGAGGATCATGGACAGCGCTGAATCCTAAAACCGAGCTCGACCTTTATGGTCTTTATTTTGCTGATGCGGACACCGGATACATTGTCGGAGAAAGCGGATACCTCGCCAGTACCGTAAACCGCGGTGTAAACTGGTCCACTATCCATGCAGGCGACAAAGGATACGATTATCATGATATTGATTTCTTTGAAAGTGGCCCCGGGATCATCATCGGGGAAGGTGGCCATGTGCTGAAAAGCAATAGTAACGGAGATTGGCAGGAAATCTCCATTGGAACTTCCGATGACCTGCATGGCATGTTTATGATCGATGAATCCGCGGCGATCATCGTGGGTGATAACGGCCAGGCATTCTTTACCCAAAACCAATTCGAAAGCTGGGAACCCCTGAACACCAACACTGCCCAGAACCTTCGTGATGTAGCCTTTTTGGATAGCTTGACAGGCTTCATTGTGGGAGACAAAGGCCTGATCCTCCAAACTACCGACCGGGGAAAAAACTGGACTGAGGTGGACACTGAAACCTACCAGGACTTCAAAGCCATAAGCTTTGGCGATGTCAATACAGGCTATGCCGTTGGTGAATTTGGAATGATCTATCAATACAGCTGTGAAGTCCCTACCGCCACGGGCACCATCATTGGCCAAGACAATATTTGCTTAAGCCAACAAATATATCGGTTGGAATATGAAAGTACTGATGACCTGACCTTCGAATGGAGGGTGGATGGCGGTACCATCATTGAAGGCCAGGGATCAGACAGGATTGTGGTGCAGTGGGAAACACCTGGCAGGAATGCCGTTTTGGTAAAGAGCCAAAATATCTGCGGGGATGGCCCCACCGAGGGCCTTGAAGTCACCGTCTCCACCATTCCTGAAAAGGTGCCGCAAATCATCGGAAATGGCGTGGCCTGTCTGGAAACGGTCAGCCAATATGAAGTGGATTCCATTCCGGGAATGGAATACATCTGGACGGCCAGTGGAGGCATCATCCAGTCGGGACAAGGCACAGCACACGCGGCCATCACTTGGGAAGCTGAAGGACAGCAGCAGCTAAAGGTAATGCCTCGAAATGCCTGTGGGGAAAGCACGGCTACCACCAAAGCCATCACCATCACACGTGCCCCGTCCCAACCCGATCCCATCATAGGCCTGGCCGAAGTAGGGCTGGAAGTACAATCATATGAAGTTTCTGAAGTGGAAGGGGTCAATTACCAATGGTCCACAGAAGGAGGAACCATCCTTTCTGGCCAAGGCACGCATGCCGTGACTGTCAGCTGGGAAAAAGAAGGCGATTTCCTGCTGGAAGTCACCCCAAGCAACCACTGCCATGAGGGCATTCCCCAAGCACTAAATGTCAACGTAAACCTCATCACAGACCTCGAAAAAGAAGCGGAAAAAGCACAGGTAAAAATCTATCCAAATCCATCCAGTGGAGATATCCACATCAACATAAAAGGGGTAGGTTCAATCAGGGAAATCAGAATAGTGGACCCAATGGGCAAATATTTACGAAAAATCACCCCTCATGGTGATATGTTTGATTTTGATATCGAAAATTTACCAGTAGGCCTATGGCTAATTGAAGTGGAAAGCACCGCCGGAAAGTCAGTGGATAAAGTGTGGATAAAGTAATTTATTTTTGGTTGTTTTTTTAATAGAATCAAAAAAACGGATCAAGCCGAAAAGTTGAGGGCATTTTACAACATAATGAAAATTGGCAGTTCCCCCAGGGCAAACACTTTTAAACTATTTGTAAAGAGATGTCAGCCTGAATTAAAGAACTTCAAGGGGCTAAAAGCGATTTTCCTGATGGTTATAAACATTTAGTACTAATTTCGTGTAAAGGAGCTATCATCCGTGCCGCTGGCACTCCTTCGGGAGGTTGAAGAGCGCTTAAGTTCCTGCAGATGAATCTGCAGGTTACAAAATTTATCGTGCCGCTGGCACTTTGCCCCGATTTGTACCTGGGAAACCGCGGTAGCCTATGGTGCCGAATGGCGGAATAGGCTGAAAGAATGATTTGTTGATTTGGATCGTACAAGCCGTCGCAGCTATCTGCTCATTTATAATGGTTGGCTTGGTTGAGGTTAAACCCTAAATATGCGCTAGCAACTGGCCTTCCTGCCTAATCCACCTTTGGCGGAGGGGCATATAGAAGGTGCAGGTTGTCACCTGCACCAAAAATGATTACACACAAAAGGGTAAGTTCCGTAGGAACGGCAGATATAAATGCAAATAGGAACATTTGTTTTAAGGCGTTTGCCCTGTGGAGGAAGTCCATCGTTTTAACGCTGTGAAATTCTATTTCATAAGACCATGTCAAAATTAGTCCCCCCAGAAATATTGCTTGATCCAAAAAAAAACCCAGCTGATCAGCTTGGGGTTTTGAGTTTTCCGAGAATCGCTCACTCGGTAATTTCTTGGATAGGCTGGCCGGTAGCGCCATTGGGTATGCGTATATCCAGTAACATGGAAACCGTCGGGGCAATATCCGTAATGGTGCAATAGCGGGTACTGAATCCGGGCTTGACATTCCATCCATAAAACAGGACCGGCACATGGGTATCATAAATATAACCTGTCCCATGCGTGGTACCCCTAGAGGAATTGGTCAGCCAAGATGGCTCTAGAATCAATAAGACATCTCCAGAAGCTTTATGGTTAAAGCCCATCTGTAGGAGATGCTTGCGTCCCTGGGTATATTCCAGTCGCTTCATATCCGAAGCAGTATAGGCTTCTTTGACGCCATCAAACCGAAGCATAAATTCTGCTATTTCCTCCTGAACATCGTCCAAATTCATTTCCTTCTCAGCAATAAGATCTCTGTTAAGGAAAATCTGGTCATTGGAGGTGTTAAGAATCCAATCGCCCTCGCCATAGTGCTGTCTTGTAAATCCTTTCAATTGCGTAAGCGCAAACCGGGAATTAAAACTGCCTGTAGGCACATTAATGCTTTCCATATAATTAACCACCTCGGCCACGGCATGATCAGCGGTCAAGAACACCAAGTACTCTCCTTTACCATACTCTTTATCCAAATATTCAAAAAACTTCTCCAACCCTTGGTCGAGTCTCAGGTAAGTATCCTCAAGCTCCATGGAAGAGGGGCCAAATCGGTGTCCTACATAATCAGTAGAAGAAAAGCTCACAGCCAAAAAATCAGTCTCATCACCTTTGCCCAACTCTTCTCCTTCCAAGGTAGCATAGGCCATATCCAAGGTCAGGTCATTACCATATGGTGTACTGGCGATCAGGCCAATTCCTCCATTTTTCTCCATCAGTGCTTCAAGATCATAAGGAAATTCAGGCGTTTCCATTCCCGTAAAAGGAACCTCAAAGTCGTTGTTATCCGCTACACTTTGGATATAGGAATTGCTTTTATAAAGGGGCTTCCATGTATTGGAGAGGTATTTCTTTGCTAAATTTTTCCTGTTGAATTTCCGTAGCCAATCGGGTACTTCGTCTTTGTAATAGGTGGAGGTCATAAACTCCCCTGTCTCCTTATCAAACCAATAGGCATCACCCAAATGTCCCGCGGGTAATGCTGCGCCGCGATCTTTGATCGCGATGCCTACCACCCTGGAACGCTGATTGGTCGAAAGCCTCAATTCATCTGTAATGGTCGTCGTCAGCAAATTTCGGGGTGAAATCCCTCCGCTCCCTGGGCTTCCTCCTATATTGGTGACGGTGCTGTCTTCTGCGCAGTAAATCATTTTCCCCAAATCCCTCACATACCAGTTGTTGCTGATGATGCCATGGGTCGCCGGGGTAGTTCCGGTATATACCGAGGAGTGGCCAGGGCCAGTGTACGTTGGGATATAATTATAATGAGCATTTTTCATCATAAACCCATCGTTCATCAGGCGCTTAAAACCGCCATCTGTAAATCGATCATTGAATTTATGCAAATATTCGTAACGCATCTGGTCCACCACAATCCCCACCACCAACTTTGGTTTTTTGGATTCCTGTGCAAAACCAGCCAGTGCAGTTAAGACGGCCAAGCCGGTAAGAAAAATCTTTTTCATAGATAACACTTCTTTTGATGATAAGTAACGAACAAATTTAACGATTATACCCTTATTTCACGTAAACTTTTAGTGAAGTCTCTTGGCCACTTCTGAAGATAGACAAAAGGTTTATTTAGTACAGGAATGGTACTTTCAAAAACGAAACATGGGCTTCGTGTAAAATCAATGGTGAATTACAAGGTGCTTTTTTATATTGGAGAAATTTTACTATTATGAAAACACCAATATTCCTACTGACATTCTTGTTTGCCGTGATGGCATTTTCCCCTTCCTTTTCCCAATCTTATTTTGACGATGGACTGGATCAAGAATTTCACCGAGAAAGAAGGGCTGCCCTGAGGGAGCTATTGCCTGCAAACTCCGTAGCAATCATCTTCACCAACCCCGTTAAAAACCGATCAAATGACGTTGATTTTATTTACCATCCCAATACCGACTTCTTTTACCTGACAGGATACCGGGAACCCAACGCTGCCCTGGTGATTTTTAGCGAAGCGCAAGAAATAGCAGGTGAAATGACCGACGAGATCATCTATGTGCAGCCCCGCGATGAAAATGCAGAGATGTGGAACGGTAAGCGACTGGGAATAGCCGGCGTACAGGACAAACTCGGCTTCGAAGCGGTTTACCTAAACGAGGATTTCGGAACCAATCCAACCGTAAAATTTGACCAATTTGATAAAATCCTCACCTTCAGCCTTTCTGAGGACATCGAAGAAAGCAGTGCAAACAAAGCCATGCTTGAAATGCGCGAGCAGTTCAAAACAGCGACGGCCTACCCCGAAGAAATGTCTGCCGTTACCAGTAAGATATATGAACTTATCCGTGCCACGGATCAAGAGAATTCAGCGAATGTCGCACAGGTCATTGGCAGGTATCGTAAATATTACCCTGAAGTGGAAAACGACGAAGTCCTCATGGAATTTGCCAATGCTGATACGCCTGAAAAAAGGATGGCCGTGGCCCAAAAGATTCCTTTCCAAAAGCTGAACATCGCTGCATTGCCGGAGATGATGACCAAGCTCCGTGGGGTCAAGACCACCGAGGAAATTGGCATGCTCAAAAAAGCCATTCGCATTTCGGCCATTGGGCAAATCGAAGTTATGAAAGCATTGAAACCTGGCATGTCCGAGCGCGAAGTGCAGGGCATCCATGAATTTGTATACAAACGATACGGAGCAGAAAATATCGGCTACCCTTCTATCGTCGGAGCGGGGAAAAACGGCTGCATCCTGCACTATATTTCCAATGACCTCCGGGATCCCGACAAACGCCTAATGCTGATGGACCTGGGAGCTGAATGGAGAGGCTATACCGCTGACGTGACCAGGACGATTCCTATTTCAGGAACTTTTACCCCTGAAGAAAAAGCCATCTACGACTTGGTCTACAAGGCCCAAGAAGCTGCCATGCAGGCCTGTAAACCTGGAGTGGAATTTGGTGAAATCAGCCAAATTGCCAAAAGGGTCATCAACGAAGGATTAGAAGAACTGGGCATCATCATTCGCGGACAACGGCACCGCTATTTCCCTCACGGGACAAGCCACCACCTTGGACTTGATGTGCATGACCGAGGAGCATACGGCCCACTGGAAAAGGGAATGGTCCTCACCGTAGAGCCGGGCATCTATATCCCTGAAGGAAGTGACTGTGATCCAAAATGGTGGAACATCGCTGTCCGCATTGAAGATGATGTGGTCATTACTGAAAATGGATTCGAAAACTTATCCGCCGATGCCCCCAGAACCAGCAAGGAGGTAGAAGCCATGATGGCACAACCCAGTGTCCTTGAAAACTGGGTCCTCCCTGAGCTGTAAGCGCTAAACCTATTCATCTACAAATGGAAAGGCTGTATTCTAAACTAGTTATTTAGAATACAGCCTTTTATTTTACGGCTTGTAAACGGAATGGCCATTGTCAGCCATTGTGGCAGGCAAATCCAATATAAATATTGATTATAGCATCCATTTGGTAACTTTTGGACGTGTGGTATTTCTCGTTATTCGTGGTTTTGCATTAAGCAAATGGCCATTCCCCGGAAAAAGAACTCCAATTGGATAAAGCAGAAAGATTAAACCATATTTTCCAGCTCATCCAAAAAATCTCTAGCCTCTTTCAATTTTTTGGAGGGATTGCGCCTGAGGATAACCACCATTATTGCAGCCACCACTATACTTCCCGCGGAAATTTGCCAAAGGAAACCACTCCACTGATACAAATCCAAATCCAAAAAGCCTTTGGCCAACACAATCAAAAAAGGAACCGTATACAATGGAATCATAATCCATAATAATTTGATTTCTAGCTCTTCCAAGTATTGCAAACGAGCTACTTTCAGTTGGGCATCCCTAATGGCATCTTCATGATGCGCGCTATAAAACAACCATAACCGATAACTTACCAAGCCAAGGCTAAATACTGTCCCTAGTAAAAGGATGATGGCAGGTACCATGAATTGGGTCATTTCCAAGTGTTCTCCTAAAAACCGTCCCAAAAATCCCAACCAAATAATATCCAACCCAAGCTCAATAAAAGTGGAAAGCTTTCCTTCTACCAATCCGGATCGTATCTTTTGGCTGGTTACTTCTTCCAGCAATAGCCTATTCACTACTTCCAAAGATCCTGGCCGATCAGGAGCATTTTTCCACAAATCACTTATTTCTTTAAATTCCATATCAATTACTCTCTATTGATTCAAAATACACTTTTAATTGCGCCTTAATCCTATAAATTTTGGTTGACACCACGCCGGGCGTCACTCCCATGATCTTGGCGATTTCTTTGTTCTTACATCCTTCTAAAAACAACAACATGAGCGCTTTATCGGTAGCATTCAGGGTATGGATAAAGCGATAAAGGATTTTCAGCCGATCATCTATGGGGTCACAATTATCGGTTTGACGCGACTGATTTTGAGAATATTCTTCTTCTCTCCTTCGTCTCGAGCTTTCTTTCCGCAAGTAGGAAATGGATACATTGAGTGCTATCCGATAGGTCCAAGTGCTCACCCCACGATCTGCCGAATATTTGGGAAAAGCCCTCCAAAGCTGTAGGACAATCTCTTGGATCAGGTCCTTTTGGTTTTCCGCACCATGGCTGTAAACTCGAGCCACCTTGATGATCAAAGCCTCGTATTTTTTAAGGTAACGCTCAAATTCCTTTTCTTGTGTTTTAGGCATTTCTTCAGGTTCTGATTTCCCTTTCCTGTATTCTATTATTCGCAGCAGATCAAAAAATGTCACAGAAATTAAAAAAATAATATTTCTGAGGGCTGATTCCCAAAAAAGAAGGCGTCTCCTCTATGGGCCGGATGGGTGCATAAACCGGGGTAAAGTAGTCATTTAAGCCATGGATAAAAGGATGAACACGGATTTGCAATACCTTAAACATCCCATCTGTGTTTATCGGCATTCATTCGTGGCCAAACAGAGCCCACCGGTAGCAAGGAGTTAGGTTGGCCATCGAAATAGGCTGGCCAACTTTTCCGATTGATCCGTTATTTATCCGCCGTTGGTGCAGGGGTAAGTAGGAGGTGCAGGTAAAACCTGTGCCCTAATGGGTATCACACGTAAAGTTAAGTTCCGTTGGAATGACCAATGGTGGCCATGTTTTTAAAATGCGCGAAGCCTATGATCGTGGATGGCTTTCACGGGTTAAGCTGTCTCGATGACAACTGACCTGACTTTAATCGTCATTTCTCAAGTCGCCGCGCTTAATGGATTTGATAAATTCTGCCCACGCAAAAGGATTAAGCAATGGGAATGATCTTGGGCCATAGCGATCCTGAAGCTGTTGCATTTGACCACTTTGGAAGGTTCGGAAATTTTCATTGGCAGAAGCAGGCATCTGCTCAGCCCATCGAAGGAGCATTTGAGGACTTAGGTTACCCCTGTCCAGCGGAATTTCCTCCACATTCATCGCCAATACCGCCTGTTTAAACTCTTCTTCCGTCGGGTATGGCATCACCTCGACTTCTCCAAGGGCGATCTCATCCTGGGCCATGGTAAGGATCAGGCTGAGTTTATCTTCCTCTACCTTCATGGGAACGTTAAAGGTTTGGTTTTTCAACCCCACAAAGCTGAACACCACACTGTCTCCTTCAGCTACCGGCATAGAAAAATAACCGAATTGGTTGGAGCTGGTTCCCCGGCCTTTCCGGGGCACATACACATTCACGCCAGATACAGCACTTGTACTGTCTGCATTTAGGATAATGCCCGACAGCTGTACCACCTTTCTTTCCTGGGTGTCTTGTGCTTGGGAATTCGTCGTAAACAAAACCACCAGTACTAAAGATAAAAAGCAACCTAAATATGTAAATGAAATTTTCAAAACCCCTCTTTTTTAAAAGAAACGACGAGAGGTTAAAATAGTTTGCCTTACCTCTCTTAATTCAACTGCTATAATACGTTATTTTCACTGCTTTTTCTTAATTTCATGGAGGTTTCTTCGTTAAAAGTTTTTAAATGCGACTCAAAAACATCAGCTTAAATTACGGAATGCGGGTTTTTAAGGCACTTTCTGAAGAGCCGCGGGTCAGGATTATCCATCTTCTGATCCAAAACAAAGAAATGTGCATTTCTGATTTGGAACATATCCTAGATTTCACCCAAACCAAAACTAGCCGGCATCTCGCCTACCTGAAAAATGCAGGGTTGGTGAGCAGCAAGCGTATCGACCAGTGGACTTTTTATTACATCCTGGATGAAGCGATCGATATCATCAACCAGATTTTTAAGTTTATCGAAAAAGATGTAAACCTTTTACGGGATCAGGAGATTTATGAAATACTCCGTTCCAATCGAGAACTTGCCATAAATAAAATTGAAAATCACCCTTACCGGTAAATAATTCATCGTTTTGAAAAAATACAAACATCTCTTTTTTGACCTGGATCATACGTTATGGGATTATGACCGAAACGTACAAGAATCCCTTTCCGAGTTATACGAAATCTACGCCTTGGCGGATTTTGGGGTCACTTCCAATCAGGACTTTTATAAGACCTTTCTCCAAGTCAACAATGGCCTGTGGGACCACTACAACATGGGTACCATGGATAAGATCACGCTGAGGAAAGAACGGTTTAGGCGAATTTTCGATCAGTTTGGCGCGCGTGACGTGCCCGTTCCTGAAGCCATGGAAGAAGATTTCATGAAACGTACCTCCTCGAAACCGCACTTGTTTCGGTATTCCAAAGAAATCCTGGACTACCTTCACCCAAAATACGAGCTCCACATCATTACGAATGGCTTTAACGAAAGTCAAGCGTTAAAAATGACTTCTTCCGGTATAAAACCGTATTTTAAATTGGTGGTCACCTCAGAAACCACCGGTCATAAAAAGCCCGACAAACGGATATTTGAATATACCATGAACCAACTGGGCACATCACCTGAAGAATGCCTAATGATCGGGGATAACCCGGTCTCTGATATAGAAGGTGCCAGAAACGCATCCATTGACCAAGTCTTTTTTGATCCCTTTCAGCTAAACCATACACCCATAGCCACGTATACCATTAGTGATTTAGAGGAATTGAAAAAGATACTATAATCCCGCCAAAGGACTACTTTGGCATGGAATTTTAGGGTATATTCCTATATTTGTTTCACACAGAATATATAAAACTCAAATTATTATGCTAAAAGGTTTTTTTAATGTTCCGGAACCAAAGAACGAACCGGTTTTTGATTATGCACCAGGAACTCCAGCACGAGCCAAGCTGCAAGCAGCCCTTCAAGAGGCCCGCTCCAAGGAAGTGGATGTTCCGATGTATATTGGAAGTGAAGAAGTAAGAACAGGGAATAAAATTCCACTGTCGCCTCCTCATGACCATCAGCATCTTCTTGGGCATTTTCATGAAGGCGACAAATCCCATGTAGAACAGGCTATCAATGCCGCTTTAGGCGCCAAAGAAGCTTGGGAAACCATGGAGTGGGAACAACGTGCCGCAATTTTTCTAAAAGCTGCTGACTTGATCGCTGGTCCTTATCGCTATAAGATGAATGCAGCGACCATGTTGGGACAGTCTAAAAATGCCTTTCAAGCGGAAATTGACTCGGCGTGTGAAATTGTGGATTTTCTGCGGTTCAACGTGAAGTATATGACCGAAATTTACAAACAACAGCCTCCTATTTCTGGAGATGGTGTTTGGAACAGGCTGGAGCAACGGCCATTGGAAGGTTTTGTCTTCGCCCTGACCCCATTTAACTTTACGGCCATTGCGGGCAACTTGCCTACAGCACCGGCCATGATGGGCAATACCGTGGTCTGGAAGCCGGCATACACCCAGATCTATACCGCAAATTTGCTGATGCAGGTATTCCGGGAAGCGGGTGTTCCTGATGGCGTCATTAACTTGGTCTATGTGGATGGACCAGCTGCAGGGGAAGTGATTTTTGAGCATCCTGAGTTTGCGGGCATCCACTTCACAGGATCGACAGCAGTCTTCCAAACCATTTGGAAAACCATTGGCAACAACATCGAAAAATATAAATCCTACCCGCGCATCGTAGGCGAAACGGGTGGTAAGGACTTTGTCATCGCACACAAGTCTGCTGACGCCAAGCAATTGGCCACTGGCCTGGTTCGTGGTGCATTCGAATTCCAAGGCCAAAAATGCTCAGCCGCATCAAGGGCCTACATTCCTTCCAATCTTTGGGAAGACGTCAAAAAATACATGCAGGAAGATTTGGCTTCCATTAAAATGGGCGGCCCTGAGGATTTCAGCAACTTCATCAACGCCGTGATTGATGAGAAGTCCTTTGATAAAATCGCCAAATACATCGACACGGCTAAATCAGATGGATTGGAAGTGGTGGCCGGTGGTCATTACGACAAGTCAAAGGGCTATTTCGTAGAGCCCACCGTACTGCTGACCAAAGACCCGATGTACACGACCATGTGTGAAGAAATCTTTGGCCCAGTGTTGACCATTTATGTCTACCAAGAAGATCACTTTGAGGAAGCACTTGAGCTGGTAGACCAAACTTCTCCGTATGGATTGACCGGTGCCATCTTCTCACACGATCGCTACGCAGCACAACTGGCTACTCAGAAGCTCAGAAATGCCGCCGGCAACTTCTATATCAACGACAAACCTACCGGAGCGGTGGTTGGTCAGCAGCCGTTTGGTGGTGCGAGAAAATCGGGCACCAACGACAAGGCTGGAGCCATGATCAACATGCTGCGCTGGGTATCTCCAAGGACCATCAAGGAAACCTTCGTCACCCCGACGGATTATCGTTACCCATTTCTTGGAGAAGATTAAGAAAACTGGAAAAAAGTAAGTCTTGAATATAACGACAGCCATCCGCCGCGGCGGATGGCTTTTTTTGTGCTGTGGAAGAAGGTAAATGCTTCCAGATATTGTCACGCGACTATATTTTTAGTAGATTTTAGAACATTTAGAAAAATTTCACCATGCGCAGTTTCTATCCTAGATGTATTATCCTCCATTGCTTGCTTGCCGGGCTTCTTTTCAGCTGCAATCATAGCTCAGACCATCAAAGTGCATTTACCGCCAAACCGATGGCCACATTGGTACAGGATACTTTATGGCTCGAAAAGGATATCCATACACAGTGGTTAGGAACTGATTTTACTTATCTGGAAGAAGCTGGAAAGCCTATGCTTTGTCAGTTTAATGGGCGTAGGCTTTTGACATATGACCTTGGCACGGGGAACTTGGTGTCTACCCAACGCTACGAAGAGGAAGGTCCGAACGGCATTGGCAGCTTTATTTCGGGCAGTTTGATCAGCAAAGACAGCATGGTGTTCATATCCGGTGGCAAACAACTGATCATCGCCGACCATAAAGGGACGGTACACAGCAGACACGACCTGCCCGCCCATGAAAATACCGTCAGGGGCAGTTCCCATTATGCTACCTTTGTGCATAATCCGATCTACTTAAATGCAAACAAGGTCCTGCTTACAGATGTCCCTTTTGTGCTGAAATCACCCATGCTGGAATATTCAAACTGGCTGATGGAGTATGATTTGGAGACGGGATCCGATCGCTACGTGAATTTTACGTTTCCAGAAAAATACAAAGCCTTTTTAGATGATTCCGAATTTTGTCACTATTCCCATGCATATGCCGAAAGCAAAGGGGAACATTACATCTCATTTGCAGCAGATGAAAAGCTGCTCCGCATAAAAGATGGAAAAAGGACTTGGATAGATGCCGGAAGCAAGGAGCCGATGGAATTTTTACGGGGTACCACGGAGAAAAGCGGTGAATACATCGTGTTCAATCCTAACCCCGCATCCAGCCAATATGGTACGCTGCAGTACAGCCCATGGCACCAACTACTGGTAAGAACGGCTAAACTAAATGTAGATCAGGAGCGGGAAATCGAAAACTACAGTTTCATTGTCTTGGATGAAAACCTCACCAAAACCGCTGAGCTGACATTTTCCACAAATGAATTTTCAACCTTGGGATTTTTTACGCCAAATGGATTTTACGTAAAACTGGCACAGCAGGAAAGTGATGACCGCATTGCTTATGCTAAGGTAAAACTACCAGGAATGGATTAGGGATGATTTGGGATCAAGAGGGAAGTTGGTGGCTAGCAGTTTGCTTCACGGTAGCAACACGGATAATTAAAAAGGCCACAAAGGCACCAAGTAAATGCTGTAACCTAGGTTTGACTTCATGCTGGAACCGAAGGCTGAAAGTCTTTATCACCCTAGCGCAGCACTTCGGTAAACTCCGTCTTGATAATCCATGATTTGACCTGAAACAGGCCTTTAAACGACATCAAAGCCATGCAGGTCATTGCAGAGAAACCTCCGCATACCACGTGTATCTATCATGTTGCGGGATACCTCAGCCTTTACTTTCGCTCCATTACCTGAAACAGGTAGGAAACGGTAAATTCCAAATTGGTGACTTCCATGTCAAAAATACGGTCTTGGCTTTCAGGCCGTCCCAATTCATAAGAAGCCCTTACTTCAGCGACAATGGTGCTTTTACCGAAGACCTTCGAAATACCTGCTCCAGCGGTAAGCCCATACATAAATTTCTTGGGGTCGTCACCCGGCTGCCCGTAAGTAGGCAAGATGGGGACTTCTGTATTTGTTGTTTCAAACTCTCTTCGGACATCCGTAGCATTAAGCAAATAACCAAAATGCGGTCCCATTTTAATGTGAAACCTCCCTGAACGGCCAAAGTAGAAATTGGAGAGAAATGGAATTTTCAGGTAATCCAATTCTGTCTCATTGGACATGGTCTCGTCCTCGTTGTACTCGACATAGCCTGTGGTCAGGTATTGGATATCAAGCTCCACGCCAGCATGATCCTTAAAGTAGTGCTCAATGGCAATACCATACACCGGTTTGCTTTTGACCCCATGTACTTTCTGCTTTGGAATGGCCACTGTGGGGCGATAAGACATGCCAGAGTAAGAAAGCCCTCCACGAAAACCCACACTCAGCTGGGCCTGGGCCATGGTAGTGGTGCCAGCCAGCAGTAGGCAGAGAAGGATAAATTTATGCAAAGAGGTGACGGTGGATTTCAACAGGATATAATTAAACGGCTTATTTGGCGAATTAAATTAAAAAAAGGAAAAAAATAGTCCACCGAAGCGGACTATTTTTTTTTGTCATTTTTGATCTCGTCCAGGTCATCCCTGTCCTTAAGCTTCTTGTCCTCTACATTTTTGTTCAGAAACTCATTGATTTTATCAATGGGAAAAGAGCTTGATATTTCCCCGAATGAATCAATATTCATTTTGAAGCCATCCAGCTCGGGATTGACTTTGGGGTTTTCTTCTTTTTTATTTTTTTTAGCCATGACGCATCCTTTCTGTTTGTACAGCCATTTTTAGGTATCTATCACGATCAAAAGCTACGCAAATGGCGCTAACGTAAATTACTTTGCTTTGACCTCTAAAGTATTTAACGCAAAATCGATCCTTTTGATTAGTTCATCCTTACCAATTATGGTAAAAATCTCCATCAAGTCCGGGCCGGCACCGACGCCGGTAACGGCCAAGCGCACCGCCTGCATCACCTTACCAAGTTTGATTTCTTGACTTTCTGCAGCAGATTCCAGCATGGCTTTGGCACTTTGAGGGGTGAACTCGCCTTCAAATTTATCCAGAGCATCCCTGTAGGCAGTAAGTACGGCCACGACATCTTCATTCCATTTTTTGGCGGCTACTTTCTCATCAAATTCCGTAGGAGCGATCAACATGAAGCGGCCTTCTTTCCATAGATCAGAAGGGAAAGTTGCCCTTTCCTTCATAATGGCCACGATTTGCTCAGCTTTGGCTTGAAGGATTTCGATCCCTTCCTGCTTCAGGTCTTCAATCAGGTACTGGGCCAGATCGTGATTTGACTTGGCCTTCAGGTACTGTTCGTTAAACCATTTTGCCTTGTTTATATCAAATTTCGTTCCCGATTTACCTATTCGCTCCACCGAAAACGCATTGATCAGCTCTTCCATGCTAAAAATTTCCTGGTTGTCCCCCGGGTTCCAGCCCAAGAACGCAAGGAAGTTTACAAAGGCATCAGGGAAGTAACCTGCTTGCCTGAATCCTTGGGAGAAATCCCCTGTGCGAGGATCCGTCCAGTCCATCGGGAAAATTGGAAAACCATTCTTGTCCGCATCCCTTTTGCTGAGCTTACCGTTACCGTCAGGTTTTAACAGTAAAGGCAGGTGGGCAAACTGCGGCATCGTATCTTCCCAACCCAAATACCGGTACAATAGCACGTGAATAGGGGCTGATGGCAACCATTCCTCTCCACGAATCACATGGGTGATGCCCATCAAGTGATCATCCACGATATTAGCAAGGTGGTAAGTGGGCATTCCATCAGATTTCATCAGCACTTTATCATCCAAGGTGTTGGAATGCACCATGACCCAGCCACGGATCATGTCATTGAGGCGAATTTCCTCTTTTCTGGGAACTTTCAGGCGGATCACATAGGGATCACCAGATTCCAAACGGGCCTTCACCTCATCTTCCGGCAACGTGAGGGAGTTTTTCATCTGGGTCCTGGTGATGGAGTTATACTGAGGTGAAACGACTCTTGCGGCAGTCAATCTCTCCCGCATTGCATCGAGTTCTTCTGAGGTATCAAAAGCATAATAGGCATGGCCTTTTTCCACCAAGTCCATGGCATATTGCATATAAAGTGGCTTTCGCTCAGATTGGCGGTAAGGACCATGGGGGCCTTCCTTCCAAGGACTTTCGTCCGGCGTAATACCGATCCATTCCAATGCCTCCTTGATATACTCCTCTGCACCCTTTACAAACCGCGTCTGGTCGGTATCCTCTATTCGCAGCAAAAACTTTCCTTGGTTCTTTTTGGCAAAAAGGTAATTGTATAGGGCCGTGCGGACACCGCCAATATGTAGGGCTCCTGTAGGAGATGGGGCAAAACGAACGCGTACTTCTTTATTCATTGCTTTGATTTTTCCTTTTTTGATAAGGTTATAATACCGGGAATTTCCGTTTCCAATTCAATCAGCAAAGATACAAAAAGATGCCAAAGGAAGGGTAATTCCAGTGCAGTTTTAAGAGATCAAGCGGAAAAGTTGGGGGTAGCCTATTATCGATGGGTAAATATGTTCTTTGTTACTTTTGGTTTCTATTTGGCCACGGATGAACACTGATAAAGACAGATAGGATGCTTAGGCATTGTAAATCCTTGTTCATCTCCCCAGAAATATGACTTGATCCAAAATAACAGGAATTAAGCCTATATCGATGGCAAAACCCAGGCCAAATAAAAATGTACCCAAGAGACGAAGTAGATGCTGTAATCTACACGGAAAGTCATAAATAATTGCTTTGTGCCTTTGAGCCTTCGTGGCGAATCATTATTCCCCTAAATAACAAAATCTCTCCACCCAGGAATATTGATTGATCCTTGATCTCCCTTTGGTCTTTCTTAAAAAAATAAAGTCCGGAGAGTTGGCTCCGGACTTTGGTGAATTTAAATTATTACTACCAGGGCTTGTGCTTGGTTTTACTACTTGCTAATTTAAGTATATACTGCTAATGCTCAAAGTTTTATCTGTGATAAAATTGGGGATTAAAACCTAAAACCCTTAATTATAGCCCTATATCAATTTGATGACGTAAAATATCTTCAAAGCTCTCACGCGCTCGAATCAAGTGTGCTTTACCATCTAGCACCAATACCTCAGCTGGACGAAGCCTTGAGTTATAATTGGATGCCATGCTGAATCCATATGCGCCCGCATTCTTGATCGCCAATACGTCTCCCTCTTTGACCTCCTTGAGTTTTCGGTCCGCAGCGATGGTATCCGTTTCACATATATACCCCACAATGGTATATACACGATCCGGTCCGGTAACACGCGAAATGTTTTCCACACCATGGTAAGCATCATACATCATGGGACGAATCAAGTGATTAAGGCCAGAGTCCACCCCAATAAAGGTTGAAGCCGGTGTAGACTTAACCACATTGGCATTGACAAGGAGGTATCCGCACTCGCTGACCAAAAACTTCCCTGGCTCAAACCAGATCTCGAGTTCCCGGCCATAGTTTTTACAAAACTCCTTGAAGGCAGCCGAAACTTTTCGTCCCACCTCGACCATATCTGTGGTGATATCACCTTCTTTATAGCCCACTTTAAAGCCGCCTCCAAAATCAAGGAACTGCAGATCTTTGAATTCTTTAGCTGCATCAAAGAGGATTTCTGCTCCTTTTAAGAAAACCTCAGCATCCAAGATATCCGAACCGGTGTGGACATGAAGCCCCGCTACCTTTAGGTTATGGACTTCCACGATTTTAAGCACGTGCTTTAGCTGAAGGATCGAAATCCCAAACTTACTATCGATATGTCCCACGGAAATTTTAGCATTTCCCCCGGCAAGGATATGGGGATTTAGCCGGATACAAAGGGGCACGCTATTGCCATAATACGTCCCAAAATGCTCCAGCATGGGGATATTGTCAATATTGATCATAACGCCCAAGTCCACCGCCTCTTGAATTTCTTCAAAAGCCACGCAGTTTGGCGTAAACATGATTTCGGACGGCTCATAACCCACGTGAAGACACAGCTTCACCTCCTCTATGGACACTGCATCCACTCCAGTACCTGCCTTTTTCATCAGTTTAAGGATGTTGATATTGGAAAGGGCCTTCGTGGCGTATTTTATCTTCAGGTTTACAGAAGAAAAAGCATTTTGCAATGTGGCCACTTGATCCAGAATTTTCTGTCCATCATAGACATAAACTGGCGTGCCATACTCGCTGGCGATATCCAATAGCGGAACCCCCTGAACCTGGTACTGTTGGTTGTCAATTGTCATGATACATCCTTAATAAATATAAGAGGGCAAAGATAGAAAAGGCCAGCCAACAAAAAAAGGAAGACCTTGCCTTCCTCTTCCTTAAATTACGTTTTGGTATCCCTGTTGGTCAGGCTCAATCCTTGTCATCTTGGGAAGCTTTTAGCGCTTCTATAAGTTTTTCGAGCCGCTCAATGGTCTCCTGAGCTTCCTCTTGATCCATTTGGATGTGGCCGTCTTCATCTTTTTCAAATGCAAAAACTTCAACTTGGCGATCACCTTTATACATGGTAGCGCCACTGCCGGTATCGAAATCAACATCTCTCTGATAAGCCGGCACGCCAAGGAGAACTTTCTTCCCGGATCTAGGGGCGGTACTTCTGATGGTCTTTATGGATTTACCATTTTTGATAATGGCTACTTCCACATCATCATCCTGATGCATCCAGGAAACGTTTCTTTCCCTATGAGTAGGATACATCATGGTAGAAAGGCTGATCTTTTTATCGTCCTTGGTTGTCTCCAGCACCAGCTTTTGGTGTTCACCTTTTGGCAGTTCGATGCCCAAGTCCTCAAAAAACGGATCCTCCTCCATCACCTGGCGACTGTCATACGTCTTGGAAACTTCCTCTTTTACGCCATCCTTCTCAGACGATACGTTTAGGTAGTACTTGGTTTGTGATTTGTCTTCTATTTCTTGACCATCCGACATCCCTGTGATCATAAAGCAGCAGCAAGCCACGAACATCCATCTTAATTTAGCATTCATCATGATATGGGTTTTGTGGAAAAACAGGTTTACGGGTAGAATTCAATAAAACCGCTCCGCTGTAAAGCAAAACAGCACAATCGAACATTATAAATGTAGCCATTATCAAAATAAAATTCTACACACAAGGTGTTAAGCCTTGTTAAAAATTGTTAACCTTCAAGCTTACTTGGCAAGAACCTATAAATTTGTAACATGTCTAAGACGAAAATGAAAATAATCATTCTGTTGATGTCGCTGGCCTGCTTGGGTTTGGTGGGCTTCCAGTATTACTGGGTGGCCAATGCCATCAAGATCAATCAGGAGCGATTCGAGCAGAATGTATACCAGTCTTTGGCGGCCAGCATTACCAAATTGGAAAAGGGCGAAACGAGTGATATTATCCTGAGCACCATGGCAAAGGACAGTACCTTTAAGCAAATGCTCTTTCAGAAAATCGAGCCAATAGAAGTAAATATCCGCCGTAGACTGTCCTTCGAAGGAAGGCCTTCGGTGATGGATTCTGTTTTTAAGGAGCCTTTGCCAAAAGTTTCCTCCACATTTGAGCGTATCATTGCCTCCCGCGGTGGTAAGCCCGAAGATAAGTTTGAATTGCAAAAGTACTTTGAATTACCGGCATCCGTGGCCAGGCAGCTGTTTACGCCGGATGAAATGGCGATTTACCTAAAGGAAAAAGAAAAATACCTGGAGTTTGTCAGTCGAAGGGACAGTTTTGTCCAAGCGCAGGACTACTTGATGAACCGCAAAGCCATCATCACCGAAGAATATGACATTTCGGAAGATGTCGCCGAAAACATCATCAAGGCAAATAAAAAAATCGAACTCATGCAAGTGGTGTTCACCCAGCTTCTGGCAGACACGCAGGAGAACATCCTTTATCGGGTGGATACGACAGAGCTCCATCGCGATATTTCCAGCCAATTGAAAAAAAGGGGCATCTCCGGTGAATTTGAATTGGCAATTCTCAACAATAAAGGTCGCCTCATCCCCATCAATAGGATTTCTGACCCCATGGAATTTAGAAAAAACAGCATCAGGGCAGAACTATTTCCAGGGGATCTGGTCGGACAGGATAACTTCATGGTCATCCATTTTCCCAAGAAGCAACTTTATCTGCTCAAGCAGATCTGGCTTCCGCTGTCCAGTTCGCTTTTGTTTTTGCTGATCATCATTTTATGCTTTGTCTATGCGATCAAGGTCATCATCCGTCAGAAAAAACTTTCGGAAACCAAAAATGACTTTATCAACAACATGACCCATGAATTCAAAACGCCCATCGCGACGGTTAGCTTGGCGGTAGAAGCGCTCCAGGACCCCGAATTGATCAATCAGGACACTTTCCGAAACCGCTATTTGGGCATCATTAAAGATGAAAATAAACGCTTGGGCTCTCAGGTAGAGAAAGTCCTTCAGGCCGCAGCACTGGACAAAAAGGATTTCAAGCTGAAATTTGAACAGGTCAATATCGTAGACTTGATCAAGGATGCGAAGAAACACTTTGACCTCCAAGTAGAAAAAAAAGGTGGGCGAATATTGTTGGATATTGATGTAAAAGACCCCTATCTCGAAGCAGATGCCTTTCATCTTTCCAATATCATCAATAACTTGTTGGACAATGCCAATAAATATTCGGCTGACAAGCCCCATATAGCCCTCAAAGTAAAGGAAATGGCTACAGGATTTTCCATTACCATCAAAGACAACGGAATGGGAATGTCCAAGGATTCTGTGAAAAAGATTTTTGAGAAGTTTTATCGCGTCCCTACGGGCAATGTCCACGATGTGAAAGGATTCGGACTGGGCTTGGCCTATGTCAAAACCATGGTGGAAGAGCATAATGGAAGCATCTCAGTAGAAAGTGAAATCAATAAAGGAAGTACATTTACCATCACATTACCCCGAAAAAAATGAGCAAAGCAAGACTTTTAGTAGTGGAAGACGATCCCAATTTGGGAGATATTTTACAAGAATACTTGACCATGAAAGGGTATGAAACCACCCTCTGCCGGGACGGTGAAGAGGGCTGGAACAATTTCAAAAAAGGAAAGTATGACCTGGCCATTCTGGATATCATGATGCCCAAAAAAGATGGTTTTACCTTGGGAAAGGACATGAAAAAAATAGAGGATGACCTTCCGATCATTTACCTTACTGCCAAAAACATGAAGGACGATGTCATCGAAGGGCTCAAGATCGGAGCCGATGATTATATCACAAAGCCCTTTAGCATGGAAGAACTGCTGCTGCGAATCGGGGCGATTCTCAGACGCACCCAAAAGGAAGACGACACCGCAACGGCCCTTAAAAACTATGCCTTTGGAGATTTGATCTTACACTATGACGAACAAATGCTGGAGAGCAATGAGGGGAAACACAAACTAACTTCCAAAGAAAATGAGTTGCTTCGGCTGCTGGCTGCAGAGCTTAATAAGCCTGTGAACAGAAGCTATGCGCTCAAACAAATCTGGGGTGATGACAGCTATTTTAACGCCCGCAGCATGGATGTTTACTTGAGCAAGATCCGTAAACTCATCAAAGTCGACCCAAAAGTGCAGATCATCACACTGCATGGCGAAGGCTTCAAGATGGTGGTCAGTGAAGAGCAATAATCGAACGCTTGGATTTGATGTGAATAGCGCGTAGGACTTTAGCTCAAGATTGTCCTGCACACTGCTCAGTAGGCCGCCAGAAATCACGGAATGAATTTTTCATTCCGTGATTTCTGTAGACAGCCATTTATATTATCTGCTGATCAAGTGGCTTTGGCCAATACCCTATTTTTCAATCGAATCGAATGATCAATACCCTGCCAAATGATGACGCAATCTTTTTCCCAGATCATCCACAAAAGGTTCTTCAAACAAGGTAAAGTGATCTCCCTCTACGGGAATGACCGTCACATCTTTACAGTAATCGGTCCATCCGTTTGCCCAGTGATTGGAAGACTTGGAGGGAATGATCTTTGCCTTGAAAACGATCACGGGTACATCGAGTGGTTTAGGGTCGTATTTGACCATCGCTTGATGATTGATCGCCCTAACCCTTTTGATTACGGCACCCCGTCCATCCTTTGAGGGAGCCGGCGCCAGGCCGAGCTTTTGAAGTATTTTCTCCTTTTTGTGCTTCGCAGCCCTCTTCTTAAACTTTTGATAGGTCTTTGGAGCCTTTAACATCACTTGGATCCAAACTTTTCTTCTGGCCAGCCTGGCTTTTAACGCCGCAAAAGAACCCGTATGCTGATGATGGTACATCGGCATATTAACCGCCTGGGTGTCAAACATGAGGACTTGGGAAACTTCTTTGCCCATTTCCTTGAGCATTCTTGCCATTTCAAAGGCGACATAGCCGCCAAAAGAATACCCACCTAAAATGTACGGACCGTCCGGATTTTGTTCCAAAACCTCTCGGAGGTAATGTGCTGCCATTTCCTGAACGGTTTCGAGGGGCGCATCCGTCCCGTCCAAGCCCTTTGACTGCAAGCCATAAATGGGCTGTTGATCATCCAAGCGATGGAGGAGTTTAAAAAAGGTTCCGGCATTGGCAGCCATTCCGTGGACGAGATAAAGCGGTGTAAGATGTCCATTGGTACGAATGGGCACCAGCGAAGCCCATGAAGCATCACCACTGTGCTGATCCAAAAATGCAGCAAATTTCCGGATAGTCGCATGGCTGAATAGCGTGGTCAAGGGCACATTTTTCCCCGTCTGACGATCTATGGCTGTCATGACCTCCACCGCCAATAACGAATGTCCACCCAAATCAAAAAAGTCAGCATCCACCGAAACAGAGGACATCCGAAGGCTTCTGCACCAGATATCATGGACGAGCCGTTCTGTTTCGGTAGTGGGCTGCTGGGTGGGATCAATGAAGCCTGGCAGAACAGGTCGTGGTGAAGGCAGTGCTTTCCGGTCAATTTTCTGGTTTGTCGTCAGCGGCAGCTTGTCGAGCGGCATCCAATCCCCTGGAACCATGTATTCAGGTAATCGCTTCATCATCCTATCTTTCCATGCCGTGATCAACTTAGAGAACAAGCCTTGGTCTGCCTTGGAGGCATCTTCCAAGACGACATAGGCCACCAATCGCTTGTTGCCGGGAAGGTCTTCCCATGTATGTACGGCCACCTCTTTAATGGCCGGTTCTTGCAGCAATTGCTGTTCGATTTCTCCCAGCTCAATCCTGAACCCGCGAATTTTCACTTGGTGGTCGATACGTCCCTTGCAGACAATTTCTCCCGATGGCAGGAAACAACCCAGGTCTCCTGTCTTATAAATGATCGGAAAGGCTTCCTCCAGGACATTGGGAAGAAAGCGATCTGCCGTCAACTCCGGGCGTCCATGGTAACCTGCCGCGACCCCTTCTCCACTAATATAAATTTCGCCCACTGCTCCCTCTTCGACAGGATTCATTTCGGTATCCAAAATGTAAACACCGGTGTTGTCGATGGGCTTACCAATGGTAATTTGGTCATCAGTAGGTGCCAGCTGCTTCATGGTGGAATAGATGGTGGTTTCTGTGGGGCCATAGCCGTTCCAAACTTCATCGCATAAGCCCATCAGCTGCATGGCCAGGTCTTTAGGGAAAGCCTCTCCACCACTCAGGATTCGCAGCGGTAACGGCTTATCCCAACCCGCCATGGTCAGCATCCGCCAAGTAGCCGGGGTAGCCTGCATAAACGAAATCTGCTTTTCCTGTAGCAGCTTGTAAAGTAACCTCCCATCCTTGATGGCATCGGAATTGGCCAAAACCACCGTAGCTCCTGTGATCAAAGGCAAAAAAAGCTCTATCCCCGCAATGTCAAAAGAAATGGTGGTGATCGCCAATAACCGATCATCCATATGCATTCCAGGTGCTTGCTGGACACTGAGCAGTAAGTTGGTAAGGTTTTTATGAGTGATTTTGACCCCTTTGGGGTTTCCGGTAGATCCGGAGGTATAAAGTAAATACGCCAATGAAGAGGTATCTTCTACTCGCTCCACATAAACATCACTGTACTCCTCCAGTATGGGAAAAATGGTGTCGATATCTAATTTTTCGGCCGTGCAGCTTACCTCTTGAAGCACGGACTTGGAAGTAATGATCGCCTTTGCCTGAGCATCTTCCAACATGTATTGGATGCGCTCATGGGGAAGCTTGGGATCCACCGGTAAATAAGCACAGCCTGCCTTGACAATCCCGAGCATCGCCACTACCATTTCTATCGACCTGTCCAAAGCGACCGCAAGGATACTTCCCTCTGTAACTTTGGCAGCTGTCAGGAAAGCTGCAAACTGGTTGGACTTAATTTCCAAGTCAAGATAAGAAATGGCTTTATCATAGCACTCTATGGCTATCTTATCGGGAACTTTACCAGCCATACGGTGAAAGATGGCTGTAAAAGGTTGGTGGATGCCAGAGCCTTGAACACTGAATTCAAAGTCCTTAAAAATGTCATCCAAATTTGGAGACGAGGCTTCCTTAGAGGCTAGGAAATGCCCAGCATCATAGTTGTGCGCTTTTGAAGTGCTCATAATTGAGGAGTAGTTTGGTACTTAAAAATTTTACTAGTATTCGTGTTGAAACATCCACTTCCTTTCAGAAAGATGTCCTGTGTAGTAGAGGTGGCCAGTCAAATTGAGCATCAGGGGGAGTAACCCTGGCCCACTTTTATAAAGTATAGTCAGCTATATATTTGTAAATATAAAAACGAAATTCAATAATAAAAAAATGTATTTTGTAAAATATTATCAAACATTAGATTAGTAATTATTTTCCTACGAAAAAGAATATTTACATAAATAACCTACTGACATATACTTCATTACAACATCATCAATAGCGCATTCTCTTTAAATTTGGATCATCTCATGAATTTTTTTCCAAAACCCGGTATCATTTTCATACCTGCGCCCTTGTATAAGTAAAAGGGCAGTCAAAACGTGGATCAACACAAAGAAAACATATTCTACGAGCTTATCACAAGAAAAGATTTTGTCGATTGGGTAAAGTATCCAGCTGGCGATCGGAATCAATTCTGGCAAAAATGGATGCAGGAACACCCCCATCACCAAGAGGAGTTTCTGAAGGCAAAGGAGTTTGTACAGCGTCTCCAAATCCAGCAATACCAACTGGACGAGGCTACCCTTGACGGCATCTTGGACAAAGTGGTGGCGGCAGATGAAAAACATGTCAAGGGTCACTTACCGACACATCGAAAGGCATTTTTCGGCCAATGGCTGAAGGTCGCCGCCATTCTGGTCTTTTGCTTACTGATCGCCCTCATTGGTGGCAAAGTAATCATCGATCCACCTATAGGGCCCAAGCAAGAAATCACTTGGAAGACAACCGAGAACCCAAGAGGCCGAAAATCCACCATTCACTTGCAGGACGGAACGGTCGTCCACCTAAACTACGAAAGTAACCTGACATTTCCAGCCCACTTTGAACCGCATCAAAGGAGGGTGATACTAAACGGTGAGGCGTTTTTTGAAGTCTCACACGATCCCTCAAGACCGTTCATTGTACAAACGACCGGTATGGAAACCCAAGTACTGGGGACTTCTTTCAACATCAAAGCTCCCAAATATAGCCATAACACGGAAGTGTCCTTGGTCAGTGGAAAGGTTAAAGTCAAGGGGGACCACCTCACGGAGCACTTCCTCACCCCTGGCCAGCAACTTTCCTATAATGACCAAAGTGGGCTGCTTAAGAAAAGGCCTTTCGAGGTATCGCTGGTCACTGCATGGAAAGAAGGTGTGATGATCTTCACTGACACCGGGTTTGAGGAATTTATTGATCAGCTGAGCAAATGGTACGGCGTCGATTTCCAAGTCTATGGCGATACGCCAAAAGACTGGAAAGTAAATGGCCGGTATGAAAACGAAAAGCTAGAAGACATCCTAACAGGGATGCAATTTATGTACGATCTAAAATTTAGGATCGATGGGCAAAATGTAACCTTAAAATTCTCTCCATAAAACCTAGAGAACAGCTATTTAAAATTGAAACATCAATTAACAACCCAAAATTATGAACAAAACAATACATCAATTCCGCTGCCTTTGTGGGATTTGGCTCCTCGGGCTACTCCTTCATAGCAGCGCAGCAAATGCGGCCAATATCCAGGACCATTCCTTTCCTGACATGCTCGCCATGCATAGCCAAGGAAAAGATTTGAACATGACCCTTTCAGTCAATTATGACCAAGCAACGGCCAAGGAAGTATTTGAACATATCGAAACCCAAACAGGCTTCCGATTTGTATATGATCGCCAAGCGGTGGATCTAGCTGACCATTTTACCATTCAGGAACAGGACATCAGACTCTATGACCTACTGATCAAAATCTCCCAATCATCCCCACTACGCTTTAAGCAAGTCGATAACCAAATCAACGTCCGCATCGAAGAAAACCCTTCTTCCCAGGATGAAAAAATGGTTGACATCACCCTCACTGGAAAAGTCACCGATAGCGAAGGAGAGCCGCTACCCGGTGCCTCCATCATGGTGGATGGCACCCAAAATGGCACCGTCACAGATCTCAATGGACAATATTCCATCGAGGTTCCCGAAGGAGCCACTTTAACGGTTTCGTATATTGGCTTCCAGACCAAGCGCGTGGATGTGGGCAATCAGACCACACTGAACATTGTCCTCGAAAGTGACCTTGCGGGGCTGGATGAAGTGGTGGTGGTCGGTTATGGTGAAATCAAGAAAAAAGACCTCACCGGCGCCGTTTCTTCCATTGGCAGTCGTGAAATCAACAGTGTTGGAGCCACCAACCCCATGAAAGCCCTCCAAGCTAATGCTGCCGGCGTGAATATCACCCAGCGAACTGGCTCTGTGGGCAGTGGCTTTGATATCCAGATCCGAGGAGCCAATTCCCTCACCGGCGGGAATCCGCTTTATGTGGTGGACGGTGTAATGACCGACAATATCGACTTTCTAAACCCCAACGACATCGAACGGATCGACATCCTAAAGGACGCTTCTTCCACTGCCATCTACGGATCCAGGGGATCCAATGGTGTGGTGATCGTCACCACCCGTTCGGGCGAAGGACTGACCAACCAAAAACCTACCTTTTCTTATGCTGGCTTCGTAGGGGTGCGGACTTTCACCAATATGCCTGACTTCCTGAATACCTATGATGAGAGCATCCAATGGAACATTGACCGTCAAGCCACCCGAGATTTGGTGCAGGGCGTGCCCATCGTAAATTCCCCGACGTATAGTTTTCCCGAGGTAATTACCGAAGATGGTACCAATTACTGGGAAGAAGCCTTGGCTAATGGGCGCGGTACCGACTGGTTAGGGGAGTTTCTAAAGCCCAGTATTCAGCAAAACCACTTCATTTCAGCGGCAGGAGCTTCGGATAAGGTCAGCTATGTTGTAGGCTTTGGCTATCAAGGGGATGATGGTAATGTAGAAGGCCAATGGTACAAGAAATACAACTTCAAAGCCAGTGTCGATGCCCGGCCAAATGACATGTTTGCCATCGGGGCCAATATCAACCTGGCCTTTTCCAATAGGGAGCTGATTTCACGGCAAGGTTATACACGCCAGCTCTTTCGAATGCCCACCTATGCTCCAGCCTTTGATGCTGATGGCAATGTGATCCAGTCCCCCATGATCGGCATTTCCGGAAATGTCAATCCATATGCCTATCTGGAAAGTGGATCTAAGTATAACGAAGAACAATTTTATGCCATCACCAATTTCTATTTGAGATTTAGCCCCACCAAGAACCTTAGTTTCAAATCCACCTTCTCTCCCAATGTGAAATTTGGACGCACGGGAGAGTATTTTGACCGCTTTGCCACACGCTCCATTTCCGTGGCCAGGATGTGGAACGATAACAATATTTCCTACATCTGGGACAATCAAGTGAATTACCATAAAACCTTTGGCGACCATCGTATTTCCTATGATTTTATTCAGTCTGCCCAGATGAACCGTATCGAAAATGCCTTTGCTTACGGTCGCGATGTTCCCTTTAATTCACTTTGGTACAATGTACAGAGCGCTCCGCAACGGGATGCCACCACCGCGTACAATAAGTTTACACTACTTTCATTCACCAACAGGCTCAATTATTCCTTTAAGGACAAATTCCTCGTGACCGGCACCATCCGCTGGGACGGCTCATCCAAACTTTCCGAAGGCAACAAATGGGCTTCCTTCCCTTCGGCCGCTGTAGCCTGGAGGATGACCGAGGAACCGTTTTTGAAAGGTTCTTCCGTGGTGGACAATTTAAAACTACGCGTGAGCTATGGTTATACCGGAAACAATAACATCCCCGCCTACTCTACCCAATCCTCGCTTAACCGTCAAAAATATTACGACTGGGACGGCACCACCGCCGATGGATTTGTTCCTAGTGCCATTGCCAATTCCAACCTCACTTGGGAGCGTACCCGGGAATGGAACTTCGGTGCGGATTTTGGCTTCCTGAAAAACCGCATCAGTGGTGAAGTAAACGTCTATGACCGGATGTCTCTAAACCTTCTGATGGAACGGAAGCTGGCCATGCCCACGGGCTGGGAAGTGATGATGGATAATGTCGGTTCGGTCAGCAATAAAGGAGTAGAACTCCAAGTGAAAACGGTAAATGTGGAAACAGGCGATTTTACTTGGGAAACCAATTTTATCTTCTCCAAAAACACCAACAAGATCGTAGAGCTTTATGGTAAAAAAGAGGACGATGTGCCCAACAGGTGGTTTATCGGCCAGCCGGTCGATGTGGTCTATGCCATGGTCTTTGATGGAGTATGGCAACGGGACGAACTGCCTACCGAAGACCAACAAGCAATGGAAGGTACTGCGAAAGTTAAAGACCTCAATGGCGATGGAAATATAGACATCGATCATGACATGGCCGTACTGGGTTCTCCTGCACCCAGCTGGATCGGAACGTTTACCACCAGCTTCAGGTATCGAAACTGGGACCTTGCTGCGTCGGTTTACACCAAACAAGGCGTCTATACCTACAGCCCTTTCCATGGTGAATTTACCGATTTTAACAGTAAAGTAATCTTGGATGTCCCCTACTACCTTCGGGAAAGTGAGGTGACCACGCCGCGTTATTCTAACGAATATCCACAGCCCAGTTACATGGGGCAGTATTATGGCGAAGATTCCGAAGACTATGGCTATCCAGGCTTTAACAAAGACGCGTCTTTTGTTCGGATTCAAAACATCACCTTGGGATATAACTTTGCTCCTGGAGCTTTGGAACGATGGGGCGTGACCTCCATGAGGATTTATGCCAATGCGCTGAATCCATTTCTATTCACCAATTATGAGGGATTCGACCCAGAATGGGCCGGTGCCGACATGTCAGGAGTGGATGCCACCAATACCTCATATGCCATTTATCAGCTAGGTGCAAACATTAAATTCTAATATCATGAAAAGCATAAAAACAATTATATACACTGCAGTGCTGGGATGGGCTGTTTCGGGCTGTTCTGGTTTTTTGGACGAGGAAAACCTGGGAAACACCACTGCCGAAAATTATTACGGGGATCAAGCTGGATACGAAGGGTTGGTAAATGCTACTTATGCCACCCTTAGGGATGTTTACCAACCGACTCCCTATATCTTTTGTGCGGGCACTGACTTATTCTTTGCCGCGCATGCGGAAGTACCACTGGGCTTGGCCTCCTACCAAACCCTGACTCCCGGCAATGGCCAAGTGGAGGAGCTGTTCAAAACACTTTACCAAAGCATCCAAATTGCCAATATGGCCTTGGACTACGCTGATGAAACGACTCCATATACAGCTTTGGAAACGCGCATTGCGGAAATACGGACCATTCGGGCACATTATTATTTTCTGTTGGTCCAGCATTTTGGAGATGTGACACTGATAACCGATTTGGTCAAAGAGCCCATTGTCAGCTTTGAGCGGAATCCAGCCAGTGAAGTTTATGATTTTATAATCAGTGAGCTGGAGGCTGCTGTCGATGCGCTGCCAACAGCGCAACCTGATTTTGGCCGGGTAACCAAGCGAGTGGCTCAGCATATTCTGGCAAAAGTCCATCTCACCAGAGGTTACGACACTGCCAATGGTGGCTCAGCAGCAGATTTTACCCAAGCAGCGCAATTGGCAGATGCAGCCATTGACGGCCAAGGCTTGAATTTGGCCTTCGCAGAGCTCTTTGAATACCAAAATGACAACAACGAAGAAATCCTTTGGTCCATACAATATGCGGAGGCCTCTACGCTAAATTCTCCAGCCCACAATTGGGATTACCCTTGGGGACCACTAGTGCAGGGCGCCGATGATGGTGTCAACAAGAAAAATGCCCTCCATCCGACCGAATACCTCTTCACTTTGTTTGAGGATGCAGATGCCCGTTTTGAAGGAACTTTTCTAAACATCAAAACCAGTCCGTACACTGGCTATATCCTTCAACCGGAAAGTACTCCTGTGGACTATTACTATCCAAGAACTGCCGACCAGTTGGCTGATACGGTCGCTTGGCGGGCTGCTGCACCCAATCGCAGTGAAACGGTCATTACCCAAATTGGCCCCTATTGGTGGGACGGACTTAACCAAACTGATTTTCCAGCATTGAAAAAATTTGATCGCTTGCAGTTGCCTGATATTCGGTACACGCACGACCTGTACTTGGCGCGGTTGGCCGAGACGTATTTGATTGCGGCAGAGGCTTACCTTCAGGCGGGAGATGCAGGTACTGCCCTGGCCAGGGTAAATGAGGTCAGGCGAAGGGCCGCTGCACCGGGGAAGGAGGCTGCCATGCAAGTTTCTTCGGTGGACCTGGACTTCATCCTTGACGAACGAGCTCGCGAGCTGGCCGGAGAAGGACACCGATGGCAGGACCTGAAGCGAACCGGAAAACTCATGGAATATACTGCCGAGCGAAACCCGGATATCAAAACGATCTATGACAGTGGCACGGATCCGTTTTTAGGTGCTAATGGAGCTTTCAAAATCCTTCGCCCCATTCCATTATCGGCCATTTCATTGGACGCAGGTAATTACCCCCAAAATCCTGCTTACGAATAAGGCTTTCATTGGGATTTTTTGATACACTTGATGCTCTCCCTTTTCCGCTCCATATCGGAAAAGCGGAGAGATTTTTTTGCCCTAAATTTCTCAACGGCAGGAATGTGCAGGATGGACTTACTTTTCTTATTTGGGATATTAGGCTATGCTAAAATGCGAAAAACCGCACGCCATGAAGCTGTGCAGTGTCCAATAAAAAATAAGACACTCCCAAACGCCTACACCAAATAAACCCCTTTTCCCCAAAGAATGCATGTTCTAATGCCTCCTTGGAGAAACTGCAGTAGTTTGCTAATGCCATACACTACTGCTAATGTCAATTAAACAAGTCAAATCAAGTGACGGGTCCTCTATAAAAGGTAGTTGGCCCTAACCCATAACCGAGAAATAATAAGATGCTATTTAAAGGTAAAGCGTTAGCGCCCGTAACCATGGGCGTAATCATAGGAAACCGTGATTTTTTTCCTGACAAATTGGTTTCAGAAGCCCGTGCGGACATCTTGGAACTGTTGGAAAAGCTCCATATCCATCCCTTTATCTTGGACGACCAAGAGACCAAGCTAGGGGGAGTGGAAACCTTCCAAGAGGCCACCAAATGTGCCGAACTGTTCAAAAAACATCGCGACGACATTATGGGCGTACTGGTGGTTCTGCCCAATTTCGGTGATGAGCGAGGAGTCGCTGAAACACTGAAATTGGCCAACCTGAATGTGCCGGTCCTCGTTCAAGGTTACCCCGATGACCTGGGCAAATTGGACGTGGCTCGGCGAAGGGATGCATGGTGCGGAAAGATCTCCGTATGTAATAACCTTTACCAGTTTGGAATTCCGTACACCATCACCACTGATCATGTGGTGCATCCATCAGCTCCCAAATTTACCGAAGACCTTCAGCAATTTACGGCCGTCTGTCGCATTGTAAAAGGCTTGCGCAATGCCCGCATCGGAGCCATTGGTGCCCGTCCGGGAGGATTTAACACGGTGCGCTACAGCGAAAAATTACTACAGCGCAGCGGCATCTCCGTGACCACCATTGACCTGTCCGAAATCTTGGGCAGGACCGAGAAATTGGATGCGGAAGCATCCGAGGTGAAAGCGCGTTTGGAAAAAATCCATGCCTATGCCGCTGTGGGCAAAACCCCACAACATGCCCTGCATCAAATTGCCAAAATGGACGTGGTGCTCAACCAATTTATGGAAGAAAATGTCCTCGATGCCACGGCCATCCAATGCTGGACATCGGTACAGGAAAATTACGGCTGTAATGTCTGCACAAGTATGAGCATGATGAGTGAAAACATGATGCCCAGCGCCTGTGAAGTGGACGTTACGGGCACTTTGACCATGTATGCCATGCAGCTGGCTTCTGGGTCTCCCAGTGCCTTGGTGGACTGGAACAACAATTATGCAGACGACCCGGAAAAGTGCGTGCTCTTCCACTGCGGCAATTGGGCCAAGTCGTTTCTGCCCGACATCGAAATCAGCACCGCTCCGATCTTGGGGACGACCGTGGGCGAGGAAAACACCTACGGGGCACTTTCCGGCAGAACACCTGCTTCCCCCCTGACCTATGGCAGGATCAGTACCGATGATCCTCAAGGTAAAATCAAAGCCTACATCGGGGAAGGGCACCTGACAGACGATGAGCTCAATACCTTTGGCAACAGGGCCGTTTCTAAAATCCCTGACCTGCAAGGCCTAATGCAGTATATCTGCAAAAATGGTTTTGAACACCACGTGGTCATGAACGCCTCCCATACGGCAGATATTCTTCAAGAAGCGCTCGGAAACTATATGGGCTGGGACGTGTACAGGCACGGTTGAGTAGCACGATGGAAACATCAAGTAGCCAGAATCAAGAAAAAAATCTTGGGTCCCATCCAAGTTTTCCTTTCGGAGGGGTAAACCACCAAAAACGAAACAAGCATGACAACCAAAGAACTTGAAATAAAATCGCTGAACTACCGAAAAAAGGTACTTCAGTACATCAAAAAGGCCAATGCCGGCCATACGGGGGGAAGCCTGTCCTGCACGGACATTCTCAACGTCCTCTACAACGAGGTGATGAATGTCTCGCCGGAAAATTTCTCGGATCCCAACCGTGACCGCTACATCCAAAGTAAAGGTCACTCCGTGGAAGCCCTGTTTGTCGTCTTGGCAGACCAAGGGTTTTATCCGGAAAGCGAAATCGAGACGCTTTGCCAGTACCGGTCCCACTTTATCGGGCATCCTACCCGCAAGGTCCCCGGCGTGGAGCAGAACACGGGTGCCTTGGGGCATGGATTGCCCATCAGCGTAGGAACGGCATTGGCCGGCAAAATGGACGGTTTGGATTATCGGGTATTCACCATGATGGGAGACGGGGAGCTGCTGGAGGGATCCAATTGGGAAGCCGCCATGGCAGCTGCTCACTATAAACTGGACAACCTCGTGGCCATACTGGATTACAATAAACTGCAGATTACCGGAGCCGTAAAGGACGTCTGTAATTCTGAGCCGATAGACCAGAAATTTGAGGCCTTTGGCTGGAGTGTAAAACACGTGGATGGAAACGACGTGGAAGCCCTGAGCCAAACCTTGAAATCAGCTCCTTTCGAAGCCGGAAAGCCCAGCTTTGTGATTGCCCATACCATAAAGGGCAAGGGCATCAGTTTTATGGAAAATAACATCAAATGGCACCACGGCGTGCCCAGCGACGAACAATATGCCGCCGCCCAAAAAGAACTGGACGGCCAATTGGAAGAACTCTCAAAAGCACTCACTTCATGACCGTAAAAACCACCCAAACCTTAAAGCAGGGCCAAGCCAACTTAGAAATCTTTTCGGCCACCCTGCAGGCCTTGGCCGAACAGGACAAGGACATTATCGCTGTGACCAGTGATTCCCGAGGGTCGGGGAAACTGGTACCCTTTGCCGCCAAATATCCCAAGCAGATCGTAGAAGTGGGCATTGCGGAGCAAAATTTAGTGGGCGTAGCTGCCGGACTGGCCTCCACGGGAAAAAAGGTATTTGCCGTTTCCCCTGCCTGCTTTCTGACCGCACGATCCCTTGAGCAGATCAAAAACGACATTGCCTATTCCGATAACCCCGTAAATGTGATCGGCATCAGTGCCGGGGTAAGTTACGGTGCCCTTGGCTCCACACACCACAGTCTTCATGATTTTGCGGTACTCCGTGCAGTAAACAACATCATGGTGGTGGCTCCTGCCGATAACTATGAAACCGAGATGGCCATCAGACAGGCCGCTGCATTGGAAGAACCTGTTTACCTGCGTTTTGGCAAGAAGCCCATGCCTTTCCTTAGCGAAAGCCAGAATTTTGAGCTGGGCAAAGGACGCGTCATCCGCGAAGGAAAGGATTTGGCCATAGTGGCCACTGGAGAGACCGTCTGGCCGGCCATGCAGGCGGCATTGACCTTAGAGGAGGAAAAAGGCATCCAGGTCGGGGTGGTCAGCATGCACACCATAAAACCACTCGACACGGCGCTTCTAGCGCATATCGCCGACCAATACCCAGCGATCATCACCGTGGAAGAACACAGCATCTATGGCGGAATGGGCGAAGCATGCGCTTCCTTCCTGTTGCAGTCAGGCTACCAGAAGAAGTTCAGGATCATGGGTATCCCCGATGAATATACCATAACAGGTTCGCAATTGGATATCCTAAACCACTATGGCATTTCTGAAAAAGGAATTGCGGAAGAGGTGCTGAAATTGCTGAGATAATTATTGACCCAAAAGAGAGACCTCCGGGTGTGGAACACTTGGACTCTTCCTAACCGAACAGATGAAAGACATAACCCAAAATATCCTGATCTGGTGCCTCCCACTGCTCCTGCTGGTGGGGGCCTGTGAAAGCAATTCGGCTACCGAAACCAAAGGAAAAGTAGCCGTAATTGTATCTACGTTAAACAATCCTTGGTTTGTGGTCTTGGCCGAAACAGCCGCCAAGGAAGCGGAATCCTTAGGCTACGAGGTCAGCATCTTTGACTCGCAGAACAATACAGCCTTGGAGAACAACCATTTTGAGAATGCGATCACTGCAGGTTATCAAGCGATCCTTTTTAACCCTACCGATGCAGAAGGTTCCGTGAGCAACGTGACCAAAGCCTCTGAGGCGGGCATTGCCGTTTTTTGTATGGATCGCGAAGTAAACTCCAGTTTGCCTACCTCCCAGATCCTCTCTGATAATTATGCAGGCTGTGTGTCCCTTGGAAAATACTTTGTCGACCAACTGGACAAATCCGGCAACTACGTCGAAATCCTCGGTCTCGTCGGCGATAACAATACCTGGAACCGCTCGAAAGGCTTTCACAGTGTCGTGGGCCACTATCCTGACCTCAAGATGGTGGCCCAGCAGAGTGCGGACTTTGACCGGAACAAGGCCATGGAGGTGATGGAGTCCATCCTGCAGGTCCACCGGGACATTGATGCCGTGTTCTGCGGAAACGACGCCATGGCCATGGGTGCCTATCAGGCCCTCAAAGCCGCGGGATTGGAAAACCAGGTGATGGTATTTGGCTTTGACGGTGCCGCAGATGTGGTGGATGCTGTCAAAGACGGCAGGATTGCCGCCACGGCCATGCAGTTCCCAAAAGTGATGGCCAAAACGGCCGCGCAATTGGCGGATAAATATATCCAAGGGGAAAGGGATTTTGTCAAGAAACTTCCGGTGGACGTGGAATTGGTCACCCTTGCCAATGTAGAGCATTATGCCGCTTATGGCAAGAAAGAATAATGTCTTGGCTGTTTGCAAGGCTGATCTTCAAACCGTGCCTGGAAAAACAGGGTGTCCCGCCACATCAGCTTGGTAAGCGATTGATCCGGGGCTCCGCCCTATCAAAATATACGCTGAGTCTTTGACTCAACACGAACGACTCAAAATAGACAAAATGAAACGAAAGTGGATTAAAAACAGCATCATTTGCGGCCTGCTATTAGTGGGCTTGGGCAGCTCGATCAGCATCAAAAAACTGGATGAGGTACGGGCCAATGCCGCCGAAGTGACGTTTGATGCCACGGCTTATGCCAAGGATTTTTGGGAAGAAGAACTGATTCCCGATCTGGAGGAAGCCGTAGAGGTAGGTCGCCTGGCCCATCTCCTCAAAAACAGGCCCCAAGAAGCTTTTGATCAACATTCCGAGGCCTTGGGAATCGGGAATATTCGATTTTTCATGATCAAGGGAAAAGGGGAAATCCGGCAAGTCGGGGAAGATGACCTCACGGTATTGGTCACCACCGACACCAGTAGCCAAGTGGTAAAGATCGAGACCGAATACATTTTTGGCAATGCTGTCCGGGATGCCAGTGGCAAGGTGGACCTGACCAAGTTTGAGCAGACCATGGACTTCAATAATGTTTCGGCAGCCATCAATCAATTGGTGCGGGAAAAAGTCCTCCCGCCCTTAAAGGCAAATGCCAAGGAAGGTAACATGATCACCTTTGTCGGTGCCGTGGAGATGAACCGTGAGCAGGTGAACTTGAATGAAATTTCCGTGATTCCGGTGAATGTGACGTTTTTGAAACAATCAGATCAGACCGCCCATGTTGACCGTTAAAAACATTACCAAGGAGTTTGTAGGGGTAAAGGCACTGGATGATGTCAGCCTGGAACTTCAAGCAGGACGCGTAACAGCCATCCTGGGAGAAAACGGGGCCGGAAAATCCACCCTTATGAAGATCCTCTCCGGTGTTTATCCGGACTATAAAGGCACCATTTACTATAATGGAGATCCGGTCAAATTCCAAAACACCAGGGATGCCCAAGAGAAAGGCATCAATATCATCCACCAAGAGCTCAACCTGATCCCCTACCTCAGCATTCGTGAAAACATCTTTCTGGGAAGGGAGCCCGAGACGCCCATGGGGCTACTGGACGTGGCAAAGATGCACAAAGAAGCGGCACAACTGCTCCACAGGCTCAAGCTGAACGTGGATCCAGAGACGCCCGTAAGCCAGTTGAAAGTAGGCCAACAGCAGCTTGTGGAAATTGCAAAAGCCTTGTCTTTGGAAAGTCAGGTGATCATCATGGACGAGCCCACTTCCGCCATTTCTGACCAAGAGGTAGAAATCCTTTTTGGGATCATCCGCGCGTTAAGGGCTGAGGGAAAGGCCATCGCCTATATCTCCCATAAGCTGGACGAACTATTTGCCATCGCCGATCGCTATGTGGTGCTTCGCGATGGCAAAATGATCGAATCCGGAGAAATGGAAGGCATGACCGAAGAAGCCCTCATACAGAAAATGGTGGGCCGCGAGATCGTCATTGAAAGAAGTTGCTCCGGCAGACAATTTGACGAAACGGTCCTTTCGGTAAAACACCTGACCGTAAAGCACCCTAAAATAGCCGATAAATTCCTGCTCCAGGACATCAATTTCGAACTCGGCAAGGGCGAGGTGCTGGGCATCTTCGGGCTGATGGGCGCAGGACGTACCGAGCTGATGGAAGCACTGTTCGGGGTACTTCCCCATCAGGGTGCAGAGATCACCCTTGCTGGCAAGGTCCACGAATTCCAAAAGCCCCAAGAAGCCATGGACGCCGGATTGGCCCTGGTGCCGGAAGACCGGAAGCAGGACGGCCTGGTCCTGTGCATGGACCTGTGCACCAATTCCAGTCTCACGGTGGTAGATAGCATCCTGAGTGGGGGCTTGCTAGATGACAAAAAAGAAAAAGGACTCGCCCAAAAGTATATGGGAGAGCTAAAGATAAAGGCCTCCTCCCACCGCCAGTTAGTGGAAAAACTCAGCGGGGGAAACCAGCAAAAAGTGGTGCTGGCCAAATGGCTGGCCACCAGACCGAAAGTCCTTATGCTGGACGAGCCTACCCGGGGAATCGACATCAATGCCAAAAACGAAATCTATAAATTGATCCGTCAGCTGGCCAATGAGGGGCTCGGACTGATCGTAGTTTCCTCTGAGCTCCCGGAAATCCTGGCCGTCTCGGACCGGGTACTGGTCATGGCCGAGGGCAGGCTGACCGCCAACATTCCCATTGACGCGCAGACTTCTGAAGATGAAATCCTCCAAGCGGCCATTCCAAAGAAAAAAGATTAAAGTAGCAAGATCAGATGGAAGGGCCAAGATCAAAGGGTAAAGACACTAGCGAGCCTAGAGTCTCTGACCTTCATCTAAAATGGTATCCTATAAACACCAATTTTCGTCAAGTATCCACCTTCAATCCTTTCAACTTTACAGCATTAAAACATTACAACCTATACAAAAGACCCCATGATTACCTTAAAAAAACCAATGCCATCCATTGCTAAATTCCAATCATTGATTGCACTGATTATCCTGTGTTTGGTTCTTAGCTTGTTATCAGACCGCTTTTTGACCTTGGCCAATGGATGGAATGTCATGCGCCAGGTGTCGGTAAACATCTGCATCTCGGTGGGCATGACCTTGGTAATCCTGACGGCAGGGATCGACCTGTCCGTAGGCTCCATCTTGGCGTTATGTGGTGCCGTCACGGCCTCGCTGATAAAAAACGGCATTGCTGTAGAAGGGCTGAACCTGCATATTGGCTTTGCACCCTTAGGCGCGGTGATCCTGGGCGTAGGGTTAGGATTTGGGCTGGGCTGGTTCAATGGCTGGACCATCACGCGGTTTAAGGTTCCTCCTTTCGTGGCGACCTTGGCGATGCTGACCATTGCCCGTGGCCTGACCATGCTGTGGACAGGAGGATTTCCCATCAACGGCCTAGGAGAAGATTTTGCCTTTTTGGGTACGGGTTGGTTTTTGGGCATTCCCATGCCCGTATGGATCACTGCAGTGATTGTTGCTCTGGCCGTCTTGCTGACCAAGAAAACCAAGTTTGGCCGCTATGTCTATGCCATCGGGGGCAATGAACGGGCCGCGCGGCTATCAGGCATCAATATCAGCCGGGTAAAAATGACCGTTTATGCCATCGCGGGAGGCTTGGCTGCCGTGGGCGGGATGATCGTCACCTCCCGCTTGGATTCAGCACAGCCCAACGCAGGAATCAGCTATGAACTGGATGCCATTGCCGCCGTGGTCATCGGCGGGACTTCCCTCTCCGGAGGCAAAGGGACGATCATGGGAGCTGTCCTCGGGGGCATCATCATCGGCGTCCTGAACAATGGCCTCGTACTGCTGAATGTATCCCCCTTCTGGCAGCAAGTGGTCAAAGGTGCCGTGATCTTGCTGGCAGTGGTAATCGACAAAGCCAACAGCAAGGAAGATTGAAGGAAGTAAAGAGTTGATAAGCTTAAATAGCCGATTGGCTTTTGACCGCATCTGATACGAAAAAAACATTAATTGACAGACATCCATGGACAGCAATAAGCAATTTATCCTTTCGATCGACCAAGGTACCAGTGGTACCAAAGCACTGGTGTTTGATGCGCAGGGAAAACAAGTGGCCAAAGCCACCGTACCGCTCAAAACCCATTACCTCGACGGTGGTTTGGTGGAGCAGGATCCGGAAGACATTTACCAAAACGTGCTGAAAGCTGTAGGCATTTGTTTGGCTGACTTTCAGTTTCAGGGCCACCCCTTGGATGCTATCACCAGCTGTGGAATCTCCAACCAGCGGGAGACCTTTTTACTTTGGGACAAAAATGGGGCCCCGTTGTACCAAGCGGTGGTCTGGCAGTGCAAGCGTTCCATAGGGGTTTGTGACCGGCTGAAAGCAGCAGGGCTGGAACCCCTCATCAAGGATAAAACCGGCTTGATCATTGACCCATATTTTTCAGGTACCAAACTGATTTGGCTATATGAAAATGACCCGGCCATCGCTACGGCCATCGATGCGGGAGAAGCCTACTTCGGCACCGTGGATACTTGGCTACTGTACCGACTGACCGAGGGCAACCATTACCTGACTGATTTCACCAATGCTTCCCGTACCTTGTTCTTTAACCTGGACACCTTGGATTGGGACAGGGAGCTATTGGATAATATGGGGCTTTCTGGGCTCCAACTCCCAGCGGTGAGGCCCTCATCTGCTGAATTTGGCGTGACTGATTTTGAAGGACTGCTGGATGCTCCCCTGCCCATCTTTGCGATGATTGGCGATTCGCATGCCGCCGCCTTTGGGGAAGCATGCTTCGAACCGGGCACGGCCAAGGCCACCATGGGCACCGGCTGCTCCGTCCTGATGAACGTCGGCGACGAACGTAAATCCTCCGGTCACGGCATGGTAAGTACGATCTGTTGGAGCACGGAGGCACAAGTGAGCTATGCCTTGGAAGGAGTGATCGTCACCTGTGGCGCGACCATCGAATGGCTAAAAAATGAACTGGGACTGATTCAGGACAGCCGGGAGACCGAGGCCATGGCCAAGGCCGTAACATCCAATCAAGGTGTCTATTTGGTGCCCGCATTCAGCGGTTTGGGGGCTCCGCACTGGGACATGAAGCGAAAAGCCTCGCTGGTGGGCATGACCTTTGACAGTGGCAAAAACCACATTGTCCGCGCGGCGTTGGAGTCCATTCCCTATCAGATCAAAGACGTCATCAGCGCCATGGAAGAAGATGCCCAGCTGGATCTGGAAGCGCTAAACGTGGACGGCGGCATCACTGCCAATGGTTTTGTCATCGACTTTTTGGCCGATTTATTGGAAAAGCCTGTGGCAAGGGTTGGGATTGCCGATGTTTCTGCATTGGGGGCAGCCTATTTGGCCGGATTGAAGGCGGGGGTTTTTAAAGACCTGGCTCATCTTCAGCAGCTTCAGCAAAAACAACAAACCGTCCCAAATGGGCCTGCAGATTCCATAAAAGCTGCCTATGCAGGTTGGCAACGGGCCGTTAAAGGAAACACAGACAACAGCTAACGACGCTTTAGCGTAACGAAGTGAGCTGATCCACCCAATCGGAAACATTACCCAGCAAGCGTGTAGGCGTCAACCCCACAAATTCATAAGTGCTCTGCCCACTTTTGGACTTTTTCGTGGAAAAACTCACTTTGATATTTCGGCAATCGATCATATCGGTAAAAGCATGGTTTCCGTATCCAAAAGCCAGCATACCACTGGTATTTTCCCCAGCGAGCTTGACCCTTTGGTCCTCAAGTAATTTGATCGCCACCAACTCCGCAGCACTAGCTGTTTTAAAATTTACAAGCACATAAATATGCTCTATTTGCTTATTCTGCCGAAGGTGCTGCAGCAAGGGCTTGGCCTGCAAAACCGATCCACCACCATTGCTACGCAGGTCCACGATCAAATTCATATGCGTCAGACGGGGCAAGGCTTTAGCATAGAAATCTGCCGCTTCATCCATGAGTTTGCGCGTGCGCGTAAACGTTTTGAGGCCGATATAATCGGTATCATTGGACACCTGTTCGAAATGAAATTTCTCCTCATGTCTATTTAAAAAATGATATTTATTGGACTTGTTCCAGTAGGTTCCGTGGATCCGTCCGTCACGAATGGAGATGGAGGGCTGGTAATAAAGCAAACCAGTCTTAAAGAATTCAAAAATCTCCAGTGTCCCATCAGCTTTCATATTGATTTTAAGCCGAATCGTTCCGTGCGTCCATTTGTCATCATCTGAGGCCAACATGATGCCGAGCCATTGCCCGGGGGCCGAGTTTTTCAGCAGGAGTTTTTCTGTTCCCGCATAATACACCCCCTCATACTCGTCACGGAAAGAGGTCGTATCCAGCGCCCATTTGCCTTGATAGCTGGGATAGGAAGAAGGATAGTCTTTTTGGGAGGCATAGTAAAGTTGGTTGTGCTTATCCTTAACAAAGGAGGTGAACTTCTGCAGGTATCCCAAGCAGAAATCCTCCACCATCGGATCGGATGCCATTTCCTGTTTGATCTTCTCCTTCCATTCCTGCAGTGCTGCTTCACGTTCGCCCTTAACGAGCACCTTATAGCTCTTTGCCTTTTGGAGCAAACCATGGGCCTCATCCAAAGCCGTTTGACAGGTACATTCCACCTTTTCCATGCCAAAAAGTGGCGAAATTAACCCGCAAAAAGCCAGTACCAAAAGCATACGTGATTTCATAGCCACAAAATGGTTAGTCCTGAAAGCAAAAATATAATTTCAAACCGTATCCGCCCCATTACATGGATGAATTTCCATAAATGTATATGATTGTCTTATTTTTGGGCCATGAATATCACCTATCGTCACATCCAGAAAGAAGACAACCAGGCTGTAAAGGAATTGATCCAAGCTGTATTTGTGGAATTTGAAGCACCACAAGAGGGTACGGTGTTTGCCGATCCTGAAATGGACGACCTCCATAAACTGTTTTTGCAGGAAAAGAAGGCTGTTTTTTGGGTAGCGGCAGCAAAAGATCAGATCTTAGGCTGCTGTGGGATTTACCCTACTGCGGGACTGCCTGATGGCTGTACGGAGCTGGTGAAATTTTACCTGTCGCCCAAGGCCAGAGGCAAGGGCATCGGCAAAACACTGATGGAAAAATGTACGGAAAGTGCGCTAGCGTTGGGATACGACGCCCTTTACATCGAAAGTATTCCAGCATTTAGCAATGCGGTACGCGTATACGAAAAACAAGGCTTTCAAAAACTGGATCGTCCCTTGGGGAATTCGGGGCATTTCAGCTGCTCCATTTGGATGCTAAAGAAACTGGTAACGGATCATCCTGCTTGAGAAGGACATTGGCAAAAATACCGGCCAATAGCCATTCCACCAGTCTTTTTGGCTAGGCAATGCCGACTGGGATTATATACGTACGCCACTTTCAATGCTCCACACCCTCTGCTGGTAGCCATCCCGTAAGTGCAGGATAGTGTTTTGTGGCGAAAGGCTAAGTTTGTACTATATTCTTAAATATAGACTAACCGAAGTGCTTAGAAGGGCCTTCAATAGCCTTATTCGCACAAAACCAGTACTTTAACAGATGAAGACCATACAACCTTTGCCCCTTCCATTCAGGGGAATCGTACCGCCAATGATCACGCCATTGGCCGATGAAAACCAACTTGATATTCCTGGCTTGGAGCGATTGATCAATCACATCATCGCTGGTGGGGTGCACGGATTGTTCATTTTGGGCACCACGGGAGAGTCCACAAGCCTTTCGTATGACATTCGCCATGAATTGGTGAAGCGCACCTGCGCCATCGTCAATGGACGTGTTCCAGTGCTGGTGGGGATCACCGATACCGCTGCTACAGAAAGCCTTAGGCTGGCCGATACCGCCGCCAAAGAAGGTGCTGCAGCCGTGGTCGCTGCGCCTCCATATTACTTTAGCCTGGGCCAACCGGAATTGATCGAATACTACGAATACCTTGTGGAACGGTTGTCGCTGCCCCTGTTCTTGTACAATATGCCTTCCCATACCAAAATTGTCATTGAGCCAGACACCGTAAAAACGCTCAGCCAATACGACAACATCGTCGGACTCAAAGACAGCTCTGCCAACAACGCTTACTTCAACAAGGTAATGGCCAAAATGAAAGACCGGCAAGACTTTTCGCTTTTCGTCGGTCCAGAGGAAATTATGGCCGAAACAGTCCTGTTGGGCGCTCATGGTGGAGTCAATGGTGGGGCCAATATGTTTCCCGAGCTGTATGTGAAGCTATACGCGGCAGCTGAATCAGGAGACCTGGAAACCGTCAAAAGGCTACATGCCATCGTCATGCAGATCTCGACCAAAATGTATTCATTGGGACAATTTGGATCCAGTTATTTAAAAGGCATCAAAGGAGCCCTTAGCCTCTTAGGCATCTGCAGTGATTATATGGCTTCGCCCCTCCACCGGTTTAGGGAAAAAGAACGTGAAATCCTCGCTGAGCAATTGAAGGAAATCCAACAGCAGCTGTAGTCCATCCTCAAAAAAGCAACACCTAACCCAAAAAAACCATGCAATTACCCGTCATTGACCTCATCATATTTCTGATTTATATGTTAGGCATCCTGCTTTTTGGAGCGTCTTTTTTCTTCAAAAAAAACAGGACCACGGATGATTATATGGTCGGTGGCAGACGTCTTCCTTCGTGGGCCATTGGCATGTCGATCTTTGCCACCTTTGTGAGCAGCATCAGCTTTTTGGCCTTGCCCGGCAATGCCTACCTCACCAATTGGAACAGCTTTGTCTTCAGCCTTTCCATTCCGATAGCCGCTTGGATAGCAGTCAAGTTTTTTGTCCCGCTATACCGCGGAGTGCAAAGTGAATCTGCATACTATTACCTGGAAACCCGATTCGGCCCTTGGGCCAGGACTTATGCTTCCATCTGCTACCTGCTGACCCAGCTGGCAAGGATGGGGACGATTTTGTATTTGCTGGCCCTGCCGATGAATGCCTTGCTGGGCTGGGATATTGCGACGATTATCATCGTCACGGGAATCTCCGTAATCATTTATGCTTCCATGGGAGGTATCGAAGCGGTGATATGGACAGATGCCATCCAGGGGATTGTCCTAATCCTCGGAGCCTTGACCTGCTTGGGAATCATTCTCTTTTCCATGCCTGAAGGGCCAATGCAGGTCATTGAAATCGGTCAGGAGCATGATAAATTCAGCCTTGGAAGTTTTGGCCTCAGCATGACGGATGCCACCTTTTGGGTCATATTGATCTATGGCCTGTTTATCAACCTCCAGAATTTCGGTGTGGACCAAAATTATGTGCAGCGCTACATGAGTGCCAAAACCGAAAAGGGAGCCATCAAATCCACTTGGTTTGGCAGCAGTCTTTATGTCCCTGTGTCCCTGCTCTTTTTCTTTATCGGAACAGCCTTGTTTGCGTACTATCAGGTCTTTCCGGACTTACTTCCCCAAACCCTTCAGTCCAAAGATGCAGCGGATAAAATCTTTCCTTTTTTTATTGTGAACGGTTTGCCGAAAGGCCTCACAGGCTTGTTGATCGCTTCGATCTTTGCAGCTGGGATGAGTACCATTTCCACCAGCCTTAACAGTTCTGCAACGGTGATTTTAACAGACCATTACAAGAAATACATCAACACCCCCCCCTCCGGGAAGGACAATTTCAGGGTCCTGACCATCGCGGCGGTAGTGATGGGCTCGCTCAGCATTGTGGTTTCACTGGCCATGACAGAAGTAAAAAGTGCCTTGGATGCTTGGTGGGCTTTGAGTTCGGTGTTTAGCGGCGGTGTATTGGGATTGTTCTTACTGGGCTATTTCTCTAAAAATGTCCAGCAGACTGAAGCGGCGATTGGCGTGGTCATCGGTATTTTGGTCATTGCTTGGATGAGCCTTACCCCTGTCTTTATCACCGAAGGGCCTTGGCTATCCTTCCGAAACCCCATGCATGCCAACCTGACCATCGTGATCGGGACCTTGGTCATCTTTTTGACAGGGTTCCTCTTATCAAAAGTATTCAACAGATCATCACACTGACCCGGCAATGGTCGGTGTGATGCGCCACAAAAATAGATATCATGAAAGCAACCTTATTATCCAGAACCGTCAAACCTGCTACCGGAAAACCGGTCATCGGCGTTTTTGCCCCTTGTGATCCGCGCATCGATGCGGCCAGCAGGGAACGGAGTACCAACATCATCAAACACACCGCCGAATCCCTCGCCGGAAAAATCAAGCTGCCAGATGGAACGGCCGCCGAAGTCGTCTATTCGGATGTACTGATCGATGCCGAAAGTCAAGCAGACCAAGTGGCCAGCCAATTTAAAGAGGCCGGCGTCAGTGTCCTAGTCTGTGTGCCCGACACTTGGTCATTTCCGCAGCTGACCACCATTTCCTTGTTTTCCCATTTCCCCAAGGACACCCCGATCAATTTCACCACAGGCAACAGTGCCACCCGTCCAGGCGTCGTGTACACCCATGCCACGTCAGGAGCCATTGCCCAATACGGGAAATTGACCCATATCAACGTGGGCAAGTGGCCGGATGCTGGCCAAAACCCGGAAATGAGCCCTGCCACCCTCAAAGCCTTGGTGGATTGGTGCTATGCAGCGGTCACCTTCCAAGGGCTCAAAGGAAAACGGGTAGTGGTTTTTGGGCACGATTCCATGGGCATGGAAACAGCCCTTCCGCATGTGCTCGAAACACGAAACCAGTTTGGCATTGAGGTGACGCGGCTGGACATGAAGCTCCTCGCCGACATGCTCCAAAAGGAATCCTATGACAAGGAAGAATTGAAAAAACTCAGAACTTGGCTGGAAGGTCATGCCGGAGATCGGCTGGAGCTCCCCGATGGGGAAAAAGACAGTAAGCTGCTGGACCAGAGCCTGGCCCTTTACCTGATCGTCCGTGACTTGATGAAGGATATTGATGCGATTGGTGGAGGATTTATGAGCCAACTGGAATGGGGCTCTGATGATCGCGGCATACAGCTTCCCGTGGCCGATATCATGGAGTCACTGTTTAACAGTACTTTTGACCATAACGGCCCAAAAGCCGTGCAGCCTTTTGCCACGGAAGCTGATGTGCAGGCCTTGCTGACGCAGCTGTTTATGACTTGGCTATCCGGAGGGCATCCTCCCCTTTTCATGGACTTCAGAAAAGCTTGGGACAGGGAAGACCTTGCCGAACTGGCCGCCCAAAATGGCTATCAGCCAAACGGTGATGAACCTTGGATGAAAAAAGGATTTGTGGATGGTGTAAATTCTGGGTCTGCTTCTTTTAACTGGGCCGCTACGCCGGGTACTGAGGAAAAAGAAATCATGAAAAACATCACCTTCCCGAAAGCCGTGGACTACTTTTATTACTTGGGCAATTCGGTGCATTTCATCTCCCCTGGCAAGATCAAAGGCCTTGCTGCCAGGCTTGCGTACAGCTCTCTTTCCGGTATGTTTTCGATGATCTGGGATGAAGCCGAAACAGTGGCGCTTCCCGATGAACTGGCCCAAAAAATCTGTGACGGCGCCAACCCCACCTGGCCCCATACCTTCGTGGTTCCCAAATATGCCTCCATGATGGAGTACAAGCAATATGCCCCGGCAAACCACTTTCACATGACCTGGGACTTGGAACCCGCCAGGCTACAGTTTTGGATGGACTTCTGCAATGTGCTTTCCGTAGCTCCTTGGCAGGCGCGTCCCACCTTTATCGAAGAAATAGATCGGCCAGTGCCACTGCTGTACCTGCTCAATGGCGGGGAAGATGCCACCAAAAAGCTCAAAGCCGGGAAATAGTAACGGTATGGGACAAACTTTATCATTTCGGCCTTGGAAAAAATTCCAAGGCCTTTTTTGGGTTGTGATCCTAGGTAATGTCAACCCGTAAACCAACCCTACAGACCCTGAGCCAAGCCCCGACCCCTGAGCGAAACCCCGGCCCCTGAGCGAAGCCGAAGGGGTCGGAGAGCTATCTATTAATAAAATTTAACACCTGAATTTTGTAATTCCTTGGCAAGGACACCTTGATTTTCAGCATGATTCGTTATTCTTGTAAGCCCAAAAGTTAATTATGAAAAACCGTCTCCTCATCTTCTGTTTTGCACTGCTGATACTTTCATGTAAAAGCATCAATCCCGAAAAGCCCAAATTTTCAGGAGAGCCTCCAGTCTTGCCTGAAGCCATTTCCCGTGTCAATGTGCCCTTGGAAATTCCACTGGACTATATTGAGCGCAACCTAAACCAGGAACTCAGCGAGTTGCTTTACACGGAAAAGGGGTTAAACATGGGCAATGGCATCATAGCAGATTTGGATGTGAACAGAACCGGAGACATCTCCCTTTCCTCCTTGGGTCAAAACAAGCTGGAGATCAACCTTCCCTTGCAGCTAAAAGGTAAGCTCAACATCCAGAAAAAGATTTTTGGTCAGTCCATTTCTACGGCCGTGCCGTTCGATGAAGGCCTGGCTCCGCGGGTGAGCTTTGAGCCCGTTATCGGCCGCAATTGGGACATCGGCATATCCAATGTCCACATCGAAAGCTGGGGCAGGTCACTGAAGTACAACCTACTGGGCTATGAAATTGACTTTGGGCCAATGCTAAAAAAACATGTCGAAAGGATGCTGGATGAGCAGCTGACCGGCGACAACCTGAGCAGAATCAGCTTCAAAAGCATGATGGAAGAAACGTGGAAGGCCTATGGCAAGCCGGTCAAGTTTGAGCAAGACGGCATCGATGCTTATGTCTATACCATTCCCCATAAAATCAAAGTTCGTGAACAGTTCACTACTGACCAAAAGCTAAAACTTACGATTGGCATCGAAGGAGAGGTATTTACCCAGCTGGGCAGTGCTCCTGACGTGGCTCCCAGCCCGCTGCCCAATCTGTACTATAATGAAGATAGCCGCAATTACTTGGACATTACCTTGCCCCTATCCATTCCTTACAGAGACTTGGACAGCTACCTCAATGACATGCTGGCCAATCAGACTTTTAAAGTCGATAGCAAAACAACCATGACCCCAAAGGCATTTGAGAGCCAATCCTTCGGTGACAAGGCCTTGGTAAAAGTGGACTTTACCGTCACCCGAAACGACAAGAAAAACATCAATGGAAATGTCTACCTGGTCGGCCGGCCGACGTATGACCCTTTGCGGGAGGCCATTGTTTTTGAGGACATTGATTTTGATCTGAACACCAAGAATATCCTGGCCAGCAGTGCCAGCTGGGTAAAACAGGGAGCGGTATTGGAGGAAATGAAAAAGTATGCTGTCTATCCCATTGGGGATTATATCCATACCGCCCGTTTGGAGCTCCAAAAGCAAGGCTATATCGAAACAGATTATGCTTCTTTCAGGGTAAAAAGGCCCGCCTTGGACGTAAAGGGCATCTACACCACCGACCAAGACATTCGACTCTATCTCCGCTCCACAGGAGAAATGGAAGTGAAGCTGAAGTGAGTTTTAAAACGATATTTTGCCCTTATATAATTCCGAAATTGGAAAAATCATTTCGTAGTCACCCCATTGAAGGTTATCATCCTTTACCTTAAAATTTCTAAAATGAACTTCATCTAAGTACTTTTGGATTTCCGGATGCGTAGATTGCCTTAGAAAAGGCCTAAAATCTACTGTCTTTTCCGTTTTGTCCTTAAACAATACCCTGATACGAAATTGTCCAATATATTCCGCTGCTTCTATCCCTATTAAAGTAGTCCTATAAGCTACAAACTCTTCTCGAACTTTCATTTTAGTTTTGTTGTGATTTTTTCAAACCCTACCTTTCTTTGATAAACGAAATAATCGACCCATTTTGTTACAATCTCATCACCATATTTTACTACAAACTTTTTTAAATTTTGTAAATCCTGGCCTTTAATCGGGCTTCTTCCTTGTACATTTGAAATAATAATTTCTTCAATTAATCCGTTTTTCATGATAAATGAAACCTTAGTTTCCTTTCCTGATTTTGTAGCGTGGACATGAACTGGTTCGTGCTCATTTGAATAGAAGTATAAAACAATACCTAAATATTCGAAAATCTTGGGCAATTTAGAATAAAAGAAGTTTTCAACCGCATTCAAAATTCATATACTATTACCACCGCATCAAGTCCCCATAGGTGACGACTCCTCTTTTTTCGGCTTCTTTGAGCAATTTTAATAGAAGCTGGGCTGTCAAAAACGCGTCGCCAGCGGCGGTATGTCGATCTTGGATGGGAATGTTATAGCGTTCACACAGCTTGTCCAGGCTATAGTCGCGTAAATTGATGCGCGAAGGATCATAGTGGATACCATGTTCCAGTCGCATCGCCAAGTCTCCGGTGTCCACCACAGGATTTGCCAGCTTTCGGAGCCCAAAGGGATAGCATATTTTTTCGATCATTGCCAGGTCAAAGCCTGCATGATGGGCGACCAAGATATCACTGCCAAGGTAGGGCAGAAAGCCCCGTACAAATTCCCTGGGAGAAATGGCATTGCTGGGCTGAACGATTTCGTGTATTTTGATGCTGGAGGCATTCTTTTTCTTGGAATGGACAAATTGCTCCCGTGAACTCTGCACCAGTATGCGGTTATTGGAAACCTTGATCCCTCCAAAGGCCAAAATATGGTCCTTTTTCACGTCCAATCCAGTCGTTTCTGTATCCACGACCAAAAAGGACAGCTCCGAAATGGGTAGCTTCTTGGAAATTTGCTTGGAGAAATTTTCCTCATATTGGGCTACCATCGCGGATTTCATCGGCCGCTTTTTAAATATTCGCCACCAACTCATTTCGGAATATAATCGGTTTGAAATCTGACGGTCAGCACTTCCTGAATCTGCTGGATGGGTGCAAAGGCATTTTTGAGCAGTTGACGCTGCAGCTTGCCCAAGGACCGGGGTGTAATGTACCGCCCGGAGGTACCTGTGGCAATCCCCTCCAAAGCCCTCAACCGTAAAAATATCTCATAAGCGCTTGCCGCTTCTTCGTATAAGCTGGCATTCTGTGGCTCCAGTGCCGCCAGCTTCTCAAAACGCTCAAACGTGTTGTTAATGCCCAGAACTTTATGGCTAAGGATAAGCAATCGTGCCGCATCGGCCAAGGGCATCATGGCCCGTAGCTTGATATCAAATTGGTCCTTGTGCTCTCCTGATTTTTCCACGATAAAATTTTTGAAAAACCCAAGAGGTGGGGGATTGAGCAGGGCATTCTTGGCCAAAAATCCCAAAAAAGCCTTTCGTTCATCGATGACTTGGTAAATATGGCGAGTCATTTCTTCCGGCAATGACTTGAATCCATAAACAGGTCTAAAATCAAAGAAGATGGTCGCCTTCATCAAAGCCACCTCATCAGGCAAATTCACCCATTGACTGAAGTAATCCTTCCAAACAGCAAGCGGCTGACACCATTCCGGGTTATTGGCCATGACCTCACTGGGACAAGGATGAAAGCCACAGGCGATCAAGGTCTGGATAACCTCTTGTGACAAGGCCTCGAAGTAGGCTTTGGTAAGCGGCAGCTTATCTTCATCCACATCCTCAAAAACCAAGGCATTGTCCAAGTCTGTTCTCAGCAATTGCTCTTGCCTTCCCTCACTACCGAGGGACAAAAAGCAAAAGGGAACCTTGCTCTCTTCTACAAAGTCTTGGTCTAGCTTCTTCTTGGCCAAAAGGACCGCTCTTTTAATGATTACGTCATTGATCTCCGACAAAATGTTCGCCACAAAGTCGATGGCTACTTCATTCTCCAAAAAATATCCCAACAAGGCCTCCGCACGATCACGGATTCCTTTCATTTCTTGGACATCCCACGTGTTCATCAAGCCATGAATCAGCACCGCCGGGCTGTTTCCATGCGAGAGGAATACATCATGATCAGAGACAATTCCCGTAATTTTACTTTGATCTGTCCCATCTTCCGTTAAGATCAAATGGTGTAAATGATTCTTGATCATGGTCAGGTAAATGGTGGGGAAATCCGACTGATGGTGCACAGTCCGAACTGGATGGGTCATCATTTCCTCTACTGGAACGTCATAGGGAATACCTGCCGCCACCACGCGGTTACGAATGTCCTTATCGGTAATGATGCCGCTAGGGTGGCCCGTGCCATCCACCACCACAATGGAGCCGACGTCCTTTTCCTGCATCAGGCGAGCGGCTTCCCGAAGGGGTGTCCCAAGAGGGCAGCTGAGCACATCAGTAGGAAAGTTGAGTTTTCCCTTTTCCATGAAGAGGGAAAGACCATGATCCGAAGTAGCGTCTTTTAGCAGCTTTCTGGCTTTTTGGGATTGGGAAAGGTCTGTGCGTACGACCACTTGGCCGGCAGCAAACCCAGCAGCAAAGTACAAGCTCACCTCACTGTTTTCCTTCAGCACCTTATCAAATACATCCACCGGCACAGCATAAATCAAACTGTCCTCCGCCACGTAGCCATTCAGCACATAAGGACGCTGGCCAAGCAGTGCCATCACCCCAAAAACCTCTCCTTCATCACAATAATCTTTGACCACCATCTTGCCCGCATCCTCTTCGGTCAGGTAAACAGAACCTTCCTTGAGCACAAAAAAGTGGGGGCTTGCAGGATTGCCTTTTTTAAAAATGTACTCCCCTTTTGTATAGTACATCAATTCCACCTCGCGCGCGACATCGGTTAACAATTCATCCGAAAGAAAACTGAATGGCGGAAAGCGGTGGAGAAATTCCTTTACCCTATTGACAATGACATTGGACATGGTTATCTGGAAAAGGGCTGAATGATTGGTGTTAAGCCCCGTTAGGCAGGCAATCTACTCAAAAAGTGGCGAAAGGAAAAATAGTGTAGAGATATGAGATTTGAGACGTGAGATCGTGGAAAAGTACAGTGGTGTGCAGGGGTTCGGCCCCAGCGCTGACGGGCATGGAGCCTCTGCCTCCTTTATAAAATGGGCTCAAGGATTTTAGCTTTGGGCTGTTCCAGTAATTTTTCATCCTTTAAATGAAAAAAGCCGCTCCCAGAAAGGAGCAGCTTTACCTATTTTCTACTGGTAGAAAAGTGTTACTCCACCCTTCCTTCGATAATTTCTTCCACCACGGCTGGATCCAGCAAGGTCGATGTATCGCCCATGTTGTCGAAACTTCCCTCTGCTACTTTTCGGAGAATACGACGCATGATCTTTCCAGAACGGGTCTTGGGCAATCCCGGTACGATCTGGATCTTATCCGGCTTTGCGATCGGCCCAATGCTCTTTGTAATCGTATCTTTGATCTCTCCGATGAGGTTTTCCTCCGTCCTATTTTTCAGGTCACAGATCACATAGGCATAGATGCCTTGTCCTTTGACCTCATGAGGATATCCCACAACTGCTGACTCGATCACTTTCGGGTGCTCGTTAATGGCATTTTCAATTTCGGCCGTGCCCATTCGGTGGCCGGAAACGTTGATCACATCATCCACACGACCAAGGATACGGTAATAGCCATCATGGTCCCGCTTCACCCCATCACCGGTAAAATACATCCCCGGATAGGCGGAGAAGTAGGTTTGTTTGCAGCGGTCATGGTCACCATATGTCGTCCGCAGCATTCCCGGCCAAGGGAACTTAATGCAGAGATTTCCTTCGACTGCTTTTCCCTTAAGCTCTTTCCCCTCTGGATCCACAATGGCCAGCTGCACACCCGGAAGGGGCATCGTCGCATAGGCCGGCTTATTTGGAGTGATGCCTGCAATGGGCGAAACCATGATGCCACCGGTTTCGGTCTGCCACCAAGTATCCACAATCGGGCAGCGGTTTTTACCGACATGCGTATGGTACCAGTGCCAAGCTTCTTCATTGATCGGCTCCCCTACGGATCCCAACACCTTTAAAGAGTCCAACTTATACGGCTCAATCGGCTTGGTCCCATGCGCTTCCAATGCACGTATGGCCGTCGGCGCAGTATAGAATTGATTGACTTGGTACTTGTCCACGATGGCCCAGAACCTCCCTGCATCAGGATAAGTAGGTACACCTTCAAACATGATAGAAGTAGCCCCTGCCAATAGCGGACCATAAACGATATAGGAGTGTCCCGTAATCCATCCAATATCTGCGGTACACCAATACACATCTCCCGGAGAATACTGGAACACATTTTCAAAAGTATACTTCGAATAGACCATATAGCCTCCTGTCGTATGAACGACTCCTTTTGGCTTACCGGTGGAACCAGAAGTATACAGGATAAACAACATGTCCTCGCTGTCCATGACTTCCGCTTCATTGGTGTCGGGCTGGCCGTCGATGGCATCATGCCACCAGATATCGCGCCCTTCGACCATCTTGACCTCTTGCTTGGTCCTTTGGTAAACGATCACTGTCTCTATCGTTTTGGTCTTTTCCAGTGCTTCGTCCACCAAGTCCTTCACGGCAATTTTTTTGGTGCCCCGGAAGTTTCCATCTGAAGTAAGCACAGCTTTGGCCTCACAGTCATTGATCCTGTCGGCCAAGGCTGAACTGGAAAAACCTGCAAACACTACCGAGTGAACAGCCCCTATCCGTGCACAGGCCAGCATGGCTATAGCGGCCTCCGGAACCATCGGCATATAAATGATGACCTTATCACCCTTGCCTATTCCTTTTGCCTTCAAGGCATTGGAAAATTTGCAGACCTCATGGTAAAGCTGGCGGTAGGTAAGCGTCCTGCCTTCCTCATTGGGATCATTGGGTTCCCAAATGATGGCTGGGCGATCTCCCATGATAAAAAGATGGCGCTCTAAAATATTTTCGGTGATATTGACTTTTCCATTGACAAACCATTTCACATCGGGACCTTCAAAATCCCATTCCAGGACTTTGTCCCATCTCTTTTTCCAGTGAAAGGAATCAGCGATCCGCGCCCAAAACTGCTCCGGCTCGGTAACGCTTTTTTGATACTCATGAAAGTAACCACTCAAGGTGTGAATTCTATCACTCATCGTCTAAATATGGTTTTAGGTTCTATTATTAATTCGATTTTACTGCATGATTTATAATTAGTATAACGAAATTTTTCCATCAACCTGTCAAGTGTTCGGGAAATATTTTCAGAAAGACCAATTTAATACCTAATAAATACGCATTGTTAAATCTAAGCAATTAATTGATGTTTTCTAGGCAAAAAAAGGAGGATTATGAACTTTATCATACATGCTCCACACTATTCTAACCATACCAAACTCTTAAAGATAACAAAATCCATTATCCCCCTATAGCCTTGATGCGCTGTTTATGATTGCGCTCTTCCTCGTTTCTGGATATCAAAAAATCCAACAGATCATCCGATTCAGCTTGGACGTAAGGAGAACGAACAATTTTTTTGATTTGGTATAGCGCTCTTTGTTAAACACCAACGATTTTATTCACTGTTGAGTTTACGTTTGCATTAGGATTATGTGGAGATCAGCTTTTTCAATGCCCCTGTGCCTGTCCTGCACCTCTTGGGATACGGATATCTTCCACCATCTCCTGCACCGCTTCAGGTGGGGCGGGCGTAACGCGTGACACGACAAAGCTCACCAAAAAGTTTAAGACCATCCCTATAGAACCAATTCCTTCGGGAGAAATCCCAAACCACCAATGCTCGGCCGTGAGGCTTTCCGCTGGAATACCAAAAAGATCTGTGCCAAACTTAAAGTAAATGATATAGGAAAGGGTAAACACCAAACCTACCAACATCCCCCAAATAGCCCCTTCCTTGTTCATGCGCTTGGAGAAAATCCCCATGATGATCACCGGAAAGAAAGATGCCGCAGCCAAACCAAAGGCAAAAGCTACCACTTCAGCCACAAACCCCGGAGGATTCACTCCAAAATATCCCGCTACGATCACCGCCACCGCAGCGGCCACCCGGGCAATGAGGAGTTCCTTCTTATCGGAGATTCCGGGGTTAAAATTCTTAGCCAAATCCCGGGAAACAGAAGTGGAAATCACCAATAACAATCCTGCAGCCGTGGAAAGTGCCGCTGCCATTCCACCGGCAGCCACCAACCCTACCACCCAGTTGGGCAGCTGGGCGATCTCTGGATTGGCGAGGACCATGATATCCTTGTCGATGGTAAACTCGTTCCGCTCCGGATCTGCCACGTATTGCACCACGCCATCCTGGTTTTTGTCATTGATCTTGATCAGCTGGGTCTGCTGCCAGTTCGTCACCCACTCGGGCAGGTCGTCAATGGGCTTTTCAGAAACGGAGTCTATGGCATTATAAATCCCAAAAGCAGAAACGGCCGGAGCCGTGGTATAAAGAATGGCAATGAACACCAGCGCGTAACCTGCAGAAAGCCGGGCATCTTTTACCCGCGGAACGGTAAAAAATCGCACAATGACATGCGGAAGCCCCGCTGTCCCGACCATCAGTGCCAAGGTAATGGCAAACATGTCTCCCATGGACTTCTTACCACTCGTATAGGCATGAAAACCCAAGTCTGTCAATACACCGTCCAGTTTGTCCAGTAAATAGGTCCCATCCGCCACGGTTCCTCCCAATCCTAATTGCGGGATCGGGTTACTGGTCAGCTGCATGGAAATGAAAATTGCCGGCACCATAAATGCAAAGATCAACACGCAATACTGGGCTACTTGGGTATAGGTAATCCCTTTCATCCCTCCCAAAACTGCATAAAAAAAGACAATACACATTCCGATGATCACGCCGGTGTTGATATCCACTTCCAGATACCTGGAAAAAACGATGCCTACGCCACGCATTTGGCCAGCCACGTAGGTAAATGAGATGAATATGGCGCAAAAAACGGCCACTACTCGTGCCTTGTTGGAGTAATAACGATCCCCCACAAAATCGGGAACGGTAAACTTCCCAAATTTCCGCAGGTAAGGAGCCAACAAAAGGGCCAGCAGCACGTAGCCACCTGTCCACCCCATCAGGTAAACGGATCCGTCATAGCCCATGAAAGAAATCAATCCGGCCATGGAAATGAAAGATGCGGCCGACATCCAGTCAGCCCCAGTGGCCATGCCGTTTGCAAGAGGGGACACCCCTCCACCGGCAACATAAAATTCTTTGGTAGAGCCCGCCCGGCTCCATATCGCAATGCCAATGTAAAGGGCAAAAGAAAGCCCTACCAGTATATAAGTCCAAGTTAAAATATCCATTATGGAGAAAGTTGTGGTGTGAGAAAGGGGTAAAAATTATTCGTGTACATCAAACTCGCGGTCCAGCTTGTTCAGCAAAAACACATACACAAAAATCAGGATTACAAAAACATAAATGGCACCTTGCTGTGCAAACCAAAAGCCCAGCTTAAAGCCGCCAATTTGAACCTTGTTTAAAACATCTACGAGCAGAATCCCGCATCCAAAAGAAACGGTAAACCAAACCGCAAGCAGGGAAAGAAGAATCTTCACATTGCGCCTCCAGTAGGCCTTCATTTTTTCTTGTTGACTCATGTCAGGTAATGATTATAATGGGTTGTATCGATAAATATGCTGTTACAAATCTGAAAAGTAAACGGACCATCAGCCCGCCAAACCGGCCCACTGTAGTTCGAACCAATTCTTTTCAGCTTATTAATTAACAACAAAAAGCTCGATAATCCAGTTGATTCCAATATATTTTTCCGCACAACCATCACACTACAGTACAATCCAACACCCCTATCAACAGATGGGTGTAGCACTTGCCTGCCTGGTAACGTATGGGGGATGAACCATCAAGCCAAATTTATATGAAGATATCCAAGCTAAAATCAATCGGCCTTTTCACTTTTATTTTGGTTATGATAAGCTGCTCCAAGGACTGTGAACCTCCCTTGGCGGTTTGCTACGAAACCCCTCCAACCACCGAATTATGCCAGTTATACTTTGAAAGGTGGTTTTTTAATAAGGATAAAAACAGATGCGAGCAAATTGGTTATTCCGGATGCTCTCAATCGGGATTTGAAACTAAAAAGGAGTGTGAAGCTTGTAAATGCAACTATCGCGTTAACATATAGAAACCAGTTGCGTCAGTATTTTCCGCTGTGAAGAATTGAAATTTAATGCTGTGAAACTCATTTTTATAACCAGTGATTTTTTCTCTCAACCCGGATTATGCAATAGGATTCGTAATGAGGGCTGAAACTGCAAGAAAATCAGGCTGTTTGGAGACTGAGGCATAACACCGCTACGGTGAAGTCGAAAACAGCAGCGAAGCAACTGATTTTAAAGTAGTTTCAGGCCGTAATACTCGTGCGCCGCGGCGTAGATTTTCTATTGCATATTTCGGGTTCATGGCTTGACTCTTCATTTCTTTTCCTTAAATGAAAAGAAACGAAGCAAAGAAAAATCAAGACCCAGCAATGCTTCCTCCCGCCAGCCTAACGCCTGCCTCGCTGCTGCGTCAGGCCTTCCCGCTTTGTACGCTTCTAAACTTGCTACAGCTAAGAATAAACAGATACGGGCAAATTGGCTATTCCGGATGTTCTCGATTGGGGTTTGAAACTAAAAAGGAGTGTGAATCTTGTAAATTCAACTATCGCGTTAACATATAGAAACCAGTTGTGCCAGTATTTTCCGCTGTGAAGCCTTGAAATTCGATACTGTGAAACTCATTTCTATAACCAGTGATTTTTTCTCTCATGGCTTGCCTCTTCATTTCTTTTCCTTAGATGAAAAGAAACGAAGCAAAGAAAAATCAAGACCCAGCAATGCTTCCTCCCGCCAGCCTAACGCCTGCCTCGCTGCTGCGTCAGGCCTTCCCGCTTTGTACGCTTCTAAACTTGCTACAGGCTAAGAATAAACAGATGTGAGCAAATTGGTTATTCTGGATGTTCTCGATTGGGGTTTGAAACTAAAAAGGAATGTGAAGCTTGTAAATGCAACTATCGCGTTAACATATAGAAACCAGTTGTGTCAGTATTTTCCGCTGTGAAGCATTGAAATTCGATACTGTGAAATTCATTTTTATAACCAGTGATTTTTTCTCTCATGCCTTGACTCTTCATTTCTTTTACTTAGATGAAAAGAAACGAAGCAAAGAAAAATCAAGACCCAGCAATGCTTCCTCCCGCTAGCCTAACGCCTGTCTCGCTGCTGTGTCAGGCCTTCCCGCTTTGTACGCTTCTAAACTTGCTACAGGCTAAGAATAAACTGATGCGGGCAAATTGGCTATTCTGGATGTTCTCGATTGGGGTTTGAAACTAAAAAGGAATGTGAAACTTGTAAATCCAACTATCGCTTTAACGTACTGAAACCAGTGGGGACTTTCCATTTCGGTTTGAATTCCCTTATCTTTGGGCAGAATCAGGAAAAGAGACATGTTAAAAAAAGAGCGTTACCAAGCATTTATTGACCATTTTTCCACGCATATGCCCGCTGCGGAAACGGAGCTGCACTATGAAAATCCCTTTCAGCTGCTCATTGCGGTCATCCTAAGTGCCCAGTGTACGGACAAGCGGATCAATATGGTCACGCCCGCCCTTTTTAGGGATTTTCCGACGGCAGCGCATTTGGCAGCATCTAACTTTGACGAGCTCTTCCCCTATATCAAATCCGTTTCCTACCCCAATAACAAAACCAAGCACCTGCTCGGCATGGCCAAGATGCTGGTGGAAGATTTTGACAGTGAAATCCCCGATACCGTCAAAGAGCTGATCAAACTTCCAGGCGTGGGCAGGAAAACGGCCAATGTCATCACTTCTGTGGTCTGGAACCAACCTAATATGGCCGTGGACACCCATGTCTTCCGTGTCTCAAAACGTCTCGGACTCGTTCCCCAAAATGCCAAAACCCCTCTGGAAGTAGAAAAACAGCTGATCAAACACATTCCCAAGGAACACATCCATGTGGCCCATCACTGGTTGATCCTGCACGGCCGCTATGTATGCCTGGCCAGAAGCCCAAAATGCACCGCCTGCGAGATTACCCATTTTTGCCGCTATTATGAAAAAAACCAAAGCAAGATAGCTGCGGAAAGAGACTTGCTTCCCAAAAGAAAATAATCATGTGCGGGATCAATTTGGCCATGAATCTTCCCGGTAGTGGAGAGGATGCCATCCAGCAAATGATGGCAGCTACGGCCCATCGCGGCCCAGACCATTCGGATTGGTGCAAGATTACCGGGCAATTGTTCCTCGCTGGCAACCGACTGAAAACCGTCGATTTAAGCGATTGGTCCAACCAACCCCTGCAAATCAACCAAGGTGCCCATACCCTTGTTTGGAATGGGGCACTTTATAATGCCGATGAGCTACGAAATGAACTGCTGGAAGATGGAGAAAGCTTCGAAAGCCGGTCGGACAGTGAAGTACTACTCAGGTGGCTAAAGCGCCATGGAATTTCAGGAATAAACCGTCTTCAAGGAATGTACGCCCTCGTCTTTGTGGAGCGAGAGGAAAAATCAATCATCATTGCCCGGGACCCCCATGGCAAAAAACCCCTGTACTACTTCCACCAAAACCACCTTTGGCTCTTTTCATCAGAAGCCCGGGGAATCATTGCAGCGGGGCAAATCAAGCGCCAGCTGGACAAGACCCAACTCACACCCTACCTTTATACGAGGCATAGCTTTCCCGATAAAAGCTTCTTTCAGCAAGTCCAGCAAATAGTGCCCGGCAAGGCCCTTCAACTGGATTTTGGCGGAAATATTAGGGCAGAACATCGTACTGTAATTCCCCAAGCCACCCTAGAACTTCCTAGGAAAGAACATTTTCGTTCCTTGCTTACCGATGCTACACTGAAGCATTTTCGGGCGGATATCCCCGTGGGCGTGCTCTTAAGTGGTGGTGCAGATAGCAGTTTACTGCTGGACACTTGGATGCGGGAAACCGATCTTCCCCTGCATACGTTTACTGCACGTTTCGAACAGAAGTACCTCAAAAAATATCAAGACCCGATCCATGCACGCCAAGTGGCTGAAAAGTATCGCTGTGTCCATCATGAAGTGCTCATTACCCCGGCCCTCTTGCGCGCGCAATTGCCCGAGTATATTGCCTCGCTGGATCAGCCAGTGGGAGATAGCGCCAGTTTCCTGAGTTGGATGATTGCCAGGGAGGCCAAAGAGCACGTCAAGATCCTCATCAGCGGTGCAGGGGCAGATGAACTTTTCGGTGGCTATAACCGTCACGAGGCATTCAAGCAATACTTGCAGCACAAAGCGATTGCCCTTAAAGCCTCCAAGGTCATGGGGAAGCTGTCCTTTTTAGGGAGACATTTCCAAAAGATAGCCAAGGGCATAAGGAAAGACGAAGCCACCACTTTCCTGAATTTCAGTGCCCTCCGCAACATCCCCGCAGATCAGCGGGAGGCATTCCTGGCTTATTATCCAAAAGGAGTTCCCCCCTACAAGGCTGCTTTGGAGTGGGACCGCAGTTACTATTTAGTGAATGACATCCTTAAAATCCACGACAATGCCCTCATGGCCCATGGGGTAGAAGGTCGGGCACCGTACCTGGACAAGAACTTGGTAAGCTTGAGCATGTCGCTTACAGAAGAACAACACCTTTCCCTTAAGCCCAAGCAGTGGATCAGGGAATTGCTCCGTGAAACCGGGCTGGAAAAAGTGGCTGTCCGGAAGAAATTTGGCTTTGGGCTCCCCCTGAAAGAATGGCTGGAGGAAGATCAAGCCCTCCGAAGCTTGGTAGTCGAAACGATCAGCGGCTTTGTACAGCAGCATCACCACAGCATTCCCGAAGAATTTCATATCTTGGCCAAGGAACCTGACAAAAAAATAAAGCTGCATTTTCTAGAAATCTGGAACTTGTATATCCTGGCCGCTTGGTGTACGTACCATCAACTATGAGAATCATTTACATCCACCAATATTTTGTCACCCCTGAAGAAGGCGGGGCCGTTCGTTCCTATCACTTGGCAAAAGGAATGGTGGACGCGGGCATGGATGTAGAGCTCATCACCACGCACCCTAATTCCCAATACCTGCAAAAAGAAATCGAAGGCATAAAGGTTCATTACTTGCCTATTCCATATGATAATAATTTTGGCTTTTTGCGAAGGTTACGGGCTTTTTATGCCTTTGTGCACCAGGCCAAAAGGCTGATAAAAAAACTGGCCCTTCCTGATCTCCTGTACATCACTTCCACACCGCTGACCACTGGTCTTATCGGCTTGTGGGCCAAACGCAAGTTACAATTACCGTTTATTTTTGAAGTGCGGGACCTTTGGCCGGAAGCCCCTGTTCAGGTGGGCGTCATCCGTAATTCTCTCCTGAAACGACGCCTCTACACACTGGAAAAAAGCATCTATCAAGAGGCCTCGCAAATCGTCGGGCTTTCTCCTGGAATTTGTGAGTATATTCAGGCCATCCTTCCGAAAAAAAGGGTTCACCTGATACCAAACTTTTCAGATTTGGATTTTTTTTCACCCCAGGCTGAATGTAACAACCATTTTCTTAAACGTCTGGGCTGGGAGCCAAACCGCCTGACCATCGTTTACACGGGTGCCATAGGAGATGTCAATGCGGTCCATGAGCTGCTCCAGCTGGCTGATTTGGCCCAGCAAAAGGGGAAAAATTGGCAATTTGCCATCATGGGCAAGGGTAAGCAACTGGCAAATTTAAAAGCGGAAAGCAAACGCTTGCGCCTTGGGAATCTTCAGTTTATCCCTTTCGGAAACAAGGGTGCCGTGCGTATGTTGCTTGACCATGCCGACTTTTCCTTTATTTCCTTTGAACACCTTCCTGTCCTGCGAACCAATAGTCCCAATAAGTTTTTTGATGCCATCGCCATGGGCAATGCTATTCTGATCAACCATAAAGGATGGGGTTGGGACCTGGTCCATCAGCACGGGCTCGGGCTGTATTTCGATCATAGGAACCCACAACAAGCCTTGGAGGAATTGGAAAAAATCGAGCAAAATCCCGACCGCTTAAGGCAAATGAAACAGCATTCCCGGCATTTGGCCGAAAGCCGCTTCTCCACTTCAATTGCCATCGAAAAACTGCTAAAAGTCCTCCGGGAAAATTCATAAACTCTCATGGCCTTTCGCTCAGGCATCGGATAGGGAAATCAGGCGCCATGGCTCCATAAATTATCAAATAACATAATCGTTTTTTAGCGACAAAATCCGTATATTATGCTATAAAACTGCTGATTTTTAATAGCTTACAAATCCCTCAAGCCTCCTTTGCCATGAAAAACAAGCTATATATATGGTTTTTCTTGTTACTGCTTTTGGCTAGCTGTACATCCCGTCAGCTGGAAAAAGAAACCTTTTCCGCAGAGTTGGGGGCAGAGAAAATGCAGGCATTGTCCATGCTCATTGATTCTTACAGACGATTTCTGTCCGTTCACTATGGGGAGTTTACCAACCAAAAAGAAAAGACCAAGCATTTTTTGGAAGATATCTTTCGTCAACGCCCCATCGCGGCCATCAGGGACATGCCAGGGATAAACGAAACCCTTGAGGCCTTGGAGCTTTCTGGCCTCCGAAAGGACATTTATATTTACGAACATGAGATGGACAATTATCCCGATTACCCTGTAAAAAGGCTGATGCCGGTTAACTTTCCTGATTTTTCCTTGGCCAGTCATCACGGCAAGACCAAGGGGCCATTGGCTCTCCTAACCAATTCTTTAAGCTCCTCCTCCAGTAAAAAAACGGCCCTTTCATTTAACAAGGATGGACTGTTTATGTTTGCGCTGGCTACTGCCAAACAAAACGATGATGCCTTTATGAATTATATAAAGCTTCGATATAAATCCTCAGAAATGCATCCGTTTTTTTCGGCAGAGAGCTTTCTGGACAAGCAACAGAGCAATGCGCCATTGTGGTTTGAACAGCTTCCAATCATCATCGATATTTATTATAAAATGTTACTGATGGATGAAAGAACGATTGATGGCGGCCTCATGAGCACCTCCAATGACAGTAATTTTCTTGGATTTGATCAACTGGTGACTGAACTAGCACCGGAAAAGTCCAATCGGTAAAAGACAAGCACGGTAAAAAATTAGTATCCATGGAGCTAATCATGAAAAAGTTTTGTTCATCTAGATGAAATTATTGAAAACCGTTTTATATTCAATTTGATAAGTAAATTCAATCCTCCATGCTAAATTGGTCAAACGTCATCCATTTTGCCACCAACGGAAATCCCACGCCTCCCCAGCGAGTAGAAAAGACTCCAGAGGAATGGCAGGAATTACTAAGCCCTGAGCAATTTAAAATCACCCGCCAAAAAGGCACAGAAAGGGCCCACAGTTCTGATATGTGCAGCCTCTTCGAACCGGGAAAATATGCCTGCGTCTGTTGTGACACTTTGCTTTTTGATGCGGGGGAAAAGTTTGAAAGTGGCACCGGCTGGCCCTCTTTCACCCAACCAGTAGAAGAAAGTGCCATCGCGTACCACAAGGATGTCACCTTTGGCATGGTGCGGGTGGAAATCACCTGCAACACCTGTGATGCCCACTTGGGCCACGTCTTTCCGGATGGCCCAGAACCTAGCGGACTTCGCTATTGCGTCAATGCCGTTTCACTCAAAAAAGTATCATAACCCCTCTTCATCTCAATAGCATCATGCAAACTATCGGCTTTGGAGGAGGATGTCATTGGTGTACTGAAGCGGTCTTTCAGCATTTTGAGGGCGTCCAAAAAGTAGATCAAGGCTGGATTGCGAGTAGTGATGAGCCTTCCCGCTTCTCCGAGGCTGTATTGGTTCATTATCTCCCCGCTCTCCTGCCGTTACAGGTCTTGGTCGAAGCCCATTTACTTACGCACAGCAGTACCTCTCTTCATAAAATGCGGGACAAATATCGGTCTGCGGTGTATGTGATGGATATTGATCAAAAAAGTGCCGTTCAAGCCCTGCTCAAAGCGCTACAATCTAAATTTGAACGTCCCATCATCGCCCAAACGCTGAAGTTCGGAAAATTTAGGGCCAACGATGCACACTTTAGGAATTATTACCTAAAAAGGCCTGAAGCCCCCTTTTGCACACGTCATATTCAGCCCAAATTAGCTGTTTTAAAAGAAAGATTCAGCAACTATTTTAAGCATCCTTAAGCCCAAAACCTCTGGATGTATTCCTAAAATTGTTTTAAGGAAAAATCAATCTATCATTCCCTAATCAAGGGCTCAGCCGTCATAACGATACCCATATTGATCCACCACAGCTTTAAACACGGTTTTTCCTTCTGATGTCATATGTGGCGTAATCAGTTCCCAAATATGGTGGGCCATTTCTCCTTCTAGATTATCCGCTGGATTACCCAATACCTCTCGCTGGGCCAACCAAAAGGTAATGATGATACGTATAGTTTTCTTAAGCCGCTCGGCATAAGTGTCTATTTCATTATCCACGAGTCCTTCTTTCTTAAACCGTTCAAAGAAATCCGCCATTTGCTTGTTTCTCAATCCAATCGTTTCCTTCAGCAATTGGCTTACTTCGGGATAGGACCGTGAAATTTCCAAGACATCCTGATTAAAGAACCTGTACTTAAATTGAAAAGCTTCCAAATGAAGCAGAAGCTTATGGAAATCTGCAAAAGAAGAGGTGGACCCTGTTGCTATCTCATAAGAAGCTCCCATTTCCTTCCTCATCTGCTTATAGATGGCTAGGAGAATGGCTTCGCGATTTTTATAATGATAATCCAGGTTGCCATGACTCATTCCTAATTCCGCCGCAATATGCCTACTCGTGATATTATGAGCTCCCTGTTCATTGTAAAGCCTAATGGCCTCGTTGATAATCCGTTGTTTGGTGGAGATTTTTTTCTTTCTTTCCATAACTCTTAAACTAACGCATGGTGCATTTGTTGTCCTCCTGGCTAAATATTACAATTTATGATTCATTTAGCCAATTTTAGACAAATAGTACCTATTAATTAAACTGCAATTTGGTGTGGGTTTTGCTTTTAGTTAAACAAACATTTATTTAATCCTTAGATCAGAAAATGCTTATCGCATCAAGGAATTGGGTTTACGATGCAGCAAAAGGCAACCAAATAAGGTGATTTCTTTATTAGGGGTGTTGATTTACTAATCAGCCCCTAAAATAAAGCCAATTTTAAAAATAAAAAACCGATGCATAATTTAAATATTTAGCACAAAAGACCTAATTGTACTATTAGATATAAGATTTTATCCAAATTTTCTAAAATTGAGCATAAAATGATGGCCAGAAGACCTCCTAAAAAATGATCTGATTGCATTCATCTTTTTGCATTTCAGAAAACTGCTCATCTTCCATTTTCACCCATTCAACCTGGCACTTTTTCTTCGCCCAATAACATTTCTACAAACCCTTTGATATCCTCGATTTTCTCCAGTAACCTCACATTTTTAGGAAGCTGTACAGGTGTTCTCAACACTTGATAGCCCGAAATAATCCATTCACTTTTTCTAAAAACGCTGGCCAATTCGTCCACATAATTCTGTAGACTATCGGCATCGGGTGATGTAGTAATCACCGTGATCAAAAAGTCCGGCTGATGGAAATTATACACTTCGATCAAATCATCTTTGGGGGTACTTTGGCCCAAATAGATCACCTTATGCCCTTCACGTTTGATCAGGTAGGAAGCAAAAAGCAATGAGATTTCATGCAGTTCTCCTTCAGGGAGAAAGAGCAGGAATTTCTTTCCACCACCTTGGTATACGTATTGGTCGATGGCCACAATGAGTTTTTGACGGATAAGATTACTGATAAAATGCTCTTGGGCTGGACTGATGCTTCCTATTTGCCATAGCAACCCTATCTTGGCCAGAAATGGATAAATCACCCGGAGCATGGTCTCGTCAAATCCTATACTGCGCTGATTGATCGATAAAACCCTATCAAAACGCTCCTCATCGATCTCAATCATCGAAACGGTCAAGGCATGTATTTGGTCCTCATAAGCCAATGTACCTTCAGTGAGTGCAATCACTTTATCCCGAATGTCAACTGGTGACATCTTGGCAATTTTGGAGATTTTAAAGCCATTGTTGTTGAGTAAAGCCACATTTAAAATGAGCTTTAAATCCGCATCGTCGTAATACCGGATGTTGGTCTCTGTCCGCTTTGGCTGCACCAAATTGTACCGCTGCTCCCAAATGCGTAGTGTATGGGCCTTAATACCTGAAAGGTGCTCCAGATCTTTTATGGAATAGTTACTCATTTCTTCCCTTCTTTGAAATACTTAAACGGTACAAAGAACAACCCATAAGCCTCCGTACCTTTCTTCTGATTATTGGCATGATGGGCTTGGTGAGCCCGTACAAAGCCCCTCCAAAATCCCCCATCAGGTCGCTTTAACCATTTTACCCGCCGATGAATAATGACATCATGAAAGAAAAAATAACTCATTCCATAGATGCTGATCCCCATTCCAAGCCAGAACCTGTAATCCAATGCCGCATATCCCATCACCATTAATATGATGGCAATCCCTCCAAAAATGGCCGAAAAAGCATCATTCTTTTCAAAAGCACCCTTTCTGGGATGATGATGGGTTTTATGGATCTGCCAAAAGACTCCGTGCATCAGGTATTTATGGATCGCCCAACCGGAAACCTCCATCGCCACAAAGCCAATGATGATGAATAATATCGCCTCTATCATGTGTAATCAACTTCTTTCCTGAACCAATTGTTTAGTGGCCGATTAAAAAACAGGCTATCGCGCTGTTTTATAACTTTTTCCCTGTTCAAACCAACTGAATTAGCTACTTTTGCAACTCATTCAATACAACAAAGTTACAAGTTTTGTTTAACAAAAACACTGATAAAGATAAACAAAAAACAATGATTTTATACAACGTTACTGTCAATATCGACCAAAAAGTTGAAAAAGAATGGATCAAATGGATGAAGGATGAGCATATTCCAGCCGTAATGGCAACAGGGATATTCAGCGAAAACAAATTCTTTCGTCTCATGCATGACAATGAAGACGGCGGGGTGAACTATTCGGTGCAATACTTTACAGATTCGATGGAAAAAATCAAAGAGTATCAGGACAAGCACGCAAAGGACCTTCAAGAAAAATTCAAGCAACGGTTCCAGGATCGTTATGCTATTTTCAGGTCCCTGCTAGAACAAGTATAACGGAGCATTTTCCATGCCCAATTCCCGCTTAGCCTTCTCTTGTTAAGTGAAGGCTAAGCGGGACCACCATCATCGTTTGGTGCAGATTGCAGCGCTCAAACGTTTTTTACTTTTTCAACCGCTCTTGGATCTCCTCAGCCTGTAAGTGGCAGTTGTACCAGCCTCCTTCTATTTCAGCATCATACTTATTATAGAAATTGATCGCAGGGGCATTCCAATCGAGCACCTGCCACATCATTCCCGTGCAACCTTCTTCGAGGGACTTCTTCATTACCCTTTCGAAGAGCAGCTTTCCGGCTCCTTTTCCCCGCTCTTTTTCGGTCACGATATAATCCTCCAGATACAGCCGCTTGCCTTTCCAGGTACTGTATCGGTAGTAATAGATGGCCGTGCCAATGATCTCTTGACTACTGTCCTTAATCAAAACAAAAAAACCATACACCGGATTAGGACCAAAACCATCCTCTTCCATCATCGCCAGGGTATTGGTCACTTCCTCTGGCGCCTTTTCATAAATGGCCAATTCCTCGATCAACTCAAAGATTCTTGGCAAATCTTCTTTTTTTCCTTCTCTGATAGTATACATGGTTCGAAATTAGAAAATTTTGGAAAAAGAACTAAGCCGGAGTTTCTTTTTGGGTGATTCAGATGCTAGATTTAACTAGAAAAACCATTGACCACGGGGGTTATACGCTATTTGGCCAATAATCTGAACGTGATTTTCCAAGTACTTATCTAAATGATGACCTTATGTTTTTGTCTATTGATGCAGGTAATTCCAATATCGTTTTCGGCTTCTTTTCCGATGAACAGCAGCGTTGGGAGCCAGTGCTCCGTGTAGATACACAGCGTTCCTTGGAATTTAGCTACTTGCAAAAAAACATGAACCTGTTCTTTTTGGAATCCCACATTTCTCCCTCGGATATATCCATAGTGGGCATCAGTTCTGTCGTCCCCGAAATCAATGAAAACCTCAAAAAAGTGGTAAGGACCTTTCTGCACCAAGAAGCTTATTTCATCACCGAACGAAGCTATTCTCCACTAAAGGTCAACACCAAAAAGCCTGCAGAAATGGGCGCAGACCTAATGGCCAATGCTGTCGCGGCATACGACCAGTACGGCGCAGACTGTATAGTAGTGGATTTCGGTACGGCACTGACCTTCACGGTAATAGACTCAAATGGGGAGATTCTGGGCGTAAACATCGTTCCTGGACTGAAAACTGCCATCAAATCCCTGTTTACCAACACATCTAAATTACCAGAAGTCCAACTGGAACTTCCTGTTTCGGCCATTGGAAAAGACACCATCCATTCCATTCAGGCAGGCATCTTGTATGGTTATGCTGGATTGGTCCGCGGGATGCTGGAAGCCATTAAAAATGAACTTGCCAGAGACTTCCACGTGATCGCCACAGGTGGACTATCCAAGATCCTGACCAATTTGGAGGGGGAGTTTGACAAAATAGACAAAAACCTTACCCTCAAAGGCATAAAACTCATCACTGAAAAAAATCTGTAGTACAGCGCATATTTTGAAGCAATCGGAAAAGTTGGTGGCTGCCAGTTTTACTAAATGGTAAAACCACGGATGAAAAAAAATGATTGTTCCGATAATCAGCTAGTCCGCATTTGAAATGTGGACTTCATATAAGCACTCCATTAATATCGCTTGATCACATTTTACTCCGTAGTGTAAAATGGGAAGAAGTGAAGAACAAGATATAATATATTTTACACCTAAAATTATAAATGCTATAGAATAGAAAGCTAACCCCAAAGGGGTGACACGTTCATAGCCATGGGTGAAGCCCATGGTAAATTTGCCCAATCAACGTTTTCCGTTTTAGCCGCATTTCCCTTCCTATTCCCCACAACTTCCCGCTAAAACCCATTCGTGCAGATGGAGAAAAATCATCGTTTTAACGGGGTAAAATTTTCTTTTATAAGACCATATCGAAAATCATCCTCCAGAAATATCGCTTGATCCAAAAGAAGCCTTTTGCCTTCACCGCTATATTTTTCACCATAAAAAAAACGGAGCTTATTCGGCTCCGTCTTTTACAGTAAGTTCTATTTCTTCTCCTGTTTCATCCAGGAATTTATACTCCGTCACTGGTAATGAAGAATCTTTGATCAGTTTTACCCATTTGAAATACTTAAAAAACCATTTCACCCTTTTCGAGATCATGCCTTGGGTAAAGTAAGCATGAAGATAAGGGTGCAAACCTATTTTTATATTTGGTAAGTTTTGGTGTACAGCAGTGTACTCAAGGTCTCTTTCCAGCTTATCAGCTACCAAGATTGAAGCTTGGATTTTTCCTGTACCGTTACATGAAGGACAGGTTTCTTTCGTTACGATATTTACTTCGGGTCTTACACGCTGCCGTGTAATCTGCATTAGCCCAAACTTGGTAAGGGGCAGCACAGTATTTTTAGACCTATCTTCTTTCATTGCAGTCTTCATCGCATCGTAAACAGCTCTTTTATTGTCTGCTTTTTTCATGTCGATGAAGTCAATGACGATAATCCCTCCCATATCACGGAGGCGAAGCTGTCTGGCAATTTCTTTGACAGCCACCAGGTTGGTTTTTAAAGCTGTAGTTTCCTGGTCGCTTTCTTGATTGGACTTGTTTCCGCTGTTCACATCAATTACGTGAAGCGCTTCGGTATGTTCAATGATAAGGTAGCCACCGTGCGGTAGGCTTACCGATTGTCCAAAGAGACTCTTTATCTGCTTTTCAATTCCAAAACTTTCAAAGAGCTTAGCTTTTCCGTTGTAAAGCTTAACAATTTTTTCCTTTTCAGGGGCGATCGACCTAATATAAGATCGAATCTGATCATAGATTAATTCATCCTCTACCGTGATTGCATCGAATGATTCATTTAGCAAGTCCCTAACAATGGAACTCGCCATGCTCATTTCTCCTATCACCTTGTCTTTACTTTTGGCTTTCATCAGCTTCTTCATGCCATCCTCCCAGGTATTTACCAAATTTCGCAAGTCCTTGTCCAGTTCTGTGACGGACTGGCTTTCTGCTACTGTTCGGATAATGACCCCGAAGTTTTCGGGCTTGATAGACGTGATGAGCCTGGCCAACCTTCTTCGCTCTTCAGCCTTACGGATCTTCTTGGATACGTTGACTGCATTCGAAAAGGGTACCAGCACCAAATAGCGACCGGCTAGGGAGAGCTCACAGGATAGTCGTGGGCCTTTCGTAGAGATCGGCTCTTTTACAACCTGAACTAATATTTGATTATTTTTAGAAAGGACTTGGGAAATCTTTCCCAGCTTTTCTATTTCAGGTTCAAGCTTAAACCCTTTAAGAGTAGGGTGCTCCGAATGATTGTTCCTGATCTGCTTGGTATATTTGATCAGGCTCTTCACTTTCGGCCCCAAGTCCTGGTAATGCAAAAATGCATCTTTTTCGTATCCGACATCAATAAAGCCTGCATTTAGGCCATTGACTATTTTACGGACCGTTCCCAGGTACATGTCCCCTACCTTAAACTGGTTGTTTTCTTCATCAGAATGAAGCTCAACCAGTCCTTTGTTTTTTAAAAGGGCTATTCGACTACCGTTTTGAGCAGAATCAATTACTAATTCCGTACTCAAATCGTGTCTCCTTTCTTATGTTAATGAACGTTTTCGTGTAAAAACTCAAAAAGAAGAAGTGTATTACTTCTTCTTATGTCTGTTTTTTCTCAGTCTTTTCTTACGCTTGTGCGTAGAGATCTTATGTCTTTTTCTTTTTTTACCGCAAGGCATAATCTTATGGATTTAAGTTTAACAATTTTTTATAGTTGTCCCAGATAATTATCCACACTCGATAAGATCATCGGATCTTCTGTCATGTCTTTAACCTTCTGAAACTGGTTTTTTGCTTTTTTCTTTTGCTTCGATTCAAAGTAGCTCACACCCAGGTAAAACTGCCCTTGAATGTTTTCAGGATAATAACCCACCAAGGTCTCAAAACGTTCCACGGCCCGCTTGTATTGCCCTGACTGCATGGAAAGTACGCCCATATTGTAAAGGGCCTCTTCGTTTTCGGGATCCTCCTCCAGCACTTCGCGAATCATCATGATTCCCTGCATGGGATTGGAAGAAGAAACATACGTCATGGCCACCTTGGTCTTCAAGTCGAGGCGGTCGGGATGCGCTTCCAGTACTTGGTTCAGGTAACTTCTGGTCTTTTCGGCCAGCATGTTCATCTTTTCCTGATTCATTGCGAAGCCATATGCTTCGTAATAGGCATTACCTGCTTTTTCTTTCAGCACCAAATCCGAAAACTTGTCAGCTCCTTTGCCCAAATAATAGGCGGCACTGTCGTACATTCCGGCTTTTTGGTAAAAAGCAGCTAATGAATCTGCAAAGATAGTAAAATTTTCTTTACTTTCTGCGTTTTCCAAATTGGCTATCAGACCACTAACGGTCCCACGTTCCGTTTCTGGAATCTGGACATCGTGTGCCTGCACCACCGAATCGGATGCCGCAACATCCTCCTGACCGATGTTTTCATTGTTTTCTTCGTTGTCGACCACCACTCGTGGCAGGGAATACAATATCCCTACAACAACAACGACCACAACGACCAGGATGATTTGCGTCTTTTTCATACAGTCTCGTTCAGCTCAGGATTATTCCTGAAAAGCTACCTCTTTAACTTTTTTACTGTTTTTGATTTTGTCAATAAACACTTTGGAAGGCTTGAAGGCCGGCACATAATGCTCATCGATTACGATAGCAGTGTTTTTGCTGATGTTTCTGGCGATCTTTTTAGCTCGCTTCTTGTTGATGAAGCTACCGAATCCCCTCACATAAATATTCTCTCCCTCAGACATGGAATCTTTTACTACTTTGAAGAATGCCTCAATGGTTTGAGTTACATCGTCCTTCTGAATTCCTGTCTTGTCCGAAATCTTGGTAATTACCTCTGCTTTAGTCACTGTATTTAAATTTTAATTTGATTAAATTGCTTAACAATCTATTAACCAACTAATTTTGGGACTGCAAATTTAAATGATGGTTTTCAATATAAAAACAAAATGACGAAAATTAGCGTCTTTTGTTCAACGAAAACTTAATCCATAAAATTCCAAAAGTTTTGACTTTCAGCCATTTTCCCAAAAAGCTACTGCATTGGTACCCCCAAAACAAAAGGGATCTGCCATGGAGAAACACCCAAAATCCATACATCATTTGGCTATCAGAAATTATTCTACAACAGACCAGGGTCGCCCAAGGTCTCCCCTACTTTGAAGAATTTGTTAAGCATTATCCCACAGTACATGACCTCGCCAATGCTCCAGTAGAAGATGTGCTTAGGCGCTGGCAAGGGCTGGGCTATTACAGCCGGGCCAGAAACCTGCACCATTGCGCACAGCAGGTGGTCGAAGAGTTTGGCGGAAACTTTCCAGACAATTACCGCAGCCTCCTGAAGCTTAAGGGCGTCGGCCAGTATACCGCTGCAGCAATTGCTTCCTTTGCCTTCAAAGAAAAAGTCGCCGTACTGGACGGCAATGTCTTCAGGGTTCTTAGCCGCTATTTTGGCCTGGACACGGATATCAGCAGCCCTAAAGGGAAAAGACAGTTCCAAGAACTCGCCGATGAACTCATCCCAGCCCAGCAACCGGACGAATACAACCAGGCCATCATGGAATTTGGCGCCCTCCAATGTACCCCCAAAAAGGCCAATTGCGACCAATGCCCGCTACAGGACAGCTGCTATGCCTATGCACATGGCCAAGTGGAAGCCCTTCCGGTCAAAATCAAAAAGACAAAAGTAACTACCCGCGCCTTTTTGTACCATGAAATCAACTGTGGCCCGCATAAAATCGTCAAAACGCGTGGCCCAAAGGACATTTGGCAAGGCCTCACGGATTTCCCCTTAGTGGAATTTTCTGCCCCTGAGAAGATTGAGCTGGAACATTCAACATTGTTTCAAGAGCTTCAGGCATTTAAACCGATTGTGGATTATAAAAATGAAAAGACCTACAAACATATACTGTCCCATCAAAAAATTTTTTCAAACTTTGTCTCGTTAACCATAGCAGCCGAGAAGCTCGATGAAGTGAAAAAATGGGCGGACAGCAAAGGTTACCATTGCTGCGATGCAGCTCAACTGGAGGCTTTGGGAAAACCACAACTGATCGTGCGCTATTTGAACGATCAAAAATAATCCTTAATTTAGATAAACATGTTTGCTCCTTGGATCCTTATGTAACCATGTGCATCCCCGGAGTGATCAGGAAACTAACATTTTAAACGGAATACAAACAGTAAATTATGGCCGGTGTAAACAAAGTAATTTTAGTTGGCAACCTCGGAAGAGACCCTGAAGTGAGGCATTTGGAAAGTGGCAGTGTGGTGGCCAATGTGACACTAGCAACAACAGAAGCCTATAAAGACCGAAACGGAAATCGCGTAGAAAATACCGAATGGCATGACCTTGAAATGTGGGACGGCCAAGCCAAAGTAGCGGAACAGTACCTGAGAAAAGGCAGCCAGATTTTCGTAGAAGGAAAAATCAAATCAGACACTTGGCAAGACGAACAAGGGAATAACCGTAAAAAAGTCAGGATCCGGGTGCTGAGCTTTACCATGCTGGGCTCTAGAAATATGGACGGAGGGGCTCCTGGTGGCAATTCCAGCAATGCTGGACAGGCTGACCAATCCACGCCCAATAAGGCCCAACCTGCTGCCTCCATGCCATCATCTGGAGGTAATATCGATGACGGAGAGGATGATTTGCCATTCTAATACCGTCAGTATGAGATTTGTAATGGATAAATCATTATTTTTGCCAATCAACATTTGAATCATTTAATGGACGATCCATACCCGAGTATTTTATTGCTGGCTGAAATCAACCAGGTTTCGGCCGGCTATATCATTACCAACAGCCTTATTTTTCTTTTTCTGTTATTGGGATCAGCCTTGGTCTCCGGTTCAGAAGTGGCCTATTTTTCGCTTTCACACGACGATCTCAATTTGCTCAATACAGAATCGGATGAAAAATCGGCCTTGGTCATCCGCCTGATAGAGGCTCCTCAGCGGCTGCTCAGCACCATATTGATCCTCAATAATATGATCAATATAGGCATCGTGACCTTGACGACTTTCTTTACCTTGACCCTCTTTGGCTCCAATGCCACAGGGATTGTCGTGGTCCTGATCCAGACCGTGGGCATTACCTTTGCCATCGTTTTTTTCGGGGAAATTGTGCCCAAAGTGTACGCCAATAACGCCCGTGTTACCTTCAGTAAGTTGATGGCCAAGACCCTGAATTTCTTCTCGATCATTTTGGCGCCACTTTCTTCATTCTTAATGGCTATCAGCAATATCATCGAAAGAAGGATCGAGCGAAAAGGATATACCCTTTCTGTCAACGAACTTCACCAAGCCTTGGAAATCACTTCCGAAAACACCACGGAAGGAGAAAAAGACATCTTTAAGGGGATTGTTAATTTCGGTACCCTTTCAGTAAAACAGGTGATGTGCTCCCGAATGGACATTACCGCCGTGGATGTAGAGATGGATTTCCATGAACTTATGGACAAGATCAACAAAAGCGGCTATTCCAGGATTCCGGTTTACCGTGAGACCATTGACAATATCGAAGGCATCCTCTACATCAAGGACCTCCTCACGCATATCGAAAAGGACGAGGATTTCCAATGGCAGACCTTGACCAGAAAAGGTTTCTTTGTGCCGGAAAACAAAAAAGTAGATGCACTGCTCAAGGACTTCCAAAACAAACGTGTCCACATGGCCATTGTAGTAGACGAATATGGTGGCACCTCAGGGCTGGTAACCTTGGAAGACCTGATCGAAGAAATCATCGGGGAAATCAATGACGAATTTGACGACGATGACGATATTTTTTACAAGCAAATCGACGACAGCACCTTTGTTTTTGAAGGAAAGGTATCCCTGAACGATTTTTGTAAAAAACTGGAACTGGACTCGCAGATATTTGACGAAGTCAAGGGGGACAGTGAATCGCTGGGAGGTCTGCTGCTGGAGCTAAACGCCAAATTCCCCAATACCGGCACCAAGATCCAGTTCGAATACTTCACATTCACCATCATGGCGGTGGATGCCAGAAGGATCAAGAAAGTAAAGGTGCACCTGGAACGCGAAGAAGCCAAAGGTGCTGCTCATAATGAGGATTAGGTAAACCCATCGGGTGTTCCTTTCAACCATTTTGCAATCCAATTTGACCATTCCCAAATCGTGCCCAAACCTACAAAAGTCGGTGACTTTTCTCCGGCATTCTGACACATTTCAATACAATTAGGTTTTTTTTACATTTTTGACAATAATTTCTTTGTCGAGACTTAACGGTGGATTTTTTTGCAAAAAAATCAATTTTGAACAAAAAAACTGGAAATTCGATTTTTTAAACCTGATTTCAATTGTTTTGCATTTTTTTTAATAAAAACACTTAAAAATAAAACCTATTTCAATGATTTTTACATAAAATTATCATTACTCACCTCCCACCACTCTCAAATTTTCATTTTAATAATTTTAAAAATCAAGGGGCAATTTGGTTATTAATGCATTTTTTTCGTTCTTTTGTTGCCGAGATTTTAAAAAAAGAAAAATTCTTTGTAATTTATTCAATCGAATTTACAAACCTATATTAAATAACACTAACTATGAATGAAGGATTATACCGTTCACAGTTTGAGCATGACGCCTGTGGGATTGGCGCCGTGATCAATGTGAAGGGCGTGAAAAGCCATGAGACGATCAGCGACGCGCTATTTATGCTGAGCAATATGGAGCACAGAGGAGGAAGAGGCAGTGATCCTAAGACCGGTGATGGAGCGGGCATTTTGATTCAAGTACCCCACGATTTTCTAAAGATAGTAACCCATCGTGCCGGCTTTGAGCTGCCTGAAGAAGGAAGCTATGGCGTAGGCATGACATTTTTCCCTAAGAACAAACAGCTACATAAAAAATCAAAAGCTTTGCTCAACAAAATCCTGGAAGAAATGGATTTTGAGCTTATCGGTTACCGAACGGTTCCTGTGGATGAAACCGTTCCGGGATCTGGTGCATTAGAAGTAATGCCTAATATCGAGCAGCTTTTTGTAAGACATAAGGATGGACTTGTAGGTGCCGCCCTAGAGCGTAAAATCTACGTCCTGAGAAACTATGCTACCAAGGAAATCAACTCCACAATCCCAGGAGTGAACATGTCCTTTTACTTTGCCAGTTTCAGTTCCAGAACGATTATTTACAAAGGCCAGTTGAGAACTGACCAAGTATTACCGTTCTATAAGGATCTCCAAAACAATAAAATCACCTCTGCCTTGGCATTGGTGCACTCCAGGTTCTCGACCAATACCTTCCCTAACTGGAGGTTGGCGCAACCGTTCAGGTACCTCTCCCATAACGGAGAGATCAATACCATCCGTGGTAACCTGAACAAAATGCGCTCCAAGGAGTACTTGATGAAATCTTCCTTGTTCACGGATGCGGAACTGGACAAACTGATGCCCGTAACCAACTCCACCTATTCGGATTCAGCCAACTTGGATGCGATGGTAGAGCTGTTGACCCTTAGTGGACGATCATTACCGCATGTGATGATGATGTTGGTGCCAGAATCTTGGCAGGACAACAAAACCATGAACAAGGCCAAAAAGGCATTCTATAAGTTCCACGCTGCACTAATGGAGCCGTGGGATGGTCCTGCAGCCTTGCTGTTTACAGATGGGAAGTCTCTCGGTGCTACCCTTGACCGAAACGGACTGCGACCATTGCGATACTTCACCACCAGTGATGACCGATTGATCCTTTCTTCCGAAGCAGGAGCCTTGCCCATCCGCGAAGCTACTGTCACCGAAAAAGGACGTATCAGCCCCGGCAGAATGATCCTTGCAGACCTTGAAAAAGGCAAGGTGATGTTTGACGAAGAGGTGAAGGCGGAAGTTTGCGAAAACAAGCCTTATGATGCTTGGGTAAGAAAAGAACGCCTGAAGCTGAGGTTAATGCCTACTCCCAAGAAGCTATCTCAGCCTTATAATACACAAAACATCAAACAACGGCAGTCTGTATTTGGATTTACCACAGAGGATGTAAACACCATCTTGGCCCCAATGGGGGACACCGCATACGAGCCATTGGGCTCTATGGGTGCTGATACACCTCCTGCAGTGCTTTCCAAACAGAGTCAGCACATTTCCAATTACTTTAAGCAACTCTTCGCACAGGTAAGTAACCCCCCGATCGACCCTATTCGGGAGCGTTTGGTGATGTCACTCTTTACCCGACTGGGCGAGAGTTATAATATCCTTGAAGAAAGTTCTCTTCATACCCGCCAGATCCACATTTCACAGCCCCTTTTGCTGAATGAGGATTTGGAAAAAATCAAACACTTGGAAAGCAAAGGCTACAGGGCCAAGACCCTCTATGCGCACTTTGTGGCAGATCATAAGCCAGGAAGAATGCTGGAAGCCTTGGACAAGCTATGCCAAGATGCTGTCGATGCGATCAACGATGACTATAACATCTTGATCATCTCTGACCGAAATACGTATGAGGGCATCGCTCCCATTCCTTCGCTATTGGCCATTGGTGCCGTGCACCATCACTTGGTAAACACCAAGATGAGGACCAAAGCAGGTTTGGTAGTGGAAGCGGGAGACATCAAGGAAACCCATCACTTTGCCACGGTAATCGGATATGGTGCGAGTGCCATCAACCCTTACTTGGCATTGGAAACATTGGTTCACCTGAACGAGACCGAACAACTTTCCAAAGTATACGAACAAGAGCAGCTTTTCGAAAATTACCAAACTGCCATTGGCAAAGGCCTGCTGAAAGTACTCTCCAAAATGGGAATCAGTACCCTTCAGTCCTACCAGAGTGCGCAGATTTTCGAAGCGGTCGGATTAGGCCCAGAAGTGATTGAAAGATGCTTTAAAGGCACCATCAGCCGTATCAGTGGTGTTTCTTTCGACGAATTGGCCGAAGAAGTGCTGACGCGTCATAATGCCGCTTATGGCTATGAAGGACCACGGCTGGAAACAGGTGGGATTTACCAATGGAAACGAAGAGGCGAAAAGCACCTTTTCAATCCAGAAACCATCCACTTGCTGCAAAAATCCACTGCCAATAACGACTATGGGCTGTATAAGAAATTTGCCGAAAAGGTAAATAACCAAACCAAAGATGCCCTGACCATCAGGGGATTGTTTGAGTTTAAAAAGCGGATCTCCATCCCAATTGAAGAGGTAGAACCTGCAGAAAGCATCATGAAGCGTTTTGCGACAGGTGCCATGTCCTTTGGATCGATTTCGCATGAGGCCCATTCCACTTTGGCCATTGCCATGAACAGGATCGGTGCGAAGTCCAATAGCGGAGAAGGTGGAGAAGATGAAGTACGTTTTGAAGTAAAAGAAAATGGCGATTGGGAACGCTCTGCGATCAAGCAGGTGGCTTCTGGTAGATTTGGGGTAACCAGTAACTACCTGACCAATGCCGAGGAACTACAGATCAAAATGGCCCAAGGCGCCAAACCTGGTGAAGGTGGGCAGCTACCAGGCCATAAAGTGGACGACTGGATCGGCCGTGTAAGGCACTCCACTCCAGGAGTGGGCCTTATCTCGCCACCACCGCACCACGATATTTATTCCATTGAGGATTTGGCGCAGCTAATCTATGACCTGAAAAATGCCAATAGAAAAGCCCGCATCAATGTGAAACTGGTATCCCAAGCAGGCGTGGGTACGGTGGCCGCCGGTGTGGCCAAAGCCCAATCAGACGTCATCCTGATCTCAGGTGCTGACGGGGGTACTGGAGCATCTCCATTGAGCTCCATCAGGCATGCTGGTCTTCCTTGGGAACTGGGACTTGCTGAAGCCCATCAGACGTTGGTCAAAAACAACCTTAGAAGCCGCGTAACGCTGCAAACAGATGGTCAGGTAAGAACTGGACGTGACCTTGCCATTGCAGCCATGCTGGGTGCTGAAGAGTGGGGTATTTCCACGGCAGCACTTGTGGTAGAAGGTTGTATCATGATGAGAAAATGCCACCTGAACACTTGTCCAGTAGGCATTGCCACCCAGAATCCAGAACTGAGAAAACTCTTTACCGGTAATCCTGACCATGTGGTGAACTTCTTCAGGTTCCTTGCAGAAGACCTGCGGGAAATCATGGCATCACTAGGCTTCAGAACGGTAAACGAAATGGTAGGCCAGTCCAATGTGCTGAAATCTACCGGTCACCTGAACCACTGGAAGTGGGATAAACTTGACCTTAGCCCGATTTTCCACATGGTGGAAGTCCCTGAACATGTGGGTATCTACAAGCAGATCGACCAGGATTTCAAACTGAAGAAGGTACTGGACAGAAAGCTGATCAAAGCAGCGTTACCGGCCCTAGAGCAAGCCAATTCGGTAAAAGAGAAATTCCAGATCAAAAATATCGACCGTTCTGTAGGCGCCATGCTATCCAATGAAATCTCTAAGATTTACGGTAGCCCAGGCTTGCCGGATGATACCATCCACTTCAAGTTTAGCGGTTCTGCCGGACAGAGTTTTGGTTTGTTCCTCGCCCAAGGCGTAACGTTTGAGCTGGAAGGAGAAGCCAATGACTACTTTGGAAAGGGACTTTCCGGTGGGCAGCTGGTGATCTATCCAAGTCGCAATGCCAACTTCAAGGCAGAAGATAACATCATCATCGGTAATGTGGCGTTCTATGGTGCCACTTCCGGAAACGCCTACATCAACGGTAAAGGCGGTGAGCGCTTCTGTGTGCGAAACTCTGGTGTGAAAACCGTGGTGGAAGGAATCGGCGACCATGGTTGTGAATACATGACCGGTGGCCAAGTGATCATCCTGGGTGAAATCGGCAAAAACTTCGCAGCAGGCATGAGCGGCGGTGTCGCTTACCTGTTCAAGGAAAACGTGAAACTGATCAACCAAGAGATGGTAGACCTGGATCCGCTTACTGAAGAGGATTTTGCGATCATCAAGAAGGAACTTGAACTTCACCACAAGTTTACCAACAGTAGTGCAGCGATCAAATTCCTTGAAAATTGGGACACTGAGAAAGAAAAATTCATCAAGGTATTCCCGAGGGATTACAAAGCCGTGCTACAAAAGAGAGCTGAAAAACAAGAAGAACAATCAAAAACGTTAGTGTAAGATGGGTGCGAAAGACGGATTTCTAAAATATAAAAGAGAACTAGAATCAGATAGAGACCGAAACGAAAGGGTCAAAGACTATAACGATATACACATTCCAATCAAGCCTGAAACCCTGAACAACCAGGCAGCCAGGTGCATGGATTGCGGCATTCCTTTTTGTCACCAAGGATGCCCACTGGGCAATATCATCCCGGAATTTAACGATGCCGTCTACCGCAAAGAATGGGGTGAGGCATGGGACATTCTCAGAAGTACCAACAACTTCCCGGAATTTACCGGAAGGATCTGCCCTGCACCATGTGAGGCCAGCTGTGTATTGGGGATCAACAAAGATCCCGTGGCGATCGAATTGATCGAAAAGAACATTGCCGAAAAGGCCTATGAAAATGATTTGGCCAAGCCAAACATCCCCGAAACCCGAACAGGCAAAACCGTGGCTGTCATCGGCGCGGGACCTGCTGGAATGGCTGCTGCAGATCAGCTAAACCAAGCGGGCCACGAAGTGACCTTATTCGAAAAAGACCAAAAGGTCGGTGGTTTGCTGCGATACGGTATCCCGGATTTCAAAATGGAAAAATGGGTGATCGACCGCCGGGTGAAGCTGATGGAAGAAGAAGGGGTAAACTTTGCCACAGGAACTGAAATCGGCAAAACCATTACCGCAGATGAAATCCTGGGCAAATTTGACGCCGTGGTACTCTCCACGGGTGCACAAGAGCCAAGGGATCTGAAAATCAAAGGCCGTGAATTCAACGGTGTACACTTCGCCATGGAATTCTTGGGCGAGCAAAATCGTGTAGTCAGTGGCGAAAGAGAAGGTGACAACCCGATCAGTGCCAAAGGTAAGCATGTGATCGTCATTGGTGGTGGTGACACCGGTAGTGACTGTATCGGCACTTCCAACCGCCACGGTGCCGCTTCCGTGACACAGCTGGAGCTATTGCCAAAGCCACCAAAGCAACGTGCGCAGCTTAACCCATGGCCGGAATGGCCCATGACCCTAAAAACCACTACTTCTCATGAAGAGGGTGCCGAAAGGGTTTGGTCCGTATTGACCAAGGAGTTTACCAAAGACGACAAGGGCAATGTAAAAGGCCTGGTTTTGGTAGACATCGAATGGAAAGAAGAAAACGGCAGAATGCAGTTTGTAGAAGTGGAAGGCACCGAAAGGACTGTTCCTTGTGACCTTGCCCTTCTGGCCATCGGCTATACCGGGCCGAAGCAAAATGGCCTATTGGAAGCTTTTGGCGTAGAAGCTATGGAAAACAGCCTTCCAAAATCTAAGGAATATCAAAGCACCAACAACAAGGTGTTCTTGGCCGGAGATATGAGAAGAGGCCAATCCCTAGTGGTTTGGGCCATTTCTGAAGGTCGTGAAGCAGCTGTAAAAGTGGATGAATTCCTTATGGGCAAATCCAACCTGCCACGTAAAGATAAATCGTTCTTTGAGAACGTAGAAGACGCTGAATTCTGTGAATAACAGTAGTTTAGTTTATTTAACATAAGTTTGTTAATTCGATGAAAAGCTTCCCACGTAAGTGGGAGGCTTTTTTCTTTTATGGGCATTGGGATATGAAAAAGGAAATAAAAGATTTACCCATGGTAAATTCCCCTTCAACATGGCCGGTTTTAGCCGCATTGCCCTCCCTATTCCCCATGAATTCTCACTAAAACCCATTCAATGCCCATGGTGGAAACCATCCTTTAACGGGGAGAAATATTCCTTCATAAGAACGTGTCAACATTCATCCCCTGGAAAAGTGGCTTGATCCCAGTGATTATCAAGACGGGATTTACCGAGGTGCTGAGCAAGGCTTTCAGCCTGAAAGGGAGAGATTATGGCGGATGCATCCTGAGCGCTTGCCTATCCAACAAGCGGGGAGTCAAAGGATGCGTAAAGGGATGCCTCATGGAATGCTAATGTTATCTAGGCATTACAACCTTCTATCAGCTTGGTCAATGGGAAGATCATTGATGCTGGCGAAGCGTCAAAAAAACTGGACAAATAAAAAAGGTGCGGTTGATGGCCGCACCTTGATTGCAATATTCCGCAATGTCTATTGAATGTTCAAAAGTCCCTTAAGGCTTTTGAGGTCCTCATATTGTTCTACTTCATAGAGTACCGGAAGTTTGTGCATTTCCAGTTCCATTTCCTTTGCTTCTTGGCTGAGCTCATGGATCAGACTATCTGACTTCCAATCATTGTGATCGAACACCTTATCACATACCTTGTTCATTCCTAAGAGGTAAATGGTACCGTCATGGGCAGGTCCCACTACCAAATCCTGATAGCTTAAGGCCTCAAATGCCTCGTCCAGGATATCATTGGAGAGCTCCATGGTGCCCGCTACGCGAAGAAAAAGCGCCTTTTCATATCCTTTGCCAAGGACATCTGCAAAAGCCCGCTGCATCCGCTCTCCCAACAGCCCCTTTCCTTGCAGTCCAAGGTGGTACTGATCATTCAAGAGATAATCGTCATCTACTTTGTCAAGGAAGTACACAAACACATCCGCTGGGTAATCCTTCACCAATTCGTGGGTATGATGAAGCAAATATTCATACACTTCCACCGCCTTTTCACTACCAATAACCTCGCCCAACCTGGTCTTTACCTTGCCGGGCACAGGGTTTTCCTGAAAAATAATTATCGCATGTTCTTTCATAGTAATAACTGTTATATTCGGGTAATCAATATTAAACAGATTTTTTGACATTTAGGTTATCAAAATGGCTGCCAAATCAAAAAAAACTAGACCAAATCAGTTCTTCTTTGCAAGAATTAACAGATACTATCATTGTTTGACAGAAATGGGCAAAAATCATGGTCTCTCTTTTGGCCTCCTCTGATCCTTTCCCCTACGGTCACGCATGCGCTCCATGGATGTTTTACGGTAATCCTTCTATTTTTTCCATTTGTTCGGGGCTAAGAATTATGGCCAGCGCTTTATCATGAGCCTCCTGATCATGCTTCATGAAAAATCTCCGCCCAACCTGAAGATGGTCTATGCTGTACCATGGTGTATTTAATGCTGTGCTCATTATCCCGATGTGATTTATGGAAGTTTAGTGGCATTACAAATGCCTCTCCCGGAAAGTCCGCATTGCAAATACGGTTACGATGCTGGATGTAGTCTTAGGTATGCTTGGAACTTAACGCGTGGAAACTTTGAGACTCGTCATATTTGGGAGATAAGTTTACTTATCTACTTCATTCCCATTTCTAGAATAACTGTTTAGATCTTTAGTCCACCCAAAATGATATCACCTGCCTCACCATGGACATCTCCATTTTTTTCACTAGCTTCATTGAAAACAGCTCTCTGATATGTCCACACGTCTGTACTTTGGCTATGCCAGCAATCTTGATCAGTCCACCCTTGTCGGCAAGCTGCAACACCCTCCTAAGCTTATCGGAATCGGAGTGCTTCCCCATTACGGATTTCGCTTTAATCACCCTAACCCCGATGGCTCAGCACGTGCCAATATCGTCCCCAGCCCAAATGAAAATGTGTATGGTGCCATCTATGAAATTGAAGAGGCGGATGTCACGCATTTTTTGAATTCAGAAAAAACCTATGATCTTACAGCAGTAAGTGTCCAAACAAAAAATGGAGAAGTCGGAGCTTTTACCTTTATTTCATCCCAAAACGTATCCAATATCTTTCCCGATCAGGCCTATTATGACACCATCATCCGTGGTGGAAAAGCCCTGAAACTACCCAACACTTACCTTACCAGCATAATGAACAGATTACCAAACGAATTGTTTTAAAAAAACGATGAACTGTGTTTATAACAACTTGAAATAACGATTTTCTGAATTGTTTTATTGTATGAACAGTATGTTTTTTACTTTAATCCATGTGTGCATTGCGTCAGATGCTCAACGCTTTTTTGTGCAGCGACAGATACCCAGCACCACACTCAGCCTCATGGTTTTTGATTAGGTGGATTACAAATCCGCAATACCTGAAATCCAGATTGCAAATCGGATGAGCAAGGCTATTCTTGCTACTTGATACTTCTCTCTAATCATGCTTTTCTTCCACAAGCTCTTCCTGCTCTTTAGGCTTGACATATCGGGGGCGGATAAGCAGTCGCAAGGCCGGATCAAACGACAGGTAATTCCATGCCCAATCCATAAAGATCAAAATCCTGTTCTTCACACCCACGATGGCCATCAGGTGGACAAACAGCCATGTAATCCACGCCGTAAAGCCCTGAAACTTGATAAATGGCAAATCCACCACGGCCAATTTCCTACCTACGGTAGCCATCGAACCAAGGTCCTTGTACTTGAATTTCTTCATGGAGCGGTTATCGGCCACAGCCTTTAGGTTGTGGGCCAGGTTATCGGCTTGCTGGATGGCTACTTGGGCCACTTGCGGATGGCCTTTGGGATAGTCATCATCCGTGAGCACGCACAGGTCACCGATGACGTAAATGCCTTCAGTGTCTTTCAACTTATTATACTGATCCACGATCAACCGACCATTTCGGATCATTTGATCTTCTCTAAGGCCTTTGATATGGTTCGGCTTCACCCCTGCTGCCCATAGAAGCGTTTTGGTCTCCAAGCTTTCATGGTCTTTGATTTTGATGGTCAATCCATCATAATCCTCCACAGCGGCATTGACCATGATCTCCACCCCAAGTTTGTCAAGATAAACGACCGCCTTTTCACTGGACTGCTGCGACATGCCTGCCAAAAGCTTAGGACCTGCCTCAGCCAGCACCACGCGCATATTTTTAAAGTTAAGCTCGGGATAATCTTTTGGAAACACGTTGTTCCGTAACTCGGCGATGGCACCGGCCAATTCCACTCCTGTGGGCCCTCCACCTACAATCACCACGTTCATCAGGGCTTTGCGCTGCTCCACGTCTTCGATATTGATCGCTTTTTCGTAGTTGGAAATGATTCGGTTTCTGACATAAAGTGCTTCGGAAACGGTCTTCATCGGTGTCCCGTATTCCATGATATTCTGCATCCCAAAATAATTGGTATCTGCTCCCATGGCCAGCACCAGCTGATCAAAATCCACATAACCCACATTCGTATACAGCCGCTTTCCTTCTTGGTCTATTTCAAGCGCCTCTGCCATCCGGAAGGAGACATTGGGCGTGTGGTGAAAAACCCGCCGCAATGGAAAGGAAATCGCACTGGGCTCTAGCGATGCTGTGGCCACCTGATAGAATAAAGGCTGAAACTGATGGTAATTGTTCTTATCCAATAAAATCACTTGGTACTCGGATTTTATCATCTTACGGGCCAGTTTAAGTCCTGCAAAACCTCCCCCAAGAATCACCAACTTTGGACGGTTGGAAACCGGTAGGTTGGGAATAGGCTTATTTACGATATCATGTTCCATAGCTTTTATCTTTTATCGGCCCAAAATCAGATTAGAAAAGGTCATTTATATGGGGTTATTCATCTGTAAAAACAACAGGCTGTTAAGGCTTTTCGTATACTACAAATATATAATTTTTGACGTTATTTTTTTATCAAAATACAACAACCTAACTTATTTATTGAAATTTCATCAACGAACAACACAAACCATTAACATATACCACTTTACAGAACCATCCCATCAGCTGAGAAACGCTTTCCGCTCAAAAGGTAAATTAATTTCTTAAAGGCCTCTACAAACTGTACGATTTTCACCACAAATAGTTAAAAATAGACTTTCACCATCCAGCAGATCTGGATCCTGCAGGAGCATGGCCCCTATTATGAACCCTTTGGACACCCCAATGCCTGTTCTATTCTCCCTAGTTTAATACTCAAATTACCATTTGGCATTCGTGTAATGCTGGGGCAATTCAAAAGATTTATTATTTTTACGCACCTGAAAAGTATAAATATATGGGAAGAGCATTCGAATTTAGAAAAGAGAGGAAATTCAAGCGTTGGAGCAAAATGTCCAAGGTCTTTACCAGACTGGGCAAAGAGATCGTTACAGCAGTAAAATTGGGAGGGCCAGACCCGGACAGTAACCCCAAACTCAGGACGGTCATGCAGAACGCCAAGGGTGCCGCCATGCCCAAAGACCGCATCGAAGCCGCCATCAAGCGCGCCAGCAACAAAGACCAAAGCAACTACGAAGAAGTGGTTTATGAAGGCTACGCCCCTCATGGCGTTGCGATACTGGTCGAAGCTTCGACGGATAACATCAACCGGACGGTGGCCAATGTAAGGCACTATTTCACCAAAGGAGGAGGCTCTTTGGGAACTTCCGGTTCGGTGAGCTTTATGTTTGACCACAAAGCCGTTTTCCGCTTTCCAAAAGGCGAGCACGACATGGAGGAATTGGAGCTGGAGCTGATCGACTTTGGGCTGGAAGACATCGATGAAAATGAAGGCGAAATCTTCATTTACACTGAATTTGAGGATTTTGGCAATATGCAAAAGGCCTTGGAGGACAAAAACATCGAAGTTACCAGTGCGGACTTCCAGCGATTTCCCACCACTACCGTGGAGCTTACAGAAGAGCAAGAAGAAGAAGTCAACAAGATGATTGAACGCATGGAAGAGGATGATGACGTCAACAACGTCTATCATAACATCGCTTAATTTTACCAATCCAAGCCTTTGGAACTTATCCAAAGGCTTTTTTATTTTTATATAATCAACATGGCATTTCCAAAAAGAAAAAACATCCGGCCTGAAAGACAACGGGAAAGAGAGCTCCTTGTGGTCGTCGGCAGTAAAAACCCTGTCAAGGTCCAATGCACGGAAAATGGTTTTCAACGGGCATTTAGTGCACATCACTTCATAGTGGAAGGATTAAACATCAACTCAGAAGTCAGCGACCAACCTTTTGGGGATGCAGAAACCTCCCTCGGCGCTTTCAACAGGGCAAAAAATGCCAAGAACACTTTTCCCGAAGCGGACTATTGGGTGGGCATAGAAGGCGGAGTGGAAGATCTGGACGATGAAATGACCGCATTTGCTTGGGTAACCATTATGGACAGAAACGGAGTAGTGGGCAAATCCAAAACGGCTACTTTTATCCTCCCAGAGGCCATTGGCAAGCTGATTCGAGGCGGCATGGAGTTAGGGGAAGCTGATGACAAAGTCTTTGACCGGGAAAACTCCAAACAAGGAAATGGGGCTGTCGGCATGCTGACCAAAGGCACCATTGACCGAAAAGAATATTACGAACAGGCAGTAGTATTGGCTTTGATACCCTTTATCAGCGACAACCTCTATACATAAAACCAATCGATGATAGATATTTTCAATTGGTTTTGAAAAACTATAGCCATTACCTTCGTGTTAGCAATTAAGAAATCAGCTAAATCAAAAAACGATATGTTACAAGAATTAGAACAAGACAACTTAAAAGAGATCATTGCTGAAAACGATAAAGTGATCGTTCAGTATGGTGCTACCTGGTGTGGAAACTGCCGCATAATGAAACCTAAAATGAAGCGGTTGTCAGGTGATTACGAAGGGATTACGTTTTTATACGTGGATGCAGAAAAGCTTCCAGAATCACGTAAACTGGCCCAAGTAAACAACCTACCGACCTTTGCGTCTTTCAAAGGCGGTGAATTGGTCAATCAAACACAAACAAATAAAGAAGACAACCTTAAAGCGCTAATAGATGAGATTGCCGATAATTAAACACGTCTTGACGTTCATCGAGGAAAACGACGAGGATTGGGTAAACGAAACCATTGAGCTTTTGGAAAACATGACGGAGATTTCCTCTTTAAAAGACCAAGAAATAGAGGTCATGGGCGAACTCCTCTCCAACCTTTACGGAACCCTTGAAGTCCATAAAATGATCAAGGACGGAATGGACAAAAAAGAAGCCATGAACACCTTTATGAAACGGGTCATGGGCTCCATTGATAATTAACAAAGAGAGGCTGCCAGTTTAAACTGACAGCCTCTTTTAGCTTTTAACCTACTCCCTTACCCAGGTGACTTTTTCCTCGATAGGCTTCCTTCTACCGACAGGCCAAGTTTCCATTGTTGGCTTGGCGACGAAGAAAAATCCCATAAACAAATCATCCTCGCCAAGGTCAAAATAAGCTTTGGTTTCAGGGTAAAAAGTAACCCCTCCCGTACCCCAATATGCTGCCAGGCCATGTGCACTGGCAGTGAGGTACATATTTTGGACGGCCATGGATACCGCTGCAATTTCTTCCATATCCGGAATACCTACAGTCTGATGCCGCTTCATACCGATAGCAATAACATGACTGCACTTCAAGGGATTTTGCTGAAGCTTTTCGTACACGGCGTCCTTGAAAGTCCCGTTCTTTTCGGCTGTTTCTTTATAAAGCGCTGACTGGAACCTGGCCAACTCTTTTAGTCCTTCGCCACTGAAAACGGTAAACCTCCACGGCTCCGTTAATTTGTGCGTCGGTGCCCAATTGGCGTTTTCCAGCATTTCTTCAATGATGCTGTCGTCTACAGGATCATTCTCCTTGAACTGCGCTACGAACATTGAGCGTCGGTTTCGGATAATACTGTTCACTTCTTCGATATCAAACAACTGTTTCTCCATAAATGAAATTGCTAATGCGGCTTTTTGTTTTTTATGTAATTTTATTTTTTGGAACAACAAAATTACGGGGCGATAAGTTTTTGTGGGCACCGCACATGTAAAATCAAGTGTTAAAAATTACCAGATTTACTGACAAACAAGACATTACAACCTATTTTACTTGAAAAATAACTAGCTATTAGCCGACAGAAAACTTAACTTCCGTATTCCTATTCATGATCGCTAATCAAAACCAAATTGTCATCATGCCTGCAATCAATCCTTATCTCACATTTTTAGGCAACTGTGAAGAAGCCTTTACCTTTTACAAGTCCGTTTTTGGTGGTGAATTCACCTATATGGGCAAATTTGCCGACATGCCTCCCCAAGAAGGCGTTACCCTTTCGGAAGAAGAAAAAAACAAAATCATGCACGTATCCTTGCCCATCGGTCTAGAAACCATTTTGATGGGAAGCGATACCGGTGGAGACTGGGCGCCGGCCACCGTTGTCGGCAATAACATCTCCATCTCCATCACAGCAGACACCAAAGAGGATGCTGACCGCTATTTTAGCGAACTCTCTAAAGACGGAAAAGTCACCATGCCCATGGAAGACACGTTTTGGGGCGACTACTTTGGCATGCTCACAGACAAGTTTGACATCAATTGGATGATAAGTTTTAACGAAACGTACAGTAAATAAACCTATTACCATTCAGGGCATCGTATTTGGTGCCCTGCTATGCCTACAGTGTTTCAAAAATTTTTCATATACCAAAAAACGAAACATTTGATACGGGATCTCACGTAAATCAACTAAAACCTTCTTGCTCATGGCTTTTGCGATCGATTCCCAAACGGCCAAGGACTTAGAACTTTTTAGTGACAAGCCTGGCGTTCAAAGTATTTTTTCTTTTTTTAACCAAACCCAGACTTTTGGAGGCAAACTGCAACTCAAAGGACTGATGCAGTCCCCCTTGGACAACCTGGAGGAGCTTGAGGCAAGAAAACGGATCATTGCTTTTTTTATGGAAAATGAACAGCCACTGACCATCAATGCCAGCCAAATGGACTTCATCGACCACTATTTTCGACTTAACAAAACCGTACTGAAGCCCAACGCCATAGATGGTTATTTTCAAAAAAAATTTGTAAGTCAAAAAAACAAAAATGATCAATACCTAATCGAAACGGGCATTGAAAAACTAATTTTTTTATTGGTGGCCTTACAGGAAACACTGGCACAAACACCAACCGTAAAAGTTCCCCTAGGCCTTCGCCCATACTTCACCCTTTTCCGCAATTATTTAGAGAACCCTCCGATCCAAGCCATGCTTACATCCCTAGGCCCAAGCCCTCGAAATATCAAGCATTACCGTTATGATCATCTTTTTAGGGAAAAATACCGACAGGAAACCCAAGAGCTGATCCACACGGTATACCTTTTGGATGCGTTTAAGGCGGTAGCCAAAACGGCCAACCGACATCAGTTTTCCTTGCCAAACTACTCCGAAACTACACACTCAAGCTTACATGTCACCCAATTATTTCATCCTTTGCTGGAAAAGCCTATAAAAAATTCCATCAGCATAGAAGCGCATCAAAACATTTGTTTTCTAACCGGCCCCAATATGGCAGGCAAGTCCACTTTTTTAAAATCCCTTGGCTTGGCCGTCTACTTGGCTCACTTGGGCTTTCCCGTTCCTGCTTCATCCATGAAGACCCCCATCTACAAAGGGCTCACCACCACGATCAATTTACCGGATGACATGGGACTGGGACATAGCCACTTTTATTCAGAAGTAAACAGAATTAAAGACGTGGCCCTAAAAATCCAGCAGAAGCAGCAGGTCTTCGTCATTTTCGATGAACTCTTCCGCGGCACCAATGTCAGAGATGCATATGAAGGATCATTGTCCATTGTTAAGGCCTTTTCGACCATATCGGGAAGCACCTTTTTCATCTCCTCTCACATCTTGGAAGTAGCTGAACACCTCCAAAAGAGCAAAAACATCGCTTTCAGGTACTTTGAAGCCAGCTTAAAAGACCAGCAGCTCCATTACACTTATCGCCTTCGTGAGGGCATCTCTCAAGAACGGCTGGGCATGCATATTCTTAAAAGAGAAAAGGTCTTGGATATCCTGAAAAGCTTAACCTAACCCCAAAGCCCCGAAAATACTTGACCTGCAATGGAGTTCACCATTGAAAAAGCAAATGATTTTGGTTAAATTACATTTCACCAGATCCATAAAAATGGCCTATAACTCCCTTTTAGCTAAGCGTATTGAGAACTTGCTGTCACGATCAGCGCCACCTTTTGAAGCCAAAAAGATGATGGGAGGCATATGCTTTATGGTCAATGACAAAATGTGTATGGGTGTCCATGAAAACAGGATCATGGCCCGTGTTGGCACAGATCAGTATGAAGAAGCCCTGCAACAGGCCGGATCTATGGAAATGAATTTCACCGGCAAAAGCATGAAAGGTTACGTTTTTGTAGATGGAAAAGTGGTGGATACCGAACCGCAACTTGCCTATTGGGTAGACAAATGCCTCCACTTTAATCCACTCGCCAAATCAAGCAAAAGAAAAAAGAAGTGAATTTTTTGGCTACTTTTAAGCCATGAACCTGCGAACATCCATCCTTCCTACGATAGTTGTCGCCCAGTTTTGCTGCACCTCCTTGTGGTTTGCCAGCAATGCTGTGATGGCTGATTTACTGAAAAATTTCAGCTTGGAAAGCAGCGCATTGGGCCACCTTACGGCTGCGGTACAACTTGGCTTTATTGGGGGTACATTTTTATTTGCCCTTTTGGCCCTCGCAGACTGCTTCTCCCCCTCCAAGGTCTTTTGCGTATGTGCTTTGCTCGGAAGCCTCGCCAATTTAGGAACCCTATTCGATCATAACACCCTCACCAGTCTCATTATCCTTAGAGGCCTGACCGGCTTCTTTTTGGCTGGAATATATCCTGTAGGAATGAAAATAGCAGCGGACTACTTCGATAAAGGATTGGGGAAGTCATTAGGATTTCTGGTGGGAGCACTTGTATTGGGGACTGCATTCCCCCATTTCCTACAGGCATTTACGGGGACATTATCATGGCAGGCCGTCATCATCATCACTTCCAGCTTGGCCGTTGTGGGAGGGGGATCGCTCTGGCTGCTGGTTCCTGATGGTCCCTACCACAAACGCGCCCCTCGCCTGAATCCCACTGCTGCATTTACCGTTTTCCATAAGCCGGCCTTTCGAGCGGCAGCCTTTGGTTATTTTGGCCATATGTGGGAACTCTATGCTTTTTGGGCATTCGTTCCAGTAATGCTACAAGCGTATAAAGCCCTTCACCCGGACCAGATAATCCATATTTCCCTTTGGTCATTTTTGATCATTGGCATTGGAAGTCTGGGGTGCATTATGGCTGGATTGGTGGCCGAGCGATGGGGGACAAAACGAATTGCCTCGCTTGCACTCTTTTTCTCGGGAATCTGTTGTTTGATAGCGCCGTTAATGTTTTTAGTAGACAGCTCCTCCTTATTTTTGGTATTTCTGCTCGTATGGGGCTTGACTGTGGTGGCTGATTCTCCTTTATTTTCGACCCTGGTGGCCAAAAATGCTCCTGACCACAACAAGGGCACTGCCTTGACCATCGTCAACTGCCTAGGGTATAGCCTTACCATCGTCAGCATTCAACTGGTCAACAGCCTTCGAGAATCCTTCGCCCTATCGGCCATTATGTGCTGCCTGGCCATTGGCCCGTTGTTTGGCTTACTCAGCTTATGGCGAAACAAGTGATTTTTTACCAGTTCAATTTTAGCCTCAAAAATATCCAACAACGTAGATTTAATTAACATTATCACTTTTTCCAGCCACCTAAACTGGACGTTCTTTCCAATCCCTCTTTACAATCGATGATGTGGCTAGGCAGCAATTACCTAATACATACATTTAAATGCTGCACCAATGATTTAATTTACACATTTTCAGTAAATCCACACGAGCCGAAAAATCCAAGAACATATTTTCCTTAAAAAGTCAATATCACTATTACAACTCAAATTTATATTTTGAAATGTCAATAGGCTAAGTATTGTTATTCGCTAAGACAATACTAACTGTTTTCAGTTTTTAAAGTTAACAAAAACAAAACATGTTAATAAAATTTATATAAAATGTATTTCTATATAATTTAAAAAATCCATACATTACGAATAGTTAAAAGAAAACTTAGATTAATTTTTTCTTAATCAGGTAAGAACGACTATTATTATTTGGCAATATTTGATAGTTTCAATGGTAAATATCAAACATTGTCATCTTAGCCTAACGGTTCATCAAGCAAGCTTGGTGATACATTAAAAGACATGTTTAATTATATACCCTTAACAAAACTTTATGAACTTCGAATCTTTACCATTATTCAAACCAGTAGCGATGCTGGCTTTGGTCGGTAGTTTCCTGCAACCGATTGCGGCTGAGCACACTTATGCTGGAGAGATGACGGGGAAGTTACCCCCAAGCGCAGTTAACATGGCTGAAGTAACAGTCACTGGTACCGTTACCAGCAGTGAGGACGGTGCTCCTATTCCGGGAGTAAGTGTTACTATCGTAGGAACCTCAAAAGGCACCATCACAGATTTTGATGGCAACTATTCCATCAACACAGAAGAAGGGCAGACCTTGAAGTATTCATACTTAGGTTACACGCCTCAAACCATAACTGTGGGAAGCCAGACGACGATAGATGTAGTTCTGGAGCAGGACACCGAAGAACTCAGCGAAGTAGTGGTAACGGCCTTTGGTATCGAGAAAGATAAAAAGTCCCTTGGTTACGCGGTACAAAAAGTAGACGGTGAAGATATCACAACCGTAAAAGCGTCTCCAAGCGCAGTGTCCAACCTTAAAGGTCGCGTGGCCGGGGTGAACATTACAGAATCAGGCTCAGGTCCAGGTTCCGGCGTACGGGTAATCATCCGTGGTAACAACTCCCTAACCCAAAGTAACCAACCGCTTTATGTAGTGGACGGTATCCCCATGGATAACTCCAGTACTAGCGAAGGTGGCGACATGTACACCAGTACCAATACAGGATCAGGTATCTCTGATCTTAACCCCGACGATATCGAATCCATGACCGTCCTAAAAGGACCAAATGCTGCGGCATTGTACGGTTCACGGGCAGCCAATGGGGTCATCATGATTACGACCAAAAAAGGTAAAAACAGAAAAGGAATCGGCGTGGACTTCTCCAGCAGTTCGGTATTTTCCAACCCAATGCTCCTTCCGGAATTCCAAAACGAATACGGTCAAGGTACCCAAGGCAGAACGCCAGCGACAATGGAAGAATTGCGTACCAATGGTGGCTCTTGGGGTGGACCATTGGATGGAAGCGAGCAGCTTTACTGGGACGGCACCACCAAACCTTATTCCGCCCAACCGAATAACGTGGAAAACTTCTTCAACACAGGAGGTAACTTCGTCAATACAGTGGCCCTAACCGGTGGTAATGAAAAAGTTTCTGCCCGTTTCTCTTATACCAACACGTATAACGAGGCCATGGTAGAAAACTCGTTCCTTAAAAGAAACAACTTTAACTTGCGGGCCACGGCCAAACTTTCCAGCAAATTATCCCTGGATGCAAAGGCCACCTATACCAGCCAATTTACACGAAACCGGGTAAACCAAGGCTCTGAAGGTCTTTTGGCCGGGGTATACAGCATCCCAAGAAATGCCATTATGGATGACTTCAGAGACTATCGTGATGAAGAGACCGGCTTGGTGAGAAACTATGCCGAAAGTGCCAGCAACCCTTATTGGACACTTAACTATGATAAGGCAGAAGACACCCGGAACAGGTTCATCGGCTTTGCCAAAGTACAGTACCAGTTTACAGATTGGTTATCTGCCCATGCAAGGATCGGTACAGACTGGACCGATATTCGTTTTGAAAGTGCCACCCAGCCAGGTCACTGGTTTTACCCTGACGGCCGAGTAGGATTTTCTAACAACCGCTACCAAGAAACCAATGCGGATTTCTTGTTCATGATCGATAAAAACATCACCGAGAAGCTAAGGGTAACGGCCAATATCGGTGGAAACCACTTACAGCAGCTTTCCCAAGGTATGAGCCTAAACGGCCAAAACCTGAGGATCCCTACCAAAACCACCATCGGTAGTGCTGACCAAGTAAATTACAGTGCTGGTGTCCCTACAGAGCGGGTGACCAACTCCTTGTATGCTTCAGCATCATTTGATTATGCCGGCATTGTATTCTTGGATGTAACGGGAAGAAACGATTGGACTTCTACCCTTCCCTCTAATAGCTGGTCATATTTCTATCCATCGGTAAACTTGGCCTTGATGGTAAGTGAATTTATCGATCCAGACCAAACCCTGATGGATTACTTGAAATTGAGAGGTAGCTGGGCGAGTGTAGGAAAGGATGCTTCTGCTTGGAGACTGCAAAACAGCTACAACCTTAAGAACAAAAACAACAGCTACTTGGGCATTACGACTTTGACCATTCCATCGGTATGGTATGATCAAAACCTCAGCCCTGAGTTTACCAAAACCTATGAGATAGGCTTGGACGGTAGCTTCTTGCGTAACCGTTTGTACTTTGACTTTGCTTACTATGACATCAGCTCTACTGATCTGATCGACATCGTGGAAACAGACAATTTAGCCGTCAATCCACTAGGTCGTGCAGAAGTGCATACCAATGTAGGTGAAATCACTAACAAAGGGGTGGAAGTAATGCTGGGAGGCACGCCTATCAAGAATGAGCGCTTCACGTGGAATACCAATGTTAACTTCTCCCACAACCGGAACGAACTGAAGGAATTCTTGCCGGATGCATTTAACCGTCAGTGGAACGTAAACAACTCCGGTTCTGCCGAAACCCGCGCCACAGTAGGTGCTGGATACGGTGAAATTTGGGCCACGGACATCATGACAGATCCGGAAACCGGTGAGTGGATCCTAACCGCTAACGGCATGCCTCAGGCAACGGCCCAACGTGTGAAGGTCGGCGACTTCCAGCCAGATTACCTGCTAGGATTTAACAACTCCTTCAGCTATAAGGATTTCACGCTGAAGTTCCTGATTGATGGACGTTTTGGCGGAGAAATGTATGCCGCCACACAAGCAGCCATGGACGGTGCTGGTATATCCAAAAAAACCTTGGAATATAGGGAAGAAGGGATCATCGTGGACGGAATAATCGAAAACGAAGACGGTACTTTCTCTGACAATAGCCAATCCATTACTGCCCAGCAGTATTGGGGAGCCATGAGCGGCATCGGATCCAACTACATCATGGACCAGACCAATGTTCGCTTGAGAGAACTTTCCCTCACTTACCGCATCCCTACTTCATTCTTGGGCAATAGCGTGGTAAGATCAGCTTCCATCAGCTTTATCGGAAGAAACCTATTCTTCTTCTACAAAGCTTTTGACGGTGGATTTGATCCGGAATCTACCCTGGGCACCAGCAATGCTGGGCAAGGCTACCTTTACTATGCCATGCCAACGGCCAGATCCCTTGGATTTAACCTGAACGTGAAATTTTAATTTCCCTTAACGAGCCAATTATGAATATTTTACATAAAACTACATTAGTGGGACTGATGACCTCATTGACCTTGGGAGCTTGTACCTCCAACTTCGAGGAAATGAACACCAATCCTAACTTGATCGGCGAGGACGATGCCAGTGCAAAGTACTTCCTCACCGAATTGATGATCAGGCCGTATATTCCGGCCCGATACGCCTACTGGAGAGCAAACATTATCCATACGGACCGCTATGCCGGTCACTTTACCTTCGGTCAAAACGGCAACTGGTGGAGCGATGAATTAGGGTACTCATATAATGTCGCCTATACCGATGCTGCCTGGGACCATTATAACGGCCTCTTGGGCACGGTAAAGCAGCTCTTGGATTTCACCCAACCGGGTGGCGCTTTTGAAAATGAACTGACGCATGCCGTTGTGTTGATCCTAAAGAGCCATTACTTCCAGCTTTACACGGATACCTTTGGTATGATCCCTTACAGCGATGTGTTTTCTGACGAAGATATTTCCTTGCCGAAGTTTGACACCCAGAAGGAAATATATATGGGTATTATTGCTGACCTTGACGCAGCCATGGCGGCCATAGGCGATAACACCACCACAGGTGATGCCTTGGAAAACCTCGGCGACAATGACGTCATCTATGGCGGTGACCTGCAGAAATGGAAGCGATTTGCCAATACCTTGAAACTAAAAATGGCCATGAGGGCCCAAGGTGCCGAAGGAGATGACTTTAGCCAAGCAGCCATCAATGAAGCACTGGCAGCTCCCCTTCTGGAGGAAGGCGAAAGTGCCTTGATTCCTAAGGACCTGGAAATTTCCCAGTGGGATTACTCCACTTATGGAGATATCTGGCACAACTTCGGTGCGGGCTCTGACTGGACCGTGGGTGAAGAATTGGTATCCTTCCTTCGAGACAACAACGATCCGAGGCTTGATCAATACGTAAAGCCTTCAGAAGGTGGTGAATTCACCCTTACCCGTCCGGACCAAGCGGAAGATGAAGAAGGATACACCCTGTTCCCTAAAAGGACCAACTTCCTTAAAGAAGTTTTTGATGAAGCTGGAGCAACCTACACTTGGGACGATCAAGGCGATGCCATTGTGATCAACATGCCAGAAAACACCAACTATATTGGTCAGCCCGTAAGGCTAAGTGGCGAAATGTCCCAATTGCTGCCTTTTGGCTTCTTCTGTAAGCCAAGTGACATGGTCATCCAACAGAAGAATCAAGGTGGATCAGCGACGCCAGAAACCGTATTACTTTCGGCTGAATCCTATTTCCTACAAGCTGAAGCAGCACTTAGGGGCATAGGTTCAGGTGATGCGCAAGAGCTCTACCAAATGGGCATCAAAGAAGCCATGCGGGTATGGAGCGTAGATGATGCGGCCATCGATACCTACTTGGCAGAAGAACCAATGGCCCAATTAAACGGGACAATGGAAGAAAACTTGGAAAAACTGGCCATCCAACGATGGATTGCCCACTATACCGATGGCTATGAAGCATGGGCCATTGTCAGGGACACCGGTTACCCCGCTTCTTTGGCAGCTGGAGTGAGTGATTATGAGCTCTACGGACCAGGTACCATTACCGCTGGTGGCTATCCTCAGCGACTACGCTATGGTAGTAGCCTTCAGGCATCTAACCCTGAAAATTACGGTGATGCCAACAGCATCCAAGGGCCTGATATGCAAGGAACCAAACTGTGGTGGGCTAAATAAAGGATTATAACCCACATCAGACTTTGTCTTCAGCATATGGACAAGTCTAAAATCAAAAAAGGCTACTCCGGGGTACGGGGTAGCCTTTTTTAGTACTTTATAACGGACTTTGATCCAATTGATTTAGGATCAAGCAATATTTCTGGGGGCCAGAGATTTTGTTATTTAGGAGGATAATGATTCGCCACGAAGGCTCAAAGGCACAAAGCAATTATTAATGACTTTACGTGTAGATTACAGCATCTACTTCGTGTCTTGGGTACATTTTTATTTAGCCTGGGTTTTGCCATCGATATAGGCTTAATTCCTGTTAATTTGGATCAAGTCATATTTCTGGGGAGATGAACACGGATTTAAAATGCCTAAGCATCCTATCTGCCTGTATCAGTGTTCTTCCGTGGCCAAATAGAAACCAAAAGTGACAATGAACATATTTACTCATCGATAATAGGCTACGCCCTATCTTTTCTGCTTGATCCCTTTTATCCACCCAGCTCCTTGGTGGCCAATACTTGTATTTCTTCCCGCTTGGCTTGCAGTGCTTGCAGCAAAAGGCCTTGGTTCTTGGCGCGGTGAAGGTTTTGTTCTGGATAGCTGATCGGGTAATAAATATTGCCATTGAGGTAATCGGTAAGAAACCGAAGCCCCATTATGCAAGCCATCATTTCCCCTCCAAAAGGAAGCGATGCCTTCTCCGCTGTGGTCAATTCTTCTCCCAAAGCCGCCACAAAGCCTTGAAGCAGGGCTTCATATTTGCTCAGGTCCACATCGATCTTGTCCCAGTCAGTGGAACCTTCTTCTTCGGTACAGGCCACTGTACGGACCAGGTCCCCAAAATCATAAAACACATAGCCTGCCATAACCGTATCCAAGTCGATCACGGCGTTGATTTTACTAAAGTCATGCGCGTAAATGACATTGTTGATTTTGGTATCGTTATGGGTGACTCGTAGCGGAAGCACCTCCACAAAACGCCTAAATTTCCGAACCAATAGCACTTGCTTCTTATAAAAATCCACCCACTCCTTCACCTCTCCGGCCAAGGTCACTTGGGTATCTTTTAAGGCATTTTCAAACTGACGATAGCGAAGTGACAGGTCGTGGAAGCCTTCGATCACTTCTTGCATCCCTGCTGCTTTGATAGCGGCACAAGCCTTGATAAATCCCCCAAAAGCACGGGCTGCCATATAGGCCTGCTGGGGATTTTCCACTTTGTCAATGCATGCGCCCGGTACAAAGGGAAACAAGCGGTAAAAACCTTCCTTATCCCCCGAAAAAAGCTCCCCAGAAACATCCTTCATGGGCAGCGGCAATTGAAAATCCAGCATTTCTTCCTTCAGATGATCTTTTACCAACTGCAGGTTTCCAGAGATACGGTCGGGATAGGGAAACACTTTTTGGTTAAAGCTCTGAAGGATAAATTGCTCCTTTTGGCTGTCCACTAAAAACGTTTTGTGAATATGACCCGAGCCATAACGGCTCACCTGAACATTCGGCATGTCATGGCCATACTGCTCCATAAGCTGACCGATTCTCTCGTGCATATCCTTCTCTATCGCATTATTGGAAATCATAATTGTCTTTATCTCATCAGGCCAGCTATGTTAAAGCTGTTTTATTTAAAATAGTTCCTACATCTTAAATTCATAAGATTTTGAAACATTTTATATATTAAAACGAATGTAAAAATAAAAAATATATGTTGTAATGTATGTTTTCGTGAATATTTCTTTTCTTTGGGCAAAAGAAAACTGGGAACACCGAAATACTTTTTTTGTATTTCGTGAATAAATGAATACATTAGTAAAATTTCTTTGTTAAGTAGGTTTTGTTAAGTATAAAATTTTATAAAACTGATTTCTACAAAGAAAATGGTCATCACTAACTGGTAAGCAAGTACCGTTTAAAATTATCAAAAGACATTTATAGACTATGAACATCTCTCCTATCGACTGGGGCATCATTGCTGCCTTCTTTATCATCTCACTGCTGATAGGCCTATTTACCTCCAAATCTGCCGGTAAAAGTTCAAAGGATTTCTTTCTCTCCGGAAGAAACATGCCTTGGTGGTTACTGGGGGTATCCATGGTCGCTACGACATTTTCGGCGGACACCCCCAACCTGGTGACGGACATCGTCCGGGTAAATGGTGTATCTGGGAACTGGGGATGGTGGTGCTTCCTCCTTACCGGTATGCTGACGGTTTTTGTCTACGCCAAGCTCTGGAGAAGATCTGAGATCACCACAGACTTGGAATTTTACGAACTTCGCTATGGCGGTAAACCTGCAGCTTTCCTGCGCGGGTTTAGAGCGATTTATTTGGGTGTGTTTTTCAATATCATGATCATGGCCACTGTTTCGCTGGCAGCCATTAAAATCGGCGGCGTTATGCTTGGATTGACTCCTGTGCAAACCTTATTGATCGCTTCCATCGTAACGGTGATCTACAGTTCATTGGGTGGACTGAAAGGGGTGTTGCTCACGGATTTCTTCCAGTTCTTTATCGCCATGGCCGGTGCGATCGGAGCAGCGATCTATATCTTGGACCTGCCACAGATCGGTTCTTTGGAAAACTTGCTCACCCACCCGAATGTTTCCGATAAACTTTCGTTCTTCCCTGATTTCAGCAATATGAACGAGGTAATCCCCATGCTGTTGGTGCCCATTGCGATCCAGTGGTGGGCCACTTGGTATCCTGGAGCAGAGCCAGGAGGGGGAGGATACATCGCCCAGAGGATGCTTTCTGCCAAGAATGAAAAAAATGCGATCGGCGCGACCCTGTTCTTCAATGTCGCCCATTATGCCCTCCGTCCTTGGCCGTGGATTATCATTGCCTTGTCTTCGTTGATCATCTTCCCGGAAATAGGGGACTTGCAAAAAGCATTTCCGCATATGCCTGCTGACAAGCTCGGCAATGACCTGGCCTATTCTGCGATGTTGACTTACCTGCCTACAGGGCTGATCGGGATTGTATTGGCCTCCTTGATCGCTGCAGTGATGTCTACCCTCTCTACCCATCTGAACTGGGGATCATCCTATGTCGTGAACGATTTCTATTTACGCTTTGTAAAACCTGATGCCTCCGATAAAGAATTGGTAAATGTCGGAAGGATTTCCACGGTAGTGCTTATGGGACTTGCTGCGCTATTGGCGCTAGCCCTTTCCAATGCCTTGGAAGCCTTTAACATCCTCCTCCAAATCGGTGCCGGTACCGGCCTGATCTTTATCCTGAGATGGTTCTGGTGGAGAATCAATTCCTATACGGAAATCTCTGCGATGATCATTTCCTTTATCGTCGCCCTTTTCTTTGAGACTATTAACCCTAAATTTAATATTATCAATATTCCAGAAGGTATGGAATACCTCAAGTTGCTGTATGGCGTAAGCATCACCACGGCCACTTGGCTGACGGTAACCTTGGTGACCAAACCGGAAAAAGACGAAGTGCTGCTCTCTTTTTACAAAAAAGTGAAGCCTGCTGCCTATGGGTGGAAAAAAGTCCTGAACAAATACCCAGAGGTAGAGGCCGAACAAGGGCAGCTTCCATTTGAGATTGGACTGATGGTTACCGGTTCGGTGGCCATTTATTCTGCCTTATTTGCCATCGGATTTTGGCTGTATGACAATGTCCTTTCCGCAAGCATTGCGACGGTCATCAGTGCCATCGGTTTCTTCATACTCTTCAAGAGTTGGAATAAAATAAAACTGTTCTAGTTAATCCTAAATTATGCAATCGAAAAGCTGCCTATCGACATGGGCAGCTTTTTCTATTTTAATCCTATAAACTTCAGTTCAATTATAAAGCCGTCAATGCGAGGCTTAGGAGGAGGTTAAGGGGTGGAAGCCCTGGCAGCTGGCCACCTGTATGGCTAATGGCATCACGTGTTTGGCTAAGCTCAATGTAGGCTTTGCCTGGAAGACTACAGGCTTTCTCCATCCCTTAACGTCAACCAAGCCAAAGGCACTTACGGCTTCCAGATTTTCATTTGGGAAAGCTCTCCATAATTCCCCTTAAAGCCCACAGCTAGGTATTGGAAATTGGGGATCATGAAGCTATCAAAAACGAAGGTTTCCCCATCAATGGAAGCACTTGTACGCTGGCTTTCTATGAGTTGCCATTTCCCGTTTGGAGAGAACCCAAACAGCACTACTGCTTCAGACAGGTAAGCATTGGCAATTTTCAATTGCAGCCCTCTGTCGGACAGGTGAGTGCTGTCAACCGCTGGCACCAAGTTTTGCATGACGCCAGAACTCACTTGCAGTGCCGGAGTCAGTACTGGAGCGGCATAATTATTCTGGAGCAGGAGGTTGGCCACATCACGGTTATTGCCCATCATGGACTTGGCCCTGAAAAAGACATTGCCAGCTATCCCAGGGACATTCCTGCCCATGGCGACCTGATTGGGAATCTCAAAGCTACTGTTCCAGCTTTCGTCTGCATCGCTGCGGATTTTGTAGGAAGCATTGCCCACATACACTTTCGTCCCATGCGCATTCTCAGACCACCAATTGATAAGGGTTTTATAAGAAGCTGCCGGAAAGTCCATGCTCCAATAAATCTGCGGGGCAATATAATCCACCCAACCGTTTTTCATCCATACCAACGGGTCGGCATAAAGATCGTCATAATTGGTATGGCCAGCTTTGGTATCAGAGCCGCGGGGATCTTGGGAAGCGTTTCGCCAAACGCCAAAAGGACTGACGCCAAACTGCACCCAAGGCTTTGCGGCTTTAATCGTCTTGCTAACGGCTTGGATGAGCTTGTCCACATTGGCCCGTCTCCAATCGGCCAAAGATTGGTTTTGACCGTACTGGCGATAAGCGGCTTTATCGTCAAAATCCACTCCTTTGATTTTGTACGGATAAAAATAATCGTCAAAATGAATCCCATCGACATCGTAATGCCGGGTCACTTCTTCGACCACCTTCACTAAGTGTTCTCGTACGGCTGGTAGCCCCGGGTTGTAGTAAAGTTTGGTACCGTATTTCACCATCCATTCCGGATGTCGATGATAATCATGAGCCGGGCTGAGCTCATCCACATTGAGGTTAAAGGAGGCCCGATAGGGATTGAGCCAAGCATGAAATTCCATGCCGCGTTCATGGGCTACCTGAACCATCCACTTAAGCGGATCCATCAGGGTAGCTGGGGCCTTACCTTCCTTTCCGGTCAAGTACCGGGACCAAGGCGCCAGCTTACTGGGATAAAAGGCATCTCCTGCTGCCCTCACTTGGACAAAAACAGCATTGAAATTCCGCTGCTTATAAAAATCCAATATCTGTATAAAATCGCGCTGCTGCTGTTCGAAACTGTCCGTCCCGGAGGATGGCCAGTCGATATTGGCCACTGTGGCGATCCAGACACCCCTCATTTCCCGCTCAGGAGCAGCAAACATGGGCAGGACCTCAGGCTGGGAAGCGCCTTTAGGTCGCTCATCAGGAACCACTGGCTTTTCGGGCCTGGCTTCAGGTGGCGCTGATGGTACAGGAGAGGGAGAAGGGGCTTGGCTTACTTTTTTGGAACCTGCACAAGAGGCCATTATCAGTACCAAGCTGATGATACCGTAAAACCGGATCGTTCTTTTCATGAATATTTATGTCAAACTTTGTAATGGGCACTAAAACGCATCAAAAACCAGACCTTAATTTTTAAACTCCAAGGTATTCATCAAATGGGCCATGTCTTCTTTGATGTATTCGATCACCGGAGCCAGGCTATCGTTCTTTACGGCCGTATTGAAATACAATGCTCCACGTAAAAAATGTTCGGTAGAATCGGTTACAAAAAACTGAAACTGTGTAGGCACCTCACCACTTAGTTCGGCCACCACGCCGACATAGCCTTTCGGGGTCTTCGTCACCGCCTCGTCAATGCTGTAGGCTTTGATTTGGTGCTTGGCGGTCAGTTTAAACGCATCATCCAAAATGTCCCTGAGCCGCGCCTCATTTCGATTGATAGCCTTATAGGTCAAGTGAACTTTTGCTCCCATGGAATGGTAGGCCAAGTTGATCCAGTTTTCCTCGGCACGGTTAAATGTATCCGCTTCCACCGCGCTGTAAACCGATCGCTCAAACTGATAAGGATACCCCTCATCAAGGGAGACAAATTCGCGCTCAGGCAGATCAATGCGGTTATAGCCTTTTGGCTTTGGCAAATACTCGCTCTCTCCACAGGCCACCATGCCCATGAGTCCCAAACCGAAAATCACGCGTTTCATCATGCTACCAAAGTTAGGAAAATGATCCCAATCTTACATTTTACTGGATGGTTATTGTCCATTCTCTTATGAATAATGATTAAATTAGGCTTACCAGTGGATGTATACGATCCCCTGCACCACCAATGGTCCATTGATGGTGACTGGTACCATGCTAACCAAAACCTAAATATTATGAACAACATTTTCAAACCCATCGCCCTAACACTTTGCTTTATGCTTTGTGGCATTTATGCCCAGGCCCAGACCAACCAACAGGAATTTTCCTCCAAATGGAACACGATGAAAACCTATACCATGGAAATTCTAGAAGCCATGCCCGAAGATAAGCTGGATTTCAAGCCTGTGGACGATGTCATGACCTTCCGTGAAATGATCCTGCACATTGCCGGTGCCAATATCATGATGACCAACAATTTCCTTAAAGAAGGCGACGCTGGCGTCGATATGGAAAAGAAAGATATGACCAAGGCCGAACTAAAAGAGGCTGTAGAAAAATCGTTTGACTTTGTGGCAGAAACCTGTGCCTCACTGACTGAAAGTGAGCTGGCCGAAGAGGTGGAAGTGTTTGGCGGCAATATGATCACCAGAAGACAAGTGGAAAACCTCATTGACACCCATGGCGTCCACCATAGGGGAAACCTTATCGTTTACCTGCGGCTAAACGGCATCGACCCCCCTGCCTTCAGAGCCTGGTAATGTCGTCCTAGAGCTGATTTCTCATGGAATCCAACTGTGCCAAGGACATCCCTCACCTAAGCGATCACATTCTCTAATGATTCAGGTAAGAGCCGGATGGGTGTATGAATGGATTCCATGGGATATTTTTTATTAACCGTTCCTTATACAAAGCTACAATTATTTTTCGTGTATTTTTGACACTTTATGTTTTTGAAATGGATCAATATTGATATCTTTACCCAAATTGATCAACAAAACACACAAAATGAACCTTTATAAAATAGCCCTATCAGTGGCCTTGGCCATTGGTTTACACAGCCACCTTTTGGCTCAAGACCTGAAATTTGACAATCCCATTGCTGAACAACGTGCCGATCCTTGGGTATACAAAACAGACGACGGCACGTATTACCTCATTGCCACAGTACCGGACTATGATCGAATAGTGCTCCGCAAGGCCAATACCATCAACGGCCTCAAGACCGCCGAGGAAAAGACCTTATGGACCAAACATGAAAAAGGCGTCATGGGGCACCATATCTGGGCACCAGAGCTCCATAAAGTGGACGGCAAATGGTACATCTACTTTGCGGCTGGTGAGGCAGAAAACATCTGGAACATCCGAATGTGGGCCCTTTCCACTGATGCCGAAGATCCCATGGAAGGGACATGGAAAGAAGAAGGCCAGATCAAAACGGATATTGAGTCCTTTTCACTGGACGCCACGACCTTCGAGCATAAAGGTAAGCGATACATGATCTGGGCCCAAAATGTCCGGGGAGGCGAACACGGAACAGCTTTGGTCATGTCAGAAATGAAAGATGCCACCACCCTTACCGGTCCTGAAATTGTCCTGACCGAACCCGAATTCAATTGGGAAAGGATAAAATACAATGTCAATGAAGGCCCTGCGGTGATCAAGCATGATGGAAAAATCTTCGTCACTTACTCCGCCAGTGCCACCAATGATAATTACTGCGTCGGTTTATTATGGATCGATGAAGCAGCAGACCTCCTCGAAAAGGCAAATTGGAACAAGTCACCAGGTCCAGTCTTTTACAGTAATGCTGATGTAAAGCGTTTCGGTCCCGGCCACAATTCCTTTACAGTAGCTGAAGACGGCAAAACGCCCATTATGATCTACCATGCCCGCGATTACCGGGAGATCGAAGGCCCTGAGCTATCCGACCCAAACCGTGCCACACGTGCAAGGGTGATAAAGTGGACCCCAAGTGGCTTTCCTGATTTTAGGCAGAAAGAAGGAGACTGAAAAAGCCAATACCAAGGCTCAACGCTCAAAAAAATACTAGGGCTATCTGAGGCAAAATCCGGCTATTCCGCAACAAGTCTGATCATAACATTAGGTCATTCCCTTCCATTAGTATAGCGGAACGCCCCTTATCCTTGCTTTTAGGGAAAAGGGGCTGAACCACCTTCGTTCGCTGGTGGAGCCGTTTTTCTTCCTTTTCAGACAGCCTGATCCTCACCGATGCAAAGGCAGATATTTGTGGATTCCTTTTCCAGATTCGTAAAAGGCTTTGCTAATCAGTGAATACTTATTTATATTTGAGCCCCAAAAAATGCGTATTTTATAACTATCGATATGGCGAAAAAGAGTTCGACAACCACTAAATCCAAAGTAAAATACTCCAAAGAAACCTATACCTTTTGGTATGAGAGCATGCTGCTCATGAGGAGGTTTGAAGAAAAGGCAGGCCAACTTTACGGTCAACAAAAAATCAGAGGTTTTTGTCACTTGTATATAGGTCAAGAAGCTTGTGCCGCCGGTGCGATCACAGCACTGGAAAAAGACGACAAATGGATCACTGCCTATAGGGATCACGCCCACCCACTAGGGTTGGGAACAGACCCAGGTGCTGTCATGGCCGAGCTATTCGGCAAAGCTACCGGCACCACCAAAGGTAAAGGTGGATCCATGCACATCTTTGACAAAGAGCGTAACTTCATGGGAGGCCACGGCATCGTAGGTGCTCAGGTACCCATGGGCCTAGGAATCGGTTTTGCCGAAAAATATAAAGGCACCAAGAACCTTTGTATCTGCCATATGGGTGACGGTGCTGTCAGACAAGGTGCTGTCCACGAATCCTTCAACTTGGCCATGCTCTACAAAGTGCCTGTCATCTTTGTCATCGAAAACAACGGCTATGCCATGGGTACTTCCGTGAAGCGTTCTTCTAACGTGGACGATCTTTCTACCCTTGGAGAATCATATGACATGCCTTCTTTTGCAGTGGATGGAATGAACGTGGAGGAAGTTCACGAAGCCGTCGCTGAAGCTGCCGAGAGAGCAAGAAAAGGCGATGGACCGACCTTGCTGGAAGTAAGAACTTACCGCTACAAAGGACACTCCATGTCCGATCCTCAGAAATACAGAACCCGTGAAGAGGTAGAGGAATACAAGGCAAAAGATCCTATCGAGCAGGTAAAGAAAACCATTCTGGACAATAAAATCCTGAGCGAAGACGATATCAAAGAAATCGACGCCAAAGTGAAAAAGCAAGTGGCCGATGCCGTTAAATTTGCTGAGGAATCTCCTTGGCCTGACGGTCAAAAAGCATTTGAAGATGTCTACATGCAAGAAGATTATCCTTTTGTAATGGAGTAAAATCCTTCAAAACAATCACATAAAGCCAGCTGGTCACGGGACAAACCCAATATCAGCTGGCTTTTTTTTGTGCCCCCTTACCAAGGCTTCGTAAAGGAGAAAAAAACAAGGATCAAGCGATATTAGTGGGCGATAGGTTACTTTGTTTAGCGGGACACTCAAACGCCACTAAGGTACAAAGCCATTATATATTTCTTTAAGCCTACGGTCAAGCATCCACTTAGTGCTTTTGGGCCTTTGTGGCACTTTTAGTTAACCAACAACCCCTCGTTTGCAACGAGGGGTTAACCGAGCAAGGCATTTTAAGCCACGGATAAAAGGATGAACACAGATGTGCCAAGGCCTAAACATTCCATCTGTGTATATCGGTGTTGATCTGTGGCCAAATAGCAACCAAAGGTGGCAAGAATAAGTATAGCCATTGAAACAGGCTAGCCTTCTTCTTTACGCGGTGTGAACTTCATTTTCCAAAAAAACCGTCCGCTATTGAAAAAAATGCTGCCTTATGAAATTGTAGCCGCATAAAAAACAGTAGGTTTTGGGATTATATGAAACATAATCTATATTTGCGACTGAAATTTTAAAAGAATGGCTAAGAAAGAAATAAAAAAAGGGCAGCATCAGGAAGAGCATGATCACGATTTGCTCGAAAACCCAGAGGCTATTGCCGATTCGTTGGGAAAAGGTGAAGCTTTCTTGAAGAAAAACTCACGCGTCGTTGGTGGAATTATCATCGTAGGGATCCTGGTCATCGCAGGCATTCTTTACTTCCAGTTTGACAAAGCCAATAAAGACAAGCAAGCTCAGGCAGATATGTTCCAAGCCGTATATTATTACGAGCAGGACAGTTTGGGCCTCGCGCTAAACGGAGACGGTGTCAATGACGGCTTCTTGACCATATTGGACGATTACAGCGGAACCAATTCTGCTAATCTTGCCCATTTCTATACCGGTTCGATTTACCTGACCCAAGGTGAATTCCAAAAAGCGGTGGATCATCTGGAGGAATTTTCTGCGGATGACTTCTTCGTTCAGGCAAAAGCCTATAGCCTTCTTGGCGATGCCCACATGGAGCTTGGCCAAACAAGTGATGCCATTAGCGCGTACGAAAAAGCAGCCAATTTCAAGGAAAATAAGTTCTTTACGCCCATGTACCTAAACAAGCTTGCCATTGCTTACGAAGCAGCAGGACAGGTGGACAAGGCAATCAGTACTTATGGTAAGATCGAAAAGAACTATCCAGAGTCTTACGAATTTACTTTAGCACGAAAGCATAAAGCACGCTTGGAGGGCCTTGCTTCTAAGTAATGCTTTAGTAAAATAACAGCATTTGAAGAGTAAGGCCAAACGGTCTTACTCTTTTTGTATTTATACCCATTTAGCAAATACCATATAACACATAGAAAATGGCCACATCATTGAAAAACCTTAGCCAGCACTCTGACACAAACATCACCGATATCAGCCATAAAAAGTTTGGCATCGTGGTTTCAGAGTGGAACGAAGAGATCACCGAATCCCTATACGAAGGAGCCGTGGAAACCTTAAGAACCCATGGAGCCAAAAAAGAAAACATCTACCGTAAAAATGTCCCCGGCTCTTTTGAGCTTTCACTGGGAGCGCAATGGGTGGCCGAGGTCAAAGAAATCGATGCCGTCATTTGTCTCGGATGTGTCATACAAGGGGAAACCAAGCATTTTGACTTTATCTGTGACGCTGTAGCACACGGCATCACCAACGTAGGCTTGAAGTACAATAAACCGGTGATTTTCGGCGTGCTAACCCCGGACAACCAACAGCAGGCATTGGACCGTGCCGGTGGCAAACACGGCAACAAAGGCGATGAAGCCGCCATCACGGCCATCAAAATGCTGGGATTCTAATCCGCAACAAAACAAACCATTAACATACATTCCACTTACCCATGAAAATCATGAAATTTGGGGGAACCTCTGTAGGTAAACCCGAAAGAATGCATCAGGTAAAAGACCTGATCACGAGAGATAACGAGCGCAAAATCATCGTTCTTTCTGCCCTATCCGGTACCACGAATGCACTTGTCGGGATTGGAGAAGCTTTGGCCGAAGGCAAAAAAGACCTTGCCAAAGAGCGTATAGACACCTTGCACGCCCATTATCAAGAATTCTATAAAGCACTGCTCGAATCTGAAGCAGGCCGTAAAAAGGCAGAAAAAATCATCAAGGAGCATTTTGAGTTTCTGAACATTATCCTGAAGATCTCTTTCAATGAAGCCATCAACAGGGACATATTGGCCCAAGGTGAGCTGCTTTCTACCAAGCTTTTCTACACGCTGCTGCAAGAAAAAGATATTCCCGCCATTTTCTTACCAGCACTGGAGTACATGAGCATCGATGAAAACTCCGAACCAGAGGTAGCTAAAATCAGCGACCGTCTGAAAGCCATCCTGAAGAATTATGATAAAGATGCCCTCTTTATTACCCAAGGCTATATTTGCAAAAACCATCGCAATGAGGTGGACAATTTGAAGCGTGGTGGCAGTGATTACACCGCTTCGCTAATCGGTGCAGCCATCAAAGCCAGCGTGGTGGAGATCTGGACTGACATTGATGGCATGCACAATAATGACCCCAGGGTCGTGGACAAAACCCGTCCCATCGCCCAGCTATCATTTGATGAGGCGGCCGAATTGGCCTATTTTGGGGCAAAAATCCTCCACCCTGCTTCCATCTGGCCAGCTCAAACCTACAATATCCCAGTAAAACTGCTGAACACCATGCAACCTGAAGCACCTGGAACCACCATCACGGCCGAGGAAACAGGTAAAGGTGTCAAGGCCATTGCGGCCAAAGACGGGATCATCGCAGTGAAGATCAAGTCCAGCAGGATGCTTTTGGCTTATGGTTTCTTGAGAAAGGTTTTTGAAATCTTTGAGAAATACAAAACACCGATCGACATGATCACCACTTCAGAGGTAGCGGTATCGGTGACCATTGATGATGACACCCATCTAAAGGAAATCATCATGGAGCTGGAGAAATTTGGCAATACAGAAATCGATTATAAACAGACCATCGTCTGTGTAGCCGGTAACATGATCGCCGAAAATACCGGCATGATCAAAGAGGTAGTCGTCGCCCTGCAGGACTTCCCGGTCAGGATGGTTTCATATGGTGGTAGCCGAAACAATGTTTCCATCCTCGTGGATACCAAATATAAAAATGAAGCCCTCCAGCGACTTAACGATGAGTTGTTTCAGTGGTAACCTATTGATTTAGCTTATGCTAAACGCAATTCATCAAACCGTCATGACGAAGAGCGAAGACTAAGAATCCCAAGTACCTCTCTGGTATCTTGTTTCTTAGTCTGGAAGGAACGACACGATAGTCCCACTTTTGGAAAACGAGACTGTTTCATTCCCCCACCGCTACATTCGTCATGACGGTTTTTTTGTCCTTGCCTGGAAGCATCATGAAGCCATCTCGGCTTTACTTCCAGGATTGCTGTCCTCCCCTTTTGGAATCAAGTAATTTTTCTATGGGACTACGATTTATCTTCATGGCTCCCCTGCTCGGGAAACTTCAATGAACACAAGGGTTATGATATGTAACACACCCGATGCCTCGCCCCGAAGGGGCAACACATCCATAGCCATGGGTTTCACCCATGGTAGATCAACCCATTTAACATGGCCGGTTTTAGCCACATTGCCCTCCCTATTCCCCATAAATTTCCACTAAAAGCCGTTCAGCACCCATGGCGGAAACCTTCATTTAACCGTGTGAAGCATTCCTCCATAAGAACATGTCAACATTCATCCCTTGGAAAAGTGGCTTGATCCCTTTCATCATCGAGACGGTGTTTACCGAAGGACTGAGCTGGGCTTTCAGCCTTCGGTTCCAGCATGGGGTTTGGAGATAATTATCTGCTTGAAGCCCTCAATTCTATTATGTTTATTTAATTAATAGCTGTCAGGCCGAGCGCCCTCCTCCGGAGGTCAGGGAGGCGAGGCCCTTCGCCATCCTTCTACTCCCTGCCGGACTGGCAAGTGCCCTGGATATTAGTTTAAAAGTTACAGATGCTGCAGATGACCACTGATTAAGCCTTCAAAAATCAGTAGACAGCGGTGTGATCCGGGAGGCTTTCTTACTGCTTTTAATTTGCCTTTAGCTTAAAAAGATCTTCTTGCTCTTGAGGGATTACCTGTAGGACATTGGCCAAGACCAACCGTACAAGCGTCTTGGAAGCGATAAACCGGGGCAAACGGGCCACCTTTGAATATTCCTTGAGCGTAATGGTCTCTCGCTCGCTAAGGGCATGCATCAACTTGGTTTCCTTCTCGCCGTAATTGAAGATGATATCTTTCTCTTTTTTACCCCTTCTTAATATTTCCCACACTTCTTTACTCGCCTGTACTGTCCTATCCGCTACCCTGACAAAAGACCGCTTCCTTCCCTCTTCATACAGATAATGGGGCCTTTTTGGGCTCTTGTGGAAATGGTAAACGGCCACTCCTTTCTTTTCCGTAATGGGAATGACAAAATGTTCATAATCTATCATGGGGCGGATCATTTCCTTAATGGCCTTGTTCAGCACATAAACATCTTCCTCCACATATCGCTGGCCACTTACGCTTCCATCGTCATCCACACCTACCAGCAAATGTCCGCCATCGGTATTGGCCAAGGCGATCACTTCACGGACGATCTTTTCAGGGTGAGCAACCTTCTTCTTAAATTCGATATGTAGCCCTTCACCTTGGCGCGCCAGCCTGGTGACCTCCTGAAGTGTCATGTCTAACGTATTTTAATTGATCAATATCCCAATGGCAGCCCGTAAGCCCGCAACATTGGTCACGGCATAATAATCTACCATTCCCTCTAGCCGGACGCGGTAGGACAAGTTTAGGGTATATCCTGCACCCAGTGCCACATCGCTCTCTTTTCCGATAAGGCCCCTGACCCGCAGGAATGCCGGCTCCAGCGGATAATACCGCCCGCCCAGGGTTACCTGGTTTGGCCGGTCATAATTAAACTCATAACCACCGGAAAAAGAAATGTTATACCAGTGAAAATAGTTGGCCTCCAATCCCATTTGATAGCGCTTGATAACTCCCGGGGCGTCCGTACGGGCCAAATCCAAGGCTCCCGAAACTAAATAGCTTCCCTCCGCCTGCTGTGCCAAAACCGCTTGGCTACTCCACAAAATTAACGGGAATGCCAATAGCATTAAAATTTTCTTCATCAATCCATTCGTTTGAGCTCTTCCAATCGCTTTTTCTGTCCCTGCCACTCGTCCCGCAACCGGGCCGCCTCCATAAAGTTGAGTTCCTTGGCGGCTTTTTCCATTTGCTTTTGGGTCTGGGGAATCAGCTTTTCGAGCTTCTCTTTACTCAAATATTGTACCACGGGATCTGCCGCATAAGCATTTTCTTCCGTAAAATGATCATCGTAGAATTTGGCATTTTTCTTACTGTCTGCCACTTTGGTTTGCCCCATGATTTTATCCTTGGACTTGATGACGGTCTTCGGCGTAATGCCGTGCTCCTCGTTATAGGCCATTTGGATGCTTCTCCTCCTCTTGGTCTCGTCAATGGCCCGCTGCATGGAAGCCGTCACCCGATCGGCATACATGATGACCCGGCCGTTTTCATTCCGGGCTGCCCGGCCAATGGTCTGCACCAAACTCCGCTCATTCCGCAGAAAGCCTTCCTTGTCTGCATCCAGAATGGCCACCAAGGACACCTCTGGCAAATCAAGGCCTTCCCGCAACAAGTTAACACCCACCAACACATCAAAAATCCCAAGCCGCAATTCACGCAAGATTTCTACACGGTCCAGGGATTTTACTTCCGAGTGGATGTACCGGGACTTGATCCCAGCCCTCTCCAGGAACTTGTTGAGTTCCTCTGCCATTCGCTTGGTAAGGGTAGTCACCAGGACACGGTCGCCCTTCTTAATGGTCTGGTCGATTTCTTCCAGCAGGTCATCGATCTGGTCTCCACTGGGTCGCACCTCTATCAGGGGATCCAAAAGTCCTGTAGGACGGATAATCTGCTCTACCACCACCCCATCTGTCTGGTTCAGTTCATAATCCGCAGGCGTGGCACTCACATAAATGACCTGATTGGTCAGGGATTCAAATTCATCAAACTTTAACGGCCGGTTGTCCAAGGCAGACGGCAATCGAAAACCATACTCCACCAAGTTTACCTTTCTGGAACGGTCTCCACCCCACATCGCCCTGATTTGCGGCACCGTCACATGGCTTTCATCGATCACCAACATATAATCATCAGGAAAATAATCCAGCAAGCAGAACGGACGTGCCCCGGCAGACCTCCGATCAAAATACCGAGAATAATTCTCCACTCCCGAGCAGTAGCCCAGCTCCCTGATCATCTCCAAATCAAACTCTGTCCGCTCTCGCAGCCTACTGGCTTCTTCCAGCCTCATGTCCTTTTCGAAAAAAGAAATCTGGCTCATCAAGTCATCTTGAATCTCCTTGATCGCCACATCAATCGTTTCCTTGCCTGTCACAAAGAGGTTGGCAGGAAATATGGTGATCTGCTTTTCACTACTTATGCGCTTTCCCGTTTCTGGATCGATCCGTTGGATTCCCTCGATTTCGTCTCCCCAGAAATAAATCCGATAGGCAAAATCTGCATAGGCCACAAAAATATCCACGGTATCCCCCTTCACGCGGAATGTCCCATGTTTAAATTCCACATTGGCCCGGCTGTACAGGATATCGACCAACTGGAACAGCAGTTGATTTCGTGGTATTCGCTGCCCTTCCTCTAGGTTCACTACATTCTTACCAAACTCCTCTGGGTTACCGATACCGTAGATACAAGAAACAGAAGCCACCACGATCACATCCCGCCGACCACTCAGCAAAGCGGATGTCGCGCTCAGGCGAAGTTTCTCAATCTCCTCATTGATGGACAGGTCCTTTTCGATATACACCCCACTCGTGGGAATAAATGCCTCTGGCTGGTAATAATCATAATAGGAAATAAAGTATTCTACCGCATTATCCGGAAAAAACTGCTTAAACTCTCCATACAACTGTGCTGCCAAGGTCTTGTTATGACAGAGCACCAGGGTCGGCCGCTGTACTTCTTGGATCACATTGGCCACGGTAAACGTCTTTCCTGATCCAGTCACCCCCAACAATACTTGTGAGGGCTCTCCCGAAGAAATTCCCTCAGAGAGATTCTTGATGGCATTGGGCTGATCGCCTGTGGGGCTATAATCTGAAATGATCTTAAAATCCATAATTTTTCTTCTCTATCCTTACACTAACGTATTCGAGCAGGCCAAAAGTTTTTTAGCTATTTACCATTCGCTTGTGGGCTTTGAACTTATCGAGGTTATAATAAAGAAAATTGCTCCGAAGGATCACAACCAAAATCAGTGGAAGGACGCTTGGATGAAAAGATTGCCAAGACAGGATCCAAAACACCACTGCCGCATCGGCCATGATCAACGCAAACAATAGATACTTTTTTACCCATGGAGCGGGACTGCTCATCCCCAAACCATACACCAATAAGCCATGTAGCGGAAATGCCCATAACATATTCCAATTGTACTTGGTCGCCGTATGTTCGGTAAAAAACCAAAGCAACACCACTACGATTCCCAATACTGCCAACACGCCAAAAAAGGCTTGATCAAATCCTATAAAGAGTCGCTTTTTTCTATATCCCATGTACGTAATGACGATAAACATGATGGCAATTCCCCAAAACAGAAAATACGGATTAAAAATATTCGGGGCAATCGCCACGGGAGGCACATCCAGAAGCGTGGATTGGTGCTTTACCAAGGGCCGTGTAGGGCCATCACCTACAATCTCCGCCCTCCCAAAAGCAGCTTCCATATAATCGGGCAAGAACTGCTTCTCCCGTTCGCTGGCGTCTATATCGATCACACTTCCCAAAGCCAGATCAATCCCTAAATCCCCCCAAGGCAGTGGATACACATATTCATCGATAAGGTCTCGAAAGGTCTTTTGTTCTTCAGACACCGGATCATTCCACTCCAGCTGCTCACCCAACACCGTCTTCATCATATCCCTGATCCGCGTAGCACAATTGTCATAGAAAAAATCATAACGGTAATACCGATTGTCTGGCTGATTGTTGATGTGTAAAAACTCCACCATTTTATTGGCCTGTTCCTCGTTTAAATTCAGCTCCTGCTCCCTTACAGCTTGCCCCAGATAAGCATAGTGCTCCATAAACCGGTCATAGGTGGCTACAGAAAGCCAATAGTCAAGTTTTCCTCTGGCAAATTTCATGTAAAAGCTCGGATCAAAATCAAATGTCCCGTAATTGTAGACCAAATCCCTGCCTGTTTCCATGTCCGTCACACGCACAGCACTGTGACCAAATACACTGTATAATTCTGAACCTGGGGCACAGGTCAACAAGCTTACCCTATAATTTTTCGCATATAATTGGCTAATATTCAAAAGGATAATGGTAAAAATCAAGACGGATTTCTTCATTGTCAGGATTATATTTATAGGTAATGGGATGGTCTATTTTTTTAGTACGGTTTTATACGATTCCCCTTGCCGAATGGGGCAGCACTTATGCCAAACGAATTTACAAGATAATATTCGTAATTTTTATAGTATCTGGGATATTCTCCTTAAACGCAAACGGTCAGGAAGTTGGTGCCTTCCGTACCATTACCAGTGGAAATTTTGACCAAATCAGCATTTGGGAAGTCTATGATGGCAGCAACTGGAATCCTGCAAGTATGGCCCCTGACAACACCTCTGATGTGTATGTAGCTTTTGGCCATGAAGTCACCTTGACCCAAAACCAGTCTGTCAAATCCCTCTACCTCAATGCTCAAACGGGAACCGGGAAAAAACTCGATATTAATGGAAATGAACTCTCCCTGTATGGAAGCCTCAATGCCTTTTCTGGAGCAGTGCCTGGCATCCCCTCCGGTACTTGGAACAACATCGACTGGATCGGCAGTAGCCTTGAAAGCAAGCTGGTCTTTAAAGGAGCATCCCGGATAGCCATACCTGAAGGCGCTTGGAGTGCCCTGTCCACCCGAAGCCGATACACCATGGTCTTTGCTCCGGAACCGGATGCCATCCTAACTGTTCAGGAATCGGTAAAAGCCAGTGAGATCATCATCGAATCTGGGACGGTAATCCAAGAAGGCATTCCAGGGGTGGATTGCGCCACCTTTTCCTTCAATACCAATCCCGCCATAACAGGAGCTTATGGCTCCCTTACCATCGCCGAAAACGCTGCCTTGGAAAGCTATTGTAACGCCCCTATCGTCCAAAGGTCCAGCACCCAACCTGCCCAAGAAATGACCCTTGCTGATGGAGGAACACTCGTGCTCCATGCCCCCATGCCCGAGCTCCATGCGGCCAACGTTAACCTTTTGGGAGAAGTCCATTATGCCGCCCCGTCAGGCATACAGGAGCTGCTCAAAAACACCTTAACCGGCACGGCAGAGCCCTCCTACCATGACCTATATTTTGAAGGTGAATCCCTAAAGAACCTTCCTCCTACGCTCTTCCTGTCCGGTGACATGATAAGGAATGGTACTGGCCCTATCCAAGGCAATAACACAGCCCTCTCCATCATTGGAGCGGAAGACCAAAGCATCTCCGGCATGGCCCTCTCCATAGAAGATCTCGAAGTGGACAAGCCCATGGGAACAGTCTCGTTTGACGATGACCTCACCATTTTACGCCATATGACCATGAAAGCTGGCGCCATGGATTTTGGGGGCCATGACATGACCTTAAACCAAAGCGGATTGGGAAGCTATGAATACGAAGTGGGGCAATGGCACAATCTTGAGGCTCTACACTATAAGCACCCTCCAAACAACCTGAATATCAGCAATGCCAGTTTTCCGTTTGTGGATACCTACGAGGGGGGCACACGGCTGCTCCAGCTGCTCGGCCCCAATCCAAATGCCGGAAACAACCTGACCATCCGGTACACACAGCTCCCTGGCGTAGATCACGATGCAGATTTCTTTGACACTGATGGCACTTGGATCCTGTATCAATTGTACAGCTATTTCAGCTTTTCAGGATTTACTGGAGGAAATAACTTCATTACCCTACGCATTTCCGGACAGGGACTGATCATCGATGAAGTCGATGACTTGCGAATTGTCGCCGATCATGAACCCGCGGCTGGCAACCATCGGATTGGCATTGATCAAAACGGATGGCCATGGGCCAGAAGAAAGGTTCGTCTCAATCAGCTCAGCAATCATAAGTTCACCATTGGTAGCGAGCGGGTAGCCACCATCCTCCCGGTCACTTGGCTCTCTTATGGCGCAAAAGCCGTGGACCATTACAATGTCCTGCATTGGGAAATTACGGATGAACGCCAAATAAAAGGCTATAAAGTCTATCGCTCAGCCTTCAATGTGGATAACTTTGAGCCCATTGGTGAAATCGAGGCCAAAGGCAGTGCTGGGGAGGATTTACCCTATCAATTTGTGGACGAAAACCCGCCGCTTTTTGGCCACTGTTATTATAAAATCACCAGTTTGTCCTCCATGGGCAACGAAGAACCCACGCCAATCTTTCTGGTAAAAAGAACGGCAGAAACCAGCCCATCACCCCGCATCTCTCCAAATCCTTACAACCATGGGGACCTCCACCTTGTCCTTCCAGAAAACCTGGAACACTTACAGGCTGATTGGAAGGTCATGGATGCACAAGGCATGGAAATCCTATCCCTCCAGGGCAGCAAAAAAGCCATATCCTCGAGGCTCAAAGAAAAATTATCAACACTTCGTAGTGGAATCTACCTCATCCGAATTTCCCATCGTCAGCAAAGCCACACCATCCGATGGATCAAACAGTGACCTTGCAGGCTCAAAAGGCCTCTTCTCACCAAAACCCTTAATCGATCCCAAGCAATTGCTACCTATCATTTTTTACGTTATATTCCTACACTATTTTAATGTAAACCCAAATCACATGAATTTTACCCTAACGGAAGAACACCTAGCCGTCCAAGAGGCCGCTCGGGAATTCGCCAAATCTGCATTGTTGCCCGGTGTAATTGAACGGGACACTCACGCCACCTTTCCCCACGAACAGGTTAAGCAAATGGGGGAACTGGGCTTTTTGGGCATGATGGTAGCTCCCCAATACAACGGTGGGGGCATGGATACACTTTCTTATGTATTGGCCATCGAAGAAATCTCTAAAATCGATGCCTCCGCGGCGGTGGCCATGTCCGTCAATAACTCTTTGGTATGCTGGGGACTGGAACATTATGGCTCTGAGCAGCAAAAAGAGAAATACCTAAAACCCTTGGCTGCAGGCGAAATACTGGGCGCTTTCTGCCTTTCAGAGCCCGAAGCAGGCTCAGATGCCACCTCCCAGCGTACCATGGCAGAAAAGCACGGCGACCATTACCTCCTCAATGGCACCAAAAACTGGATCACCAACGGCGGCACCGCCAGTGTATACTTGGTCATGGCCCAAACCAACCCTGAGCTGAAGCACAAAGGCATCTCCACTTTTATCGTGGAAAAAGATATGGAAGGATTTCAAGTGGGGAAAAAAGAAGATAAACTGGGCATCAGGGGCTCTGACACCCATTCCTTGATGTTCAATGACGTGAAAGTTCCTCTGGAAAATCGCATTGGAGAAGATGGTTTTGGCTTTACCTACGCCATGCACAGCCTGGATGGAGGAAGGATAGGAATAGCGGCCCAAGCCTTGGGAATCGCTGCTGGAGCCTATGAACTGGCCTTGGCGTACTCCAAGGAGCGGAAAGCGTTTGGCAAGCCGATTAGTCAGCATCAAGCCATTCAGTTTAAACTAGCGGATATGGCCACGGAAATAGAAGCGGCCAGGATGCTGGTCTGGAAGGCTGCCTGGCTTAAAGACCAAGGCGAATCATACGCCCATGCCAGCGCCATGGCAAAATTGTACGCTTCCAAGGTCGCCATGGACACGACGATTGAAGCTGTACAAATCCATGGGGGCTATGGATTTGTCAAAGAATATCATGTAGAAAGACTCATGAGAGACGCCAAAATTACCCAGATTTACGAAGGAACAAGTGAAATTCAAAAAATAGTTATATCCCGTAACTTATTAAGATAAATAAACAAATTCAAAATCGTCCCCCCGTAACTTTGAAATTCATATAATTATTCGGCCGTTGTTGAATTTTTCGTTAAATTTATTATATTCTAACTAAAAAAGTCATACTTTTACAGGTATCAACATAATAATATCTGTCATGGAATATTACAATAAAGTCATAGAATCCGTGGGTGTGCGGTATACGAGGGGTAATAACTACAAAGTAGAGCGACCTATTACCGTGACGGACTACTTAGAACCTGAAAACACCGTCATTCTATTACATCAAGGAACACTAAAGTTTGGTGATGAGCAAGAACTAGTCAATGAAGGCGAAATACTGTTCATTCCCGCTGGAAGAGCATGCAAAGTTTCCTTTGGTCAAGCCACCAAAAGAAATGAAATGTCCAACAACAGCTTTTTGGAAAACAAAAAGAAGCATTTACAATCCATAAGTTTTAAGGACATTAAATCCATTGAAGAGGACTGTATCACATTGGTGACCTTCGAAGCTAAAGTCTTCGATGTCGTGAATTTCTTCAATTCGCTCGGCATCCCGCCATTTATCATCCGTTTTAACGATCGATTGGCCTCCATTATTGAGGATGTGGTCAAAGAATCCGAGCAAAATATCCCCGGTAAAGAGCGAACTATCAAAATCCACACGGAACTGCTGGTGGTGGAATTGGTAAGGCATATTTTGAAAAACCGATTGTTCGTGGAAGAAATGTCTACGAACAGTACTTATTTCAAAGACCCACGCTTGATCGACATGTTCAATTACATCAAAAAGAACATCGGTGGGGATCTTTCCAACAAGGTATTGGCCAAAGTAGCCAATGTATCCGAAGACTATGTAGGCCAATACTTCAAAATGCTGACCGGCATCAATCCGCAGGATTACATCGAATACCAACGCATGGAAGCTGCAGTAGAACTACTCCGTACTACCAAGAAAAGTATTCGCGACATTGGTAAAGAGGTGGGCTATAAAGATACAGCCTATTTCTGCAGAAGGTTTAAGATGATGTACGGATTGCCAGCAGGCAAAATGAGAAGAAGAGAATCACTAATTAACGTTCAGTGATACGTTGTAAACATTTGCTAAGTCAATTACCTCGGTCAGCAGGCCGGGGTTTTTTTCTGCCCCATTGCCCAGGACGATGAGGTCTGCCCCCGCTTCCCAAGCGTCCCTTGCTTTTTCCACCGAATCGATCCCTCCTCCCACGATCAGCGGACGATCTACCTTCTTACTGACGGCTCGGATCACCGCTTTGCTGACCGGGACTTTGGCGCCACTGCCAGCATCGAGGAAAAAATACTGCATCCCCAGAAACTGACCTGCCAAGGCTGTCGCAACGGCCAGAGCGGGCTTATCATTGGGCAAAGGTATGGTCTGGCTGATATAGCTGGCACTCGTGATTTGCCCGTCATTGACCAGCATATATCCCGTGGGAAGCACCTCCAGCGAAGACTTCTCTAACAAGGGAGCAGCGGTCACCTGTTGGCCGATCAGCAATTCAGGATTTCTTCCCGATATCAATGACAAAAACAAGATCCCATCCGCCTTGTCTGTTACCTGAATGACATTTCCCGGAAACAACACCAACGGAATCTTTTTGGCCAAGCCCTTTATCTTCTGGACAATGGCATCGACGTTATGATCATCGATTAGGCTTCCGCCCAGAAAGATAAAATCCACTTTATGACCTGCGGCCAATCGAACCAAGTGCTCCAGCGCTTCTGCATCTCCGCATTTCTCCGGATCTATCAGCAGCGCCACACCTTTCATTCCATTTCTGTGCAGGTCATTTAATGCCGTGGCAATAACCGGTTTACTTTTTCTTGGCATCATTCGCTTGCTTGGACAGTACATCGACCAACTTAGCTTGGCCTAAAGATAAGGCGACCATAAAGAGACGCTTGCCCAAGCCACCTGCAAACGAAGATTTTTTTGGTTTTGTCTTCACTATATAATCCTCGGGCTCTTGGCTACTGCTTTTGGCTTTTTTAGCGTGCTTTTTAGGCTTCTTTTTTTTGCCCTTAAACAATTTTTTAGTGCCGTAAATAAGCATACTTCCTGCCATCACAGCACCGCCCACTTTGGCCCAAGAAACGGATTCTTGCTTTAAAAGCCCAAGCTGCTGGTCCAGTTGCCTTTCCAGGTCCTCTTCTTGTTTTTTAAGATCTGCTTTACTCATTGTCACCACTGTTTTTTTTGCGAAAGAAAAGGAACGTGTTCAGCACAGCACCAACATTACGCTGGATTCCTTTGGAATCTTTGATGATGTAAAGGAAAATCAGGATTCCCAAATATATGAGGCCTACATACAAAAATCCAAGTGAATTGGAATAGGTAAGCTCTGCAAAATAAAAGGCAAGGGCAATGCTTCCAAAAAGCAGAATCAATACCGAGACAATGACCATCATCGAAAGAATGGCCACTCTCGTAATGACGGCAGAAAGCTCATCCTGCACGTCCCTCTTGAGCATCTGAATCTTTACTTCGATGAGTTTTTTTACCGTATTGATAATTTCAGAGAAGTTAAGCATCATAGTTCGGTTATAATGAAAAATAATTTCTGTGAGATAAATTCAATACAATATACATCAAAAACCATGCTTTAAAAATTTATACCGCCTCTCCTTCAATGTAGTAATAAAATGAAAACACCGCTTCCAAGGCTTTTCTTATGGCCAGATTGATGGGAAACTGTTGCTCGGCCAAGTGAAAATCAATCGCGTATAAACGGGTATAATAATCTGCACTAGCGGGCACATGCAGTCCATCCTGGATGGCTACACTTACTGCTTGGTACTGATCCTTCTTTTCTTCTTTTATCAGTTTACAGGTAATCAGCTCCTTTTTCCCTTCCCTGTTTCGCCTAGCTGAAGCCCCGAAGAGCCGACAGATCAATCCACGATGCGCATACTGTCCGCATAGCCCGCCACTTCCGGCAATGCTCATCTGCTGAAGCACCACGCAATAGCGCTCATCACCCGCTTCTACCAGCTGGGTAAGGAACGCCTCTGCCTTGCCGGTTTGGTACAGCTCAAAGGCCAAGGGCAAAAACTCCAATACCGTGGCCGGTACGTTTGGGTTGGCGCAGCATCTTCCGCATCCTGTGAGACAGGTAAGCCGGCCCTGTTCGTTAAACTGCTGGATTTCTATGGCTAGGTCGTTGAAAAGTTCATTGACGGCAAGGGATTTTTGTATTAAATTCATACAGGTACATAAAAGCGCACGAAAGTACTCGAATGGCAGAATATTTACAACAGTTATTTTTGCAGACGGAATCTTTTTTTGCCCTGTTAGGATGAATTCATCTTGGAATGGAGCCTTCACATCAAAAGGACTGCTTTATCACTGACATTGAGATCATTAGCCAAAAAACCCATTCTCAAGCTCCGGATAAATCCAGCATCCATTTTCTATTTATCATCAAAAAAATTAAATTTAGTACCTGAAAGTAACCACTTTTAGTCGTTTCTATCGTATTAGTTTTTTAACATCAGTCCAAAAGTTATGAGCGAAGAATCAGAAAAAACCAATTTAGAAGAAGAGAGAATCCGTAAAGCTTTTAAGGAAAAAGACTGGAGTGAGATCAAAAGTGCCAACTCCTGGGTGATCTTTAAGGTAATGTCAGAATTTGTGGAGGGCTTCGAGAAGCTGGCAAAAATAGGCCCATGCGTTTCCATCTTTGGCTCTGCCCGTACCCCTCAGGACAACAAATACTATAAAATAGCCGAAGAGATCGCTGCCAAACTGGTCAGGCACGGCTATGGCGTGATCACCGGTGGCGGCCCCGGAATCATGGAAGCCGGTAACAAAGGAGCTCACTCCGAAAAAGGAAAATCGGTGGGACTCAATATCCAGCTGCCTTTCGAACAGTTTAACAACATGTACATTGACCAGGACAAACTGATCACATTTGATTATTTCTTTGTCCGCAAGGTAATGTTCGTAAAATATGCCCAAGGATTTATCGTTTTGCCGGGAGGATTCGGTACCATGGATGAGCTGTTTGAAGCCCTGACATTGGTACAAACCAAGAAAACTGGAAAATTTCCCATTATCCTGGTTGGTAAAGAATTCTGGGAAGGATTAATCGAATGGATCAAAACCATCATGCTGGAAAGGCACATCAATATCAGTCCTGAAGACATGGAACTGTTTACGCTGGTGGACACGGCTACCGAGGCCGTTGAGGCCATCGATGAGTTCTATAACAAGTATTTACTCTCCCCAAATTTCTAGTGGTGAAAAATATTCATGCATATATCCTGTACGGCCTGGTGGCCGTACTTTTTGTGTTACTTATCCGAAGCCGGATGGAAGTCGTATCTGATGATGCCAACACTTCCCGCGAATCTTCAGGAAACTATTTCTGGCCAAAACCTACCTCAAATGATGCCGAGTCCACCCCTCGGGTAACGCTCTTTGACCTTCCCGAGAAATTGACCTTTGCAGGTGAACCGGTTCCGCTAAAAGAAATGGACATCAAGGAGCGTTTTGAACGGGAGGTATACGTGAATGCTTTCTGGGAATCCAATATGCTCCTGATGATGAAGCGATCAGCAAAGTACCTACCAACCATCGAAAAAATCCTGGCAGACTATAACATCCCGGAGGATTTTAAGTATGTGGCCATGATCGAATCGGGCCTTCAAAATGTAGTCTCCCCGGCTGGAGCACGCGGATTTTGGCAATTTATGGAGGGTACCGCCAAGGATTTTGGCTTAGAGGTCACACGCGAAGTGGATGAACGCTATGATTTTGAGAAGGCAACCCATGCCGCCTGCAAGTACCTGCAGCAGTCTTATGCGAAATTTGGCAAATGGACCAGCGTGGCGGCCAGCTACAACATCGGCCAAGCCGGTTTACGACGAAGGATGAATGACCAGCAGCAGCCGGACTATTATGAGCTGTTGCTAAATGAAGAGACGGGTCGGTATATGTTCAGAATTTTGGCGTTTAAGGAGATTTTCGAGCATCCAGAAAAGTACGGTTTTGAGCTTAAGGAAGAGGATTATTACCATATGCCTGCCCTGAAAACCCTCGTCATCAAAAGTTCGGTAAAGGACTTGGCCGAATGGGCCCTAAAAAACGGCACCAACTATAAACAGCTAAAGATTTACAATCCTTGGCTCCGAACCCCAAAGCTCACCGTAAAAAAAGGCCGGGAATACCATATCAAACTTCCCGCAGATTGAGCCCAAGGCAACACCCGCAAAGAAAAGCGCTAACGATTCCTCATCATGTTTGATTTTAGACTTCAGGTTTTCCATACGGTCGCCAAGCGACTGAACTTCACCAAAGCTGCAGAAGAGCTTTACATTTCCCAGCCTGCCGTCACCAAGCATATCAGACAGATCGAACTGCACTATCAGGTCAAACTTTTTGATCGCCAAGGAAGCAAAATATCCCTGACGCCCGCTGGAGAAACGCTTTTTGAGCATGCTGAGCAGATTTTTGCCATCTATCGAGACTTGGAGTTTGAGCTCAATCACTTTACCAAGGACCATCGCGGCGAACTCCGCATCGGCGCCAGCACCACCATTGCCCAATATGTGTTGCCTCCTATCTTGGCGGCATTTCATGAGAAATTTTCCGATATCCGCCTAAGCTTGAGCACAGATAATACCGAACAGATCGGAAAGGCGCTGGACCAAGGGGAAATCGACTTGGGCATCATCGAAGGACAGACCAAACAATCCCAGTTTAAATACACCGAGTTTACCAAGGATGAAATCTTGCTGATCGCCCGTGCAGATCATCCCTTGGCCAAAAAAGAATCCCTTAGCATCCCCGAATTGCTAAAAATCCCCTTGCTGCTCCGAGAGCCCGGATCAGGCACCTTGGAAGTCATTGCCCATGCGCTGAAACCTCTGGGGGTAAAGCTGGGCCAACTCCAAAAAGAAATGCAGCTGGGCAGCACCGAAAGCATCAAAGGATACCTGATGAATTCTAATGCCATGGCCTTTCTATCCGTTTTTACAGTATTGGAAGAGCTTCATAGCAAAAAATTTACGGTCATCGATATCGACCAATTGTCCATAGAACGCTCTTTTCTATTTATCCAGCCTCATGGTGCCAAAGAAGGAATTGCTGATTTATTCATGAAATTTGCCCATCGCCATAACTTCAGGTAATCGATCATTGCCAAAAGCAATTTCATTTGTCCATTCTGAAAGAATATTTTTGCACTGTACAAAACAGGAGTTATGGACATGGAGAAAGCAAAGTTCAGTCTTATTCGCATTAGAAGCATCCAACAACTGCTGGACCGTGGCCTGACCATTCGGGAAATTTTATTTTGGGTGGCAGGGTTGATATGCCTTCTTCCCGGCATGACGGCTCCACTGGCCTTGGTGATGGGTCTGCTATTTGCCAATCTCCTAGGCACGCCCTACGCCACAGCAAGGACCAAAGCAACGGACTATCTGCTACAATTTGCGGTAGTTGGCTTGGGGTTTGGCATCGGAGCAGCAGATGCCCTTCAAGCAGGTAAATCAGGCTTCGCCATGACCATCATCGCCATATGCTGCACATTGGCACTTGGGCTAACCTTGGGAAAGTTCCTGAAAATAGACCGCAAGACCTCGCTATTGGTAGCAGTGGGCACGGCCATTTGCGGGGGCAGCGCCATTGCTGCCGTATCCCCAGCGATCCACGCACGACAGCATCAAATTTCCATGGCTCTAGGTGCCGTCTTTGTGCTGAACTCCCTGGCCTTGTTCCTGTTTCCGCCAATCGGAAAATTCCTAGGGCTCAGCGCTGGGGAATTTGGCACGTGGTGCGCCATCGCCATTCATGACACCAGCTCCGTGGTGGGTGCCGCCAGCCAGTACGGAAAGGAAGCCCTCCATATCGCAACGACGGTAAAATTGGCGCGAGCCTTATGGATTATTCCTGTGACCTTTGTGGCTGCAATGACCTTCGGAAAGGGAAAAGGAAACATCAAAATACCTTATTTCATCGGCTTTTTTATCTTGGCTGTTTTGGCAAACAGTTACCTGCCAATGGCAAATTGGATGGTCACGCTCATTCACCAGCTGTCGCATACGGCACTGTGCCTGTCCATCTTCCTTATCGGCTGTGGACTGTCAAAAAAACTGCTGCTTGCAGGGGGATTACGTGTACTCGGACAAGCGAGTATCTTATGGGTGATCATTTCAGGGATGACCCTTTTGGTGATCATCAACTTCTGATTTACCCTGGTCAGGGGACACTTTGCCAAGAGCTGAAAAAGTACGGTGATATTAGCGAAGTAAATCAAGGTTTGCCCAACCCACTCCCTAAAGGATGCTGGGCAAACCCAAATTGGATTACTCTTTCAAATAAACCAACACTAATTTACTTTCTTCATTCCCCACGTTAACGGCCTTATGTGTTCCTTCCTCAAACCAAATGGCTGCCCCTTTGGGAATTTCAGCTGTTTGCTCTTCACCCTCCGGAGAGGTAATTAACACATTCGCATCGATTAACAAACCCGGTCCACCCTTATATTCCTTGCAGCAAGGCTATTTTCTAAAGCCAATTCGATTCAAAAACTTTTGATACCCCATCAATGCTCAGGCACCTTCGTCGAAAGCCTCTTTTGCCTTATCGAGAAACTCCACAAAATTCTGGGGGTCGGTGTCGTACGCTTTTGGTCTGACGAGCATTTCCTCATCATGGTCCAATATCACATAATAGGGCTGTGCATTATTGTTGAACCGCGTAATCTGGAAATCCGCATTTTGCTTGCCAATGGTTTTCTTCACTTTATCATCGTAAGCAGAGGTATACCAATCTTCCTCGGGAAGTTCGGTACGCTCGTCCACATAAAGGGCCACCAGTACAAAGTCTTGCTTAAGCCGCTCCAGTACTTCAGGTTGTGACCAGACTTTTGCTTCCATCTCTCGGCAGTTGACACAGCCATGACCGGTAAAATCAATAAAAAGTGGCTTGTTTTCCTTTTTGGCCACCCTCAGCGCCTGCTCATAGTCATAATATCCCTGCAAACCGTGTGGCCAGTGCAAGAGCTCTCCGTGCTTGGGCACTTCTGTCATTTCTTGCTGAGCAGTGGCTCCGCCCCCACGGTTTTCACGGATCAGTTTTTCGATGTTAAAATCATGCGTGTGGATTGGCGGCAGGTAACCACTTAGTGATTTGAGTGGTGCGCCAAACAAACCCGGCACCAGATACACCACAAAGATAAACGTCACGGTCGCCAGCAATAGTCTTGGAACACTTAGCTTTTCGATGGGAGAATCGTGCGGCAGGCGGATCTTGCCGAGCAGGTATAAGCCCATGAGTGCAAAGATTACAATCCAAATCGCAATATAAATATCCCGGTCCAGCAGTCCCCAGTGATAAACCTGATCGGCCACGCTCAAGAACTTAAACGCCAATGCCAGCTCCAAAAAGCCCAGTACCACTTTCACGGAATTAAGCCAACCGCCCGATTTTGGCAAGCCGTTAAGCCATTCAGGGAAAATGGCGAAAAGCGTAAAGGGAATGGCAAAAGCCAGCGAAAAGGCAAACATGCCCATAATGGGCTTGAGGATTTCTCCTCCGGCAGATTCGATCAATATGGACCCAACAATTGGCCCCGTACAGGAAAATGAAACCAACACCAAGGTGAAAGCCATGAAAAACACACCTGTGAGGCCTCCCTTATCTGCTTTGGCGTCCATCTTATTGACCAGGCCACTGGGCAATGTAATTTCGAACAAGCCCAAAAAGGCCAACGCAAAGAAAACAAACACCAAGAAGAAAAAGATGTTGGGCAACCAATGTGTAGAAAGCCAATTGGCAAACTCCGGCCCTTGGACTGCCGCCACAATGGTTCCTGCCAGCGTATAAATAACGATGATGCTAAGGCCGTAGATAAAGGCATTTCTGATCCCCTGAGCCCGGCTTTTGCTTCTTCCGGTAAAGAAGGTTACCGTCATCGGGATCATGGGGAAAACACACGGGGTCAGCAATGCTGCCAATCCCCCCAAAAACGCCGCAATCACAAACGGCCACATGGAAGTGGCATCTCCCTGCTTTCCTTCTGGTGACAGGTCCACCTCAGGCACTTTAGTACCGGTCTTTTCAGGTGTAGTAGTCACTTCAGGCTTGACATCACCTGACGTATCCGCATCCGCTGTCTCCGAGGCAGGTGATGAAGTGTCTGCAGCACTTGGTGCATTGTTTTCTTCTACTTCATCCGTATCCGGTACGGCTTCTTTCTTGATGGAAGCATTGACCGATTGGGAAAAATCTTCCTCATAAGGCACACATTGTCCTGTCACATCCGAGCACATTTGATAGCTTATCAGGCCTACGATCTTTACGGCGGTTTTCGTGATCTTCACTTTCTGCCTGAATTCGGCAGTGCCCGTAAAATAGCTGACTTCACCATCCCATATTTCATCCATTTTCCGTTTTGGATTGATGGGCTTGAGTTCCCCAACTGGCTCAATTCCCTCGGATCCTTCCAAGCTCAATTCCGTCAGCATTGGCCCCAAATCGGGATCAAAATCATTGGAATAAATGTACCATTCCCGCGGAATATCTGCTTTGAAAATAAGCTCGACTTCATCATCCACAAATGGCGTCGGATCGGAAAGGGTCATCTGCCATTTTGGAGGCTCTATCAGCTGGGCAAAGGCCACCCAGCTGGTCAGGCAAAACAGAAATACGAAAGGGAGGGATTTTTTTAGACTCTTCATAACTAACAGTTAAAACTACCTTAGAGCACTAAGGGTTTCATATAAAACAAATAAACCACAAAACGGAAGCTGCTCAATTGATTTTTTAGGGTAAATACCCTACATTGGACGCTAGCTTTTTGTGGTTTACTGTGAAAGCTCAAATAAGGTTCTATTTTTCGGACAGTTTTCTAAAGTTTTTAAAGAAAGCTGCTATCGTCTCGATCCCCAACAGGTAGTTTTTGATACCATAATGCTCATTGGGCGAGTGGATTGCATCTGTATCCAGCCCAAAGCCCAAAAGAATTGGATCAAGTTTAAGTTCTTCCTGGAAAAGGGAAGTAATCGGTACCGATCCCCCTTCTCGGGTAGGAATGGCTTTTTTGCCAAAAACTTCCTGCACAGCCGCTTCAGCAGCTTTGTACCCTACCGATGAAGTAGGCACTACTGCCGGTTTGCCACCATGGTGAGGCGTCACCTTTACCTTCACCGAATCCGGTGCCAGTGACTCAAAGTGCTTCTGGAAGAGCTCCGAAATTTCATGATGATCTTGGTGTGGCACTAGTCGCATGGAGATTTTAGCATAGGCTTTTGATGGAAGGACGGTTTTAGCACCCTCGCCGATATATCCTCCCCAGATACCATTGACATCCAAGGTTGGCCGGATGCCTGTTCGCTCCAGCGTGGTAAACCCAGCCTCTCCTTCTACTTCTTTGATATCGAGCTTCCGCTTATAATCCTGCAAGTCAAAAGGTGCTTCATTTAGCTTTTTACGGTACTCCGCTGAAAGCTCCTCCACCTTGTCATAAAAGCCGGGAACGGTAATTTTCCTGTCTTCATCCTGCAGCTGGGAAATTATCTTGCAGAGGATATTGATGGGGTTGGCCACTGCTCCTCCATAGGTGCCACTGTGCAGGTCACGGTTTGGTCCGGTCACTTCCACCTGCATGTACGCCAGTCCCCGAAGACCAACCGTCACGGAAGGTGTTTCCAGTGACAGCATGCTGGTGTCTGAGATCAGCACCACGTCCGATTTTAGTTTTTCTTTATTTTCCTTGATGAAATTCGCCAAATTATCGGAGCCAACTTCCTCTTCTCCTTCGATCATGAACTTCACGTTGCAGGTCAGCTCTCCCTCGGCCATCATGGCTTCAAAGGCCTTCACATGCATATAAAACTGGCCCTTGTCATCAGCAGAGCCACGCGCAAAGATCGCTCCTTCTGGATGAAGCTCAGTCTTTTTGATCACAGGTTCAAAGGGTGCCGAATCCCACAGCTCATAGGGATCGGCTGGCTGCACATCATAGTGGCCATACACCAGCACCGTTGGCAACGCCGTGTCGATGATCTTCTCGCCATACACCACAGGATAACCGGGCGTAGGGCAGATTTCCACTTTATCGGCACCCGCTTGCGCAAGGCTTTCTTTCACGTATGATGCTGCTTTTAGCACATCCTCCTTGAATTTTGGGTCCGCACTTACCGAAGGAATGCGTAGCAATTCCAAAAGTTCTTCGATGAATTTATCCTTGTTCTGTTGGATATAATCTTTTGATGCCATATTTGGGATTTTAGATTGAACGTTCGAATGACCAAAATTACATTTTTATTAATTTATTTCCATGGTAATGGGAGGATAGGATTTTCGACGGAGGTATAGTGACTTCGTGGCCTTAAACTTTCGCCATTAAGGCACAAAGACACCAAGAAAGTTAGAGGTGGCCGCAACAACCGCTATGACCCCTCCAAGAAAATTGGTATTATTTCTTCCAATCCAACTGTGGAAGGCTTAGCTTAAACCTTACCGCTACCAATCGGATGGTGACCACCAATAGAAAGGAAAGAATCAAATTGGTATTACGCTCTACACCCAAGTTCTGAAGGACAATCACCAATATCGCCCCACTGAGGCAAGCGGTGGCATAAATTTCCTTTTTGAGTAAAATAGGCGTGGCATTGCACAGCATATCCCTGATGACCCCGCCCATGACGGCCGAAAACATCCCCATCATCGCGGCAATTTCAGGTCTTACCCCTAGGCTAAGGGCCTTTTCAGCCCCTAACACTGAAAACAAGGCGATCCCCAACGTATCAAATAAAAACAAGGTCCTCCGAAGCCTGGACATGATTTTAAAAAACAAAATGGCCGTGAGGATCCCAGCAAAAATAGCATACAGGTAACGGACATCATCGATCCACACCAACGGGTAACTGTCCAGCAGGACATCACGTAACGTACCGCCACCGATGGCCGTAATAAAACCCGTAAAGCCCGCCCCGAACACATCATGCTCCCGGTCATGCACCGCCAATGCACCAGAAACAGCAAAGAAATACGTGCCGACCAATTCGAAAATAAATTGCAAATCCATCATCTGGACGATTTAATTTTTTTTGATAAGTGTGATGAGCTGCATTATGCCGGTGACCCAAAACCTGTCAACTGCACGCCACAAATTACGTTGATATATACAGATATTTGGAGGAATTTTCTGGAAATTTCACTCCTCTTTTAAAAAACCAACTTCCTACAGGTATAGCAAATCAAATCCATAAAACACATGGTTGCGCATGATGCCTTGTATCACCCAAGCCTCTTAAGCATTAGCTTTCCTTGGTCATAACCAAGACCCCCATGGCACGAAGCGCATGAACCAGCACGGATTTAGGTGGTTCAACATGACTCAAGGTATGTTTCTCCATCACCTCACGCAATAACCCATCCGTGAGCAGAAACCGTGTAGAGCCATCCAACAACTGAAAAGTCCCTTCTCCAATCCTTTCACTGGCCGCCTCCATTCCGCCAAATCCCGTGGTCATGCGCAAAAACAACAGCCCTCCAGGAGCCAAAACCCGCATCATCTCTCCAAACATAGCATTAAAATGGGCGGTGTCCCTAGCGAAATGTAACACCGCAGAGCTGATCACTGCCTGAAAAGCCCCCTGATGAAAAGGCATGTCCTCCACAGGAGCCACCTGCAATCTCAGTGGGTCGTAGGCCTTGTCAATGGTCTTGGCATAGGTCCTGGCCATTTGGATGGCCGTTGGGTTTTGGTCCACGCCAAAAACTTGGAAACCTTCATGCAAAAAATAAATCAGGTTCCTTCCTTCTCCACAACCGGCATCCAAGATGCGCATTTCCTTGGTGAACCTCCCTTTCAAAATCTGATCCAACAGGTAAATATCGATATTGCCCAGCAATTTGTTCAGCGCGGCAATGTTCATAGGTCAAGTTGTTTTAATGTGGCGTGGGTAAGGTCTTTGCCCACTTCGATGATTTCTTTGGCCCGGTAAAACTCAAAGGTACCGCATTGCTTTCGGGACATCTGCACCACAGCATCCACGGTATGTGCCTGAAGGATATAGTCCGAAAGCCGGTCCTGCATCATCTCAAAGGAAAGGTTCATGAGATCCAGGAAGCTGGGGCTTTTGGGCTTTTCCTTTCGCTCTTGGGGAAAGAACCTGGCCATTTTTGCGCGATATTCGGTGACCCACTGCGGAACCGTAATGAGTGGCCTCCCGTCTTTTTGGGCCTGATGTGCTCGGACAAGGCAAGCAATGGGGGCATTGACATCAGAGGCAATCAACAGATCACTGTCAAAATCCTTAGCCATATTCACGGGAATAGGATTCAGCAAGGCACCGTCCACAAACTCCTCTTGACCGATCACATAGGGCTTAAAAACCGTCGGTATTGCTGCGGAGGCCCGAATTGCCTGAAACAAACTCCCTTGGCTGAAGGTAACTTCCTCACCAGAGAAAATGTTGACCGCATTACAAGCAAACGGGATGGGTAGGTTTTCGATCAGCTCATCGCCTACGAGTGCTTCTACCGCTTGGAAGACTTTATTTCCCTTGATAAAACCACGAGTGGAAATGGTAAAGTCCATCAGCGAAAATACATCGATACGATCCAAGTTACAGATCCATTCTTTGTAGGCATTCAATTTCCCACGGGCATAGATGCCTCCGATCAGTGCCCCCATAGAACATCCTGCAATGGCCTGGATGGAGTAGCCATGCTCCTCCAATGCTTCAATCACCCCAATATGTGCCAATCCTCGGGCACCACCACTTGAAAGCACGAGTGAAACTGTTTTTTTGCCCATGGTATCTTTGTTAACCCCTTATTTCAAGGGCTAAATTACTAAACGTTTCTTACGTAATAAATGATGTTGTCTTTTATTGAGGGGTAAGCTTGGAGGCTTGGGGTAGGTATGGCCTTTGAAGACTCAGCCAATTGCAGTTCCACGTCAGCGATGACGGGACTACTTGGTTTTTCTTCGGCTGCCTTCGGTCACCCACTCCTTGACTAGTCCTTTTCAAAAACAATCGCAGCCCAATTATCTTTCACTTTTTGGCCTTTCAGGTGAAGGCCAAGGGACTCCGCCCGGTATTGAAGATCAGGGATATCATGTTCGTAAAAGCCGCTGAGAAAAAGTTTGGCGTCCGGTTTCATCAAGGAAACATACACCTCCATTTCGTCCAAAAGCACATTTTTGTTGATATTGGCCATGACGATATCGAATGGGCCTTTGGGACTGACCTCCCGGATGGTTCCATGTCCCATTTTGACATTTTCCATCCCGTTGAGTTCAAAATTTTCATTGCCGTTTTCCACACACCAATTGTCTATGTCAAAAGCCTCAATGTGTGTGGCACCCAGTTTATGGGCCATGATGGCCAAAATGCCCGTCCCAGAACCGATATCCACCATGCTTTTTCCTTCATGCGATACCTCCAACTGGTGCGATAGCATCAGGTAGGTGGTGGCATGGTGGCCCGTACCAAAGGACATCTTGGGATTGATCAGGATCTCATGGTTGACGTCCTCCTTGGGAGCATGAAAGGATGCCCTGACATATACTTCATTGCCAATGGAAATGGGATCATAATGCTTTTCCCACTCTTCATTCCAGTTGACCTTGGGCATTTTGCCTTCTGTCAGGGAAATCTGGGCCATTTCTTGATATCGCCCCATCACCTCATCGAAAGCTTCCCGGTCAAATAAATCCTCTTGGACATAAGCTTCTACACCATCATCCGTTTCCAAAAATGAATCAAAACCGATTTCGCTCAATTCGGCCATGAGAATTTCCGTAAATTCTTGGGAACAGGAAATTTTAAACTCGAGGTATTCCATCGTCTATCGAAAAGTTTATGGTGTAATGCTAGAAGAAAGAGGCTGTCTCATAACTCCTCGTCATTGCGATTCCGATGGATATCGGAAGAAGCAATCTCGTCATACGTGCAATGCAAGCACATCGAGATCACTTCACTCCGCTCGTGATGACGGATTATTTATTTATGAAACAGCCTCTAGTTAACTTAGAAGGACTTGATGATGTCCACGAAGTCCCGAGATTTTAGCGATGCACCACCGATCAGCCCGCCGTCTACATCTGGCTTGGAGAAAATCTCTGGTGCATTATCTGGCTTGCAGCTTCCTCCGTAAAGGATGCTGGTTCCTTCAGCGATTTTCTCGCCGTATTTGCTGGCCAAGTGTGCCCTGATGGCAGCATGCATTTCCTGTGCTTGGTCAGAAGAGGCTGTTTTGCCGGTACCGATTGCCCAAATAGGCTCATAGGCAATCACAATTTTGGCAAAATCTTCCTCGCTCAGACCAAACAGACTTTCTGTTAATTGATCCTTTACATATGCCTCATGCGTACCTGCTTCCCTGATTTCAAGGGGCTCTCCACAGCAGAAGATCGGGGTAAGCCCATTTTCCAAGGCCAATTTCACTTTTTCGGTAAGCTGCTCATTGGATTCTGCAAAATACTCTCTACGCTCACTGTGACCAATGATCACGTAAGTGGCTCCGAAAGAGGCCAAGATGCTGGCAGAAGTTTCGCCTGTGTAAGCACCGGATGCTTTATCAGAGCAGTTTTGTCCGCCAAGGAAGATGTTATCCACTCCACCGATCAGTTTTTTCACATTGGAAGCATGGACAAAAGGAGGGTTCAACACCACTGTGACATCACTGATCCTTTCATCTTTGACCATATTGACAATCTCAGAAGTCAGCTTTTGACCTTCTTCCTGCGTTCCGTTCATTTTCCAGTTACCGGCGACGATTTTCTTGCGCATGATAATTTAGGTTAGGTTTGATATATTTGAATGAGAAAAAGACTTCCTGAGTCCACTGCGGTCCCCGGAAGATGTTTCGCTGCTAAAATTACATAAAATGTCCTTCCCAAGAAAAGATTATTCCCAAGAGCCTCAGAAAAAAACACTGACCCCTGGCCAAGCCAAGGTGAAGATTGCGGCATTTTGTGCATACCAGGAGCGAAGCCAGCAGGAAGTAAGGGATAAACTCTACGGCTATGGACTCTATCAAGATGAAGTAGAAGAGCTTATTTCAATCATGATTACGGAAAATTTCCTCAACGAAGAGCGATTTGCCGAGGCCTACGTCAGGGGCAAGTTTCACCTCAAAAAATGGGGCCGCCTGAAAATCGAGCAAGGACTAAAGCAGCACCAGCTTTCTCCCAACTGTATCAAATTGGGCATGCGGGAAATTGACGCGGAAGCATACTGGAACACTTTAGTGGAGTTGACGGAAAAAAAGTGGGCGACCACCCGAGAAAGTGATGATTTTAAGAAAAAAGCCAAAATCCACCGCTTCCTGATCAGTAGAGGGTTTGAGTATGACTTGGTGAGCAATGCCCTGCAGGAAGTCGCCTCAAAGGGTTAACGTCAATGGCTGGATTTGAACGGGCTTCCAGCATTTCATCACCAGAACCTACTTTTAACAAATCCCTTGCGGGCTAATCCATAATTATTGGATATGGTCATTATTCCCCTCTGGGGTTACACGCTTCAAATCCCCGCAGGCCGAACCCGGAGGGTTCAAACTTCCATAACCCAAGGAGAATCCTTGGGAAAGCACAACACCCTCCACCCCTCTCGCCAACCCCAGAGGGGTTGAACTTTTCCTTTTGAGCTGGTAAATTACACAGCACACAAAACCCAAATCTAACCATGAGCAGCTATAGACAATTATTTTACCATTTGGTATTTGGCACAAAACTCAGAGAGCCAAGCATCCCTGACAAATATTGCTTGGAATTATACAAATACATTTGGGGAATTGTTAAAGCGAAAAAATGTCAATTGTACCAGATCAACGGCATAGAGAATCACATCCACCTGTTGGTAGATATTAATCCACAAATAAGCCTTGTTGATTTCATAAAAGACCTTAAAGTTTCGAGCAGCACTTGGATGAGAAAGCATCCCAAGTTTCCTAATTGGAATGGCTGGTCTGTTGGTTATGGAGCATTTACACTATCTGTTAAAGAAAAGGATAGAATAATCAATTACATCAAAAAACAGAAAGAGCACCATGAATCCACTACGTTTGTTGATGAGTACAAAAAGCTTCTCAACGAACATGGAATCCCTTTTGAGGAAAAGTATTTGTTTGAATAAGAAGGCGTTCAACCCCTCTGGGGTTGGGGGTGGTTAAGTTTGCTCATGCCAATGGTTGCACCATTGGATATGGTCATTATACCCCTCCGGGGTTATGGGCTACCTCGTAGTTTTATTAGTTATGACTTGATTCCAAGGTCTCCCTTGAGGAAAGTTAACCCTTGTTTATGGATATACCATCTTTATCACCTCAGTTCGGCAATTATTCCAATGCCAAAACGTCACAGGGAGCCCTTTTGCGATAGGTTGTATAGGACATGGTAATCTCATGATGTTCGAAACTTTCAGTACACAGACCTCCATTAAAGACTTGAAGTCACGGGCTTTAAAATCAAACGCAGGTTCATCCAATTCCTGCCAAACGCCAAGAAAATTTAAACCTGCAAGAATTTAGATTTGGTCATTATTCCCCTGTGGGATTACACGCTTCAAATCCCCGCAGGCCGAACCCGGAGGGTTCAAACTTCCATAACCCAAGGAGAATCCTTGGGAAAGCACAACACCCTCCACCCCTCTCGCCAACCCCGGAGGGGTTGAACTATTAATTTTGAGCTGGTAAATTACACACGGAAGATTGGATAGAAACATCCCTATTGGCTGAATTTGATAGGTTTTTGCCCAGCCATATAAAAAATTCCGAGCCACTTATAAAAGGACCTTTTCTGATAAAACATTCTTTGGCTACCTTGAGCAGGAATTGACCGTACACTAAATCAACCGATATGAAAAAATTTACCCTATTGGTGGCATTGGCAGGGCTTTTCTTTTCTGCCTTTGGCCAACAACCATACACCACCCTGTTCGAAACATCCGATGGAACGGAAACTCCTGAATATGAAGCAGTGATTGCCTATTACCAAAACTTGGCTGATGATTTTGAAGAAGTTCAGCTAACCTCCATGGGAACCACCGACAGTGGCAAACCCCTCCACTTGGTCATAATGGACCAAAAGGGAAACTTTGACCCGGAAAGTTGGCAGGCAGAAGGACGATTGGTGGTTTTTGTAAATAATGGCATCCACCCTGGAGAACCGGTGGGCATCGATGCCTCCATGATGTACCTCCGTGACATTTTGCAGGGGAAGGAAAATTGGGACGAAGACATGGTGCTGGCCCTAATCCCCGTTTACAATATTGGGGGGCACCTGAACAGGAATTCGACCACCCGGGTAAACCAAGAAGGGCCCAAAGCCCATGGTTTCCGTGGAAATGCCCGCAACTATGACCTGAACAGGGATTTTATCAAGACAGACACAAAAAATTCGGAGAGCTTTCAGGAAATCTTCCAATGGCTACAGCCACATGTCTTCATCGACACGCACACCAGTAATGGAGCGGATTACCAGCACATCATGACCCTCATCGAAACCCAGCACAATATGCTGGGCGGGGCCGCGGGCAAATACATGCATGAAACCTTGACCCCAGGACTCTTCAGCCAGATGAAAGAGCGTGGATCGTCCTTGGTACCTTATGTAAATGTCTGGGGAGACGTACCGGAAAATGGCTGGTCGCAGTTTAAGGATTCGCCGCGTTACTCCAGTGGTTATGCTTCCCTATTCCATACCATTAGCTATGTGCCAGAAGCCCATATGCTGAAAACGTACCGACAGCGGGTAGAAAGCATGTACAAGCTTTTCCAATCGTACACCGCCATTTTTGAGCGGGACCAAAAAGAAATTGTCGCAGCAGTGAAGGCAGACCGTGAAGCGGCAAAAAGCCAGGAAACTTTCGACTTTAACTATCAATCCGTAAGGGAAAATCCGGCCACGATAGATTTCTTGGGCTACGAATCAGGCCACAAGCCAAGTGACATTTCTGGTGAGCCGCGGCTATTTTATGACCGCAACAAACCTTTTGAAGCAGAAGTGGATTTCTACGACACCTATTCACCATCGATTTCCATCGAAAAGCCCACTTACTATGTCATTCCCCAAGGCTGGTTCAAGGTAGTGGAAAACCTCCGGCGGAACCATGTCCACATGAAAGCCGTAAAGGCCGACACGACCCTCGACGTCACCACCTACTACATCACGGAATTTGAGACGCTGCAAAAGCCCTATGAAGGCCACTACCTCCATTCGGACATCCAAGTAAGAGAAGTTCCCCAGCAGGTATCCCTACGGGCGGGCGATTGGCTAGTCCCTATGAACCAATCTTCAAATGGCTTTATCATGGAAGTGCTGGAACCTCAAGGGGAAGACAGTTATTTTGCCTGGAATTACTTTGACACCATCCTTCAGTCCAAGGAAGGTTACTCTGCTTATGTTTTTGAGGATTTGGCAGCGGATTACCTTGCCCAAAACCCAGGATTGAGGGAAGCATTGGAGGAGGAAAAAGCCAAGAATCCTGACTTTGCCGATAACGGTGCTGCCCAACTTAGATGGGTCTATGAGCATTCCCCTTGGAAGGAAAAAGAATACATGCGTTATCCTATTTTCAGGATAAACTAATGGGGACAAATTTGTATATTGATGGCTTATGAATGTTTTCTTTGCTAATTATCAGACCACTATGAGCATCACAAGTGGCAAAAGATCACCATCATGAGCAAAAACAGTCTCCTTAAAAGACTCCAACATAAATGGCAACTCAAAAGCATCCGGCAGGTACTGCTGGTGCTTTTGGCTTTTGCCTGTACGGGATTTACAGTGCTGTTAATCAAGCAGCCGATCTTTGATTTTCTGGGCGTGGACATGTCATCAGGAGGTTTTTGGAAAACCGTTCTTTACTTGCTACTGGTCTTGCCGCTCTACCAAGTTTTATTGCTGGCTTATGGCTTTGTTTTTGGCCAGTTTTCCTTTTTCTGGCGAAAAGAAAAGAAATTTTTCCAAAGAATAGGCGCGTTGTTCATCCGAAGGTAGCATTTTACCGTAAATTACAGCGGTCTTTATACCGCAATTCCGTATTTTCTATTGATTTAGTGATCGTTATCATTTATAAACCAAATCTTGTACATTTGTAGCCGCAAATGAAGAAGTAGCGCACCCGATATGGCAAAGAAGAAAAAAGCACTGGAAGAACACGAGAAAAGAAAGCTGAACAAAAAGAACCTTAGCAAGCTGATTGGCATATTCAATTTTGTCTTGCCGTACAAGGGGATTTTCATCGTAGGGCTTATTTTCCTGCTGTTTTCCAGCCTCACCTTGTTGGCCTTTCCGTATGTTGCCGGAAAGCTGATCGATGTGGCCCAAGGGAAAAAATGGATGTTTTCGAACATCAACACCATTGCGCTAGTGCTGATTGGGATTCTTTTTGTCCAAAGTGTATTTTCCTTTTTTCGGGTTTGGCTATTTGCTTTGGTAAGCGAACGCTCCATGCGGGATATCCGGCTTTCACTATATAGCCGACTGGTAAACCTTCCCATGAGTTTCTTTGACAAGCGCCGCACAGGGGAATTGATCAGCAGGATCACCTCTGATGTGAGTTTGCTCCAAGATACCTTTTCGGTCACCTTGGCGGAGCTGTTCAGACAGATCATCACCTTGCTGGCCGGGACCGTTTTTCTTTTTGTGACCACCCCTAGACTGACCTTGTTTATGCTGGCCACCTTCCCGGTTTTGGTGATCATTGCCATGGTTTTCGGCAAGTTTATCCGTAAACTCTCCAAGGAAACCCAAGACGAACTGGCCGCTGCCAATGTCATCGTGGAGGAAACCCTCCAATCCATCAGCACCGTGAAATCCTTTGCCGGAGAAGCTTATGAAGCTGCTCGATACGGAAAAGGCCTGAACAAAGTGGTAAAAGTAGCCCTCAAAGCCGCGGGATTTAGAGGCGCCTTTATCTCCTTTATCATCTTTGCCTTGTTTGGTGGGATCGTGGCGGTCATGTGGTACGGAGCCATGATGGTCAGCACGGGTGCCATGAGCATTGGGGATTTGGTGTCATTTGTTCTTTACACGACCTTTATCGGCGGATCTATCGCAGGACTGGGCGATATTTATGGCCAAGTACAAAAGGCCATCGGGTCCTCTGAACGGGTCCTCGAAATCCTCGACGAAAGTCCCGAAGAATCCTTAGCGGACTACCAAGAAGTATCCATCAAAGGAAACGTCTCCTTTTCTGATGTCAGCTTTAACTACCCTACCCGTCCGGAAGCCGATGTGCTGAAACATATCAACATATCCATCCAATCCGGTGAAAAAATCGCTTTGGCAGGACATTCCGGGGCTGGCAAATCCACCATCATCCAGCTGCTGATGAAGTTTTATACCATCAACTTCGGTGAAATCACCATTGATGATAAGCCTATCCAAAACTGGAACCTTAAGCAGCTGCGTTCCAATATCGGGATCGTGCCTCAGGAAGTGTTGCTCTTTGGGGGCAGCATCCGTGAGAATATCGCTTACGCCAAACCAGAAGCAACAGAGCAGGAAATCATCGAAGCTGCCAAAAAAGCCAATGCGTGGCAGTTTATCGGTAAATTCCCTGAAGGGCTGGACACCTTGGTAGGAGAACGGGGCATCAAGCTCTCTGGTGGCCAACGTCAGCGAATTGCCATCGCCCGGGCCATCCTCAAAAATCCTTCTATCCTCATCCTTGATGAGGCCACCTCCTCCTTGGATGCTGAATCTGAAGCCTTGGTGCAAGAAGCTTTGGATGAGTTGATGAAAAATCGGACCACCATTGTCATTGCCCACCGGCTGGCGACCATCCGAAAAGTGGACCGCATCTATGTTATGAAAGATGGGGAAATCGTGGAAGAAGGAAGCCATGACGATCTGGCGGTGCAAAAAGGAGGATTTTACGCCAATTTGGTAAAGCTTCAGTTTGCCGAGTAAGGGGAGGCTGAAAAGCACTTCCAGGCAGCAAAAGTGATAGTACTAAGTGCAAAATCGGTTTCACCCGGAAATAAAGGATCGTTTCTCTGAGAGATTTGGCGATGCTGATGGGGACTGGCAGTTTGCTTAATGGTAAAACCACGAATAAATAAAAATGCCACAACCTCCCAATGACACCAAGTGGATTCTGTAACCTGCACTGAAGGGGTGTAAATTACTTGAGCCAGAACTCCTCCGCATCTCGAAACCCGGTCAATGGAAGGCATTTTCCATCCCCAGCAGCCATGATGGATCTGGGCAGTTGTTACGGTAATAATCTAAGTCTTTTGGTGCGCAAACCCCGGGATAATCCCCCCAGTGATCTCCTAAATCCAACATCAGTTGAAAATGCAAGTGAGGCGGCCAATCCCCATTTTCAGGAAATGGGCCGATGTGCGCAAATTCCTCTCCCGCCTGGACCTGCTGCCCCAGCTGCAAGCCCTCCAAATCCGCCTTTGCCAAATGGCCATACAGGGAGAAAAAGGTCACATCCTCGTAGGTGTGCTCCAAAATAATGGTCGGGCCATAATTCCCGTACCCTTTGTTGTTTTGGAAACTATGGACACGCCCTGCCAATGGGGCAAAGATAGGCTGTCCTGCTTTTGCCCAGATGTCCACTCCCAAGTGTATGGAGCGCCTTTCTTCATGATCCTTCCCAAACACCTCACTTCGATGGTAAATGGCCCTGGGCTCGAGGTATCCGCCAATGCCGAAGGATTTTTTTGCGGCGTCCAATTGCCCAAAAACATACGCATCAAATAAGGGAGTACTTGAAATATCCAGGGTGGCCAAATCTTCGTTTTTTGCAGTAAAATCCAACAACATGCTGTTTTCAGCAGTTAATTTGACCCCTACCAAAGGATAAATATCACTGATTTCTAAGGAATTAAGTAGTTTTTGCATCTTGGATATTTTGGCGAAATATACACAATTTGTGTTCAAAATGTTAACTTTAACCCATGCAGCAAACCTATAGAATCCCCCAACTCATTGATATCAAGCAGGCCTATCAACGGATCATGGCCTATATCCACCACACTCCTATTTTGACTTGTGAAGCCATCAACAAAATGGCAGATTGTCAACTGTATTTCAAGTGTGAAAATTTCCAAAAAGTGGGAGCCTTCAAAGCCAGAGGAGCCACCAATGCCATCTTGAAACTTCCTCCAGGATTAAAGAAAAACGGTGTGGCCACCCATAGCAGCGGTAATCATGCTGCTGCACTGGCCCGAGCGGCCAAGGAGACCGGCACCAAAGCGTATATCGTGATGCCTTCCACAGCGGCCGCAATCAAAAAAGCAGCGGTGCGTACGTACGGAGGTGAAATCATCGAATGTGAACCCAACCTTAAAGCCCGCGAAACGACACTTGAAAAGGTAGTGGAAGAAACAGGGGCGGCATTTATTCCTCCTTATGATTATATGGACGTCATCGAAGGACAGGCCACCTGCGCCTTGGAAATGTGGGATGAAGGCATCCCTTTTGACGCCATCATTACCCCGGTGGGTGGTGGAGGATTGTTGGCAGGCACTGCACTGACCACGCATTACCTATCTCGAAAGACGCCCGTTTATGGTGCCGAGCCAAAAGGCGCTGATGATGCCTATCGCAGTCTAAAGGCCAACAAAATCATCCCAATGGAAAACCCGAACACCATTGCCGATGGCCTGCTGACCTCACTTGGCAAAAGAAATTTTACCATCATAAGCAAAAATGTAGCGGACATCCTCACGGTTTCTGATGATCAGATCATCGCAGCAATGCGACTGGTCTTCGAGCGCATGAAGCTGGTCATTGAGCCGAGCAGTGCTGTGCCTTTGGCGGCTATTTTAGCGAATAAACCACTCTTTCAAAACAAACGAGTGGGGATCGTCATTTCAGGTGGAAATGTGGATGTGAGCAAACTGCCCTTTACATAAGGGGGGACTTATTGGCGTTATGCTCGGAATACGCAGGTTGCGATGGATTCGGCAATCAATTGACAGATTGGTAACCAATCATATTTCTAGGGTCACCTCCCTGCCTCCGTTGTTACCACTGCAGAGAGGCGGAACCACTGACATGGCGGGTTTAGGCTCAAAGCCGCTTATGCGTTGATATCACGGGATGCTTGGTGCTAGCCGCCATCATCAACCGCTCTTCATGTACCGTAGGTACATCACATGGGAAGATATTCCGAGAGGAAAATTTGATCAATCAAATTTTTCAAAAGTGATTTACATAAGCAATTCCCCAATCAATTGGATAATACATTGTTTCGAACTAATTTTGGGCAGCCAAAAAACCATTTGATTTTCCCGAATGGATCAATGCCATTGAGGTGCGACATGAATCATTTCCGATAATCTTCGGGAAAGCCTCTAGGGAAGACAAAAAAGACTGTAAAAAACCAGATCATATTCATGAAAAGAGACCAGGTAATATTTGACCTTATCCAAAAAGAAGAAGACCGTCAGAAGAGAGGCATCGAATTGATTGCTTCTGAAAACTTCACCAGCAAGCAGGTGATGGAAGCTGCCGGTAGCGTACTGACCAACAAATATGCGGAAGGCCTTCCCAAGAAGCGGTATTACGGTGGCTGTGAAGTAGTGGATGACATCGAGCAGATCGCCATTGATCGTGCGAAAGAGCTTTTTGGTGCTACATGGGCGAATGTGCAGCCCCATTCCGGTGCACAGGCCAATGCGGCGGTATTCTTGGCTTGCCTAAATCCTGGTGACCATATCCTTGGTTTTGACCTTTCTCACGGTGGGCACTTGACACACGGATCACCGGTAAACTTTTCTGGAAAAAACTACAAGCCTCATTTCTATGGCGTAGAAGAAGAAACCGGAATCATAGACATGGACAAAGTGGCCGAAAAGGCCCGTGAAGTAAAGCCCAAGCTGATCATTTGCGGTGCTTCTGCCTACAGCCGTGATTGGGACTATGCCCGGTTCAGGGAAATTGCAGATGAAGTCGGAGCCTTGCTATTGGCTGATATTTCCCACCCTGCGGGGCTGATTGCCAGAGGCCTCCTAAAGGATCCGTTGGAGCACTGCCATATCGTGACCACCACCACCCACAAAACCCTACGCGGTACACGCGGTGGCCTGATCATGATGAGAGAGGATTTTGACAATCCATTTGGCATCAAAAACCCAAAAGGAGAACTTAGAAAAATGACCCAATTGCTGGATTCTGCGGTATTCCCGGGAATGCAGGGAGGGCCGTTAGAACATATCATTGCTGCCAAGGCTATCGCTTTCCAAGAAGCCCTGTCTGATGAGTACATGGAATACATTCTTCAAGTGAAGAAAAATGCTTCCATAATGGCAGATGCCTTCGTGGAAAAAGGCTATAAGCTGATCTCCGGTGGCACAGACAATCACCTGATGCTGATCGACCTTAGAAACAAGGACCTTTCCGGTAAAATCGCCGAAGAAACCCTTGGAAAAGTGGACATTACCATCAATAAAAACATGGTGCCTTTCGACACCCGTTCGCCCTTCGTGACGTCCGGTATGCGTGTCGGAACTGCCGCCATCACCTCTCGTGGCCTTAAAGAGCAAGAAATGACCAAAATCGTGGACTTGATCGATAGGGCCCTGATGAACCATGAAGACGAAGCTGCCCTGGCCAAGATCAAGCAGGAAGTAAACGACTGGATGGTTCAGTTTCCATTGTATTAAGTAAAGAAGAAACTACGTGGCATTAGATCAATACCGGGAAGAAGAGGAAGAAGACGGCATGTCCTTTTTGGACCACTTGGAACAATTGCGTTGGCATTTGGTCCGGTCCGTTGCAGCTGTGCTGATCTTTTCAGTTCTGGCCTTCCTTTCTAAAAGTTTTGTTTTTGGACAAGTGATTTTGGGACCATCCAAGGTGGATTTTTTCACCTATCGGATGCTTTGCAAGGTTTCTGATGCACTGAATATCCCTGCACTGTGTATCCAAGAGCTCCCTTTCATCCTGCAAAGTAGGCAGATGACAGGGCAGTTTTCCATGCACATGACCTCCAGTTTGGTGGTAGGGCTGATCGTGGCTTTCCCGTACGTGTTTTGGGAAGTCTGGCGATTTATCAGCCCAGGGCTCTACTCGAGAGAGCGGAAAGCAGCCCGGGGAGCGGTGTTCTTTGTGAGCTTGCTGTTCTTTATGGGGGCGGCATTTGGGTATTATATCCTGTCGCCATTGTCCATTAACTTTCTATCGCATTATCGGCTGGATCCTTCCATTGCCAATGAATTTGATATCACTTCGTATATCTCCACTTTGGTGATGCTGGTGCTGGCCTCAGCGGTAATGTTTCAGCTTCCGGTGGTCATCTACTTCCTGTCCATGTCAGGACTGGTGAATTCCGCGATGCTAAAATCCTACAGAAGGCATGCCGTGGTCATCATTTTGGTGCTTTCGGCCGTCATCACACCTCCTGATGTCATTAGTCAGCTGTTGATTGCCATGCCGATATTGATACTTTATGAAGCGGGAATCATCATTGCCAAGCGTCTCGAACGACGAAGAAGGGAAGAACGAGCAGCAGAAGAAGACTATTAACCAAACCATATCATGTCAAAGAAAATAGCCATCGGCGGAGATCACGCCGGATTTGATTACAAGCAGCAATTGGTAACGTTCCTTGAAAAGGAGGGTTACGAGGTGAAGGATTTTGGGCCTTTTTCGGATGCTTCTGTGGACTATCCGGACTATGTGCATCCCTTGTGTGATGCCATCGAATCCGGAGAGTTTAGGCAAGGCATCGTCGTCTGCGGCAGTGGCAATGGGGTTGCCATCACGGCCAACAAGCACCAAGGCATCCGTGCAGCCATCTGCTGGAACAATGACCTGGCCGCCCTCAGCCGCCAGCATAATGATGCCAATGTGATCTCCATTCCGGCGAGGTTTGTCCCTTACGAACTGGCCCAAGAAATGGTCGGTACCTTCCTAAATACCGAATTTGAAGGTGGCAGGCATGCTAATCGGGTGAATAAGATCGCTTGTAAATAATCAAAATTTATGGCGAAAAGCCAGTAGCTTCAAGTTGGTTGGTGAGCATATCCAGTAATAAAAAGCCTTGTAGTCGATTGCTACAAGGCTTTTTTACTTATTAATGATCGATAATAATTTTTTAGGTGATTTATGTCACCTTGCGTAGGGATGCGTAGGGGATTTTTTTGAATTTAAATATTGGAGTATTAAAATGTACTATTCTTTTACTAAAACTCCTTTACAATGAAAATATTTAGTATTTATTTATGTTCCTTAATGATTTTAGGAACCCTGACGTGGACTTCTTGTCAGGAAAATGGACAGGAAGAACCTTTAATGACAGAGCATGAGGAAGTAGGGTCAACCGAAACCAATCCAATGGATCGCCAAGCGTATGAAAAGCAGCTTAAAGAACTTTCCCTATACATGGGAGAGGTAATGAAAGACCCTGAAGCGAGGGCCGAACTTTTCGGGTTTGGAGATATAAAAGGTAATTCGAGAGAAATAAGTTATAACCTCCGATTGCTATTTGATGAGAAAGTGGATCCCTTGAGCAGGAAACAGTCAGCGATAGTGAGGGCATTTCATCAGGCCACGGCATTTTCCAGGACATCGGGAAGTACTGCTACACTCGACAGTCCTATTTTCTTTATTAGGGAGAATGATGCTGGATTCTACCCGGGTACTAAGCTTCCAATCTATCGAATGACCCAAGTGGAATGGTATTTTTCCTCAACTCATTAACTGATTAGATCATGAAAACTATTATTAGCTTAGTCGCACTTCTATTATTGGCTACCCTCCGTGGTAGGGTATTGGCTCAAGAGAATCCAAAAAAATGGGATCACCTTAAGTCCCAACTTCATTCACTACAATGAAGGATCCAGATTGTATTTAAATGCAATTGGCATGGAAGTAAGTTATTCACGGACTATTGGTAATAGGCTTGTCATGGAAGGAGCTTGTAGTCTGGGGCACCTAAGAGGAGGAGGTAGTACGTTTATATTTGATCTTGAACCAGATGAAAAAAATTATAAACTTTTCTACCTGGAAATTTGGGATCGGATATACAGTCATCAATACCCGCAGCCTTCGTTTAATTCCGCAAATTTCAGGAATTAGAACTTCTTTTAAAGCGGTCAGAGGTATTCACAAAGATGGAGAGGGAAAAATTGAGTACCGTAATGTTGGCCCTAGAATTGATTTATCCTATTTAATAGGACTAAAACTATGGAACAGGTTAGGGGATCATGTGGCACTGGTAAGTCAAGGTGGTTACCAGCCTTATATTGGCGGTAGTGAGATGTTTATGGCGAGTAGGGGAGTCTCCTTCACTTTCTAAACATCTTTTGTGAAAGAAGCCGTTTCGAAGATCATCTCTATGATTTTGGAAACGGCTTCTTTGTTTTATTCTTAACGGAACGTATATTTCAGCCCAATACCTGCCCGAAGATAGGAAGTGTCCACACTAGGGATAAACAGTGGGCTGGCCTCCAAAAGGAAGCCGAAATTCCTGGTGGCAGGAAAGGGCTTTACCAATACACCTAAGGGAATTCCAAAATACCCAGAGCTACCCTCGCCGACATTGATGATTCCGGCATGGACACCGCTGTAAAAATTCACCTCTTCTTTCTGGATAAAGTTGTACCCAAAGGTGCCTTCGATGTCCACCTCATTGCCACCTTCCAGTCGGCCCTCGCCAAACATCTTTTTGTCTGGATCACTCCCCACCGCCAGGTAGGTGCCGAAATTTTGCTGGTAAATGCCCACACTAACCTGTGCCTTGGACTCTTCGTGTTGCAGTAATAAAAAGACTGCCAATGCTGCGAATAAAAACTTTTTCATCATGGTAACTTAAAACTTGGTTTAAACTTGCAGCCAATTCACAAACACTTTGCCATTCTGATGAAAACGAGCCAAACTTTTTGGTGTGATATAAATCATACTTTCTGGGCAGCCGTGGATCGGTTCCCTAAATGTATGTTTGGGAATGGGTTTTCGAGGATTGTAAATCCTGTGTTATGGTGAGTTCGGAATTACAAATCCCGAACAGCTGATAAAGCTATCGGGCAATAAAACTTATAAGCCTAGTGACCTTCCAACCATAAAAAAACACCGGTTTTTGCTCAAATACAGGGCTGGTTGTTGATTTTTTCCCTAAGGAAAATCTTCACCATTTCCAGGCCATTATCAAAGCTGTCGTTATTGGGGATGATCAGGTCGGCGTCGTGCTTGGACGGGTCGATGTATTTTTCATAGGTCGGCATCACGTGCTTTTCGTAGCGATAGAGCACATCATCGAGGTCGTAGCCCCTTTCCACTTTATCCCGGACAATCCTCCGCTTCAATTTGATATAATCCTTGGCATCTATAAAAACCTTCAGGTCCAGCAAGTTGGTCAACTTAGGTGAGTATAACACAAAAATCCCCTCCACCACCACTACCGGGGCAGGCTTAAATTCCAGCATTTTTGGGGTTACGGCAGGATTGTTAAAGGTGTATTCTTGTCGAAAAACGTGTTCACCGCGTTGGATTTTTTCTATATCCGCCGCATATGCATCAAAATCAAAGGAAAAGGGAGTATCATAGTTCTCAATACCTTCTTCATCCAGGGGCTGCTGATCGATGGGCTTATAATAGTTGTCCTGGGAAATGAGGCAGACCTCTGCTGGATCGAAGCTTTGCAGCAGCCGGTTCAGAAACAGGGTTTTGCCGGAGGCGCTTCCCCCCGTGATGCCAACGATGTAAGGTTTTCTCATGATATCTCCAGTTTTATGCAAAGGCAATTGTCTTAATCTACAGAGTATTGTCCAGCATCGCTTTCATTCTTCATGGCCAACCATCGAATGGTATGGTGAAGCAATCTCCTCATGTATATGCTCAAGGTGCGCTAAACACCTGTAGCGCTAGCGGTAACTGTTCAGAAAATGAATCAACTTCCGAACGGCCTTTCCCCGGTGGCTGATAGCATTTTTTGCTTCCATGCTGAGTTCAGCGAACGTTTCACCATGCCCCTCCGGCCTAAATACCGGATCATAGCCAAAGCCCCCTTCTCCAATTCTTTCCTGAATGATTTCGCCTTTTGCCACTCCCTCAAAACTGTATTCCTTCCCATCCAAAATCAAGGCAATCACTGTTCTGAATTGGGCTTTACGGTCGGTTACGCCTTCCATATTTTCCAGTAACTTGTCGACATTTCGATCATCACTGCGGGGCGCTCCGGCATACCTTCCTGAATATACGCCCGGTGCTCCATCCAATGCCGCTACTTCCAGGCCCGTATCATCGGCAAAACAACTGACGCCATAATTTTCAAATACGTGTCGGGCCTTCTGGAAGGCATTGAAATCCAACGTGTCACCCGTCTCAGGCAATTCCTCATGACAGCCGATTTCCTTTAACGAAACGATGGTAAAGTCTTCGCCCAAGGCGGCCTTTACCTCTTCGATCTTTTTGGGATTATTCGTAGCAAAGCAAATTTTCATGGTGCAAAAATAAGTATTTTTTTTCCGAAGGGAAGAGCGACGTGGCTTAATCTTACTAGTCAAACTGGAGGGCTCCCTGCCAAGGCTTGGATTATGCTGGTTGTTGATCATGCCATCAGTGAGCCCTTCTTATTTACGAAAAATATTCCTTGAATGCTCATGAAATTATTTTGTATGCATTCATCCAGCCCATAGTGGAAATGCCCACTTTCCGGGGAAGCTGTCCGCCCAGAAAATTCACTTGGTCTTTGATCCGCCACCCCTTTGGTGCCCGCCGCAGCCCTTTCAACAAAAAAAGCCGACCAATTTGGCCGGCTCAGTTTACTGTTTCACCTTATACTCATCAGGCAATAACGCCGTAAAGTTCTTTTAGTTTTTCGACCGTATAGTCGATTTCTTGGATGGTATTGAAACGACTGAACGAAAAACGGACGGAGTCTCTCTCAGGCTGAGCATCAAGTGCGCGTAACACGTGAGAGCCTACCGTAGCACCACTGCTGCAGGCGGAGCCTCCAGAAGCGGATATTCCATTGAGGTCAAGGTTAAATAGCAACATACCGCTATTTTCTTCGGATGGCGGAAGGCTGACATTAAGTACGGTGTATAAACTACGGTCCAAATCAGCTGAAAGGCCATTGAACTCCACGCCTGGAATTCCCTCTTTCAATTGTTCTATAAAGCGCTTCTTGAGTCCTTGGACATGCTGCTGATGGGCTTCCATATCTTCATAGGCCAGCTCCAGCGCTTTGGCTATTCCTACGATACCATACACATTTTCCGTTCCTCCGCGCATGCTTCGTTCTTGTGCCCCACCGTAGATAAACGGCCTGATTTTGTTTTTCTTGTTCAAATACAAAAACCCGGAGCCTTTTGGGCCGTGGAACTTATGCCCTCCCGCGACGATGGCATCTATGGACAACTCTTTTAGGTCGTGTACATAATGGCCCATGGTCTGCACGGTATCTGAGTGGAAAAACACCTCATGTTCCTTGCACTGCTGTCCAATCACATGGATATCATTGATATTGCCAATTTCATTATTGGCATGCATGATGGACACCAGCGCATGGGGATGGGTTTGAATCCATTCGGAAAGATGGCCCATGTCAATTTCACCATCCGCGTTTATTTTTGCAAAATGCAGTGTAATATGGCCCCGCTTTTCACATTCCTCCAAGGTATGCAAAACAGCATGGTGCTCGATTGGAGTGGTCAGCACATCTTTGATCCCATAAGTTTCAATGGCGCATACCAGTGCGGTATTGTCAGCTTCGGTCCCTCCAGAGGTAAAGAAAATTTCACCGGGCGTTGCATTCAACAATTCAGCTACTTTTTTTCTGGAGCGTTCGATCGCTGTCCTTACTTCTCTACCGTGAGAATGGACGGAAGAAGGATTGCCATAATGCCCTTTCATATAAGGCAGCATGGCTTCCAGCACCCTTTCATCGAGTGCGGTGGTGGCTGCATTATCTAAATAAATATTCATTATCTCTAAATACTTGGGTATGTTGGTTCTGGTAGCAAGATGCTATGATTTTGGTACAGTAAAACCATCCATTTTGTTAATTGGAAAATTCCTTTGCCCACCAAAAATGGCTGATTCACCTCTAAATAACAGCGAAATGCTGGTTATTTGCTTGCAGAGATCACCTCTTTAATGTCCAAAATAAGTTTATTGGCCAAGTGCTCTGCTGTCGCCTTGGTCTCAGATTCGGAGTAGATACGGATAATGGGTTCCGTATTGGACTTCCTCAAATGTACCCACTCTTTTTCGAATTCTATTTTGATCCCATCAATGTCATTGATGGGCTGTTTGCTATACTTTCTACTGATTTCATCCAAAATGGCATCCACGTCAATTTCAGGGGTGAGCTCTATCTTATTTTTTGAAATATAATAGTTGGGGTAGCTCGCCCGAAGCCTGTTGGCGGTTTTGCCAAATTTGGCGAGGTGTGTCAGGAACAGTCCTATCCCCACCAAAGCATCCCGGCCATAATGTGACGATGGGTAGATAACGCCTCCATTGCCTTCACCACCGATGATGGCATTGGTTTCTTTCATTTTATTGACCACATTGACCTCTCCCACGGCAGCGGCATTGTAGGTCCCTTCATGCTTCTCAGTAACGTCCCTCAGTGCCCTGGTAGAGCTAAGATTGGACACGGTATTACCTGGTGTTTGGGAAAGCACGTAGTCTGCTATGGCGACCAAGGTATATTCCTCCCCAAATGCCGATCCATCTTCTGTCAAGAATGCTAACCTGTCCACGTCCGGATCTACCACAATCCCCAGGTCAAATTTTCCATTTTTCAATTTACTGGAAATATCCCTAAGGTTTTCGGGAAGAGGTTCTGGATTATGCGGAAAATGGCCGTCAGGTTCACAGTACATTTCTTCCACATGCTCCACCCCGAGGGCTTTGAGCAGCTTGGGAAGGGCAATGCCTCCTGTGGAATTCACACAGTCAATGACCACCCTGAAGTTACGCGCAGCTATGGCTTCTTTGTCTACCAAATCCAGGCTCAGCACGTGGTCAATATGACGGTCGATATAATCTTCCACTAAGGTATAGGCTCCGATATTCTTAACGGTAGCAAATTCGAAATCCTCTTTTTCAGCCTTTTCGAGCACCTCTTTTCCATCTTGGTCAGAGATAAACTCGCCCTTGTCATTGAGTAATTTTAGCGCATTCCATTGAATGGGATTATGGCTGGCCGTCAGAATAATACCGCCACCTGCCTTTTCTAGCGGCACGGCAAATTCTACTGTTGGCGTGGTGCTAAGCCCCAAGTCGATCACTTGAATGCCCAGCCCTTGAAGCGTAGCAGTGACCAATTTGGAAACCATATCTCCTGAGATTCTCGCATCTCTGCCGATGACGATTCGAGGATTGTTGGTTTTTTCTAGGATCCACGCACCATATGCAGAGGTGAATTTTACAATGTCAACAGGAGTCAGTCCTTCTCCTGATTTTCCTCCGATAGTCCCACGAATACCGGAAATAGACTTAATTAATGCCACTTTGATAGCGTTTAGTTATAAACTATGAGAAAAAATCCCACTTGCCTAGACAAGCTGGAACTCTTGGTGATTATTTAAATCTTTCCATTACTTTATTGACCTCTGAATCAGGGTTACCACATGCTTCGCCTTCGTCCATTGATTTCCCACAATAGCTGCATGTCCCCCCCTCCTTGTTCAAGTATGGATTTTGGGATGCACAGGTCCCTTTGAACTGTCCATTTTTGAGGAAAATCAGCCTCACGGACATCAAAATGAAAAACAGTGCAAGAAATCCCAAAGTCAAATATAGAGTTGCCATATCCAATTAATTTGCTCAAATTTACGTAATACTTTGAAAACGTCCACACAATCCAAATAGTTTCCCGAATCCTATGTCCAAAATCTCTTCCCGATCACAACAACTAGAGGCATTTGACAGGCTGTTGACCATCATGGATGAGCTAAGGGAGCAATGCCCTTGGGATCGTAAACAGACCATCGAAAGTCTACGCCACCTCACCATAGAAGAAACCTTCGAACTATCCGACGCCATTCTTGATGCGGACTTGGAAGAAGTGAAAAAGGAGTTGGGGGACATTTTGCTCCACATAGTTTTTTATGCCAAAATCGGGGAAGAAAAGGGTGCCTTTGACATTGCCACGGTAATCGAAAGTCTATGCGAAAAGCTGATCCGGCGCCATCCACATATCTACGGCGATACCGAGGCAAACGATGACGAGGCGGTGAAACAAAACTGGGAAAAGATAAAACTTCAGGAAAAAGGCAATAAAAGTGTCCTTGGAGGAGTGCCGCGGTCACTACCGGCACTGATCAAAGCCATGCGCATTCAGGAAAAGGCCAGAGGAGTGGGATTTGACTGGGAAGACAAAGCACAGGTTTGGGAAAAAGTGGAAGAGGAAATGCAGGAGTTCAAGGAAGCCTTTGATGTCACAGCTCCCGAAGATATAGATCGTGAAAGGGCCACTGGTGAATTTGGGGATGTGCTATTTTCCCTGATCAATTACGCCCGTTTTGTCGATATTAATCCGGAGGAAGCCCTCGAAAAGACCAACAGAAAATTTATCTATCGCTTTCAATATCTTGAGGAAGCAGCCAAAAAGGCCGGGAAAAACCTGGGAGACATGACGCTAAATGAGATGGATATTTTTTGGAATGAAGCGAAAAAGCATTAAAGTCTCAGATTTATAGCATTATTTTAAGATGAAAGCCAATAAATTTTTACTTTTGACTTTGATTATCCGAAACAAGCCAAATAACCTATCATGAATCCGAATAAATTGATTATCAACTTCGTTCCGTTTTGGCAAAAGATATCATAACCCAGTTTTTAATCTGGCGGCTTAAGCATATAAGCACTAAGAATTTTATGCTAATTCTTAGTGGCGTCATCGGTATTTTGACGGGACTGGCCTCGGTGATACTTAAAGTTTCGGTCCATTCTATTCAGCACTGGTTGATCGAAGGTTTTCAGATTGAATATGCCAATTTCTTTTTTATCCTTTATCCCTTAGTCGGGATCTTTCTCACTTATGTGGTTGGCAAATACATTGTCAATGACTATGGTGGCCATGGCATTCCTGAGATTCTTTATAACATTTCCAAAAAGAAGAGCCTCATCCCCCGGGTAAAGATGTACAGCCGAGTTTTTACATCCTGCCTAACCGTGGGCCTGGGAGGATCCGTCGGTCTGGAGGCCCCCATCGTGGTGACCGGATCTGCCATTGGTTCAAACTCGGGCCTGCTGATGCACCTCAATGCCAAAAAACGGAATATTCTTATTGGTTGTGGTGCTGCAGGAGGGATATCTGCGATATTCGGTTCGCCCATCGGCGGGGTAATCTTTGCGATAGAAGTTATCCTAATGGAAGTAAACACCGGCGCCTTTATTCCCTTGCTGATTGCTTCCGTCCTTGGGTCATTGACGACCATGGTACTTATCGGAAATGATCCGATTTTCTCTTTCAACCTTTCCGGAGAATTTATTGCAGCACACACCCCCTACTATTTGTTGCTGGGAGTCATTACAGGTTTGGTATCTGTTTACTTTATAAAAGCCGTCCTGAGAACCGAAAACTTACTGGAGAAACAATCAAATCCTTGGCTGAAAATGCTGATAGGTGGTGCAGTCCTTGGCCTGATCATCTTCTTTTTTCCGCCCATTTACGGGGAAGGATATAATACACTGAATTCACTCATTTTAGGTGATCCAGCAGTTTTGCTGAACAGGAGCCCCTTCTTTTCAGAAATCAACAATACCTACTTTATACTTTTTTACCTTCTTATGATCATCTTCGCCAAACCAATAGCGGCAGCCTTGACGATCGGCAGTGGCGGTAGTGGCGGCATCTTTGCACCATCCCTGTATGTGGGAGGGATCACAGGCTTTCTCTTTGCCTTTGCCAATAACTTCTTTGGGATATACATCCCCATTCCAGTGGCTCATTTTACCTTGGTGGCGATGTGCGGGGTGATGAGTGGAGTACAGCACGCCCCCCTTTCTGCCATATTCCTGATCGCTGAAGTGACTGGCGGGTATGAGCTCTTCGTTCCCCTTATGCTTGTGTCAGCCATTTCCTTGGCCACGACCAATTACTTTGATAAAAATTCCCTGTACAAAAACCAATTGCTGGAACAAGGCAAACATATCCCGGAAACCAAAGATGAAGAAGTCCTTGGCCTGATCGATATTCGGCGCATCATGGAAAAGGACTTACTGCCCATCCATCCAGATGCGGTACTCAAAGACCTCTGCGGCCTTGTAAAACTCTCCAATCGAAATATTTTTCCTGTTGTGGACGAAAAAGGCACCTTAAATGGCATCATCACCCTGGATGATATACGTGACATTATGTTTGATCGAGAGAAGCAAAATGAAGTACAGATCAGAAAACTAATGCACAGTCCACCGGATACGATCCAGCCATCTGAAAGTATGCGAGAAGTAATGGATAAATTCGAACGATCAGGAGCATGGAACCTTCCCGTCGTGGATAATGGTATTTACCTCGGTTTTATTAGTAAATCACGTATTTTTAACGCCTACCGAACACGCTTAATCAGGCAGCAGCGCGAATAGTATAAAATTATATTCTGTTTCACATCTTATCCACCACTGCCCACAAAGGGTAAATCCGTATAAAATTCATTTACAGCCTTTTATCCACAAATTAAAACTTTGGTTTAAACTCATAACAAATTGATATTTAGCCAGTTACGGATACTTGAAGTATTGATGTGGATAAATGTGGATAAATGTGGATAAATTTTAGTCTATTTTTTTGGAGCTTTTTTCTGTCAATTTAGCGCGATTTTTTATGACGGTAGCTGCGTCAATCTCTCTACAAGAAAAGTGTATCGCTATCAAAAATCAGAATAAAATATCTGTCTTGACAAAATGACAATCTTGGATCAAGCAATGTTTCTGGGGGACGAATTTTGACATGATCTTATGAAAGAAAATTTCATAACGTCATAACGATGGACTTCCTCCACAGGGCAAACGCTTTAAAAAAATGTTCCTGTTTGCATTTATATCTGCCGTTTTTACGGAACTTACCCTTTTGTGTGTAATCATTTATGGTGCAGGTGACAACCTGCACCTTCTGTATGACCCTCTGCTAAAGGCGGATTAGGCAGGATGCTCAGTTGCTAACCCATATCCAGGGTGCTGCGACAGCTTGAGGATCCAAATCAACTAATCATTCTTTCAGCCTATTCCGCCATTCAGCACTATAGTCTAATGCGGTTTCCAATGTACAAATCTGGACAAAGTGCCTGCGGCACGATAAATTTTGTAACCTGCAGAATCATCCGCAGGAACTTAAACTCTCCTCAACCTCCCGAAGGAGTGCCAGCGGCACGGATGATAGCTCCTCTACTTGAAATGAATAAAATGCCTTTGCCACACTTGAAAACCATCAGGAAAATCGCTTTTAGCCCCTTGAAGTTCTTTAATTAAGGCTGACATCCCTTTAAGTGTTTGCCTTAGGGAACTGTCAATTTCCATTATGGAGTAAAATGCCCCCAACTTTTCAGCTTGATCCTTTTTCTGCTTACTATCGAAGAATAATGGTAGGGTGAAACCATTCACATCGGCAGTGAGAGGCAAAGACAGCATAAAATGAAAATAGGAATGAGGAAACTAGACCAGCTTCAAGTTTTTGCAGTCCGGAATCTGACAGTCTCCATAAAGCACTAGGGAATGGCTGGTGATGGCTGAAGAAAATTCCTCGCCCATGGCTTCCTTGATCAGGTTTATCCGCTCATCGGAGAACTCACGGATTTTGCGGCACTGGTTGCAGACATGATGATCATGGTGCTTGTAGGTGAGTGCTTGCTCATATAAGGCTACCTTATCCTTAAATTGGTGCTTGACGGCCAGCCCACATTCCACCAGCAGGTCCAGTGTATTGTATATGGTCGCGCGACTGATAGAATAACCTTTATTTCTCATACGTAAAAAAAGCCCCTCCACATCAATATGCTCATCTTGTGGCAGCGCGTAGAGTTCATCGATCACCGAAAATCGCTCAGGTGTCTTTCTACTTCCCTGCCTCAACAAGAAATTTTCAAAAATTTTCTTTGCTTTATCTACGATTGACTTTTCTGCCATAGCTTTTAATTTACCAAAAAATAAAGATGGTGCATTTTTTGGATTATGTCAAACCTAGCCCATCTACAGCGGTTTATTAATGCTAATTTGCTTTCAGTCTAAATTAGCTTTGGCGATTTTTTGGCAAGCTTTCCATATTTGATAGCAATTCAACCCTCCCAACCAATCCAAAATCCTTCCCAGATTAAAGGTCTATGTTTTTATTTTAAAGTGATAGTGCTAAATTAGTTATGTATGACCCTGACAAGACTATTCATCCTTTTTCTTACAACCATTTTTTTTGTTACCTCACCACTTTGGGCACAGGTGCCTGGTTTCTATTTAAAAAAGGACCAAAAGCAAGTCAATATCCCATTTCTCAATTATAATAACCTCATCATTGTCCCCCTTTCCATCAATGGAGGGCCTGAACTGAATTTTTTATTGGACACCGGGGTAAAGTCAAATATTCTATTTAGCAAGTCCATTGGTGATGAGATTGGACTTTACTATACCCGCACCCTTAACCTGATGGGAGCAGACGGAAAAACAGTACTAACGGCCTTGGTTTCCCCCAATAATTACTTTGATGTTGGGCCTGTAGAAGGAACGGTACAAGCCATACTGGTGCTAGAAGAAGACTTTTTGGAATTGGAGCGGGTAATCGGGGTGCCGATTCATGGCATCATTGGGTATGAGTTTTTTAAATATAATCCAGTGAAAATCAACTATGATACAGATATCATTACTTTTTATCGACAGGATCGCTTGAACTGGCGGCCTTTTGGGTACAGAAAGATCAGCTTAGATTTTGACAACTTTAAACCTTACGTAAAGAGTACGATAGACCAGATCGATGGACCGGAAATTCAAGGCAAATTGCTAATAGATACCGGAGCCAACCACGGCTTACTACTCAATCGAGAAACTTCCGAAGAGATCGTGCTTCCCCCCGAGCATATCGAAACCGACCTTGGGAGATCACTGGGAGGCGACTTATACGGATATGCTGGCAGGGTACGGAAATACAGCTTAGGCAACCTGAATTTTCGAAAAGTCATTACCTCCTATCCTGATGAAACGGAATTTTCTTCCATTATCATCGAATCCGGAAGACTTGGGAGCCTGGGTTCGGATATATTGTCTCGCATGACGCTGATCATCGACTACACCCGGGAGCGGATGTTGTTTAAAAAGGGGGGAGATTTTCACAAACCTTTCGAATATGACATGAGTGGGTTGAAGATACGGCTGACCAGTTTAGAGGAGCGGCGGTTCTATGTGAGCAGTGTTCAGGAAGACTCTCCAGCTTCCCGAGAAAACTTCAAAGCAGGTGATGAAATTTTAGCCATTAATTTACTTCCCATTGAATATTGGGACTTATCCGGAATCAATGATTTATTGCGTTCTGAGCCAGATAGAAAAATATTATTTACTATCAGAAGAAATATAAATGGCATAATCATGGAACTGGAAAAAGAAATCACCTTGGAAAAACAATTATAAATATGAGTTTTTTGTATTATTGAGGATAAAAAATACCAAATAACCAATCGATGCGAAGTAATACCGCATCAAAACATATTTTTCTTAGAGATCGTCGATGGAGAAGAAGAGAAGAAATATAGAACCTGCCATGTTTACTTTCAGGAGGTTTGGCGTAGGAGAATACCACTGTATTTACCAAACCGGAGCATTGCATGAGTTTACGGATCATTCAAGCCCCTTAGATTTTTCATCATCATTTTTGTGTTTACCTTTTCCAGCGCTGGAGCATATTTACCATTATCTGTTGATGGAAAGAAAAGTAAACACTTTTCTGTTCTCCAAAGAGGACACTTATGTGAATGTTAGCCTGCAGGGCAATGTCATTCGAGAAGGTTCTGCTTCCATATTAAACATACTGATTACACCAGACAACTTCGTAGAAACGTTAAATTTAGAATGGATATATGACCGTGAGGAACATAGATTTTACCGTCATGCCATTAATCCAACACCAACCAAAGAAAAAATAGCTGACCTCCATTCCGAGCTTAAACTCCTTTTTGGAGAGATAGAAAAAGCCGATTTGGAAGCTTTTTTAAATGCTCCTGAGCAAGATGTTTTTTACGTTGGAAGTGAGAAGGATTATCCATTATTTAAAAAGCACATTAGTGGCAATCGGTTTTACCTGATCTCTGAATCATATCATTCCGATTTACAAAAGCAGCCTCGTTTTATCCCCTTAAAATCTGATCAAATTCTTAAAAACTATCCAAAAACTCTATTTTATGAGTATGAGATGGACGGAACAGACATGTATTTTTGTGGGGATACCGAACAAATGTTTGGGTATGATGAGCAAGAGCTTTTTTCATTAAGCAAGAAATATTGGGAAGAATTGATCCATCCAGAAGATCGAATCAAGAGAGGAGAAAAATTTTTAAAACATTTGCAGCAGTTGGAATCTTGGTATCGTATACGGCACAAAGATGGCCGGTACATTTTTGTCCATGATCACATTTATTCCTATTTCGATGAACAGACAGGAAGCCGTAGAGTACTGGGAAAAATCAAATTAGGATCCAAATGGAAATATAGGGAGGGCATTGAACTGAAGGAAAAATATACTTTTAAGGAATTGGCCGATTGCATGCCGGATTTAACCTTTAAGTATCATTTCGATAAGGAAGGAAAGGCAAAAATTAGCTTCTTGAGTAATTCTCCTGAAGATACTTTGGGTGTAAAAGAAGACTTTTTCAAGAAAAATTTAATAGAAATCATCGAATCCATTGATCCGAATGGGGAAGGAACAGACGGCTCCTCATTTCCAAAGGTAAATGGAAAATCATCTGATGACAATACCCCCATCATGCAAGTGCTACTTCCCAATCATCAAATCAGATGGCTTTATCCTAAATCAAGACCTATTAAGAACAATAAAAATGGTCATGCCTTTGTGTGCAGTATTGTGGATATGACTTCATTAAAATCCATAGAACATGAGGCCAAAGGTCTTCAAGAGCCTTCTAGCGCCGATTATGACTATATCCCGTTGGTGATATTTCAGTATGATAGCCAAGGTACCATACTCAAGGCCAACAATACCCTGTTCCAAAAAACGCAGACCAAGGATAAAAGTAAATTTATCGGAAGGAATATCCATGAAATTTATGCCGACTCGCCCATCTACAACACCCTCCTAGAAGGATTGGAAAGGGGCTTTGCACGGTATGAGGGGCCATTTATATCCTTCTTGAGCAAAAGCAAATATTATGTGGGCCTGACGGTGCGAAAATTGGCAGACGAAGAGTCCTTTCAAGCTGTTTTTGAAGACATCAGCGAAAAGGATTTTGTGCAGCGGATTTTAAATGATGTGGCCGCTATTTCAGCCCATTATAGTGATAAAGAGTTTTTTAATCAGCTGGTGGTTTTGCTATCCCAAAAACTGAATTTCACCTATTGCCTAGTAGGTGAGTATCTTCCTGAAGAGCAGAAGGTAAAAAGTATCGCGGTCTCCAAATCAGGAAAGCTCATCCCTAATATGGATTACAGCATCCATGGCACCCCCTGTTTTCAGGCCATCAATGGCACAGGCGATGACAATGTCGTTATCGTGCCCAACCACGTAGCGGAGCTGTACCCAGAAGATGAATTCTTGCGGGAGGAGCAGCTCATATCATATTGTTCCACCGGTATCAAAGATAAAAAAGGGAAAAAGCAGGGTATACTAGTTCTGGCAGACCAAAGACCAATTTTTAACCAAAATATATTGATCAACATCATCTCCATTCTTGGAGACCGGGCCGGAGCAGAACTTCAGCGGATTCGCTATGAGAAAGAGCTAGTCGCTTCACAGCAGCTTTATAAAAGCATTGCGGAGAATTTCCCGAAAGGCACCATCGATGTACTTGACCGCGATCTAAGGTATATTTATACGGAAGGGAGCGAATATCGCCATCTGCAGATCAATCCCAAAAGCCTTATCGGAAACCTTCACTTGGCCAAATACGATCCGGATGTAGCGGCACATGCCAAAGCAAACCTCGAACGGGTCTTTGAAGGGGAAACGGTGACTTATGAGATTGATTACCAAGGAGAAAACTATAAAAAAATCGGAGTACCGCTTCGGAATGAGCAGGGAGAAGTGAGCCGGGCACTATTGGTGACACAGAATATTTCGGCATATAAAATGGCAGAAGTGGAGCGGGAGAAGCTGATTCGGGACCTTTCCAGCCACAATGAGGAATTACAGCATTTTGCTTACATCGTTTCCCATAATTTACGTGCACCGATAGTGAACATAACTTCTTTATTGGACCTCATTGATGAGGAGAATCTGTCCCAAGAAGAAAACAAGGAGTTATTTGACAGCCTTAGGGATTCCACTGCCATCCTAAACACCACGTTGATGGACCTCATTGAGGTGGTTTCGATCAAAAAGAAAAAGCTGATCAAAGTGGATCAAATTAACTTCCACAATATCCTGAACAATATCGAAAAAAGCCTCTTTCGACAGCTGAAGGACGCCAAAGCGACTATTCACAGGGATTTTATGGCGCCGGAAATCAATTATGTGTATAGCCACCTGGAGAATTTTCTGCTCAATTTTATGACCAATGCCATCAAATACCGCCACCCTGATCGATTGCCGGAAATATGGATCTGCACACGCATGGAAAAAGATAAATGCAGGATCGATTTTAAGGACAATGGGATCGGTATAGACCTGGACAAATATGGGGACCGCATATTTGGGCTGTATCAGCGATTTCATAATCACGTCGAAGGAAAGGGGCTGGGGCTTTACCTGATCAAAGAACAAATCCGGTCCCTCGATGGAGACATTACCGTGGAAAGCACCGAAGGGGAAGGAACGACCTTTTCCGTCCTGCTAAAAAACCTGCCGATCCCCTGATCACTCCATTTTGGCGAAAACTTCCCCTTCCCACTTTAGGGGCAAGAATGCTTTTTTTTAAACTCTTTCCATTCTTTTGCGTGAGAATACCTAAATTCGAATATTCCCATCCAAATGACTAGGGAATCATTCAAAATTTAATGCTCCGCTTACCTGAGGGGAGCAAATCACAAACGAGATACTCTTAAATATCAATTATAAGCACATGAAAAAAGCAATTATTCCAATTTTAATTTTGGTAGTGGTGGGTATTTTTGTCTATACCAAGGCGGTAGGAACCTACAACCAATTTGTTCGCACAGAAGAGGACATCAACGGTAAATGGGCGGAAGTGGAAACCCAATATCAACGAAGGGCCGACCTTATCCCCAATTTGGTCAATACCGTGAAAGGTTATGCTGACTTCGAAAAAGAGACGCTGGAAGGAGTGATCAATGCTCGGGCAAAGGCCACTTCCATTAACCTGAATGCTGATGATCTTAGCCCTGAAAAGGTGGCCCAATTTCAACAAGCTCAGGATCAATTGGGCGGGAGCCTCAGCAGGCTAATGGTCGCCGTGGAACGGTACCCGGATTTAAAGGCCAATCAGAACTTCCTCGACCTTCAGTCTCAGCTCGAAGGGACAGAAAACCGAATAGCAGTAGCCAGGCGAAACTTTAACCAATCCGTACAAGCCTATAATGCCAATTTGAGGCAGTTCCCCAACAACATCTTTGCGGGGTGGTATGGCTTTGAGAAGAAAGGTTACTTCGAAGCTGCCGAAGGTGCTGAAAATGCGCCTACTGTAGAATTTTAAATAGACTTACATTGCCCGGCTCAAACCGGGCATTCTTATTAAAACGATCAGGCCATGGCCGAAAAATTATTTTCCAAGGAAGAAAAACAAAACATCGTAGCAGCCATCAAAGCTGCCGAACTACAGACCTCTGGCGAAATCCAGGTTCACCTGGAAAGTCACTGCAAGGGGGACGTGTTGGACAGGGCGGCAGATGTATTTGCCATGCTCAAAATGCACAAGACCAAACTCCGAAATGGCGTCCTCTTTTACCTGGCAGTAGAAGACCATAAGTTTGCTGTGTTGGGTGATGGAGGCATCAATGCTGTTGTGCCCAAAGGGTTTTGGGATGAAATAAAAGAGGAAATGGTAAAATGCTTCAAAGAGGGCAAGTTTACCGAAGGACTCGTCACAGGCATCAAAATGTCCGGCAAAGCCTTGAAAGAACATTTCCCCTATGATGCTGACAGTGATGAAAACGAACTCTCTGATGAAATTTCCTTTGGATAATATGTGGTTAAAAAAATACGCTTCACTCCTATTCTTATTTTTACTGGCCAGTCAGGTCCTCATGGCGCAAGGGGATTTTCCCGAACGCCCCAATCCTCCCAAGCTGGTCAATGACTTCACCCAAACCTTATCTTCCTCCGAGCAAACGGCCTTGGAACGAAAACTGGTGGCCTATAACGACAGCACCTCCTCCCAAATCACGGTGGTTTTGTTAGGATCTGTAGGGCAATATGACATCAGTGATTATGCTTTTCAGCTGGGTGATAAGTGGGGAATTGGCCAAAAAGGAAAGGACAATGGCCTGCTCATTCTGGCGGCCATGAAGGACAGAAAGGTCTTTATCGCGACCGGCTATGGCCTGGAAGGAGCCGTTCCGGATGCCTTGGCCAGGAGAATTGTGGATAATGTGATCGTTCCGGCGTTTAAGCGGGAAGCATATTTTGAAGGATTGGATCAGGCCACCACCATGATCTTCAAATTGGCCAGTGGAGAATACGACGCCGAAGATGTAGCTAAAAAAGGCAATAGCGGTGGCGCGGTATTTTTCATCTTGATCTTTATCATCATCTTCATCATTATTCCCCTGCTCAAAAACAGAAATGACAACGATAACCACATGGGTGGCCGAGGAGGCGGAGTAGACTTGTTTACCTCATTGATGCTGATGAACCTGCTGGGAGGCGGCCGCCGTGATGGTGGTGGCTTCGGTAATTTCTCCGGTGGAGGCGGAAGCTTCGGCGGAGGCGGTAGTTTCGGCGGCTTTGGAGGCGGTAGCTTCGGAGGGGGCGGTGCCGGCGGAAGCTGGTAACATCCCTTCAGTGAAACGGTAGAAATCTGACATGCTTTTCGCCATTTAATGGCTTTCTAAGGTCCTTTTGGGAGAGAAATCCCCATGCTTCCTTTTTGGCAAACAAGGAACTGATGGAAGGGGTTTGCTGTTTAAGGAATGATATTTTAGAAATAGCAATCATAACCAATCGCATATGCTGAATTTTGAATTTAAGAATCCAACGAAGATCATTTTTGGCCAGGGCCAAACCGCAAAAATAGCTGATGAGATCCCCGCTGGAGCGAAAGTGCTCATGACATATGGTGGAGGGAGCATCAAAAAAAATGGGATTTATGACGCGGTAAAGGACGCACTTAAAGATTTTGAAGTCATTGAATTCGGAGGAATTCCCGCCAATCCAGCATATCATCAGTTGTTGGATGCGCTCAAGATCATCAAGGAAGAAGGCATTACCTTTATGTTGGCCGTGGGAGGAGGCTCAGTGATCGACGCGACCAAGTTTTTATCGTCTGCAGCACTGTACGACGGTGAAGAGCCATGGGACATTTTGGCCAAAAAGATCCGAACGGAAGAGGGACTGCCCTTCGGCACCGTCTTGACCATTCCAGCCACCGGATCGGAATCCAACTCAGGGGCAGTAATCTCCAATCACCAGACGGGAGAAAAATTTTCGATGGGCGGCCCGGGATTGTTCCCGCAGTTTTCGCTGCTTGATCCCACCGTCATCCGGACCCTTCCCCAGCGGCAGCTAGCCAATGGAATCATGGATGCATTTTCCCATGCGCTGGAGCAATACATGACCTATCCGGTAAAAGCTGGATTGCAGGATCGTTTTGCAGAAAGCATCATGCAGACGTTGATAGAAGTAGGGCCACAGGTAATGAAGGATCCCTCAGACTATGATGCTGCGGGGGACTTTATGTGGTGCTGTACCATGGCACTAAACGGACTTATCCAAAAAGGAGTACCCACCGACTGGGCCATCCATGCCATGGGGCACGAGCTGACGGCCCTCTACGGCATCGACCATGCGCGGACCTTGGCGATCGTGGCTGGCAGCCATTACCGCTACAACTTGGACAGGAAAAAAGCTAAGTTGGCCCAATACGCAGAGCGGGTTTGGGGCATCGTGGACGGTACTGCAGAAGAAAAGGCATTGGCCGGCATAAAAAAAACTGAAGCATTTATTCAATCCTTAGGCATTGAAACGCAGCTTTCAGCCTATACGGACACGTATAAAACAGCCGCCAAGGAAATTGCCGATCGCTTCACCAGCAGAGGCTGGACAGGCTTGGGCGAACACAAGGATCTAAGTCCAGCAGACGTCGAGAAAATAGTCGAAATGGCTTATTGATAGCAAAGTCCCCACCACGGATCTTGGAAAAATAAGCACCTGAATGTCTTTGATGTCAGGTCATTCATAAGCCCCAAAAAACACCTTCGAGGTGTTTTTTGGGGCTTATTTTTTTGCTTTTACTGCAAACTAGTGGATTGATGGTTTAATTTTTAATAACTTATGATAAGAATTTCACCAAAAAAGAATTTTCGGTATTCGTTGCCCTGAAATAACCTTTTACCTCCACCATACATCAATCACACGATCATGACGAGAAATGAGTTTTTAAAAAGATCAGGGATTTTGGGTGCATCCATGGTGCTGCTGAGCGGTTTTGGCTGGAAGAATGCCGACCCACTTTCTTCGGCCAAGAACCTGCGTATACGTCTTCCTAAAGAAGGCGAAGATCTCATGGGATACATTACCAATAAAAAAGGGACTTTTGACCTTGACCTTTACCGCCAGCTTATCGGGGCAGCAAATGCCTTCAAAGAAGGTGACGCTACCCTAGGTCTGGCTGCCGAAGATGAGCAGTCCCGGAAGCATGCCCGGATGCTTTTGGGAAACACCAAAATCAGTGACATTACGGAACACTTGGTATATAAAGATGAGCTTTACGACCTGATCGTAAAGACGACAGATCCAGCCATACTCCAAAAGATCAATTCGTGGACAATGGGTGAATTAAAGGATTTTCTACTTCGGGAAGAGGAACCAGAGATCAAAAAGATCATGCCTGGATTGACCAGTGATATCATTGGCTGCGTGGTGAAATTGATGAGCAATGAGGAATTGATAACGGTCAGCCAAAAGATCTTTAACCCTTTGCTTGGCTCCAAGATTGGTAGTAAAGGTTATTTCAGTGCCCGCATTCAGCCCAATTCTCCCACAGATAATATTGACGACATTGTATGGCAAGTATTTGACGCCTGGTCTTATGGTGTAGGGGACCTGGTACTGGGAACCAATCCAGTATCCAGTGAAGTAGCATCGGTAGGGAAAGTCGAAGCAGCCCTTCATGACCTCTTGGTGACTTTTGGATTGGAAAAAACACTTCCAAACTGTGTCTTATCACACATAGATGTGCAAGCAGCAGTGGAAGAAAAGCAGCCCGGTACGACAGGCATTTGGTTTCAGAGCTTAGCCGGAACAGTGGGGGCCAATCAGACGTTTGATGTCACCCTCGAAAAAATGCAAGATCACATGACCAGCAGGAATGGTCAATATGGCCTTTATGCAGAAACCGGCCAAGGGGCAGACTTTACCAATGGTCACGGCGAAGGCTTCGATATGGTGCTTCATGAATCTCGGAAATATGGTTTTGTAAGGGCCTTAAAGGCTCAATTGGAAGAAGGAAAAGCCGATGGTGAAAAGCCTTGGGTCCATGTAAACGATGTAGCTGGATTTATCGGACCGGAGGTCTTCAAGACCAAAGAGCAGCTTGTCAGGTGCTGTTTGGAAGATACATTGATGGGAAAACTTCATGGTTTATGCATCGGATTGGATATATGCTCTACTTTGCACATGGATGTGGATTTAGCTGATTTAACCTGGTGCATCGATGAGGTAATGCCGGCCAACCCAGCTTATTTAATGGCCCTACCGACCAAAAATGATCCCATGCTAAGCTATTTGACCACCTCCTTTAGTGACCATGTCCGGGTTCGGGAGAAGTTTGGCTATAAAGTAAACGATGCCATGTGGCATTTTTTTAAACGTATTGGGATCATTGGTGATGATGACCAGCCCACCATTCATTTTGGGGATCCCACATGGGTTTATTATCACTATTGTTTGGCCAAAGGTGACCTAAGAAGCCGGGAAGAGATTTTTGCTGATGGGAAAAATAAAATTCGTGCCATTCGCCAACGAGGTGTTCCCATTGCGGAGGGCTATGGTGATCATATCTGGGATTTGGAGCCACAACTGGCCCAGCAGGTACAGCAGCTCTATGATGATGCCAAAATTAGCCTGTGGACCGAAATGCCCTCGTCATTTATCCAAGGAATCCCATTGGCAGTGCCCATAGTGACCCAGTCTAAGAACCGGAAGGATTATGTATACCACCCTGAAACCGGAGAAAAATTAAGCCATGAAGCAGTAAAAATGCTCCAAAAGCATATGGCTAATTGGCAGGATGAGACTCCCGATGTGCAAGTGGTCATTTCGGATGGATTAAATGCCCGAGCCTTGATGGACAGTGGACACTTGGATGATTACTTGAAAGCCATTGGTCCTGCCCTTTCGGAAAATGGATTTCGGGTAGCAGAACAGCCAATTGTGATCAGACATGGACGGGTGAGGGCCGGGTATGCATGTGGCGAGCTGCTATTTGGAAGTACAGGAACCAAGGAGGGATGCAAGGGCATTTTGCACATCATCGGTGAGCGCCCAGGCTCAGGGCACCATAATTTTTCGGTTTACCTGACGGCTGCCCATCCAGCCACTTGGGGACAAAAGGGGGCAATAGACCATGATATTTCTCGGGTGATTTCGGGGATATCCGATTCTTCTCTGCAGCCAAAAGAGGCTGCCAGGCAAACCTCCCTTATTTTAAGCCAACTGTTCAAAAAATATGAGGCTGTCTCTTAAATCCACGTTATGCATGACGCAGATTTAAGAGACAGCAGTTCCATCACATCGGCATTTGCCTTAAGGTTATTCCCCCATTACATTCATCTTGGCCACATAGAAGTTGCGGTCCACGATAAGTGTTGGTGATGCTATGTCCAGCTTTTTGCTTTGCCATTGGGTAGTAGGCTCAAGCCAAACTTCCTTTCCATCGATCCATACTTTTACGGGCATGTCAAAGCTTTTAATGACATTTTCCCATCTATAAGCCAACGTGCCATCCTTTATGGTGTAGCTAAAAACTGGAATACGGATGTCCCGAAGGTATTGGTCAAATACGGGATCCAAGTTCATTTCGGCCTTGTCGCTGATGTAGTCTTCGACCTGCTTGGTGGTGACCGTTTCGTGGTAAAATTCCCGATTGAGCCCCCGGAGGATTTCACGCCATTTTTCATCATCATTGATGAGTTGGCGAATGGTATGGAGGAGGTTTGCTCCTTTGTAGTACATGTCCCCTGAGCCTTCGTAATTCACACCATAAGTACCGATGACCGGACGGTCGTTATTAATGGCCATGCGTGTACCCAGCACATAATCACTGGCGGCTTCTTTGCCATAGAAGTAATCCAAAAACAAATTTTCGGAATAAGCTGTAAATCCTTCATGGACCCACATGTCCGCCACATCTTTGTTAGTGATGTTGTTGGCAAACCACTCGTGGCCGGATTCATGGATAATGATAAAGTCAAACTTCAATCCCCAGCCTGTTCCGCTGAGATCCCTTCCAAGGTATCCATTTCCATAGGCATTGCCATAGGTCACGGAACTTTGATGCTCCATACCCAAATAAGGTACTTCCACCAGTTTATAGCCATCTTCATAAAAAGGGTATGGCCCAAACCAATGCTCAAAAGCTTCCATCATGCGTCTGGCATCCTTAAACTGTTCTTTGGCCTTTTCCAAATTTTCGCGAAGCACATAATAATCCATGTCCAACGCCCCTTTTTCGCCTTGGTACGTTTCAGAGAAATGGACATAGTCTCCGATGTTGATGTTGATCCCATAATTGTTAATAGGATTTTTGACTTCCCAAGTATAGGTTTTGGTGTTGGCCTTGCGGTTGTGCTTGGTGTCGATTAAGCGGCCGTTGGAGACATCCATGAGGTTTTCGGGCACCTCCACTTTGAGCACTACCCCATGGTCGGGCTCATCACTGGGGTGGTCTTTGTTTGGCCACCAAACACTGGAGCCGATCCCCTGGTTGGCATTGGCAATGAACGGAAGGCCGTTGCTGTCCTTTTGCCAAGTAAGTCCTCCGTCCCAAGGTGGGCGCTGTGCCACCACGGGTTTGCCGGAAAAGAAAAAGGTAATGTCGTAACTTTTCCCTTGCTCTTGGGCTTGGTTTAAGGTGATAAAATGGGCACTTCCATCATGCTCAATTGGAAGCTCTTCGCCATTTTGAACGGCTTTGGTAAGTTTCATGGGTGCTTGAAGATCGATTTGCATGCGATCAGGTTTGCCCGTCACCTTATAGGTCATGGTATTGCTTCCAGAAAGGTACTGCTTTTCGGGCTCTACCTTGACTTCCAAGGTATAATGCTCCAAGTCCCACCAGGCCCTTTCCGGTGTTATGGTACCCCGCAAGGTGTCCTGACGGGTAAATGTTTCCCCGTGAGGGAATAGTTGGGCCCTGGCCACGAAACTAATCGTCAATGCCCCAACTAATAAAATCGATTTCATCCAGTTCATACTAAATAGGGTTGGTTTCTAACTTAACTTACTAAATTAAGCTTTATTCTACGGTAGTGACAATTGATTTATATGAGTGGAGCCAGGAAAATTTTCGTGAAGCAGGACCGCTTTACGGTCACAAGTGGGAAAAGGTGTCTTGCGTTGGCTATTGTAAAAATTTGTGCGGAGCACTAAAAAAAATGTCATTCCGACGGCAGGAAAAATCTCTAATTCATCATTTCATGCGATAATGCCATAGAGATGTCTCCTTTGGTCGGAATGACATATGCTGCTAGCAGCAATAATTACTTCAAGTCATAGCGGTCCAAATTCATTACCTTGTCCCAAGTGGCAACAAAGTCTTTAACGAATTTATCCTTGGCATCTGCACTGCCATAAACTTCCGCTTGTGCCCGGAGCTCCGCATTAGAGCCAAACACTAAGTCTGCTCGCGTGGCGGTCCATTTCTGTTGGCCTGTCTTGCGATCTTTGCCTTCAAAAAGCTCTTGATCCTCGGAGGTGGCTTTCCATTCGGTGCCCATGTCCAGCAAGTTCAGAAAGAAGTCATTGGTCAAGGTGCCGGGCTTATCTGTAAATACCCCATGCTTGGAGCCATCATAATTGATATCCAACACCTTTAGCCCACCCATCAGCACAGTCAGTTCAGGCGGCGTCAGTGTCAGCAGGTTTGCCTTGTCGACCAAAAGGTCTTCCGTAGAGACATTAAACTTCACCCGGCGGTAATTTCGGAATCCATCCGCTAACGGCTCCAGGTATTCAAAAGCTTCGACATCGGTCTGTTCGGCAGTAGCATCCATCCTACCAGGCGTAAAGGGAACGGTAATAGTGTGGCCCGCATCATTGGCCGCCTTTTCCACCGCTGCACATCCGGCAAGCACAATCGTATCCGCTAGGGAAATCTTTTTATTGCCAGACTGGGCCTTGTTAAAGTCCTGCTGTATGCCTTCCAAGGTTTCCAATACTTTTGCCAGCTGGGCAGGGTTATTGACCTCCCAGTCCTTCTGTGGGGCAAGGCGAATCCTGGCACCATTGGCACCACCACGCTTGTCAGAGCCTCTGAACGTGGAAGCTGATCCCCAAGCGGTGCCGACCAAGGCCGATACAGACAGGCCACTGCGGAGAATTTTTTCTTTCAGGCCTGCTATGTCTTTTTCATCTACTAGTTCATGATCTAGCGCAGGAATCGGATCCTGCCAAATCAACTCTTCCTGGGGAACTTCAGGGCCGAGATACCGATCTTTTGGTCCCATGTCACGGTGGGTGAGCTTATACCAAGCCCTGGAAAATGCATCGGCAAACTCCTCAGGGTTTTCATAGAACCTTCTGGAGATTTTTTCATACTCCGGATCAAAACGCAGGGATAAGTCAGTGGTCAGCATTGTGGGCCTGTGCTTCTTGGACTGGTCAAAGGCATCCGGAACACTTTCTTCGGCGTCCTTGGCCACCCATTGCTTGGCACCGGCAGGACTTTTAATCATTTCCCATTCATATTTGAAAAGATTATCAAAGAAATGGTTGCTCCATTGGGTGGGCGTTTGGGTCCAAGTGACTTCTGGCCCGCCCGTGATAGCATCTGGGCCGACGCCTGAGCGATAAGTATTTTTCCACCCAAAACCTTGTAGCTCCATAGGAGCTGCTTCTGGTTCTGGCCCGATGTGTTCGCCGGGATCTGCTGCACCATGGGTTTTTCCAAAAGAGTGGCCACCCGCGATCAAGGCGACGGTTTCCTCATCATTCATGGCCATACGCTTAAACGTCTCGCGAATATCCTGGGCGGCAGATACCGGATCGCCATTGCCGTTGGGTCCTTCAGGGTCCACATAGATCAGCCCCATGACCACTGCAGCCAATGGATCCTCTAGGTCGCGCTTCCCAGAATAACGCTTATCGGCCAGCCATTCCTCTTCAGAACCCCAGTATACGGCTTCTTCAGGTTCCCAAGTATCTTCACGGCCTCCGGCAAAGCCAAAGGTTTTAAAACCCATAGACTCCAAGGCCACATTGCCTGCGAGAACCATCAGGTCAGCCCAAGAGATTTTATTTCCATATTTTTGCTTGATCGGCCACAATAGCCTGCGCGCTTTGTCCAAACTCGCATTGTCCGGCCAACTGTTTAGCGGGGCAAAACGCTGCTGCCCTCCCCCTGCACCGCCACGACCATCGCCAATACGGTATGTTCCTGCACTGTGCCAAGCCATGCGGATAAACAATCCACCATAATGCCCAAAGTCAGCCGGCCACCAATCTTGGGAATCAGTCATCAGGACATGCAGGTCTTTCTTCAACCCATCGTAATCCAAGCGCTTGAAGGCCTCGGCGTAGTTAAAATCTTCACCCAATGGATTGGAAAGTGGAGAATGCTGCCGGAGAATATTTACTTTTAGCCGATTCGGCCACCAGTCTAGGTTACTGGTACCGCCACCGGCACCCTTCTTGGGAGCAGCACCTGAAAATGGGCATTTTCCATTTCCACTGCTTTCGTTTACATCAAAACTTCGAGAACCATTATTGTTTTCCATTTCTTGATAGTTTTTTTTTGGTTATTGGCAAGTAGCCCTTGCGCTAGAAAGAATATTCAAACTGATTATTATTCGCTGAAAAGAACGAATATAATTTAAAAATTTATAGCTATATGGACAAGCTATATGCTGGTTTTTATCTGTATAGTTTCCTGTGTTAGGCCATAAAATCTATGGCTAAAAAAGGTTAAAGATAATCTGGTTGTACATGAGCATTACCATTATGTCATTCGCATGTAGCTGAAGCTATCTTTGGACTTTAGAGTGCATCCCGGAGCAGCTTTTTCCATCTGTGCGTTGGGTGTCTCCTTCAGGGGCTTTAGAGGTAAAGACGCCAATGGCTCATCATTTATAATTCTCCATTATACATTCATCAATGCGGATCAAGCAATATTTCCGAGGGCAACTTTATTTAAAAGGATGCTATTTCATCTATGAACTGGATGAATCCAAGCGTTGCCGAAAAGCCCACTTCGTAGCCAAAGGCATGGGCATTGTAAACTGTTAAGTCAAGTTAGCTACTGATAAAAGATTTGAACACGGATTTGCAAGGCCTTAAGTATCCTATCTTTGTTTATCAGCGTTCATCCGTAGCCAAATAGCAATTAAAGGTGACGAAGAACATATTTACCCATCGAAATAGGCTATCCTCTCAACTTTACCGCTTGCCCCCAGCTTTTCCGCTTGACCCTTAAACTGTGAACAATCCTTTCCTAAAAAACTAAAAAGGGCTGCCTCTCGGAGAAGCAGCCCAATAAAATCAGGGGTCATTAATTAATGCTAGGTGTTATTTTATCGATTAGATCAGGATAAACCTGCTCTCCATTATTTCTGTCAAATAGGCCAAATCCATGGTTACCGGTATGGCCGTTGTCCCAGTAAAAGGGTACCAATGACTGGTCCAGCATGGCTTGGGTGATCCATTCCAGGTAATAGGCCCTGTAAACCGCGTGGTCTTCCAGGTTTGTCTTGGAAATCGCCCCGTATTCGCCTACGATTACCGGAATGCCTTTATCCACAAAGTGGCTTTTCATTTTCTTAAATTGACCAGTAGCATAGGCTTCACCTCCCCACCCTGCTGTTTTGGAAGGGTTATCGGCATTGGCTCCCCATTCGCTGACCGGACTGTCTGCATCCAGGGCAAACTCATAAGGATCATAGTAATGGACTTCCGCCATTAACCGATCCTTCACCTCATCCACGGGCATCTCCATGAAATCCACCGCATGATCAATATTGGTATTGAAGCTTTGGACGACCAAGTGGCGGTAGGCGTTTCTACCTCCTGTGCCTCGGACAGCATTTACAAACGTCTGGTTGTAGCCGTTTTGTACTGTCCTATATTCTGGCGTTGGCTGACCATAGTCCCCATCTACCATGACCTCATTGGTTCCGGCAAAGAGTAAATGATCATCGTAATCCCTAAAATGAAGGGCAATCTGTACCCACATTGCTTCTAGGCGAGCATTTACTGCATCTTCGGCCACATAAGTAGGTTGCATCCATCCACCGTCCCAGTGGATATTGATGATCGCGTACAGGTCATTGTCCAAGACATAATTGACCACTTCCTCCACACGTTCGGCCCAAGCCGGGTCAATGGTAAAGCTGGATTCGTCCGTAAACTTACTCCACGCGACCGGAATTCGAACAGCCGAAAAACCGGCTGCCTTGACGGCGTCAATGAGCTCCTTGGTGACAGCAGGGTTTCCCCAAGCGGTTTCGCCTCCAATGGCCTCCAAGGAATTGCCCAAATTCCAACCTATCCCTAGCTCAGGGGCTAGTTCCAAACTGCTGATTTCCCGCATCTCCGTTTGATCTGCAGGGATATAATAGCTTGGATGAGATTTCCCGGCCGCTTGGGAAACCTGTATTTCTCGTTGTAAGCTCCCGGCCACAATTTGAACCACAGCTTCTCGGCTGTCAGGAGTTGTATTCGCCAAAGCCGCAATGGAAACGGTTTGGCTTCCTGTTCCGGAAGACGGCGTCATATTGATCCAGTTGGCTGACGCATGAGCCGACCAAGCTGTATTTGACGAAATGGAAACTTCCTTGGATTCTCCATCTGCCTCTAGTTCAATCCGTGTGGAAGAAACATCCAATTTGGAAGGCTCTTCCTCTGAGGACTTACACGCCCATTCCATTCCCAGCAGTAGGAACAGGAAGATGAGGGAAACAACTCGGTTGTTTTGGTGCACGGGTTAAACCTTTTAAGATCAATTCAAAGCTAAAGAATAAGGGTTCCATCAGGGGTGGTCAAATGATAAAGGAAGGGGTGGCATTTGTTTAAAAGGCCTTAAAATGACAGCAAAAAAGGTTTTCGAGGTATAAACTCGACACTTTATTGTCATTTAGAAAAGGAATGTTTTTCTTTTTTGGGAAGCAAAGGAGCCGTCGTTTCTCCAAAATCACGCTGCAAAAATCTGCTAAAAATTACGCGATCAACTTATCCTGCTCCAGTTGACGGCATGCTTCTTTTGGTTCTTGATCTGACGAAGTACCATGGCATGTTGGGGAAGGGAAATTTCGGGATCCTCTGCTATCAGTTGCTGGGCAGCATCCCGAGCCATGGTGAGGATAGGGGCATCCTTGCTGAGGTCAGCAATGATCAGATCCGCCACGCCACTTTGCTGGGTACCCATCAAGTCCCCAGGACCGCGAAGTTTGAGGTCCACATCCGCGATTTCAAAGCCATTATTGGTCCGGACCATGGTATCCAGACGGACACGGCTGTCTTTGGACAACTCATATTTACTCATCAGGATACAGTAAGATTGCTCCGCCCCACGCCCTACCCGGCCACGCAGCTGGTGGAGCTGTGACAGCCCGAAGCGTTCTGCATTTTCGATCACCATGACCGATGCATTCGGAACGTTTACCCCCACTTCGATCACGGTAGTGGCCACCATGATTTTGGTTTCTCCTTTGACAAACCGCTGCATCTCAAAATCCTTGTCCGCAGGTTTCATATTGCCATGTACAATGCTGGTAGGGTATTGAGGAAATGCCCGCTGGATGCTTTCATAGCCGTCCATAAGACTTTTGAGGTCCACCTTTTCGGACTCCTCGATCAGTGGATAGACCACATAGATTTGCCTTCCCAGTTCGATTTCCTTTTTCATAAAGCCAAACACCTTCAGACGGTCTTTGTCATAACGATGGACGGTTTGGATAGGCTTTCTTCCCGCAGGAAGCTCATCGATCACTGAGATGTCCAGGTCACCATAAAGCGTCATGGCCAATGTCCGGGGAATCGGTGTGGCGGTCATGACCAGCACATGGGGGTAGTAATTGGGGTTTTTTGCCCATAATTTTGCCCGCTGGGCCACTCCAAAACGATGCTGCTCGTCCACAATGGCCAATCCGAGATTATGAAACTGCACCACGTCTTCCAACAAAGCATGCGTGCCAATCAGGATATGCAGTTGACCATTAAGCAACTCCCCATGAATGCGGGTTCGGGCGGATTTCTTGGTGGATCCCGTGAGGAGATCGATGCGCAGGCCCATCATGTCGGCATACTCCTTCAATCCTTCGTAATGCTGTGTGGCCAGGATCTCTGTAGGAGCCATCAGGCACGCTTGGGTGCTGGAGCTTATGGCGATCAGGGCACAAATAAAAGCCACCATGGTTTTTCCACTGCCCACATCTCCTTGAATGAGGCGGTTCATCTGCTTTCCAGAACGCATGTCCGCAAACGCTTCTTTGATTACCCGCTTTTGGGCATTGGTCAGTTCGAAGGGCAAATGGTCGGTATAGAATTTGCCTACCAGCTCGGTCTGACCAAGTATTTGGCCTCGGAATTTTTCTGTCCGGGTAAGTTTTAATTTTAGCAGCCGAAGCTGAACAAAGAAAAATTCCTCGAACTTCAGCCGAAACCTTGCTCGTTTTAGCCTATCGGGATCATCGGGAAAATGAATTTGTTTGATGGCGTCTTTTTTGGCCATCAGGTTAAACCGCTCCATGATCGCGGAAGGCAGTGTTTCCTGAATATGGGGATAGGCATTTTGTACCAGCAGGTCCATGATGCGCGAAATCCCCTTGCTGTCCAAGTATCTTGCCCGAAGTTTTTCGGTCGTGGGATAGACGGGCTGAAAGAAGCTCTTTTCCTCCTGTGCCGCGGTAAGCGGTTCCATTTCCGGATGAGCGATGCTAAATTTCCTACCGTATCGGTTGGGTTTACCGAAAAACACATACACCGCCCCGGGCACCAGCTTTTTGGCGACCCACTGGATTCCTTTAAACCAGGTGAGCTCCATCTCACCCGTTTCATCCTCAATATAGGCCACAAGCCGCTTTTTACGGGCCATGCCGATGGTCTCCAGCCGTCGGATTTTGCCAATGACCTGCACATGCTCCAAGTGTTCGGAAAGCTGATTGATTTTATAGAACTTGGTGCGGTCCTCGTAACGGAAAGGATAATGCTGCAGAAGCTCACCAAACGTGTAAATGTCCAGCTCCTTATTCAGCAATGCTGCTTTTTGGGGGCCGACGCCTTTCAGAAACTCTATTTTGGTGTCAAAGAATCCTGGCAATTTCCTGTTCTAATTGATGTTCAGCGTAAATTCAAAATACATTTTTTCAGGGGCATCCCACCCATGATGGCTTTTAACGTAAAGCCTTTCGGACGATCTTATTTTGATCGTAAGGAAGTATTTTGTAGGTGTGGCCATTCTCCCAACCAGCACCAAAGAGCCTTACTTCCGCTCCAGTCGGGCAATATAGAAGCCGTCAAAACCGCTTTCATGGGCAAGGACTTTTTGGTCATCCAAGAATGTAAAGTCCTGTCCCTTTTCCGACTCCAGGAATTTTTCCACCTGTCGTTGGTTTTCGGTGGGCAAGATACTGCAAGTAGCATAGACCATGATGCCTCCAGGCTTGACCATGGAGCAGTAGTTTTGGAGGATGTCCTGCTGGATCAATTGGACATTGGCAATGGATTCAGGGCTGAGCTTCCATTTGGTATCCGGATTTCTCCTTAACACGCCCAATCCTGAGCAAGGCACATCCAACAAGAGCCTATCGGCAGACGCTTTAAGGCGTTTGATGGTTTTATTGTCTTCGATGGTCCGCGTTTCGATAATGCTAATGCCATTTCTCCTGGCCCGGAGCTTGGTGTTTTTGAGCTTCCAGCCTTCGATGTCCATGGAAAGGACACGGCCCTTGTCTCCCATCAGGGTGGCGAGGTGCAGGGATTTGCCGCCAGCTCCCGCACAGGCATCGATTACACGCATGCCCGGCTCCACACCCAGCGCTTGGGCGACCAACTGGGAAGAGGCGTCTTGGATTTCGTAAAGCCCTTCCTTAAATGCCGGGTTACGGAAAATATTTTGGCGCTTTGCCAATACCAGTGCATCGGGATAGCCTTTTGGAGCATAGGTCTCGACACCATCCTCTTGAAGGCGGTTCATCAGCGCTTCACGGGTAGTCTTAAGGGTATTTGCACGGAGGACGACCTGTGCCTGTTCGTTCAAGGCATTGATTTCATCATCCCATTCCTCGCCCAGCAGCTCAGCGCCCATCTCATCCAGCCAGTCAGGAATGGATTGGAGGGCTGCTCGGGAAGTAAGGTCTTCATATTTGCGTTTGACAGCATTGACATGCACTCCTTCAAATTCCTCCCAAGGGGGCAAATGATGGCCCTGCAACAGCCAATACGTACCAAACAGGTGATAAAGGTCTTCAGACGGGCTCACTTCATTGATCAACCGCCACCACCTGACCATTTCATATACTGATTCGGCAATAAATCCGCGGTCCCGGGCGCCCCACTTTTTATTGGATTTCAGCGTTCTTTCGATCACCTTGTCTGCATATTGCTGGTCATAAAAGATTTCTTCAATGGCATTGACGACACCTTTGACCGTATTGGAATATAGCCTCATGAGTTTTTGTCTGTTTAAGACAGCAAAGATAAGGAATTTAAGGGATGAAGCAGCGAGAAAAAGGAGCAAGTAGGCACTGATAAGGATCGAGGCTGATCCTAATACCATTTTTGCAGGTACTTAGCTGAAATTTTCATACTCGGGTAATTTTTCTGCGTCTTCTGGTGCAAATGGTTATATTGGAACACGAACCTTTATAAAACCCACCATGAAGAAGTATTTAGCATTGCTGCTGGTCGCCTTTTCTTGCCAGCAAAAGGAGGTCGCTCCTCCGGATCCTGTAGCGCCTGTCCCCTCCGAGCGGCAGCTGGCCTGGCAGGAATTGGAATTTTATGCCTTTATCCATTTCAACATGAATACCTTTTCCAATATGGAATGGGGCATGGGCGATGAAGATCCCGATACGTTTAACCCTACCGCGCTGGATTGTCGCCAGTGGGCCAAAGTGGCCAAAGATGCCGGCATGAAGGGCATCATCATTACGGCAAAGCACCATGATGGGTTTTGCCTATGGCCTACCGAGACGACAGCACATTCCGTAAAAAACTCCAGCTGGAAGGATGGCAAGGGAGATGTGATCAAGGAACTTGCTGAAGCCTGTCGAGAATACGGGTTAAAGTTTGGCGTGTACCTATCGCCCTGGGACAGAAATAGCCCTCATTACGGGACACCAGCATATATTGATATTTTCAGGGCACAGCTCAAAGAGCTTCTGACCAATTATGGAGACGTATTTGAAGTGTGGTTTGACGGAGCCAATGGTGGTACCGGTTATTATGGCGGTGCCAACGAAGAGCGTCGTGTGGACAAGAAAAATTATTATGACTGGGAAAATACCTATAAGATCATTCGTGAACTTCAGCCCGAGGCGGTGATCTTTTCGGATGCCGGACCTGACCTCCGATGGGTAGGTAATGAAGAGGGCCATGCTTACAAAACCACCTGGTCCAATCTCATGAGAGATGAGGTGTATGGCGGCATGCCTAACTACTCGGCTGATTATTCCGCTGGCCAAGAAAATGGCACCCATTGGGTGCCAGCGGAAGTGGATGTCTCCATCCGGCCAGGGTGGTATTACCATCCTTATGAAGATCATAAAGTAAAATCCCTACCAAAACTGTTGGATATCTATTATGAAAGCTTGGGCCGCAATGGTTCCTTGTTGCTCAATTTTCCTGTGGACCGTCGTGGCCTCATCCACGAGAAGGATGCTGAGCAAGTCCAAAAACTAGCCGATAAGGTCAAAGAGGACTTTGCGCATAATTTGGCTGTGGAGAAAGGTGAAATAGCCGCCTCAGAGACACGCGGGGCAGGTTTTGAAGCCCAACTGGCGGTGGATGAAGATGCCTCGACTTATTGGGCTACAAGCGATGGAAAAGTGTCGGGTTCCTTGACCGTGACTTTTGATGAACCGACTACCTTCAACCGATTCTTGGCGCAGGAATACATCGCACTGGGTCAGCGGGTAAAAGCGTTTACCGTGGAAGTACAGACCGATCGCGGCTGGGAGGAAATCGCCAATGAAACCACCATCGGCTATCGGCGTATTTTGAGGTTTCCGGAGGTGACAGCTACGGCCCTGCGGTTTACCGTGACCGACGCTAAAGCTTGCCCCACTATCAGTGAACTGGGGATATACCTGGCGCCGAAGGTCATCCTGGCCCCGGAAATTTCCCGCTCTGTAGAAGGAATGGTAAGCTTGGATGCAGCCGATGAAGGGCTGGAGATCTATTATACCACCGATGGCAGCAACCCTACCAAAGACAGCAAGGCTTATGCTGAACCTTTTGAGGTGAAATCCCCCATGACCGTTCAGGCTATTGTCATGGACCCGTCCACTGGAAAGATCAGTGAAGTAGGCCGCGTGGATTTTGACTTGGCCAAGGAAGGCTGGAAAGTGATCAATGGAGCCGATAAATCCGGCCAAGCGATTGACGAAGATATTCGCACGAATTACATTAGTGAGAACGATGCAGTGGTCATTGACCTTGGTGCTACTGTGGACTTAAAGGGCTTTACCTACATGCCAATGCAAAACAGGTACATGTCTGGAGTGATTCAGGATTATGCATTTGCTGTCAGCAGCAATGGCACCAACTGGAAAACTGTCAGCAAAGGTGAGTTTGGCAATATTGCAGCGAGTCCCATAGAGCAGAAGATTACCTTTGATCCCGAGAAGGCTCGGTATATCCGGCTAACGGCAACCAAGACGCTGGATGGCAACAAGGCTTCCTTCGCCGAAATCGGCGTGATCACAAAATAATAACTGGTTGATTATCAGAACCCATTTTTCAGCGATGAAGGTGGGTTCTTTTTTATACTTGGGAGAATGTGCCTTGTCGTGTCAGCAACAAAAAAGGTTTCCATCACTGGCTCACCCATTTCTTGAACTTACTTACCTTTTCTCGGCTGACGATAATATCGTCCTCATAATTGACTTTTGGTGTGATCTTAAGCCTGCTATTAACGTGCTTTTTAATGGCTCCAATGGCCTTAACATTCAGGATGATGCTGCGGTTGATCCTGAAAAATTGCGTGGAATCCAGCTGTTCTTCCAGGTCCATTAATTTATCACTCACTAAAAAGTGCTCCCCGCTCACCATTTCCACGAGATAGGTTTGGCCTCCTTCTGCCAAGAAAAAGGCCACATCCTCTTGGTTTTTTTGGAAAAGCTGTTCCCCTGATTTTACTAAAAACCGTGTTTTTTGAGGAAAAGAAGTATCGGCAGGCACTGCCTTTTCCTGATCCGTCTTGGCCTTGGCTTTGGGGTATAGTAATTTGAATTTATCGAACGTCTTGGTCAGGCGTTCATCAGAACAATTTTCATTGATAAAGTCAAGACAATTGAGCGCAAAGGCCTTTTCTGTCACAAAGGGTTTGGCAGAAGTAAATACCACAGGGATAAACTTGTCCATCTTATCGAAAACAGAGGGGTGTAGATCCGTCAGCTCATAGCTTCCCAAAATCACATCGGCCTTACCGCCACCCCGCAGGTATTGGATCGCGTCATCCCAAGAAGGGAACACTGCCACTGTCTTCGCTTCCTCGCATGCTTGGTGAATTTGGTGGCTGAGTCGATAGCCCTCATCAGGCTTGTGCACGACCAGACACTGAATAAATTGCTTTTCGACTTTCATGGTGTTCGTAGTTTCCAGAAAAATATCAATCCGCCTTAAGGCTGATGTCCATGCTTTTGACATGATGGGTCAAGGCACCTACAGAAATATAGTCCACACCACATTCTGCGACATCTTTTAGGGTTTCTTCCGTGATTCCCCCTGATGCTTCTGTAAGCATTTTACCATCAATGAAGGCGACAGCTTCCTTCATCATGTCGTAACTCATATTGTCCAACATAATGACATCCACCCCTCCCACGCGTAACACTTCTTTCACCTCTTCGAGGTTTCTTGTTTCCACTTCGATCTTGAGATCGAGCAAGTTTTCTTTCAGGTAAGCTTTCGTGGCCAAAATAGCTGCTTCAATCCCCCCGGCAAAATCAATATGATTATCCTTGAGCATTACCATGTCATAGAGGGCAAATCGGTGGTTTTCTCCCCCTCCAATGGCTACAGCCCACTTTTCCAACATCCGGAAGTTTGGGGTCGTCTTTCGCGTATCCAAAAGTTTCGCATGGGTATGGGAAATGAGCTTGGTAAGGTTATGTGTTTTGGTAGCAATACCACTCATCCGCTGCATGCAATTAAGCACCAACCGCTCAGTGGTCAAGATAGAAGCTGCCTTCCCCTTTACCTTGAGACCAATGGCTCCCTTGCTTACCTCCTGTCCATCTTCCATGAGCAGCTGAACTTCCAGTTCCTTGTCATAAGAATGAAAAATCAACTCAGCCAACTCAAGCCCGGCGATGATTCCATCTTCCTTGATGAATAATTGTGCACTGCCTTCCTTGTCTTTTGGAATAGCAGCGAGGGTAGAATGATCTCCTTCGCCCACATCCTCTTTAAAGGCAGCCTGGATAAATGCCTCCAGATTTTCTCGTGTTAAGTAGTTTTCTTTCACTCCGTAAAAATAAGAAAAATCGAGAAAGGGAGACCTTTATCGGGAACAACTTCCCAAGTATTTTGCTGAATCGTGCGCTAAGAAAAAAGTTATTCCTTGGTAATGTCCAATGCATAAATCGAACAGCCGCCGCTATCCTTTTTACATTTGATCAAGATCCGGAATTTTGTACCAGCACTGTCATAGGTGCCAATAAAATATTCTATTTGATTCCCAGATGTACCGCGGTGCACAATTTCAAAATCACTGGGAGCAAATTTCTTGAAGAAATCACGCATGACCAGTTCCGCCTGATTCTTGGAATAATCTCCCTCGTTTCCGTTTATGCTTAATTCTACATTCCTATCAAAAAATGCCGCCAAGTCCTTACTGGAACCTGCTTTTATAGATATCGCAATTTCCTTGGAATCGTCATGCTGCGCCCATACCGATGACCCCATAAGGATCATCCCAACTACAAGTAGACAGAAGGTTTTTGATAATAAATGTTTCATTACATCTGTGAAGGACTCAAATTCTAAGCCAAAGTGTGTGATTGTCGGTGAACAAGTTTAAAGTAAACAAAAAAAGGTAATTTTTGCTTAAAACTAAAAGAATAAACCTATAAATCAGAGAAGCAATATTTGCCCTTCGCTGATACATTTTCTTTTCAATCGTATCATCACGTTCTCCACCATCGGCATACCGAACTGGTTTTCAATCCATTAAAACACTAATAGGACAGGCCTGCTAAATAGGAAAAGCCTAAATACTTTCATAAAGCAGGCTTCTCATTACATTTGTAAAAATAACGTAAAAGATAAAGCCCTGCTATGCACTTAAAAAGCCTCCAGTTAATCCAATTCAAAAACTATGAAAAGGCCCTGGTAGCTTTTAGCCCTGAAATCAACTGTTTCTTGGGCATTAACGGCAGTGGAAAGACCAACATGCTGGATGCCATCCACTATCTTTCCCTGACCAAAAGTGCTTTTAACCCCGTGGATATCCAGAATGTCCGGCATGATCAAGGATTCTTTTCCATGAAGGGGGAATTTGACAAAGCGGGAAAATCAGTGGAAATCCAATGCATCCTCGAAGCCCGAAAAAAGAAGCAGGTGTTCAATAATGGCAAAGCCTATGAAAAAATGAGCGAGCATATCGGCCTTTTGCCCGTCGTGCTGATCGCTCCGGATGATACTTCGCTCATCAAAGAGGGCAGTGAAGAAAGGCGGAAATTTTTTGACAGCTTGCTTTCCCAGCTGGACAAAAACTACCTTGGCAAGCTGGTCAGGTATCAGCATTTTTTGAAGCAGCGAAATGCCCTAATCAAGCAGTTTGTAGAGCAGGACAGGATGGACAAAAACCTCTTGGAGCCCTATGATGTGGAGTTGATCCAACTCTCCAAATGGCTCTATGAACATCGAAAAGCATTTATAGACCGGTTTAAACCTTACTTACTCCACCATTATGCAGAAATATCGGGTGAAAGGGAAGCCGTAGAGATTCGCTATGAGAGCCAGTGTGAAAAACCTGATTTTGAAGCGTATTTTTATGGCTGCCTCCAACGGGACCTGATCTTGAAGCGCACCAATGCGGGAGTGCACAAGGATGATTTTATTTTTGAGATAGACGGTCATCCACTCAAAAAATTCGGTTCCCAAGGCCAGCAAAAGTCCTTTCTGATTGCGCTAAAGCTGGCCCAATTCCAGGTTTTTAAGGAAGAAACGGGAACAAAGCCCCTCCTGCTGCTGGATGATATCTTTGATAAGCTGGACGATTTCCGCATCGGTAAAATGATGGAATTGGTGGCCCATCATGAATTTGGCCAGCTGTTCATTACCGATGCCCGCCCGGAGCGGACTCGTAAAATCATGCAGGACATCGAAGCGGATATTGCTTATTTTCACATCGAAGGAGGAAAGGTCAGCAGACAAGAATAAATGAAATATCCCTCAAGCCACTCTTCTTGTTCTGAAAACAAAGGATCAAGCCCTATTGCTGAGGGGGCTCAAGCATCTTGTGGCTAAATCCACAGGTTTTCAATCATGCCGTGCTCATGGCACTTGAGCAGGTGACTACCTGCTCTAAAAAGCATCACCCCTAACGTACCGGTCCCTAGGAACGGACAATGTAAAAATGCTTTAGTCATGTATTATCTCCACAAATTTCTGCTAAAACAAATCCCCTATTTTCCAAAGCCTACAGGATGGAGATTGTTCATGTTTCTTAGGATCCAAGCTTGACGCTTGAAGTTATAGGCCGTGGGTTTGGCGGGAGACCAGCGCAATGGATTGGGAAGTACAGCGGCAATCATCGCAGCTTCTTGACGGCTGAGCTTTGCCGCTGGCTTATGGTAGAATTCCTGCGATGCCGCTTCAGCACCATAAATTCCATCACCCATTTCGATGACATTCAGGTAAACTTCCATGATCCGCTCCTTAGACCAGAGCAATTCAATCAATAAAGTAAAGTAAGCTTCCAACCCCTTCCGGACATAATTTCTGCCCGGCCATAAAAAAACATTCTTGGCCGTTTGATTAGAAATGGTACTTCCGCCACGGATGCGTTTACCGGATTTGTTTTCCTCCAGCGCTTTATCAATAGCCTCCATATCAAACCCAAAGTGGTCCAAAAACTTTTGATCCTCAGATGCTACCACCGCCTGGGCCAAATGCTTGGATATCTCGTCCATGGAAACCCAGTCCTTTTTCAGCCTCACCTTTCGTTGCTCATCTGTGGCTTGCTCTACCATCCTGATGACCATTAGCGGAGTGAGGTAGACGGGCACGTATTTGTACACCAGCGTCATCCCGATGGACAAGATGAAGAACCAAAGGATTATTTTTACGATAAACCGCCAGATTTTTTTCATAGAAACATGCTGAGAATTTACGCACAAATTACAGCTATTTCCTGAGGTGTCAAGCGGGCCAGGGAAACTGGTTCAAATCAAATGCCTCATCACTTAAGTTAGGGTGTTATGAAAAATCAATTTCTTTATATTTGCATGTTAAAAGACAGCTAGTGATGACTTCTCAAGACTCTCCCAAACTTCCCAAAGCTTTCGAGCAGCAGATGGCTTCCATATTGGAAGCTGATGAATATTCACTTTTTAAAGCCGCCTTGCTGAGTCCCTCCAACACCTCCATCCGGATAAACCCCCGAAAATCCAGTCCATTATCTGCAGACACCACTCCAGTACCATGGAACAGCCAAGGATTCTTCCTGCCCCAACGGCCGAAGTTTACATTTGATCCACTTTTTCATGCTGGCGCCTATTACGTCCAAGAAGCTTCTTCCATGTTTATTGGGCACATTTTGAATCATCTCCAGGCTCCCAAAGAAGGGCTTTACCTGGATCTATGCGCCGCACCTGGTGGCAAGAGTTCCCTACTGGCAGATTATATTGGCGAGGAAGGGATGTTGGTCGCCAATGAAGTCATCAAAACCCGGGCAAGTATCCTCAAGGAAAACATGATCAAGTGGGGACTGGGCAATACCGTGGTGACGAATAATGATCCTTCCCATTTTGAGCCATTGGAAGGGCTGTTTGATGTGGTGCTGGTGGATGCCCCATGCTCGGGAGAGGGCATGTTTCGCAAAGACGTCCAGGCCAGGGAAGAATGGTCTCCCGAAAATGTAAAGCTTTGCGCAGCTCGCCAGCAACGCATTCTTGACCAAACGGGAGCACTTCCCGGCCCAGAAGGGTACCTGATCTACAGCACCTGCACCTTTAACCAACAGGAAAATGAAGACATGATCCGCTTCCTTACGGAAGAGTTTGCCTATGAACCTGTACGGATTCCACTAAATCCAGATTGGGGGATCGTAGAAACGGAAACAGATACGGAATGGGGAACCTTTTACGGGTACCGGTTTTTCCCGCACATGGTTTCCGGAGAAGGGCTGTTCATCACGGTCTTCAAAAGACCTTCTGATGCTCATGTTCAGGAACCAAAAAAAATGAAAGATTTTAAGCATATCCTGCTCCAGCGAACGAATAAGGCTGAAAAACACCAGCTCAGAGAGGAGCTAAAGCTGGATGAAACGGTGGATTTTTACAAGCTGAAAAAGAGTTTTTTCGCCTTGAAAGGTTTTTGGGCCAAGTATTTCGAGCTGCTGGCCACCACGCTGAATGTTAAATATTTTGGGACCGAGCTAGGCAAATTCAACAAAGGGCAATTTATTCCTACCCATGATTTTGCCGTCAGCATTCTGCCCAAGAATTTCCCTAAACACGAAGCAAGTTTAGAAGCTGCACACAGCTACTTGAAGAAAGATGAACTCGAACTGGACATTTCACAAGATGGGTGGGTTTTGCTAACCTACCAACACCTGCCATTGGGCTGGATCAAGAATATCGGAAACCGCATCAACAATTACTACCCCAAAGAATGGCGCATCCGAATGAAGCTTATGGAATAGAGGGGTCTTTCACACCTGCACCCATGGCTGGCATGCAGGTATGAAAAGCAGGCAAAGCCCAGTCAAAGGCTGTTGATGCTATAGTCTTTCCCCGACCTATTCCATGTCGTCAAACTGCGACAGGTCGTAGGTTTCGGACTCAAGGTAATGTGGATAGATTTTCTTATGCTGTTTTTTGACCTGGCTGACCAATGATTTTCTAAAGGTCTCGATATTGGTACCATCCTGTGCGGCCATAAATACCGGTTCGATGCCCATTTTCTTTGTATAAACATTTTTTAACCGATCCAAGTCCAGGTAGTTTGCTTCCTCCACTTCTAGTTCTGACATGTTCATAAGCGCTTCCTCGGAGGGCATTTTAGGCACCAAGTCGATCTTATTAAATACCAGCAGGACAGGCTTGTCGCCAGCGCCCAGTTCGTTCAGGGTCTGGTTTACCACAGCAATATGATCTTCAAATCCCGGATGTGAAATATCCACCACGTGCACCAAAAGGTCCGACTCCTTAATCTCCATCAACGTGGACTTAAAGGACTCGATAAGGTGAGTGGGCAGTTTTCGGATAAACCCAACGGTATCTGAAAGCAGAAAAGAGATATTTTCCAATACCACCTTCCTCACCGTGGAATCCACCGTAGCAAAGAGCTTGTTCTCTGCGAGCACATCCGATTTGGTCACTAAGTTCATCAGCGTACTTTTCCCCACGTTGGTATAGCCGACCAATGCCACTCGGACAATTCCTTTGCGGCCTTTCCGCTGGGTTTCTCCTTGCTTCTCGATTTTTCTCAGCTTTTCCTTCAGCAGGGTGATTTGGTTTCGGATGATCCGCTTATCCGTTTCGATCTCCTTCTCACCGGCACCGCCCCTGGTAGCCGTACCCCCTCGCTGCCGCTCCAAGTGCGTCCACATGCGTGTCAACCGCGGCAGCAAATACTGAAATCTGGCCAACTCCACCTGCGTTTTGGCCTGAGCAGTCTGGGCCCTGTTCAAGAAAATATCAAGGATGAGCAAAGAACGGTCGTACACCTGTACCTTTAGCTCATTCTCCAGGTTTCGCATCTGGGAAGGCGATAGATCGTCGTCAAAAATTACCATGTCCACCTCAAAGTGCTTCACGTAAGCTTGGATTTCCTCCAGCTTTCCAGAGCCCACAAAACTCCTCACATCCGGCTTTTCCAATCGTTGGGTGAAGCGGTAGACTTCCTTGGCCCCCAAGGTTTCGGTTAGAAAGGCCAATTCATCCAAATGCTCCTCCACTTCTTGCTCCGATTGATTTTGTTTGATCAAGGCGACCAATACAGCCGTTTCCTCCACGGGAGCGGTATCTATCAGTTTTTTTAATTTTCTTGTATATTTACTCATTCAGTTCGTTTCTGATCAAGAATTGAATTTTGATTCGATAATCTTACATTTACCGTCATCCGTTAACGGTGACAGCGTTTATATTTATTCAACGTACATAGCCTATTGGAAGTTATGAACACACATTAAGCCATTTCCATTCGGCAAATTTCAAAATTATTTTGATGAAAATTAGTCTGCTAAGCAGAAAGAACGGAAATTTATGGCTTGTTTTTATAATATGACAGCAAATAAATGGAAATAAGAAGTACACCGATCCAAGATGTTTACGAACTCTATCCGAGGGTTTTTAATGATGCAAGGGGCTATTTTCTGGAAACCTACCGTGAAGACCTGCTGGCAGAAAGGGGCATTAACACACAATGGGTACAGGACAACCAGTCTTTTTCCATCGCCGGAACCGTGCGGGGCCTGCACTTTCAGCATGCACCTCATGCCCAGGCCAAGCTCGTGCGGGTCGTTACGGGGAAAGTTTATGATGTTTGTGTTGATCTGAGAAAGGATTCCCCTACCTTTGGCCAATGCCATGGGGTGATTTTGGACAGTGCACAGCACAATATGCTGTATGTGCCGGAAGGTTTTGCCCATGGGTTTTCAGTATTGGAAGATGCAGTCTTTTCATACAAATGTTCCAATTTTTATCACAAACCGAGTGAAGGAGGCATTATCTGGAATGATAGGCAGCTGGATATCGACTGGAAAGTAGGAGCTCCCATCATCTCGGATAAAGATTTGGAGTTACCTTCATTAGAAGAATTTAAGCAGCAAACAGGAGGAGGACTGTAAGATGGGATTAATGGATTTGTTCAAAAGCTCGAAAAAAGCAGAGCCGTTAAGCTTGGAATGGATGGAAGTGGACATGCACTCCCACCTCATTCCGGGAATCGATGATGGCGCAAAAACGTTGAAAGAATCCGTCGACCTGATCAAGAGATTGCAGGCTTTTGGGCTTCGCAAGCTTATCACTACGCCCCACGTGATGACGGAATTTTATAAAAACACTCCTGAAATCATCTCCGAAGGGCTGTATAAGCTACAGGAAGCATTGCAGAAGGAAAATGTGCAGATGGACATCGAAGCTGCAGCCGAATATTACTTGGATGAAATTTTCGTGGAAAAGCTCCAAAATGATGAGCCCCTACTCACTTTTGGTGACAACTATATCTTAGTGGAAACAGGCTTTATGAACAAGCCCCATATGCTACTGGAAACCTTTTTTGCGTTGGAGACCAAAGGATACAAGCCCATCTTGGCCCATCCTGAGCGGTATCTTTACCTTCAGCAGGACCCTGAGATGCTGGAGTCATTGATCGAAAAAGGCATCTATTTCCAAGTGAACCTCCTTTCATTTACCGGCTATTACTCCAAGCCGATCAAAGCCATGGCCGATAAACTATTGGAGAGGAGATTGGTGCGTTTTGTAGGGACCGACTGCCATAATGCGCGATACTTGGATGCGCTGGAGCGTTTGTCCTCGTTGAAGAGCTATGAAACGTTAAAAGCCTCCAAATTTATGAATTCCCTATTATGAAAATATTGATTACAGGTATCACCGGCCTGTTTGGGAGCTATCTTGCACGCGAATTTGGTGCGATAGGAGAAATCCATGGCCTAAAGCGCCCTACGAGCAATACCGATATCCTCAGCGATATCCACGGGCAAATTACCTGGCATGAAGGAGATATCAATGATTACCAGTCTTTGCAAAGGGCCTTTGAGGGAATGGACCTGATCATCCATGCCGCAGGACTGGTGTCATTTTCCCAAAAGGACAAAAACCAGCTGCTGAGAGTGAACTATGAAGGAACCACCAATGTGGTCAATGTCATGCTGGAGCTGGGCATCCAGCGATTGGTACATGTCAGTTCTGTAGCGGCCTTGGGCAGGACACCAGAACAGCACGTGGTAAATGAAAACCATAAGTGGGTAGATTCCCCGTGGAATACCCCCTATGCCATCTCCAAGTACCTCGGCGAGCTGGAGGTATGGCGTGGCGTACAGGAAGGACTGGAAGCCCTAGTGGTCAATCCCGCTGTGCTGCTGGCACGCCAATCAGAAACCAGGAGCAGTGCCGAAATCTATCGGTATGTGGCAGAAGAAAACCGGTTTTACCCCACTGGAGACATAAACTTCATTGACATCCGGGATGCTGCCAGTATCACTTTTAGGCTCTACCAGGAAAACCAATGGGACGAGCGGTTCATCCTCAGCAAAGGCAGCATGCCCTTTCAGGCGTTTTTTACCAGCATGGCCGATGCGATGGGCAAGCGACCACCCCAGATCGCGGTCAATAATTTTATGATCAACGTGGCCACTACATGGGGCCGGATCAAGCAGCTCTTTGGGCTTAAGCCGCTGCTGAACAAACAAACAGCCATGGTCGCACAGCTGCCCATCACCTTTGATAATCAAAAAGTTAACAAACTTACAGGGTATCAATACCGCTCGCTGAAAGAAACCTTTCAGTGGGCAGTGAACAAAAAATGAAGGGTTTTCGTTAACTCCAAAACCATTATAGGAATCCGAATGGATCCTAAAAATAATTTGATATTGGCATTTGAGCTACCAATTAATTTGGTATCTTAAAATATAAATTCAACCCGACACACATGACTGGAGATTTTGATCACAACAGGGAAGAAGAGCGGGCATTGATAGAGCGGTTTGAAAACTCCCTAAAAGCCAACTTGGATCTTTTCTTTGACGAAGAAGAGTTGGAGGATATTATCCGGTACTATTTTGACACCCAGAAATTTAAGAAAGCCCTGAAGGCAAGTAAACTTGCCTTGGAGCGTTTCCCCTTTTCCATAGAAATCAAATTGATGTACGGCCAGTGCCTGATCTTTAACGATGAGCTGGAAGAAGGCTTGGAAGTGCTGGAAAACATCAACAACCTTTCGCCAAATAACGAAGAGATCGTCCTTGCCCTTTCCAATGGCTTGCTGCTCAATGGCAGTGTAAAAGAGGCGATCCAAATTTTGGAGGATTTTCTTCCGATGGCAGAGGATAAGGCCGAGATTTATTACTCGTTGGGTAATTTCTATCGTGCGGAAAACAATACCGAAAAGGCCATCTTCCATTATAAAAATGCGGTAAAGCTAAAAATCAATCACGAAGATGCCCTTTTTCAGCTGGCGATGATTACGGAAGAAGAGGGATCTTTTGACGAAATCCTCCAGTTTTATCAGGAGTTTATCGATCAGGATCCTTACAGTGCAGAGGCCTGGTATAACCTTGGCGTGGTGTATAATCGCCTCGGACGCTATGAAGAAGCGATCAATGCCTATGACTATGCCTTGATCATCGATGACAGTTTTGCCTCAGCCTATTTCAATATGGGCAATGCCCTGATGAATACGCAGCAGTATGAAAAAGCCACAGAGGCCTACCTGAACACCATCAACAGCGAAGGAGCCAATTCGGAAAACTGCTGCTATTTGGCGGCAGCCTTTGAGAAGCTGGACCAAATGGACAAGGCCTTTACCTATTTCAAAAAATCGGCAAAACTGGATCCCGAATATGATGATGCTTGGTTTGGGTTGGGCATGTGTATGTTAAAAAAGGATAAATTTTTTGAAGCGATTCATTACTTCAAGAAAGCCTTAAAGCTCTCCAGTGTCAATGCCAATTACTGGGTGGGACTGGCCGATGCCGAATATCATCTCGGAAACCTCCAGGCCAGTTCGGAAGCTTATGAAGAAGCTATCAACCTGGAACCCGGCCTGATGGAGACTTATGTAAACCTTTCCATCATCTATTTTGACCAAAACCGTTTTGAGGAAGCCATCGATGTGCTGAAAGAAGGAATCGATGAGTTACCCGAAGATGCGGAGCTATATTATCGACTCGTAGTTTATCTTATAAAGACAGGTAAATACAAGGAAGCCTTTTCATATTTAGAAAATGCATTAACTTTGGATTTTGAACGACATGAAATTCTATATGACTTGATGCCAGAAGTAAAGCATCAGAAGGCCATATACAAGATCATCGCTCAATACAAAGAAGGATTATAAGCCGAGTACTATTTACCTAAAATTTTAGAGAATGAATTACGTGCTGAAGAACGTACCCGTACGTACTGAGAAACCACGAACTACAGGATACACAATGGCTATGGACAAAGGTCTTAGCATGAGGGAGGTAGAAGACTTCATTGATGCTTGTGGAGACTATGTCGACATTGTGAAACTGGGATGGGCCACTTCTTATGTGACCAAGAATTTAAGCCAAAAACTTCAGATTTATAAAGATGCCGGTATTCCGGTTTATTTTGGGGGGACGCTCTTTGAAGCATTTGTGATCAGGGACCAGTTTGATGACTACCGCAAGGTGTTGGACAAATACGACCTTGCTTATGCGGAAGTGTCTGATGGTTCGATTACCTTGGATCATGACAAGAAATGTGAATATATCCACACCCTATCGAAAGACGTGACCGTACTTTCGGAAGTAGGTTCCAAGGATGCCGCCAAAATCATCCCTCCTTATAAATGGATCGAACAAATGCAGCAGGAGCTGGATGCGGGCGCCTGGAAGGTGATCGGCGAATCCCGTGAAGCGGGGAATGTGGGGCTGTTTCGTGATTCCGGAGAAGTAAGGCAAGGACTTGTAGAAGAAATCCTTACCAAAATTCCAGAGGAAAAAATCCTTTGGGAAGCTCCACAAAAGGCACAGCAAGTGTGGTTTATCAAACTCTTGGGTGCCAATGTAAACTTGGGAAATATCGCTCCCAACGAAGTCATTCCGTTAGAAACCATTCGATTAGGACTTAGAGGAGATACTTTTGACCATTTCCTCGATATGGCCAACGTATAGAATTAATCTTGGCGACTGCAGTAATCTGCAGTCGCTTTCTTTTAATTGCTACATGAGACACACCAAACAATACCTGCTGACTTTCCTAAAAGGGATGGGCATGGGGGCCGCGGACATTGTACCGGGCGTTTCCGGGGGAACCATTGCCCTGATTACGGGGATTTATGAAACCTTGCTGGACAGCATCAAGTCCATTGACTTGGATGCTTTAAAGTTATTGGCTCGTTTCCAGCTCAAAGCACTTTGGAAGCACATCAACGGGAGTTTTTTGGTCGCTTTGTTCTTGGGGATATTTACCAGTATCTTTACGCTTTCCAAGTTGATCACCTACTTGATGGATGAACACCCCATTCCATTGTGGTCGTTCTTTTGTGGCTTGATCATCATTAGCTCCATCTTGATCCTCCGGGATATCAAGCGCTGGAACATCATGGTGATATTGGCCATCCCGGTGGGGGCCGTGATCGCGTATTGGGTAACTGGGCTAAACCCCGTGGAATCCCCCAATGCGTTGTACTTTACCTTTATCGCCGGGGCCATTGCGATATGTGCGATGATCCTCCCTGGAATTTCTGGCAGCTTTTTGTTGTTGATCCTAGGGAAGTACGAAGCCATCCTTACCGCAGTGACGGAAAAGGACTTTCTTACCTTGGGAATATTTGCCTTAGGCTGTTTGGTGGGGCTGCTTTCGTTTTCAAGGCTGATCAGTTGGTTGTTAAAAAACCATCACGCGGTCACCATTGCGGTGCTGTCAGGCTTTATGCTGGGATCGATAAACAAGATTTGGCCGTGGAAAAAAGTTGTCAGCTATCGGATTTCCAGCAGTGGAGAACAGAAGCCGTTTATAACGGAAAATCTCTTCCCCAATCATTACCTGACAGAAACAGGCAACGAGCCACAGTTCTTTATTGGTCTGTTGGCGTTCTTATTTGGAATATTGCTGGTCATTGGATTGGAAAGAATGGCCTTTTATTTGAAAAAGAAATGAGAAAATTCGGACTTATCGGTTATCCTTTAAAACATTCCTTCTCCGGAAAGTACTTCGCAGAGAAGTTTGACCGTGAAGGAATTCAGGACTGTCAGTACGACCTATATGAAATTGATGCCATTAGTAAATTTCCGGAATTGATCAAGAACAACCCGGGCCTGGAAGGCATCAACGTAACCATTCCTTACAAAGAACAGGTCATTCCTTACCTCGATGAACTGGAGCCTGGCTGTGAGGCCATCGGAGCCGTCAATTGCATCAAAATCAAGGAAAATAAGCTTATTGGGTACAATACCGACTATATCGGTTTTAAGGAATCCTTGGATGCTTGGCTAGAAGGCCAGCGACCAAAGGCCCTCATTTTGGGCACTGGTGGAGCTTCCAAAGCTGTCAAACAGGCCCTAGAGGCCCTCGAGATGCCGTACCTCATGGTGTCACGAAATGCCAATGGCCAAAAAGGCCGGATCACCTATGATGACCTGATCAAAAACGAACAATACCTTCAAGAATACTTTTTAATTGTCAACACCACCCCATTGGGTACTTTCCCTAACACCGAAGAAATGCCCGAAATACCGGTCAGTCAGATTGGAAGGGAGCATAAGGTGTATGACTTAGTCTACAATCCAGAAAAAACCTTCTTAATGCGTTCCCTCGAGGCACGTGGTGCGGTCGTAAAAAATGGTTTGGAAATGCTCCAACTCCAGGCAGAAGCTGCTTGGAAGATTTGGAACTAGTGTCAAGTCTCACGTTGATGGACGCCCCTTTCCTCCATCCATCCTTTGCCCCGCCGCGGCGGGGATATCAGGGCGAAAGCGTGCCCCTTTAAGGATTAGATGAGCAGTGGTAATGCGTCAAAGTAAACGTGCTTGATACCAGATCGAAAACCGGGATTGGAACCCTTGAAGATGGTATGAGGAATGAGATATGCCGATCTGCCCAGGTGGATGGTACATCTTCCATTGAATCGCTGACACACTACGAAGCTACTGTCAACGGTTCAATCCTATTGCCCTAAAAAACAGGCACACTCCCACCGAAGAGGGAAAGCCCCTATAGGGTGAACCAAGCTTCTAAAACCGGTTTTTTTCATTAATTAAACAGTTCAACCAATTGACACCATTACCATGTTTTGGAAAAAATTATCGCACGAAGAAGTTAAGAAGCAAATATTTGGCGCATTGGCGCAAAACCATAACTACAGGGGTGAATACCCTGCACTGGGTGTACCGGGAACTTACTTGGACACGACCGAATTCTATCATGATGCGCCTTTCCTGAAAGACGCACCCTTTATGTCCGTGATGGTCCAAAACCCCAACCACATCGGCATCCACACCTTGAGTGAGGAGTCGGTGCTTGACTTGTTTCAGGGCACCCAAAAGATCGAACGGGACCTGATCAATTTGGTGGCGGAAGAGGTATTCGCCGGTGAGCAAGGGCAACAGGATGGCTATGTGGCCACAGGAGGCACCGAAGCCAACATCCAGGCCATGTGGGTTTACCGAAATTTCTTCCAAGCGGAATATGGGGCGAAGACCGAAGAAATCGCAGTGGTCTATTCCAGCGATTCCCACTATTCCATGCCCAAAGGCGCCAACCTGCTGAACCTCCACAACATCATCTTGGAGGTGGATGAAGAAACCCGGCAGATCACCCAAGCATCCTTGGAAAGCAAAATCACCGAGGCGAAGGAAAACGGTGTTAAATACTTTATCGTCATCGCCAACCTCTCCACTACCATGTTTGGGTCGGTGGATGACGTGGACCGCTTAGGTGACTTCTTCACCACGGCCAATGTCACCTTCAGAATCCATGTGGATGCGGCTTATGGTGGATTCATCTATCCATTTACCAATGAGGAAAGCACCTATACCTTTCAGAATCCGTATATCACCTCCTTCACGAGTGATGGCCATAAGATGCTTCAAACCCCTTATGGTACGGGACTCTTCCTCATCAGAAAGGGCTATATCCACCATGTCTGTACCGAAGAAGCACAGTATATCCCGGGCAAGGACTACACCCTATGCGGATCCCGGTCAGGTGCCAATGCGGTCTCCATGTGGATGATCCTAAAAATCCATGGTTCCGAAGGCTGGAAATATAAAATGGCTTCGCTCTGTGACCGGACGGAAAGGATCTGCACCCGGCTGGACAGGATGGGGGTAAAATATTTCAGAAACCCTCACTTAAACATCATCACCATCAAATCTGAATTCATATCGCCAAGAATAGCCAAAAAATACAACTTGGTGGCCGACAGCTATGAATTCAAGCCAAAATGGTACAAGATCGTGGTCATGCACCACGTAAGGCAAGGGGTCCTTGACAGCTTCCTTATGGACCTAGAAGGTGAATTGGTCAGTAAAGGCTAGATCATCACCCTATCAAAAACCCGTCATGAATAACGTAGCGAAAATGAGGCAAGCCGTGTCTAAAGATAAAAGGACGCTTGCTACTTTTCCTCATCACCATGACGGGTTTCATTTTTATAGGAGAAAATTTCCCGCGATACCTCCTTACCTAAAATCAAACCAAAGGGTAATCGGATCGTCCTGATCACCATGATGGCCTACATTTCTTTGGTCATGTGAGGAGGGGCCCATGTCTTCAGCAGCATGAAACTTGGTGCCGATGGCCGGGATTTTATAAAGAAAGGATAAGTCTCCCGCCGGAAAAGGCACCTTCAAATCATCTGTGACATATGGAGAATTCTCTGGCGTAAACAGGCGGAAAAACAAGCCCGGACTTTCCGTATAAACACTGAAGCCTCCATGCTCAGTAGCCAACTGATAAGCAAATAGGTCTGCGTGGTATCCCTTGAATTCCGGATATTCCAGCCGTCCTTGGGTGCTGTATCCCGTGATTGTATTGTTATAATCCTTCTGCCAGGCTCCAAACCGAGCACCCCTTAATCGGTTTTGCCAGACACGGTAGGGACCATCCCCGAGCCATTGGACACCTGTAACCTGCTCTTCAGGAAAATTAAAATGAATGCCGACATAGGGTTCTTCACTTTGCCTTCTGTCCGGTGCTGCTGCGACCAATCTGATCAGGCCATTTTGATAAAGGGTCCATTTCACCGTGTAGGGGTATGTTTTGTAGGCTACTTTTATATGGTAATTTCCATCCTCATCTTGATGGACTTGAGCCTCCTTGGGGACTGGTTCATGCTTCAAAACCGGACCGGAGAAAGGAAGGATTTGACCGGCTCTTTCTACCTTTTCCAGTGCATGATTTTCGTTAAAATACACTTTTAGATCCCCTATGGTAAAGGCTCTTCCCTCCTTTTGGATCATGGTTGGTACTTCAGCAGCTGTGGATTCCGGGAGGTGCTTAGATGCAAATTCAGCAGGGGAAGCAATGGGCCAGGACCAGGTATTGATCAGTTTGCCAGAATGGTCCTTTACAGCGATTTCCAACCAATCTGAATGGGCAAAATCATCAGGAAGCCCTAACTCCACTTGTGAATGCTCGCCCGGTAAGGTGCTTTTGAGGGTGACGGTACCGCCAGATGTTATTTCCTCATGCCAGTTGGCAAATGCTTTCAGCGTCCAGCTAAGCTCCATCCCTTCGAGATCGGTATATAGATAGTGGTTTTCCAGGATAAGCTTCCCATCAAAGTGGGCATTTACGACCATGGGGGTGACTTGGACTGGCGACCAGATGTCCTTGATGGTGTAAAAACTCCCTTCCTTTTCCCTGAAGGGCCCGACAATCCCATCGGGAGCGTGATTGCCATCGGCATCCAAGCTGTCTCCACGATCTGTCCTGACGACAGCCTCATCGGAAAACACCCACAAAAATCCACCGGCCGCACGAGGATTTTCCAGATAATCCTTCCAAAAGTCGTCCAAGTTGGCCCCATGGCCTCCATCGTAAAGGCCATGCAGCATTTCCGTGGGCATAAAAATGTTGTGCCCATTGGAGAGGCGATTGATGCCGGCACGGTAGGTGGGATAATGGAAACTGTCCACCCCGTTTCGGTTGAGCCATGGGTAGATGACCGGCCGCTGCTGGATGTCCCACTGGTGAAACCACTGCTCATTGGCAAAATCCCAACCGCCTTCATTTCCATGGTCCCAAACAATCACCGAAGGATGGTTTTCATCTTTAAGGATGGTTTCCTTGATGAGCTTTGGCCCGACGATGGTATCATAACCGTCTTGCCACCCGGTAACTTCATCCAGCACAAACAAGCCCAAAGAATCACAGAGCTCCAAGAAGCGCTCATCAGGTGGATAATGGCTCATCCTTACGGCATTCATATTCATTTCTTTCATTAACAGAATATCTTCCAAATGATTGGCTTCGCTGAGCGCTCTTCCGGTAGTAGGATAAAAAGAGTGCCGGTTTACCCCTTTGAAGATTACTTTGGTGCCGTTAACATAAATGCCATCTCTTTCCCTTAGCTCCACTGTCCGAAATCCGACTTGCGCTGTTTGGGTGTATACAGCCTTTCCCTGCTCCAAAAGGGTAAATGTGGCTTGGTACAGCTGGGGTGCTTCTGGATTCCATGCTTTTACCTTTCCGAAATTGTGGGCAATGGTCGTTTGTTCATTTTCCAGCGGAGAAGAAAATGTGCCCAATAACGCCTTGGACTGATAGTCCGTCAGACGGACTTCTACCGACGCATCTTTCAGCATTTCCTTGACGTACAACACTGCCTTAAAGTCTCCAGAAGCCTTGGCATCAATGGCAACCCTGGAAAAGTGGGCTTTGGGCAGCACTTCCAAATAAACGGGTCGGTAAATCCCACCAAAGATCCAAAAATCGGCCTGTCGCTCGGCCCTGTTCACCGAGGCATTGGCCGAATGTTTGGCCACTTTTACTTCCAAAAGATTTTCCTCGCCGAAGTGAAGCAGCTCAGTAATATCGTAGCTAAATTCATAAAAGGCTCCTTGGTGGATTTCTCCTGCCAACTGCCCATTGATCTTTACTTCCGTGTCGGTCATGGAGCCGGCAAAGACAATGTTGATGGTTTTCTCTTGCCAACTTGCTGGTACTTCAAAAGGATGTTTATAATAGCCTACTTCCTTGCCAAGCTGGCGGTCCTCACGGCTATGATCATGGCCATAATTATAGGTTCCATAGCCCTGTAGTTCCCAATTGGAAGGAACAGGGATATTGCTCCATTGCTCCGCCTTTCTCCCATCCGAAACCTTAAAATCCCATGTTACAGGATGGGCAGCATCTTTTCCGGAAAGATAAACTCTTCGGTATTCGTGAGGCTCTTGAGCGAATGCAAGGGTAAAGCAACAAAAAGCAAGGATTGAAAAAAGCACTAGTTTTGACGGCATGGGCTTATCATTTTTGACATGAACGACCAATATAAGCGATCATGGTGAAAATCAGGTAAAATGGCCAAAAATATATAGCGCGTATCCGTAAAAGCGCGCCGAAAAAAATATTCCCGTTGATCCCCAACGGCTTACACGCTCCATCAGGTTTGTCCTTCTCAATTTTACATAAAAATATGGCAATCCCAGAGATAAATGGCTATCTTATTCTAAACATAAATCACTAACCTTTTTCGCCTATGCCTAGAGCTAAAAAAAATGAAAGTGACCGTAAAATCTTTGTTTTAGACACCTCGGTCATTCTTTATGCCCACAATTCCATTATGAATTTTGCCGAGCACGATGTAGTGATTCCAATCACGGTATTGGAAGAACTCGATCAGTTTAAGAAAGGTAATGATTCCAAGAATTTTGAGGCGAGAGAGTTTATTCGATTACTGGACAAGCTTTCCAAAGACAAGATGATCCACAAATGGACCCCACTGAACGGAAAGACCAAAGGCAACTTTAAGGTCATGATGACCACCAATGACAGTAATGGCAAAGCAGATCAGCAAAATGCCAATACGATCTTTGGAGAGGAAAAAAACGATCATAAAATCCTAAATGCTGCCCTTGATCTGAAAATCAGTGAAAATGGTCGGAAAGTCATCTTGGTAAGCAAGGACATCAATCTCCGCCTCAAGGCCAAATCCCTGGATATTCAAGCAGAAGATTATGAAACAGGCAAGATCAAAAATATCACCGAACTGGAAAGTACCGGCAAGGATATTTTAGAGGGCATCGACCCTGATGTCATTAACCAATTATATGATAATCATACTGTAGAGGCCAAGAAAGTCTTGGGGACGCGCAAGCGGAAGACCAATACCTTTTATATTCTAAAAAGCGAAAAGAATTCTGTGTTGGCCTATTATAATGGGGAGGAAAACACCATCGAACGGGTGGATAAAAAGCTTGCCTATAATATAAAACCTAAAAATGCCGAGCAGACCTTTGCCCTGCATGCCATCACCAATCCAAATATCAAGTTGGTTTCCGTGCAGGGGGTAGCCGGTACCGGTAAGACCTTGCTGGCCTTGGCAGGTGCCTTGGAGCAAAGAAGGGACTATAAACAGATCTTTTTGGCCAGGCCCATCGTCCCCTTAAGCAACAAAGACATCGGCTATCTGCCCGGAGATATCAAGTCGAAGCTTAACCCTTACATGGAACCGCTTTGGGACAATTTGAAGTTTATCCAAAACCAGTTTAAGGAATCCGACAAGGAATATCAAAAGATCACCGAAATGGTCAACCAGGAGAAACTGGTCATACAACCGCTGGCCTATATCCGTGGAAGGTCTCTGTCAAACATATTCTTTATCGTGGACGAAGCCCAAAACCTCACGCCACATGAGATTAAGACCATTATCAGCCGGGCCGGGGAAAACACTAAAATCGTCTTTACAGGCGACGTCTATCAAATTGACACCCCCTATCTCGACAGCCAGAGTAACGGGCTCTCTTACCTGATAGACCGTGTGAAAGAGCATCCTCTTTACGCGCACATCAAACTGGAAAAAGGAGAACGCTCCGAACTCGCCAATCTAGCCAATGAGCTGCTTTAACCTAAGCCTAGCGCTGCCATTGGGAAAGCAAAAGCTATGGTAACCTGAAGCTGCCTCAAAATCATCGTTACGCTTCTTTGGTTGATCGAGGCAGATTTTATGGCAGTTTCAGGTGGCTTAACTGTTCCTTCGCCGTGCAGGGTATTGTATGGACTTGGTACCTTTGGGACGCTGTGGATTTTTATTTTCCCGTGGCCTTACTACCACTAGGCAAACCGACCGTTCCCTGCTTTTACAGTTGAGGATCATGCTACAACGATGGCGGGAGGATGTTGGTAGGTGCTGATTGCATGCAGATGGCGCAGGTTATGAAGATTTTCGTTGGTCTTTCTTGAAGGTACATTCCTAAAGGCGATTACCTTGGATTTTTTCAGCCCGACAGGAGACTGCAAGCTGATATTTATCCCCAACGAAGGCTGAAAGCCTTTTATCATCCTAGCCCAAGGTAAGGCCTTGGGGTGCAGCCGCCATAATTTCTTCCTTTCAGGCTGAAAGCCCAGCTCACCACTTCGGTAAAGCCCGTCTTGATGATCAATAGAATCAAGCCACTTTTCCAAGGGATGAATGTTGACTGGGTTAAGTTACCATGGGTGAAACCCATGGCTATGGATGTGTCGCCCCTCCGGGGCTGGCTTTCCAGTATATATCATGCACCATACCAGGGATCAGCAATATTTTTGAGCGCAGCTTCCTTAAAAGGATGGCATTTTATCGTTGGACTGCATGAATTCAAGCTTTGCCGAAAAGGCCTCTTCACAGCCACAGACATGTGCATTGTCAACTTTTAGGTCACGTAAGCCGCCGATAAAAAAGATGAACACGGATTTGCAAAGCCTCTAACACCCTATCGGTGTTTATCAACGTTCATCCGTGGCAGAATAGCAGCCTAAGGCGACCAGGAAAATATTGATCCACCCCAATAGACGAATAACCAACTTTTCCGATTGGCCCAAAAACATTTCATGGGATTATAAAACAAAAGCCTCCAAACTGGAGGCTTTTTTGAGTATATCCTTTCTAGCAATCGTCAATTAACTCTCTGTAATGGTATTAAGCTTGGCCAAGAAGCTGTTGTAGTATTGACGGCCTACTTGCACCACGGCACCATCCTTTAGGTTAATTTCCTTGGTGCTGAAGCTCGCAATTTGGGCCAGTTGTACGATATAAGATTTTTGTACCCGCAAGAAGAGATTAGAAGGAAGCTTTTCCTCCATTTCCTTCATGGACTTACGGATGGTGTAGGTTTTGTTTTTGGTAAATATAGAAACCATGTTTCCGTTGGCCTCTACATAATAAATATCGCCATAGTCAACTCGTTCATAAGCATTATCGGATTTGATGTAAACCGCATCCGCTACCAGGTATGGGCTTTCAGCACTGGGTTTAGGGGTATCCGAGCTGGCACTTTGGTTTCGTCTATTGTAAAGGACGATTTCCACGATTGCATGGATATCGTTCGTGTTGAATGGCTTTACGATAAATCCTGCCGGATGAATACGTTTCGCACGCTCAATGATCGAGGGATCACTGTAAGAAGTGACATATACAATGGGGGCATCCACCATTTGCTGTATTATCTCTCCCAGCTCGATACCATCCTTGTCACCTTTAAGTTTGATGTCCATAAATACCAGATCAGGCCGGTATTTCTTGATTACCTTGATGGCTTGATTGGCAGAATTTGCGATATCAATATTTACGTAACCTAAAAGTTCAAGGATCTCCTCAATATTTTCTGCAATATCCGGATCGTCCTCTACAACCAGTATTCTTTCTTCTTTCATGTTATCGTATGGTTGGTCTATGTTTGGTGAAGCGCTTGATGCTCAATCATTAACATTCACAAATGAATTCAATTTTTTCTCAAATACTGACTGAAAATGAGAATATTATTCTTAAAAAACAATTTAAAACCGTCGTTTTTTAATTATAAACTCATCATATCCTTAAACCTTGCGGCTTGGCGTCGGCTGACTTCAATGCGGTCTCCTCCCTTAAGTGTCACGACCAGCCCTCCATTAAACCAAGGTTCGATCCCTTCTACCCAACTTAAGTTTATAATATGCTTCCGGCTGGCCCGGAAGAAAGATTTTTCATCCAATCGCTCGTCCAAGGCATTCAGGGACTTGTGGATCATGGGCTTGTTGTTTTCAAAATAAACTTTTATGTAATTCCCGTCGGATTCAAACAACCGCACATTTTCAAGTTTAACAAACCAACAGCGATCACCATCCTTTACAAACACCTGATCATTCAAAGATAGTTTTTTCTCCCCTTCTATGGTAACTTTTTCAGTATCTTTGGTCAAATCAGCATTATTTTGAAGCTTATTTTTCAGTTTTGCGATGGCTTCGGATAGTCTGGCGGGTTCTATGGGCTTCAACAGATAATCCAAGGCATTTACTTCAAATGCCTTCAGTGCAAACTCATCGTATGCCGTCGTGAAAATCACATCGGGGACGGTTTCCATTTCGGACAGCAGGTCAAACCCAGTCTTTTCAGGCATCTGAATATCTAAAAATATCACATCAGGATTCAGGCTGCTGATCTTTTCTTTCGCATCATCTACATTTACTGCTTCTCCAATTACCTCCACATCATCTATGGAAGACAATAGGTTGATCAGTTCTTTTCTTGCCAGTCTTTCGTCATCGATTACTAGTGCGCGCATGCTATAAAGTTTTAAGATTAGTCTAATTTAGTATTTTGTTTTGGAATTTTAATTTCTGTGACCACAAACTCACTGTCAAAATTCCGCATTTTAAAGTAAGCTTTGCTACCATAAATTAATTTTAATCGCTGAATGGTATTGGAAATACCGTGGCCGCTGCCATCATTTTCTTTTCGCTGGGCATTATGGGTGAGCTGGCCACTGTTCTTTACCACGATATAAAGGTCTTCCGAAAGCCCTATGGAGCACTTAATGTGAATGAGCCCTCCACGCATCAGGTTGGAAATGCCATGTTTGATGGCATTTTCCACAATGGTCTGAAGCATCATGGGTGGAATTTTATATTGATAGGCCTTCTTTTCTATGTCATAGGACACCTTGAGCCGCTCCTCAAAGCGAATACTCTCCAAGTCCAGGTAATCCCGCACAATCTTGATTTCATCGCTGAAATCTATGGTCCTCTTTTTATCCATGATCAAGGAATAGCGAAGGATATTGCTCAGCTGAGTGATGGCTTCTTTTGATTTTGGAGGGTTTTCGTCCACCAATGCCCGGACGCTATTGAGTGCGTTGAAAATGAAATGGGGATTCAGCTGGTTTCGGAGTTGGTTGAGCTTGACCTCATTGATTTTGGCCTGGTATTTAAGCGTAGTATTGTAGTTTTCCAGAAAATGGTAGAGAAAATACATCATTGCCCAAAGGGCATAGTATAAAAAGCTAATGAACATATTTACCAAAAGCACAATGGGCTTCAGGTCTTCCTGCTCTCTCAAAATCCCAAAAATCCAATTGATCAATACCGTGGCGATGACATTGGCAAAACTCAAGACCAGCAGTGCACAAAATGCCTGAATCAATAATTTGGAGAGGTTAAAATTAAACCAATTTTGACGCTTGATAAGGTGCCTAAAGTAGTGCGTGGACACAAAGTAAAATGCTCCAAGTGACAAGTACGCCCCCACCTGAACCGAGGTGATGCCCCGGATCAAGGAAACAAAAAACAGGTTGATCACCGCAAATGCTGCCCAACCAAATACCTGAAATATCCAATATAATCTACTTCTGTCCATTCCATCCCAAATATAAGGAAGTCTTCGGATGTAGGCAGCGATTTTTTATCAATGGATACAGCCATTGCTGAAAGGGCTTATCCCGAATCCAGCCATGTTTTTGGGGAAATGCATTTCGGCACGTGTTTATCAAACAATAATGCCCATCCCTTAAAAATGATGGAAAGTCTCCTATCTACCACACACCTAAAACCTGAGCTCGACTATTTTTAGCACTAAAAACGTCATTGCGCCCCCTTTTCCAGCCCTAAATCTCCCCGCAAGCCTCGCAGTGATGGTTCTATAATCGAACAGGTTATAACCATACTTCGAAAGTAACCACTTCCCGATTTCATCATCGCACGTCCGCCCAGCATTTGTGCCTGATCTCATCCAAATTACGGGAAAGATTTAAGCCTATTGCCCTCTTCAGCTTTGTGAAGAGAACAATAGGCCTTGCAATGGCGGTATCGGAACCAAAAGGCCAATCTATGCTTTACTTGGAGATAACTCCATCCGTAAGAACTTGGCCGTATAGCTCGAAGGATGCTTGGACACTTCCTCTGGTGTCCCTTGGGCGAGGATTTGGCCGCCTTTGTTGCCTCCTTCCGGCCCCAAGTCAATGATATGATCCGCCACCTTGATTACGTCCAAATTGTGCTCAATGATCAACACGGTATTTCCCTTCTCCACCAGCCTGTTCAAAACTTCCAGCAAATGTTCGATGTCCTTAAAGTGCAGGCCTGTGGTGGGTTCATCGAGAATATAAAAGGTCTTGCCGGTGTCTTTCTTCGAAAGCTCTGTCGCCAGTTTTACCCGCTGTGCCTCGCCTCCGGAGAGGGTGGTGGCATGCTGGCCAAGGGTGATATAGCCGAGGCCTACATCATTTAAGGTCTGGATTTTCCTCAGGATTTTAGGTTGATTTTCAAAAAATTCCACCGCCTGCTCCACGGTCATGTCCAAGACATCCGAAATGGATTTACCTTTAAACCTCACCTCCAGCGTTTCCCTGTTGTAGCGTTTTCCCTTGCAGGTTTCGCAGGGAATGTGTACATCTGGCAGAAAATCCATTTCGATCAGCTTCATCCCGGCCCCTTCACAATCTTCACACCTGCCTCCTTTGACATTGAAACTAAACCGGCCAGGCTTGTACCCGCGGATTTTTGCTTCTGGCAATTCGGTAAACAGTGCCCGGATGTCAGTAAACACCCCGGTGTAGGTGGCGGGATTTGATCGTGGCGTACGCCCAATGGGAGATTGGTCCACCTCGATGACCTTGTCCAAGTGCTCCAGTCCTTTGATGCTGCCATAGGGCAATGGTGTCTTGCGGCTGCGATAGAAATGCTGGTTGAGCAATGGAAATAACGTCTCGTGAATCAAAGAACTCTTACCACTGCCGGATACGCCCGTCACACAGATCATACTTCCCAATGGCAGCTCTAAGTCCACATTTTTCAGGTTGTGGCCACTGGCCTGCAGTAATGTCAGGAAATTACCGCTGCCTTTTCTCCTTTCCTGAGGAATGGCAATTTCCTCTTTTCCATTTAAGTATTTTGCGGTCAGGCTATTTTGCTGAAGGATTTCTTTGGGGCTGCCTTTGGCGACGATATGTCCGCCATGACGGCCCGCCCCTGGCCCGATGTCCACGACATAATCTGCATCCAGCATCATATCCTTATCATGCTCGACCACCAAAACGGAATTTCCCAAATCCCGGAGGTCCTGAAGGGCTTTGATCAACTTGACGTTGTCGCGTTGGTGCAGGCCGATACTGGGCTCATCCAAGATATAGAGGACTCCCACGAGTTGCGTACCGATTTGGGTGGCCAGCCGGATCCGCTGGGCTTCTCCACCAGACAGGGTCCGAAGTGGCCGGTTTAGCGAAAGATAGTCCAATCCTATGTCCAGCAGGAAGCCAATCCGCTTGCGAATTTCCTTCAATACTTCCTCCCCAATGATTTTCTGTTTCTCCGTAAGCTTATCATCGATTTGGTCAAACCAATTGCCAAGCTGCCGGATGTCCATCATGGCCAGTTCTCCAATATGCTTTCCGGCAATCAGGAAGTGAAGGGCTTCTTTTTTCAGCCGGTATCCTTCACAGTCGGGACATTCGCGGGTGGTAGTAAAGTCACTGACCCACTTTTGGATTTTTTCCGAACCTCCTTCCTGCTGCTTTTGCAGAAAATTTACAATGCCCTCAAAAGTGGTGCTCCACTTGGTGCCGGGATATTTTACAGAATCCACTTCCACCGCAGTCTTATCACCATACAGCAATACGTCCAGCACCTCTTCCTTTAGGTCTTTGATCGGGGTGGACAGGCTGGCTTTGTGGCGTTTTAGTATGGCTTCGATTTTCTTGAAAATCCAGATGTCCCTATATTCTCCAATAGGCACGATTCCACCTCTTGAAATGCTTAAATTGGGATCTGGAATAATGTTTTCCTTGGTGATCTCTTCAATCACTCCAATGCCGTTGCAAGTCGGGCAAGCTCCGTAAGGACTGTTAAAGGAAAAGGTGTTGGGGGCTGGCTCATCATAGGAAAGCCCTGTGGTCGGATCCATCAGGTATTTGGAAAAGTGATGGACGTTTCCTTCCTCATCACGGAGCATGATGATGCCTTTCCCGTGCTGCAAGGCAGTTTTGAGGGACTGGGTGATGCGATAGCGGTCGTCTTCTTCGGCAATGATCCTGTCGACCACGATTTCGATGTCATGGATCTTATACCGGTCCACTTGCATCTTGGGTACCATTTCCATGACCACGCCATCCACGCGGACTTTGGAAAATCCCATTTTTCGGATCTGCTCAAAGAGCTCCCGGTAATGTCCTTTCCGTCCTTTTACTACAGGAGCCAAGATATATAGCTTCTTTCCTGCAAAGTGCTCCAGCAGCTGGTCAATGATCTGATCTTCCGTCTGACGGATCATTTTTTTTCCCGATAGGTAGCTGTACGCTTCCCCGGAGCGGGCATACAGCAAACGCATAAAATCATAAATCTCCGTCACGGTGCCCACGGTAGAGCGAGGGTTTTTGCTGGTGGTCTTTTGCTCGATGGAAATCACCGGCGAAAGCCCATTGATCTTATCCACATCCGGACGCTCCATCCCACCAAGAAAAGACCGGGCATAGGCGGAAAAGCTCTCCATATAGCGGCGCTGTCCTTCGGCATAGATAGTATCAAATGCCAAGGAACTTTTGCCACTTCCACTAAGGCCCGTGATGACCACAAGCTTATTTCGGGGAATGGACAGGTCTAAATTTTTGAGATTGTGCTCACGAGCACCATAAATCTCTATTGTTTCTTCTACTGCTGCTACTGTTTTTGACATGAAGGGATCGGACCTTTTATTAGGTTTACAATTTTACAAAAATATGGATTATTCACGGAATACCCTTACCGTCTTCTAAAACCGTTTTGACAGCGAATAAGTTTATTGCTTGGCACTTCTTTTTCGAAGGGCCTCTTCGTCCTCCCCGGTCAGGGTAGACCGCATCCCGCTGAGCACAAGCTTCCACCAGTAATTAAAAATGAATTTGCTCTGATCTCGCTTAAAGTAAACCGTTCCTTCTTTGAGTTCGCCTTTAGGGCCTGGATTTTCTGATCGAATGACCAGCTTATTGGTAAGGAATGAACCGATTTTTTGGAAAATGTTCTGACCTTTTCCATAGGATTTCCCCCGGATATCAATGGCCAAGTCATGATATTTCATCACGAGGTTTCCTGTGCCTTCCAGATCATTGGCATTGATATCAAATGTCATCTCGTCGATCACACCACTGCGGGCCTCTACTTGGGTGGCAGGACGGAGCATGGGATTGATCGCTGTAATCTCCATGTTTCGGATGCTTCCATCCATGGTAAACCTCCCCGTACTGTCCTGAAGGAAATAGGTGACGTTTAGGTCCACCTTTCCTTCACCCATGATGCTGGCGGTTGCTTTCAAGGTAAGCTCATTGTGCATGTCGAGCATTTCAGGCACATTGGTGATATTTATGATCTTGGCATTAATCTGGTCGAAAAAGATCTTGCCCGCCACAGGCCCATCATTGTCGGGGCGTTCTTCATAGGAAACATAGCCGTTATCCACTTGGATGACGTCCACATGAAGGTCCTTAGGAATGCTTTTGATGATTTCATTGATCATCTTGGGTCGCTTACGGGTGTCATCGGGCTTTCTTTTGTCCCTAAAGACATTGATCTCCATATCAGCAATGACCAGTTTCTCGGACTCAATGAGATTTTTTCGGAAATAGGCATCATAGTTCATATTGACCAATTTCACCGAACCTTTGATCAGCTCTATCCAATCCGTTTCCTTGGCAAAACTCCTCGTATAGGCATACTTGTCCAGCTTATTGTCCAGCTGGACAGCTTTGACCTCCAGCGACCTTTTTCCTTTATCAAACTGGATGCCCTCTGCATGCAAGACATTTCGATACTGGTTAAAGTGGATGTATGAATGGGCAATGCTGCCATCTATGTCACCTACTGAAAATAAAGCATCTGGCTGCTCAAGGTCCTTTTTGGTGATTATAAAATCAGTGGCCACGACATTCAAGCCCTCCAGTTCCAGCCTGGCAGAATCGGTCACGACATCCCTGTTTTGGATGGCAAAATCACGGATATTGATATGGGCCACTTGTATGGATTTATAATCCTTGCCGGAGCTTTGTTTGGCTTGTGACTTATCTTTTAGCTTCAAAGAGTCCAGGGACGGCGAAAGGGAATTGATTCGTACATTTCGGAGCTCTGCTGAATCCAGCGTGATGGTATTGTCCAGCCAAAGGCTTTTCCACAAAAATCCCGAGAGCAAAATCCGGTCGGCGAGCAGGTTGATCTTAACTTCGTTTGGGGAAAGGTCCTCCGCTGGGAAGATGGCTACCGAATCCAGTTCCAAATAAGTACCACGGTAGTCATAATCCAGTTTAATCTGCCCAAACTTCACTTGATGCCCACTAAAATCATCGGTACGCGTAATCAAGTCACTTACGATTTCATTTGCATTCTTGTTCAGGTAGAGGTTTACCAAAAACGGCACCCCTTCCAAGACAAAAACAATCAGGAGTAACATTGCACCCAAAAAAATCACCCACTTTTTCTTTTTCATATATCTTCTCTAAATAATACAATCAATATAACTAAAAAATTGTGGTTTAGTTCTTTTTTAGGTCGAAGCAGTCATAATTTTTGTCGTATTAACGTGCTAGATGACTATCTCCAAGCCGCTTTCTGAAAGATGACACGAATATACCTGCAGGTCTCCACAGCTTCCCCCAGAGGCCAACCTTCCCGTCTTCAAATCAAAGCGGTACGCATGTAACGGGCAAATCACCTCTCCTTGCCCATTGATGTGGCCGTCTTTTAGGGCTGCTCCTCGATGAGGACATTGCTGTTCAAAAGCAAAGACATCTTCACCAGCACGCACCACACACACCTTTCTTGCGCCCAATTGCGTGATTTTAATGTCCCCTTCTGGTAACATCCCCATTACGTCATCCTTTGATTTGCCGAGTGTAAATTTTGCCATTTTGCTTTTATTTATGCTTGAAAATCTCTTTTTAAGACACCATTTGTATAAAAAGTACCAAACTTTCCCAAAACGGGAAAGGGAACTAAGCGAATTTTGTAAATTAGTAGCATCATTAAAAGCCCCCACAGATGAAAAACCTATGCATATTCCCGCTGCTGCTTTTGGCACTAAATGTTTTTGGTCAGGAATTGGAAGGTTCCTGGAAGTTGACGTACCTGAATGGTGAAAAGGTCACCGATGAGGAAAAGGTCAAGATCTTTCAGGACGGGTATTTTGCCTTTGGGGCGAAAACAGCGGATACCACAAACCATTTTATCGGTGCAGGAGGCGGGTTATATGCCTTAGAAGGCGAGCATACCTATTCCGAAACATTTGATTTTTTTACCACTAGTCCCGAAAAAGTGGGCACCACTACTACTTATAACCTAGATTTTGTGGAAGAAAAAATGGTGCTTTCTTATACGAATAAGGGTAAAAACGTCATTGAAATATGGGAAAAAATCTCCGACAGGGACGATGACCTGAACGGCACATGGGTGATCACCGGTCGAAAACGTGACGGTGAATTACAGACCATGACGCCTGGGCCACGTCGAACGATCAAAATCCTCGGTGGTGGCCGCTTCCAGTGGATTGCCTTCAATTCCGAAACCAAGGAGTTTAGCGGTACAGGAGGCGGAAATTACACCGCCCAAAACGGAAAATACACTGAATACATTGAGTTTTTCAGCAGGGATGACAGCCGCGTGGGCGCTTCATTGGGATTCGACTACGCTGTGAAGGATGAGGCTTGGCACCACAGTGGACTAAGCTCCAAGGGAGACCCGATTTACGAAATCTGGTCGAATTACCGAGAAGCATATCTTGAAAAGCAAGCAGCACAAGACCAATAAGCCTACATCCGCTCGTTATTCCTTGGATTCCTTTATCCTGGGGTTAAGTTCAACTGGTTTTTGGGAGGTTTTTTTACGCATGCGCATGTTAACCAGCTCCACGGCCAAGGAAAAGAATACTGCGAAATAGATATATCCTTTGGGCACTTCCACATGGAAGCCTTCTACCAACAGCATCACGCCAATGAGGATCAAAAAGCTCAAGGCCAAAATCTGGAGCGTAGGATGTTTGTTAATAAAGGAACTGATCTTACCCGCAAAGATCATCATGATGATCAAGGCAATGACCACAGCAATAACCATGATCAATACATGATCGACCAAGCCTACCGCTGTGAGGATGCTATCGAATGAAAAAATCATATCAAGCAACAAGATCTGAACGATCACACTTCCGAAGGACGCACTGGACCTGGCCTTTACCTCTTCGGCCTCTCCTTCCATCTTATGGTGGATTTCCATGGTAGATTTGAACAGCAAAAACAATCCTCCTCCCGCCAAAATCATGTCGCGACCACTAAAGCCATGACCAAAAACCGTAAAAAGCGGTTCCGTAAACTGTATGATATAAGAAATCCCCAATAGCAATCCTATCCGGAAAAACATGGCCAAAAGTAACCCCAGGTTTCTGGCTTTTGGCTGCTGGTATTCGGGGAGTTTATTGGAAACAATGGAAATAAATATGATATTATCCACCCCCAAGACAATTTCCAAAAAGGTCAGTGTCAATAAGGCGATCCACGATTCGCTCTGCAAAAATATTTCCATAATTCCCCTATTTAATTTGCAGTGAATTTAGCAAAGCTTTTAGTTTCTTGATCATTGATGAAATTATTTTTTGATAATTTTGGGAACCCTTACGGCCCAAATAACCTTTTTACGTGAACCCTGCCAGAGATCACATGGAAAGAGGTACAAAAGCGATTGAGTTTCGCTAATTTGTCTTAAGGTGAAAATTCAGAATTAAACATTTACCTCACAAATATCATGAACGCAGAAAAGAATAAAGTCATCAGCGTGGCCTATGAACTCCATGTAGATGATGGCGAAAATGGCAAAGAATTCAAAGAAAAAGTTTCCAAAGAACAACCCTTTGCCTTTTTGTTTGGCGCAGGCAATACCTTGCCTTCATTGGAGGAAGCCATTTCCGGTAAGCAGGTGGGCGATACCTTTGACGTATTTATCGATTACGAAAATGCATATGGCGACTACGATGAGAGCAAAGTAGCCATCGTTCCCAAATCCAACTTCAAGGAAGACGGCAAGAAAAACAAGGATTTGCTCAAGGTAGGGAAAGTGATCCCGATGCAGGATGATCAGGGAAATCACCTTCGCGGAGAGATCACCAAGGTCGATTACAAAGGTGTCCATATGGATTTTAACTCGCCTTTGGCAGGATATGACCTTCACTTCAAAGGGGAGATTGTGGCCATTCGAGATGCCGATCCGGAAGAAATCGAGCATGGGCACGTCCATGGTCCTGGAGGACATCATCACTGACCGACCACTCCAAGCCAGGCATCACTTTTTCTTCAGGATGTGATGCCTGGCTTGGAGAGTTTTCAGTACATGGGAGGGCGTGAATTGATTTCCCTGTTGACGACTTTGCGAAGGTATTTTAGCACAAAGAACACCACAATACACGCCAGGAAAAGTGCTGAAAGGACTATTCCTGCAAAGAACATTTCTTCCGGGTTCACGTGCCCTGGTTCATCTGCCATTTCCAATAGCATGTTGATCATCGCATGGCCATTGAAGGCCATGATACTTAACCACAGAAATAGCCCTCCAAAGAAAGCTACCGCAATTTGCAAAATGCTTACAAAAATCCCCGATAAGGTGATTACGGGATCCTCTATATTAGGAGTCATGGTCCAATTAGATTTTTATGCTTGTTATGATAGATTATATAATGGTATCTTTTTAAAGTCTCCAAAGAGGCCTTCGGCTCGAAAAACTTTCTTTGGCTAGACCACCAATTTATCTACATAAATCTAACGATAAACAATTAATTTATGTATAAATAAGTTATTTTATCCATATTATTCAATCTTGACCGGATCCGATTTCAGCGGATTCCTCCACAAGGGACGGGTAATGCCGCGATCCACGGGACCAGGTGAAAGATCTGACAATTGAGGCTTTCCTCCTAGCAAACGTTTGAATACCGATACGATACCCATGGACGGATTATTAGAGAAAAGTGTTACGCCTCCGTTAGGGTTAATGTTTTTTAGTAGCATATCATAGCTGCTGTAATCATAGTGATAGCCCAGATCCTTTATGATCATAATCGTGCTGATATTACGCTGCATCATATTACTTTCCATCGCATGCTTGCCCGTAGTATTTAAGATAGCCTCCTTAAAAGTTTGCTCTGAAGGCATTTCCGTTACTTCAAACTCCTGCATTTCCAATGTCCTTTCTGTCAATTGCACCATCTGAAATGGGCTATTCTCCTCACTGACCACGATAGAGTGGGTTTGGTAGGAAAGGTGTACAAAAGTCAATGTATCTCCCTTCTTTGCTTGAATGGTGAACTCCCCCTGATCATTCGTGGATACCCGCTGGAAGGAGCTGCTGATCCTAACGACCGGTATCGGGGCCATGGTGGCACGGTCTATCACCTTCCCTTTTACCGTTACGTCCTCCTGTGCCACGGCCCAGAAAGGTAAAATCACGATCAAAAAACACACAGTAGAAATTTTTTCCATAAGATTCGTGTCCAATAGCTATCCGCAATCTATTGGATAGATTCTTATCAAAACAGTATTTAATTTTAATTAACATCCTGATTAACAATAATTAATATCGCAGGATCGTCCAATATATTGGAAAAGTCATGGCAATTATTCTCCTTTAGGGGAAAACTGGATGAATGTCGTATTACATTTCAAATCGAGTGGTTTTTTATATGCGTTGATTTTGTATAGGTGGAAAACAAACACCTAGTAACGGAAAGAAAATTTAAATACTTACACTAATGGTCGTTAGTTAAGTTATTTTTTTTTGTATCTTGGTTTTGTTAAAATAAAAGTTAAGGAATCGAAATAAATTACAGTACATTCTAAATAGATTGGTTTCATGAAAAAACGAACATTTCTCAAAAATACGGCAGCCTTGGCCGCGGTTTCCATGCTTCCCGGATCGGTATGGTCCCTCGCCAAAGGAAAAAGGCTTCGGACAGCCCACATCGGCGTATCGAACATGGGCATGGAAGACCTTAAGGCAATCTCCAGCCATGAATTGGTCGATGTGGTGGCTTTATGCGACGTGGATACAAATGCATTGGCTGCTGCCAAAGCCATGCACCCCAATGCCAAGACCTATGCAGATTACCGTGAAATGTTCAAAGACATGGCCGACGGAATAGATGCGGTAGTGGTTTCTACACCGGACCACACCCATGCTCCTGCCTCTATGCTAGCCATGGAAAATGGTAAATCAGTCTATTGCCAGAAGCCCTTGACCCATCATGTCTCTGAAGCCAGGGCCATGAAGAAATTTGCTGCTGACCATAATATCACCACCCAAATGGGCATTCAGGTACACTCCTTTTATGATTACCAGCTGGCGACGCACTTGATCCGCAATGGGATCATCGGTAAAGTAAAAACCGTAAGGGCATGGTCGCCAAAAAACTGGGGTTTTGACGGTCCCGCCCCAGAAGGGTCAGATCCTGTACCATCCAATTTGGACTGGAATTTATGGTTAGGCACTTCTTCTGAAAGGGCCTATAAAGAAGGGTATTATCATCCCGGAAATTGGAGAAAAGTGCTGGACTATGGCTGTGGCACTTTAGGTGATATGGGCGTACATATTTTTGATACCCCTTACAATGCCCTTGAACTGGATGTGCCAATGACGATCAAGAACAATTGTCGCAAGCCAACAGGCTTTGGGTTCCCAGAAAACAACGAGGTAACCTACGTCTTTCCGGGCACCGCCCATACCACTGAGACCTTAAAATGGGTTTGGTATGATGGTCCCGGAGCGCCAGAAAAACACAAAGACCTCAAACTGCCCAATGGAGAAAAATTACCTGCACAAGGGGCCATGTTCATCGGTGAAGATGGAAGGAGATTGCTGCTTCCCCACTTTATGCAGCTGCCCAAGCTCATTGTGGATAATGCCTACCAAGAACTTGACCTTAGCGGTACAGCGCATCTGGGCGAACCTGTCCGGGATTATGCCAGTGAGGGTAAAAAGCATTATCACCAATTTGTCGATGCCTGTCTGGGCAAGGACGAGTGCAGTGCACCCTTCTCCTATGCCTCCCGACTGACCGAAACCATTCTTTTGGGCACCTTGGCAGGTCGTTTCCCTAACAAGACGCTCCACTGGGATGCCGAAAAAGCAAGATTCAAGGAAGAGGAAGTCAATGAACTGTTGGATGCCCCTTACCGGGAATTTTGATTCCAAGATAATATAGTTGCCGTGTGTGGAAAGGAGAACTTTGAATAAGGTTCTCCTTTTCTTTATAGCCAATTTGCCCGGTAACAGGTTTGGCCAAGGTTTTCCAAATTCATTCCTTAACTTTGTTCATGGCCTTTTCCATAAAAGAATATCTATATACAGCGTTTTCGGCGAGGGGATTGGACACCGATAACGAGGCGTTTATCCATGCATTGGAGGTCGCCCTTTTTTCGGATAAATCCTTATTTCTAACCGGCAAGGCGGGCACTGGGAAAACTACTTTTTTGCATACCCTTCGAAAGCTTAACCAAGACAAAAACATGGCCGTAGTAGCTCCTACCGGAGTAGCGGCCATCAACGCCAAAGGAAAGACCATCCACTCTTTTTTTAAAATCGATCCTCGCCAGCTGTTCTTGCCCGGAGATCCAAGGCTACAGCCCAAGAAAAGAGAAAAGGGTAAAGGCCTGAACATTTTCGAGCAGTTTCAATACCGTAAAAAACATCGGGACTTGATCAATCGGATGGATATGCTCGTCATCGATGAAGTCTCCATGGTACGCGTGGAACTGCTGGATGTGATCGACCAACTTTTGCGCGTTTACCGAAAAAAAATGCATTTGCCTTTTGGCGGGGTACAGATGATCTTTATCGGAGATCCCTTCCAGCTGCCGCCGGTGGTCAGGAATACGGATTGGGAGCATCTCGCTCCCCATTACGGCTCCAGGTTTTTCTTTAGCTCCCATGCTTTTCAAGCACTAATGCCCCTGCACATTGAGCTTCAGAAGATTTACCGGCAAAAAGACGAACAGTTTAAGGCCCTGCTCAACCGAATCCGCGAAAGTGAACACACCCCTGCGGACATTCAGCGATTGAATGAAACGGCTAAAAATTATCGCTTTGGGCTCTTGGATGAGGAATATATTCTCATTGGCACCCATAATGCCACCATCGCCGAAATCAACCGGCAGAAGCTAGCAGAGCTCAAAAAAGAACCACGCACCTATCGGGCAGAAATAAAGGATGATTTTCCATTGAACATGGCGCCTTTCGACCCGGTGGACCTGACCCTGAAAATCGGGGCGCAGGTGATCTTTATGCGCAATAATCCCGATGCCAAGTATTATAATGGAATGATCGGTAAAGTCACCAAAATGACCGATGATATGATCGAGGTGGAGGACCGCCGTGGCTTTATCTACGAGGTTCATCGCGAGGTCTGGGAGAACGTGGAATTTGTGTACAATGAAGCAGAGGAACATCTTGAATCCAAGGTAATCGGTACTTTTATCCAGTTTCCCCTTAAATTGGCTTGGGCCATCACCGTCCACAAAAGCCAAGGCTTGACCTTTGAGCGGGCCATTTTGGATATCAGCAGGTCTTTTGAAGCAGGGCAGGCTTATGTCGCCCTCAGCAGGTGTACCACCTTAAATGGCCTGGTGCTGAAATCCCCCATTCGGGAATTTAGTGTCAAGGTAAGCCCCGAAAGCTTGGCGTTTAGCCGTCAGCGGCTCGCAAGTGAGCAAATTGAAAAGGAACTGGAACTTGCCCGTGCTCTGCAGCTGCTGAAACATGCCTTCCGTGCCTTCCGCAACGGGCAGTATGAGACCGCCCAGCAGATGTTTGACGAGGTCATGGCCATCCATGACGTCACCCAATATCCCAAATGGCAACAGTTCCTAAGGCTAAAAGAAGCCCTAGAGGATCGGTTTTATTGTAGAAATTAATTTATTTAGCACATCACATTTCGCAAGTTAACATCCAAAATGAAACGATCTTTTTCCTCCCTACTCCTTCTTTTCTGTGGCTCGGCAATGATGCTTTTTGGCCTTACAGGCTGTGACGATCCAGCCCCTAAACAAAAGCTTGTAGATAAAGTATTGGTCATCGGCAATAGCATCACCTACCATCCTCCTGCGCCAGATATTGGCTGGAACAATGGCTGGGGAATGGCAGCCAGCAGACCGGAAAATGATTATTTCAGCATTCTTTACAATTCCCTAAAATCCTATAACCCGGACATCGAGGCCATTCGGGAAAATGTCTATCCGTTTGAGGTTAACTTTTCCACATTGGATGTTGAGCAATATGCTGCACTCAAGGCATTTGATCCAGAGCTGGTCATTGTCCGGTTAGGGGAAAATGTCAAAACGGATCAGGTAAAAGAACACAATTTTGGAGAAGCATTGATTCATTTTGTGGATTACCTGAAAAAAGATGAAGCAAGCAAAGTGGTCGTCACTACCACCTTTTGGGTCAATCCCGTGATGAATGCCCAACTAAAATGGGCTGCTGAACGGGAAGGATGGACCTTAATTGACATTACCCATCTCAGCGAGCATGATCAAAATATGGCGTTGGGAGAATATGAAGATCAAGGAGTGGCCAGGCATCCCAGCGACCGTGGAATGGCAGAAATTGCCCGCTTGATTAGAGAAGGTCTTCCCTTATAAGTTTGCAAAGAATCATCCAATCTCCTTGCTAACCTGGCAGCTTAGGTGATTTTTAGCGGGTAAATAATTATTTTAGGCTTAAACATCACTGTTGCACCAGCATAAGCCTCACCACTATGAACATAAAATACTCGGTTACCATCATTTTTTTCATATTGCTCATCGCAGGCCAAGCCATGGCCCAAGAGGAGGAAGAACCATCAGAAAACGAAACCCTCAACCGAGTAGTATTTTCACTCGGGTATACCTGGATCCCACAAGGGGACGATCTGGACCAAACAGAATCAGAAGGAGGCTATTTTGTGCCGGCCGTTGGTTTCGATTATTTCAGAAAGGTTCATGAGCGTTGGGAAATTGGTGTGATGTGGGATTGGGAGCTGGAACATTACATCATCCGAAATGAAGACCTTGAGCGAGAGCGGTCCATGCTCTTTGCGCTTGTCGCCAATTACGAGCTGACAGAACGTTGGGCACTATTTGGTGGCGGGGGCATTGAACTGGAAAAACACGAAAATTTGCCTGTTTTTAGGGTCGGAACAGAATATGCCATCGACATGGGCCAGCAATGGGAACTCCTTCCTTCCTTTGCCTTGGACATTAAACGTGGCTATAACACCTGGAATTTGGCCGTTGGTTTTTGCAAGCGCTTCTAGCGAATGTCCTTACCGATACCCACTAGTCTATTTTTCTGAATACCATGGTATGTTGATCATTGCTGAGGGTCAAGGTCAATCCATCGATCTTAAAATCGTAGGTTTGGTCCGTAATATGCTTTACAAAAACTTTCTCTGCTGCTAAATGGTCACAAGCCATCTCTGTCGTGACCACCTTGGCAAAACCAACCTGCTGATTTTCTATGGACAGTGCTCCACTGATCCTATTGCAGCCACCAAAGCCAAAGAAACGATTTTCCCGGAGATTGAATTCGAGGTTTGGGCTTTTACCTTCTTTGATCAGCGCTTCCCCGTCTAGGGTCTCTAGTGCCCAAATATCATTTAAACGATAATCTCCCTGATAATCACCACATCCCATATAACCACGGAATTCACCATCCTTACCCTGCTTTACACGGATATTAACGGTATAACCAAACGTTTCCCCGGACATGGTGTCTTCGCATTTCTTTCTGAAGATCGTTACATGAAGGCTGCCCTTCTCCGTATCTGCCCGATAGCTGACTGCATTCACATCTTGTGGCCTGACGGGTTCTGGGACGGGCGCAATGAACGGCTCACCTTCCATGGGCTTAAAAACCATTTGCTTGTTGAAATCCATCTCCAAAGACCAAAAAGGCTCATTTCCCCTTGCTTTGAAACCTATAAAGGACTTTTTCTTCAATGCCATGCTAAATGATGCTGGTTGCTCTTTGGTCAGGTAGTAGCGGTCAGAAAATGGACTTTCGATGGGGTTGCCTGCTCTGTCAAGCATTTGAAGACTGTCACCATGGACCTGAAAAAGGCGCATGCCTTCAGATTCCTCCTTTTCCAAGGCTAATAATCCGTCTTCCTGCATGGTGAAATGGCCTGATTTTTCCATGACCTCTTCGCTCCTTTCCTGATAAACCATCTTTTCGGTATAACTGGAATCGGACTGAAGGGTAAGCGCATAACTGATTCCCGGACAATCGGCACAGGGAAGCACCGCATAAAAAGTTCCGGTCGGGGATACTGCCTTTTCTTGGGTACAAGCACTCAAAAGTACCAGGGCAACAAGGCTTCCATAAATTACCTGCTTCATATCAAAAGTGGTTATCGTTTGTAATCTTTACGCAAAACTCAGTCCAATCGCTACTATTTGTGCTTTCTTTTTATGAAATTTCCACAAAACAGTAGTGCATCCGTAAACCTTTGGAAATGATGATCGCAGGGGAATCTAAAATTGAGCTTCAAAATTACCTCAAGGAATATTTTCCGCTAAATACAGCCCAACTGGAGCAATTAGCGGAGCTGTTTCGGATGGAGACCATGGAAAAGGGTGATTTTTATGCCCAAACTGGAAAGCCCTGCCACAAGCTAAGCTTCTTAAAAAGCGGCTATTTAAGGATATTTGAAACGGCTGAAAATGGAAAGGAAGTCACCCAATGGATAAGTTCCACAGGAGAGTTCACCACTGACCTGAGCAGTTTGGCCTTTGGCCAAAATGCCCGCCGCAACATCCAGGCGATTTCATCATGTACCCTGTACACCATTCACCAAGAAGCCTATCGTTCCCTTCCGGAGGTGCTTCCTGCGTGGCCCGAACTGGAAAAGCTCTTTATAGCCAAATGCTTTATTACCTTGGAGGATAGGGTCTTTGGCTTGCTGTCCAAGACTGCCGAGGAGCGTTACCAGCAGCTTTTCCAATTCAAACGTCATCTTTTCAATGAAGTTCCCCTGCATTATTTGGCTTCAATGATCGGGATGACACCTGAAACGTTCAGCCGAATTCGTAAAAATTGCCTTTCTTGATCTAGATCAAGGCTTTTTTGAGGTATTTTATTGAATTTTGTGTTGTACTAAACGAATACAACATGAAAATTACCACCCAAATCGAAATCAATGCCAGCTCGCAGGAGGTCTGGAAAATCCTCATGGATACCAACAGCTATCCTGAATGGAATCCTTTCGTAAAGTCACTTTCCGGCCACCTTGCTGAAGGCAGTCGCATCAAGGTTAAATTGCCCGGAATGACTTTTACGCCAACGATCATGACCATCAACCCGAACAAAGCATTTCGGTGGAAGGGAAAGTTGATGATAAAAGGACTTTTTGATGGAGAGCACAGCTTTCAGCTTCAGGCTTTGGCAAATGGAAACACCCTGTTCCTGCATCAAGAAACGTTCAGCGGATGGCTGGTTCCCTTATTCAAGAAGCAATTGCTCACTTCCACTAAAGATGGTTTTGAAGCCATGAACAAGGCCTTGAAAGCACGCGTGGAAAGTCAATCCACCATAGCACCATCACCCCAATCCCTTCGCCAATCAACTGATTCCTCCCAGTAATGAGGGACATCAAAGGTACACTCGCTTACCTTCCGCATGGCTTTTTTGGGCTGCTTCGATGACTTTCAAGACTTCGATGGCTTCCTCTGGCTTTACCTTTAAAGTAGCTTTTCCCAAGATGGTTTCAGCGATATTTTCATAGTAGGCCAAATAATTACCCTTTACAGTAGGATAAGGATAGGACGTTCCTTCGAGGTAAACCTTTCCATAGGAAGAAGGATCTTCTTCGCCCCAATGATCGCTTCCCGGGAGGATTCCTGCCTTAAAAGCAGCTTCTTGCACATCCAGACCATACTTGCTATAGCTGCCTTTGTCACCCAACACCAGAAATTTTGGTAATGGGGCATTCATCAGGATGCTGGCACTGAGCCGCACTTTGGTGGTGGGATACATCAGCGTCAGGTCAAAGAAATCATCCGCTTCTACCCCACTTCGTTGTGTTAAAATCTCCGCATATACCCATTCTGGTTTTCCAAAAAGTAACAAGGCCTGATCGATCAAATGCGCTCCAAGATCATAAAGGATCCCACTTCCAGGAACTTGCTGTTCTCGCCAGTTTTCAGTAGGCTCAGGCCGAAAGCGATCAAAATGGGATTCGAAATGGACGATCCTGCCCAAGGTGCCTTCATGGAGGAGCTTGGTGATGGTCTGGAAATCCCCGTCCCATCGGCGGTTTTGGAAAGCAGAGAGCAGTTTCCCTTTTGATTTGGCCAGTGAAAGGAGGGCCTCTGCTTCACTGGAGCTGACGGTGATGGGCTTGTCCACGACCACATGTTTACCCGCCTCCAAGGCCATTTTGGCTTGAGAAAAGTGGTATTCATTGGGCGTGCAGATGACGATTAGGTCTACGTCAGCTTCTGCAAGCAATGCTTCCAGGCTTCTGTAAACGGTAACTGCCGGGTATTTCTCCTTTGACTTTTGATGGTGTCTTTCCACCACAGCTGTCAAGTCAAGCAATGGTTCTTGGTGGATCAAGGGCGCATGCATCGTCTGAGCGACTCTGCCAAAGCCTACCAATCCTGTCTTAAGCGGTTGTGTCATTTATAGGTTCATTTCCAAGGCTTTCTTCATCAGTTCTACGACTGTATTCACGCCAAGTTTATGATGAATATTTTTTCTATGGGTTTCTACGGTATAGATGCTGAGAAAAAGTTCATCAGCGATGGACTGGTTCGTATGGCCATCCTTGATCAACGACAGGATCTGAAGCTCCCTGCGGGAAAGCTTAAACTTCTGCTTAAACGCATCATAATACTGGTCTTCGTCCACCTGCTTGAGCACTCGCTGGAAATGCATGACATGATGCCCGTTGATCACTTCCCGAATGGTATAGATGAGTTCGTCGGGATCTGCATCTTTCAGCACATAACCATCTACGCCTTGTTTTTGGCATTTTTTGAAAATATCTTCATCATCATACATGGATAAGACGATGAGCCTAGCCTTTATCTTTTCTTTGTTGATCTGCTGAATGACCGCAAGGCCATCCATTCCGGGCATGTTCATGTCGGTAAGCACCAGGTCCACTTGCTCCTTCTTCAAAAACTCCACTAGCTCTTTGCCATTGGTAAACACCCCCATCACCTGAATGTCCTCTTCTTTTTCAAGCAGGTTGGCGATGCCCTTGGCAAACATTTTATGGTCGTCGGCTAAAACTACACGAATCATGATTCAGTTGGTGAAATTGCTCAGTATCGAAATTTACAAACGTGCCTGCCCGTTCAAAGGAAATTTACAGCCCTATTCTTAGAAATCCAGTGGAAAAAGGGAGCTTTTTGGTCATCGATTGAAGCTGCTTTAGGGTGTTTGCAGCTACTAATTTAACTTTTATCTATTCAAACGGCAATAAAAGTTTGATTTCTGTGCCAATTCCTATAATTGAAGAGACCGTCAGTTTTCCACCAATGGTTTCGATGCGTGATTTTAGGTTATGGAGCCCCATTCCTTTGGAGCTGTCTTCCACATCAAAACCATTCCCATCATCCTTGACCGTGACGCTCAAGCGGTCATCCTTTTGGTCCAGGGAAATATAGACCATGGAAGGATCCGCATGCTTGATGATATTGTTCAGGCACTCTTGAATGACGCGGATCAAGACGAGCTTTTTATCCTGATCAAGCGCCAACGATTGGGCGCTTGTCTCAAATTGCGTCTTGCAAAGACCCGATTTTTCAATCTTTTGAAGCTCTCCACGGATAAAATCCTCCAACTTCACTTCTTTCACCCAATCGAGGTTTAGTCGCTTGCTCAAGGAACGAACCTCCTTGATGGCGTGGTTTATCAATCGCTTTCCCTCCGAATAATTCTCTTCGTCTGGACTGTTTAATGTCAATTTGGCCAGCGAAAGAATCTGACCAAGATTATCATGCAGCTCTTGCCCGATAAAGGAAAGGGTCTGGTCCTGAATTTCTTTTTCTACCTTCAGCATGGTCTTGTCATATTCTGCCTTAAGATTTTCCATCTTTTGGCGATTGCGAAGCTGCTGCTGGCGATGAAGCAATACCATTACGATGATGAACCCACTCATCAGAAGCATCAGGATAATCCCACTGAAGACAATGAAGAAAATCTGTGTAGGTTCGTAATTCATATTACTTATTTTTTAAAGATCAAGGGTGCATAATAGGCAAATCCAAAGATAAGGTACATCAAGCCCGCCAAAAAACGGTTTACATTTCCCAATAATTCCAACAGTTGCAGCTCCATGGTGTCAAAATACCGAATGGGCATAAAGTATACGAATCCTGTGCTATAGAAAAATAGGATGGAAGTGGTAATCCAAAATTCGGGAACAGAAAGGATGTTTACATTTTGATAGCGCTTGAGGCGGAAAATATCGAAAAAAAACCAAATGCAACACGATAGGATCAGTAACACCGCTACGGCGAAGCTTAGGTTTTGGAATTTCTCCATGATGTCCTGAACAAACAAGCTGTTTATCAAGCCAATAAGTATAAAAGCAGTCAATCCGATCCTGATCAAGCGCTTGCCTTTTTTCGTCATCAACCGGTAGAAGTACAGTACAATAAGGATGGTTTCCAAGTAAACAAAAAACACATTGTAAACCACCAAATTCGGAAGATGATGTTTTTCTACCAAGTAATTGGCTACGTACTCAAACATCAACACGGTCAGGAGCAATCCAAAAAGCAATTTATGAGAACCGCTTCTGGTACGTAATTCAGGAAAAAAAAACACCCCCGCACAAGTGATCGTCCCCAAGAGAATGCTAAATAAGTAAACGTTAAATCCCATAAAATGACATGATCAATTAAAAACAGTGGTAAACTGCCCAAGACCAAGGGCAATCCACCACCAAAAATCGCTAAATCTACGGTATATCGGTAAGCAATCGCTAAAAATTACCGTCACTTCCTTACCGAATTTTCAGAACATTAACAATTTGGAGGACAGAGTCTTCCTCCGTTTTCAGCTTCATCTTCCTCATCTTCCCCATCATCTTCCTTGAGGGTCATGGCTTCAAAATTTCTCATGTCCGCAGCTTTTTTGTCCAGATCACCTTCGTTACACGGAACCATCGCCAGCATCATTCTCCCTACATACTCCGGCCCAAGAGACTCGGTAAAACTTTCGTCATATTCGCCAAAATAAAACTTGATCCCGCCTTTGGACTCATCGGTTTGCTTAAGGACTTTTTCGATCAATTCCCTTTCAAACCAAATCCAGCGGGTTTGGTTCGTGATTTCGCCTTTCACACCCAAGCCGGGCTTACCACTGCCCACTTCGCTCCGGTACTTTCTGGTAACGGCTTTGAATTGTTTTTTGGTGAGCTTGTTTTTTTTTGCCATATCATTTTATGTTTTTTGGTGATAAATTATATCGTGTTAGAAAAATAGTCCTTTTTTACCTATTTATGGACATTAGCCCTCCAATTCCTTTGTTAGGCCAGCTTCTTCTCAAATATATTGGGCGTGTAAAAAGCCAGGCCAAAAGAAAGGTACATGACCCCGGCAATAATCCTGTTCAGTTTGGTCCAGGCGATGATAATATCCAGATTCGCTGATGCATAAAACTCCATAAAGCCAAACAAAGTAAGCGCCTCCACATAAAAGAAAGTAATAAAGGCCACGATCCACAAATGCGGAATACTGAGCAAATCGGCCTGGGAATATTTCTCCAACCTGATGACGCTATAGAAAAACCGAACCGATAATCCCAAAATCAGCAAGCCCATAGGAAGTAAGCTGTAATACTGGAAATGTGTCTGAATCGGCTGAATAAACAGGGAATTATACAGCCCCCAGACCATCGCTACACCAAAAAGGACAAAGTACAGCCTCCGTAGCTTTTTCTTGTGCTCTAGTAAGGAGAAATAGTATACGATGAGATATGATTCAATGTATATCCAACAGACATTGTAAAGCAAAAGATTATTGATCTGCTTACTGGCGGTATATTCACCCACTGCTTCTAGCAAAAACACAAACAAGAGCGTAATCAGCAGTAGCTTGTGGGTAGACTTGTAAGTTGGTTTGTTATAAAAATAGCAGATCACACCCCCCACTAAACTGCAAAGAATGACCCCTAAATACGCGATTTGACTCATTTTTTGATCCCCTTCGTTAAATCCATCTCCGTAAAATCTAAAGGATTTTACTTTTTATTTTTCCAATATGCTAAATTACGGGCTTTGAAACTGGGAGGAAATACCATGATCATGGTATTTTTTAGCTATATGAATGGTTCAATATGATAAAAGAAACCTATTGATGCCGGATTATGGCTACGGGGAGGGCACCATGATGTATAAAAATAAAAGGCACCCTGTCCTCAAACAGGGTGCCCCAAATATGCCTAAAAAGCTCAGGTAACTTAGGCTACCTTCTCGGCTTCTTCTTTTTCTTGGGCAATTTCTCTTTTCATCAGATCCACGACAATTGGCGTAGCGATATAGATGGAAGAGTAAGTACCGACAAGTACCCCTACAAACAATGCAAAAGAGAATCCTCTCAACACTTCACCGCCAAAAATCAGCAATACAATCACCACGATCAAGGTGGTGAATGACGTGATCAAGGTTCTGGCCATGGTTTGGTTGATGGCATCGTTAAACATTTTTACCAACTTCGAGGTACCGCGGTTAGTGATATTTTCCCGAATACGGTCAAATACAATTACGGTATCGTTTATGGAGTAACCAATAACGGTCAACATCGCCGCGATAAAGACTTGGTCGATTTCGAATGTCGCACCAAAGGCACTGGCAATCGCAAAAGCAGCCACCACAAACAAGGTGTCGTGTGCCAACGCAATGATAGAAGCCAGCGAATACTGCCACTTACGGAACCTTAACAAGATGTAAAGGAAGATCGCAACCAATGCAAAGAACATGGCCTCCATGGAGGAGTTCTTAATGTCATCTGCTACCGTCGCTCCTACTTTAGAAGAACCGGTAATGGCAAAAGAACTGTCTCCCATCTGGGCTACCTCATCCACAAAACTAAAGCCCGTCACATCGGCAATGCCTTCACGGACCTTGGTCGCTACTTCACTGTTGGCCTCATCGGAGTCGTCATTGATCAGGTAGGAAGTGGTGATCTTGATGACATTATTAGAGCCATAGGTCTTGGCTTCTACAGAGCCGTCAAAGGCTTTGTCCAATCCCGTTTTCAGGTCAGATGCAGCCACCGGCTCGGCAAATTCCACGATATACGAACGACCACCTGTGAAATCCACACCAAATTTCAATCCATTGATCACCGCAAAGGCAAGGCCGATGATGATGATCCCTGTAGAAATCAAGTAAGCCACTTTACGCTTCCCAAGGAAGTCAATGTTAAGGTTGCTGAACAGGTTTTTGGCAAATGGCGAAGCGAAGGAAATCTTGCTTTGCTCACCTTTCTTGCTCATCCAGTATACGATCACGCGCGTGATGAATACCGCAGAGAAAAAAGAGGAAGCGATACCGATCATCAATACGATCGCAAAGCCTTTCACAGGACCTTGGCCCAGGGCGTAAAGAATGGCACCTGTCAAGAATGTGGTGACATTGGAGTCAAGGATGGCACTGAATGCCTTGTTGTAACCACTGGTAATGGCCTGTAGCAATCCTGCCCCAGCTGCCAGTTCCTCTTTGATCCTCTCGAAGATCAAAACGTTGGCATCAATAGACATCCCGATGGTCAACACGATACCCGCGATACCCGGCAAGGTAAGTGCCGTGCCCAGCTGAGCCAGGATTCCCAGGATAAAGAAGATGTTGAACACCAATGCTGCAATGGCCACAAAACCGCCTTTGGCATAATAGGCAATCATAAACAGCACGACGATCACCAAGCCGGCCACCATGGAATTGATACCCTGTGCTTGGGCTTCCTTACCCAAGGTCGGGCCGATAATGGCTTCTTCTACGATATTTGTAGGTGCAGGCAAAGTACCTGACTTCAAGATATTGGCCAAGTCTTTGGCTTCTTCAATGGTGAAGTTACCAGTGATTTCAGATTGGCCACTTGGGATTTCCCCAAGGATATTTGGTGCTGTGTATACATAATTGTCCAACACCACTGCGATTCTTCTGCCGATATTTTCGGCAGTCATTTTTCTCCATTTTCTGGCTCCATCAGCATTCATGCTCATGCTTACCGCAGGATTTGAACTTTGATCCAGCACTTGCTTGGCATCGGTGATCACATCCCCTTCCAAGGGTGCCTGTTCTGTCCCTCTTGGCGTTTCCATAGCATGAAGCTCCAATAGCTCCTCACCATCTACTTCACGGGGCTTCACTGACCACATAAAGGTCAATCCACGCGGAAGCAGCGGTTTGATGTCCTCTCTGTTCAGGATCCGGTTAATGGTCACCGTATCCTTCACGTTATACACCAATCCGTAATTGGCTTTCAATAGGGAGAAAAGCGGAGAAACTTCAGAAGACAAAGAATCGGTCTCGTCACCCCCTTCGGCAAGTTGCCGCTCCAAGTCGGTCATGGTCGTATCAGACGCAGCACCGGTGGTATCTGCGTCGGCGGAAGCAGCGGCCGCAGGCTTGTTGGCCTTAGCTTCAGCCACTAAAGCGGCATTGATTCGTTGGAGGGCATCGCCGTATTCATTGATCTCAGCTACTCGCCAAAACTGAAGCTTGGCCACCCCTTGAAGCAGGTTTCTCACCCGCTCTTGGTTGTCCACCCCTGGCAGCTCAATTTGAATCCTGCCAGTACCTTGGATCCGCTGGATGTTTGGCTGGGAAGTTCCAAAACGGTCGATACGCGTTCTCAGGATATTGAAAGAACGGTCGATGGCGTTTTCTACTTCCTCATCGATGATGCTTAGGATTTCACTGTCGGAAGATTCCAAGGAAATCCTTCCGCGATTGGCAGCGGTAGCATAGATGGTGTTCAATTGCTTGTCACCGGATTTTTCTTTCCAAGCGGCATAGAACAGGTCTACAAACTTCTCGTTGGAAGTTTTGCTCAGCTCTTCAGCTTCGTCCACAGCTGCATTGAATGCTTCGTTCTTGCTGTTTCCGGCAAGGCCTTTTACGATCTCTACTGGAGAAACTGCCAAGGTAACGTGCATACCCCCCTGAAGGTCCAGCCCCAGTCCGAGCTCGGTTTCCTTTACTTCTTTGAAGGTATATTCGATTCCCAGGAAGTTGTACACTGGCTCGCGCCAGATCGAATCCAGGTAAGATTGCTTTTTAGCGAAATCAAGATTGCCTTCTGCGTCTGTTGCATAGGCGATCGCGTCCTTTTGGACATTACTCGAAACGTAGGTAAATGACAGATAGTACAAGCATAAAGCCGTAACAATCACTGTCAAAAACACAATGATCCCTTTGTTTTGCATGATTTACTTAAATGAAATAACTATAATTATTGTTGATTGAAATTCAATAGAGAATGATCAGCAGGTAATATTGTCTGCTGTAGAGAGCGAAAAAAGGTGGGTTATGGTGCATTAGGAGCCACTATCTGCTCCAACAATACTTCCAAAAAGTGACTCGGATATCGCGCCATGGTCGCTTGTGGTATGGCACGTTGCTCTTCAAAGCCTATAATTTCATAGATCAATTTCATGGTGCTGGTAGCAACTAAACTGGCAAAAGGCGCCACAACAGCATCCGCTGCTACATCCAAAAATGTTTGATTGTCCTGATCTTCATCTCCTGATTGCTGGGAATATTCCACTTGCACAGCCTCAGCAGTACAATCCTCAGCACCCAAAAAATATTGCGAATTGGAAATGATAAAGCAGCAAATAGCCACCAAAAGGACAGCCATCCTTTCGCGAATTATATTTCTATTTGTGCCTTTCTTACCATTCATAGACAGCAAATGTAGGTATTTTTTAAAACAAAAGCATTTTTTACAAAAAAATGTTGTGCCGTCAGCTCCATCAAACCAGATGGGAAAATGGCCTGCGATAATCAGTGCCTTGGGACTACTCCGCTGACTTGGATGGGTTTTAGCGGGAATCTGTGGGGAATAGAAAAGCCCATGCCGCTAAAACAGGAACCCTTGGACCCATGATTTAACCATGGGATTCCCCCATGGCTATTGTCATGACGCCCCGCCGAGGCTGGTGTAAGCAATCTGTGGAAACAATCAATCGACACGAAAAGACATTGGGCACAACCCTTTCATGCCAGGACATGCACTTGGTGACTTTTCGTCTTTGTGGCGTTTTAATGTAGCCGTGGTCTTACCATGAAGCATATTGGCTGTACCAGCCGGATCCGCATGCCGACATTTTAATACCTTCATATCTGTATTCTTCCTTTTTCTCCGCTGACTTGGATGGGTTTTAGCGGGAATCTATGGGGAATAGAAAAGCCCATGCCGCTAAAACAGCAACCCTTGGCCCCATGATTTAACCATGGGATTCCCCCATGGCTATTGTCATGACGCCCCGCCGGGGCTGGTGTATGCAATCTGTCGAGACAATCATACGACACGAAAAGACATTGGGCACAACCCTTTCATGCCAGACCAGGACATACACTTGGTGACTTTGTGCCTTGGTGGCACTTTTATTTAGCCGTGGTTTTACCATGGGGCATGCGGGCTTACCAAACCGTCAGCAAAAGGTGAAAAGATTCCATTCTTCCATCCATGGTTTCCGCATCAGATCACTTACTTTTGGACTATGATTGATTTTGATTTTACACCAAAGAGCTACTTTGATGGCACGGGGCCTTCGGCGCTGCTGGCGAAACTATCCTATCCGGAAAGCCAATGGGGAGAGGAAATCAGCATATATGCCGCTCCACTCGATGGAAAAATCTATTTTGAGGTGGTCGATTTTTATGGGAATGATTTTGCCGTAAAGCCAGAAGAATCCGACCATCCACTAAGCCTTCAGGAGTTTATATTTCTGATCGAGACCTTGGAAGTAATTGACCATGGTGCTAAAGGAGACATGAACATCACCCTTTCTGGAATTCCTGAAGCAAAAAGTAACGTTTACCCCCAATTGCAGGGATATTTTATAGAAAAACGTAAAAACTTTGGAATGCTCTAGGCGCTATACATCCCAAATGGTGGACGTGGTACCGTTTTGTACATGGTTGGTCTGGCACCAATACTCATAGGTCTCAAAATCAATACAGTCCTGAAGTTCCATGCCTTGATAGCTTATTTGCTTGATACTGGAGCCGGGCAAAAAACTTCTCAGGTCATTGGCCTGGTCGATGGTCAGTTGGGAAAGTTGCACGATACGCTTGTTATCGATCAGAATAGGTACAAGTTTCATCATGGTAAGCCGAATTCTTTCCATAAAGAAACAATATAAAATCAAAATATTGATTAACAACAAATTACATTACTGTTAATTTAACCAAAAACTTTTCTTAAACGTTGCTTCATGACCAACCTAATCCTCGTCATTCTTTGCCTCACCATCGGAATACTGCTCCAACGGGTCAAGGAAATGCCCGATAATGCCCCAAAGACCTTAAATACCTACCTTATTTATATTGTACTTCCGGCGCTGGCATTGCTTCATATTCCGGAGACGGCGCTCTCCTTTGAGCTGTTGCTGCCCGTCCTGACCGCTTGGATAAGTTTTGGGCTTTCTTGGCTGATTTTTGGAACCTTGGGCCGGAAGTTTTCCTGGAGCAAAACCACCACGGGATGTCTCATCATCGTCCCCGGACTGGCCAACACCTCATTTATCGGCTTTCCCATCATCGAAGCCCTTTATGGATCAGAAGGGCTAAAGATCGCTTTACTCGTAGACCAAGCAGGTTCATTTATCATCGTGAGCAGCATCGCCATCATTGTGGCATCCATCTACGGTCATGGTAAGCAGCGCAAGCGGGACGTTACCAAAAAAATACTGACCTTTCCGCCCTTCTTGTTTTTCTTGATCGCTATTGCCATGAATATCGACCAAGTAACACTAACGGGAATTCCTCATGAAATTCTGAAAGCATTTGCCGCCACCCTTACCCCCATTGCCCTGATTGCCGTAGGCCTTCAAGTAAAGATCAACGCCCAGACCCTTTCCTTGAAAGCCCTTTGGTATGGCTTAGGCTATAAATTGATCCTTATGCCGGTATTGATTTTCATATCCTACCGCTGGATCTTTAACCCTGATGATATACTCTATAAAGTCAGCGTCATGGAAACCGCCATGGCTCCCATGATTACGGGCTCCATCATCGCCATTAACCACGACCTCAACCCCAAACTGGCCTCATTACTGGTCGGAATCGGGATTCCGCTTTCCTTTGGGACGTTACTGGGTTGGTACTATTTGGTAGGATGATTTTTTTCATCATCCAGCAACGTGGATCATGCGGTTCGGTTGATTTGGATATTGGATAACTGCCAGGCCGCTTGGAATGCCTTAAGCAAAAGAAAGTAAGGCAGCCATACGCCACGTCAAGCGGTTTGGTGAATGGCCGTTAGCAAACAATCAATCGCCCCCTTTTTCACCCCTCACCAATGATCCTTTTGCCCATGGCAACTATCAGAAAAATTGTGTTAGGAGTCCTTCCAAAGAATATTCCATCAATGGATAAAAATTGTCGGATTTTTTCTATTTATTTTTTTACAAACGTTGATTCGCATTCAAAATTGTTTGTATCTTTGACGGGCAAATAGGGTTCCTTAACCAAATTTGCCATGAATCTAAACACCGATAAATTCCTCTTTGAAGCACTTACCTACGATGATGTGCTTCTGGTGCCGGGATACTCAGAAGTATTGCCGCGAGACACCAACACTTCCACTCAACTTACCAAAAAAATCCGGCTGAACATTCCCTTGGTTTCTGCAGCTATGGATACCGTCACTGAAGCGGAGCTGGCCATTGCCATTGCGCTGGAAGGTGGATTGGGTTTTGTCCATAAAAACATGACCATCGATCAGCAAGCCGCTCAGGTGCGCAAGGTGAAGCGTTCCCAAAGTGGGATGATTTTGGACCCAATTACCCTGCAAGTGGATGCCAAAGTAAAAGACGCTGAGGCCATCATGCGGGAGTACCATATTGGTGGCATCCCTGTGGTGGACAAGGATAGAAACCTGAAAGGTATCATTACCAACAGGGACTTGCGTTTTATCAAGGACCAACAAAAGCCTGTAAAGGAGATCATGACGGTGCAAAACCTGATCACTGCCAAAGCTGGCATCACCCTAGAACAGGCTGAGGAAATTCTCCAAGAGCACAAAATCGAAAAACTTCCCATTGTGGATGAGGAAAACAGGTTAACTGGCCTCATCACCTACAAGGATATCCTGAAAAGAAAGGATAAACCGAATGCCTGTAAAGATGAATACGGCAGGTTAAGAGTGGGTGCAGCAGTGGGCGTTACCGCAGATATTGTAGAGCGTGTCCAGGCCCTTAAGGACGCAGGTGTGGACGTGGTATCGATCGATACTGCCCATGGCCACTCCAAAGGCGTAATCGATACGTGCAAAAAAATAAAAGAAACCTTCCCAGACTTGGAAGTAATCGTTGGGAACATCGCTACTCCGGAAGCAGCACTTGCCCTGGCCGAGGCTGGAGCCGATGCCGTGAAAGTAGGTGTGGGCCCAGGAAGTATCTGTACCACGAGGGTCATTGCCGGTGTAGGCGTACCTCAGCTGTCCGCGGTCTTTGAATGTGCCAAAGCGCTAAAAGGTTCTGGTGTACCGGTCATTGCCGATGGTGGAATCCGCTATTCCGGTGATTTGGTAAAAGCAGTTGCTGCAGGTGCCAGCTCCATCATGATCGGATCATTGCTGGCTGGAACCGAAGAAGCACCCGGTGAAATGATCATTTACCAAGGTCGTAAGTTCAAAACCTATCGGGGCATGGGCTCTTTGGAAGCCATGGAATCAGGTTCCAAAGACCGCTATTTCCAAGATGCCGAAGACAATATCAAAAAGCTGGTTCCCGAAGGCATCGTAGGCCGGGTAGCCTTCAAAGGACTCGTATCCGAAGTGCTTTATCAGCTAGTCGGTGGTCTCCAAGCAGGTATGGGCTATTGTGGCACCAGCACGGTGGAAGACTTACAGGAAAATGGCAAATTCGTAAAAATCACTGCTGCAGGTGTGCATGAATCCCATCCTCACGACATCAATGTCACCCGAGAAGCTCCAAACTACAGCTTGAAAGGATAATAAAATTAAGATATTATGGCAAAGAGGCTATCCAAAATTGGATAGCCTTTTTACTTTTTGCTAGCCTTGTTGATCCGTGCTCGTAACGAGGGATCCAGCAGGGAAAATGGGTATGGATAAATGTTTCATTGACGAGGTCACCATAGGTTTCCCCTTTGGCCAAAGATGCCATCCTTTCCTGTGTTGGCTCAGCACATCCCATGCTCAATACTTCTGGGGATGATTTTCGACATGTCTTATGAAAGAAAATTTCACACCGCTAAAACGATGCTTTTCCTCCATCCGCTCGAATGCGGCTAAAACGGAAAACGTTGAATGGGTTAATTCACCATGGGCTTCACCTATGGCTATGAATGTGCCGCCCCTTTGGGGCTAACTTTCGAGTTTACATTATACACAATGCCATGGATTTGCTACGCCTTAAGCATCCTATCTGTGATTATCAATGTTCATCCGTGGCCAAACAGCAGCCAAAGGTAGCAAAGAACATATTTACCCATCGAAATAGGCTACCCCCCATCTTTTCTGCTTGATCTACTTCTACCGCCAACTTCTTACTTGAAACCCCGATATTCCTGCAAGCATCCCTTCGTTTTCACGGATTTTTGACGTTATTTCGAGGCATGGATTGGCAATGGATTATCGATGGTTTTGTCGCAGGGCTTCAGCAAATGACTTGGCTAGAGGCATTTGCAGTGGTTTTTGGCATTGCCAGTGTCTTTTTTTCCATGAAAGAAAATATTTGGGTCTATCCCACAGGCATTATCAGCACGTTGATTTATGTGTGGATTTGTTTGCAGGTGAAGCTTTATGCCGACATGGGCATCAATGCCTATTACTTTTCCATGTCCATTTATGGCTGGTACGTTTGGACCCACCCTAAGCCCGGAAACGCCGTATTGCCGGTCACCTGGCTCAAATGGAAAGGCTGGATCTCCGCCATACTGCTATTGATCGTTTCCTATGGCATCCTCTACCTTGTCCTTTCCACTTATACCGACAGTGATGTGCCGTATTGGGATTCGTTTACGACATCCTCTGCGTTCGTCGGCATGTACCTGATGGCCAAAAAGAAAGTGGAAAACTGGATTGCTTGGATCATTACGGACTTGGTGTCTGTACCCCTCTATTTTTACAAAGGACTGGTGCTTACCTCGTTTCAATTTTTGTTTTTTACGGTACTGGCCGTTATTGGCCTAATCGCGTGGATTAAATCAGCAAAAGCCTATGCCAAAGCAGCCTAAAAAGATTGTCGTCATTGGTCCGGAATCTACCGGCAAGAGCACTCTTTCGGAGGCATTAGCGGCACATTATGGCGTGCCATGGGTTGCAGAATATGCGCGGGAATACATTGAGCAGCTGGACAGGGAATACCGGTACGAAGACCTCTTGGAAATAGCCAAAGGCCAAATCAACCGGGAAGAGCAAAAGTTAAAGCAAGCCAAGTCCTTGCTGTTTTGTGATACCGACCTCCACGTAATCCATGTTTGGAGTGAATACAAATACCACAAAACTGCCGATTGGATCATGGAGCAAATTGCACAGCGACACTATGATCTTTACCTGCTGACGGATATCGACATCCCTTGGGAAGAAGATCCACAGCGTGAATACCCCGATCCCGAAATGAGACGATTTTTCTACGATTGGTATGAGCGCTTGATGAGCACTGCCAATGCTCCCGTGGTCAACATCTCCGGTAACTTGGATCAGCGGCTCAGCAAAGCAATAACCGCCATCCAACATCACCTGGGCAAAGGGGTATGACCTTTCGCGTCCTGTGAAGAAGTCAGGGTTCCATCTGCAAATGCTTCAAAAAATTGACCAATGCCGTCTGCCCATTGGGATCGGCATCCCATTTTGGGCCAATATACAGCTCGTTTCTTACCAAGAATTTGATGTAATATTTAACGACAATCCTGTCCGGATTTTGGAGGCCTGAGGGGTTCAGCCCCATGCTCTCCATCAAGTCGGCTTCCCGGCCTTCCACACGTGTCAGGACAAATTGGACGCGATCATCGATCAACTGTTCATCAGAACGGATTTCTGTAAGAAATTCCGTCTGATGGGGATAATATTGCTCAAAAATACGGGTCAAATTTGCCTTTTCTGCTTTTTGGGCCGCAAGGGCTTCCTCCTCGGACTTACCATAGAGGTCATAGCGGTATTTGGTGAGCAAGGCCGTCTCCCCACTGGCTCCTGATAGCGGAATCCCCAATTTAAAGATGTCCAGGTTTAAGGGATTTTTGGCCACAAAACGTGCCGAAACAGGGATGTTGCTGGATGCGGTATTGCTCGCCGCCTGTCCACCTCCGACGAGAGGAGGCAAGAAAGTGGGCACATCCAATGGCATCAGGTTTTTACTGCGTACGCCCTTTCCTGCTGCGACAAGGCGTTCTTGGAGCGTCTCCAGGTCAGAGGAATGGATGCTCCAAGGGCTCGCTGAAGGGATAATGGTTTCATTTCCGGAATATTCCAGCATGTTCAAGTAAAAATCACCATTCCCGACGCGCGTCAGGATAACGATATTTTTGATCAGGCGCTGGCTGAAGGTCTTGGCATAGGCGCGCTGGATTTCCTCGGAGAGGGTTACTTCTTCCAGTTCATAATAGGCCACTGGATCCCCACCTGCTTCCACCAAGGCGGGATGAATTTCTTTGGCAATGCCCTCCCACTGCATGATAGGCCGCGCACCAGGCGCAGTGGATACAAACACGATGGCCTTTCCATCCAAAAAATAATCAGGCAGTTGACTTTGGCAAAAAATTTGAAATGACACCATAAAAAATGAAATCAGGAGCAAAAGTGATTTTAAGCCGAAAGGCAATAATTCGCTATATTGCATGAAACTTATCCTTGATTTTTTGAGCATATTTGTCAGCAAATGTTCGTTTGGAAAATTCACGGAGGCTTCGCCAGCGTTAGACCTTACCAAAAGACTAAATTAGTATTTTCATTGATATACTTTATCTCTAGCCATGCATAATCCCATGAGAATGCCAAAAATCATCGTTTTGATGCTCTTTATCCTCAGCCCTTTGTGCGTTTCCGGCCAGCGGATCAATCGCGCCCAACTGATGGAGGATTTTCAATTCCTGGCTTCTGATGCCCTGGAAGGCCGGGCACCTTTGACCGAAGGCAGTAAGAAAGCGCAAAAGCTGATCAAAAGTCGGTTTGCTGCCCTTGGGCTGACCAGCCAATACGATGATTTTACCCAGCTCTTTAGCTTTGGGAAAGGAACAAAAGTAGAAAATGCCGCCAATATCGTGGGCTTTGTCCCTGGCACGGAATCGGATAAAATCATCGTGGTCACGGCTCACTACGACCATTTGGGCAAAAAGGACGGTAAAATCTATAACGGTGCAGATGACAATGCTTCCGGAACGGCGGCCTTGATAGCCATGGCCACTTATTTTGCAGAAAACCGCCCGACACATTCCATGATCTTTGCAGCCTTGGATGCAGAGGAGATGGGCCTCCAAGGCGCCAAAGCCTTGGTCCGTGATTTTCCGTTTCCACTGGAACAAGTCATCCTAAATATCAATATGGATATGATAAGTAGAAGTGATAAAAATGAGATTTATGCCTGTGGAACCCATCATTATCCACAGCTAAAACCCATTTTGGAAGAAGCAGCAAAAGGCTCCAAGGTAACACTTAAGCTTGGGCATGACCTCCCCGGATCGGGACATGACGACTGGACGAGTGCTTCTGACCATGCCCCCTTCCATGCAAAAGGCATCCCGTTTGTGTATTTTGGAGTGGAAGATCACCCTGATTACCACCGCGACACGGACACCTTCGATAAGGTAAACCAAGATTTCTATTATCACGTGGTCCAGTTGATCCTCAACAGCGTAATGGATTTTGATCAGGAGATAAATTAAAATTTTTAGTATTTAATATAACTTAAATCAATATATTAACGATTAGTTTACCACTAATCGTTTTTTTATGCCCAAACAGCGGATTCTAGCCCTCGACGTCTTTCGGGGAATCACCATATTTGCCATGATCCTGGTCAATAATCCCGGCTCATGGTCACATGTTTATGCGCCCTTGTTACACGCCAAATGGCACGGCTGTACTCCCACAGACCTGATATTTCCTTTTTTCTTGTTTATCGTCGGAGTGGCCATAGAACTCTCGCTTGGGGGCCAACTAAAAAAAGGGACTCCAAAAGGTTTCCTGCTCAGGAAGTCATTGATCAGGGCACTGAAGTTAATCGGCTTGGGCTTACTGCTGACAGCCATTCCCTATTTTGACTTGGCACATCTTCGGTTTCCCGGAGTCCTTCAGCGAATTGGCCTGGTGTATTTTATCAGTACGGTGATGTATTTGTATTGGTCGCCAAAGGCATTGGTATTTTCC